>JAGOJU010000095.1 GCA_017994935.1 Opitutaceae bacterium
CCGCCGCCAACCTGCGCAAACTTGTCGAGACGATGATTTCAGTTCCCCGCGAGAGGCGGGGCGCCCACTTCACCTGCGTGCTCGTGCTCGTCGGTCCCGATGGAATCGAGAGGACCTTTGAAGGGAAGACGTACGGGCACCTGCTGCTCACGCCGCGCGGCGGCCAGGGCTTCGGATACGATCCGCTCTTTGTTCCGGACGGCTCTGCACTCACCTTCGCGGAAATGAGCGAGCCGGCAAAGAACGGGATCAGCCACCGCGGACGCGCATGGAAACCCCTCGCTGCTTTCCTCGGCACCTGTATCCGGGGAAATCCCTGCGCGGATCCCCTTTCGCCATGAACATGGTCCTCCTCGTCTGCATGATGCTCGTCAGCGGCCTGTGGTCGGCGATCTTCGTGCGGCGCATCATGCGGCCCGCTGCCACCATGCCGTGGCTGGCCGTGAGCGGCGCTCTCTGGTTGGCAGCGCTCTGCTGGGGTCCGTTTCTGGCCGCGAGGACCGTGGGAATGTCCGCGTCGCTGCCACTGGTTTTTTCCCTCTTCGCAGCGCTTCTCGGACTCGAGATCGTCCTCGACCGGAGTGCACCCGTCGAAATCCTTCGGACCCTGGGCTCCTCCCTGCGCCGCTGGTGCTCGAACGGCAACCGCAGCGTGCTCGCAGGCGCGCTCGCGTTGCTGCTGTTTCACGTCGCCGGCCACTACTGGCACTGCCTGCGCGATTCCGGCGGCTCGTTCTGGAGCGCGGGCGCGGGCTGGGAGGATCAGTCGTTTCATGCAGCTCTCGCGACGTCCTTCTCGGAGGGCGACAACCTCACGCGGTTGAGCTATCCGCACGTTCCGGACTGGCCGCTGGGCTATCCGTTCCTTCCGGACTTTCAGGCGGGTTGGCTGAACGTGCAGGGGCTCTCGCTTTCAGCCGCCTTCCGCTTTGGAAACATTGTCGCGTCCGCGGTCTTCCTGATGGCCGCGTGGAGCCTTTTGCGCCGATGGCTCGAGACGCGCGGTCGCGCCTTTCTTGCGCTCGCCCTCTGGCATATCGCAGGCGGCTGGGGACTGCTCTACCTCTGGCAGGAGTGGAACGAGCGCGGCTCCCTGTTCTCAGCACTCTGGGCCCACGACTACGCCAACGACTGGGCGCTCGAGCTCCACTTTCACAATCTCGTCACCGCCATCGTCTGGCCGATGCGCGTGGCGCTGTTCGGTCTCGCGATTTCATGCGCGATTGCAGTGTTGATCCGCAGTCTGCTGGAGCGCACTCCCGTGCCGATCCGCACCTTTGTTTTTGCCGGAGCATTGGCGGGAACGCTGCCGCTCATCAGCGCGCATGGACTCGTCATCCTGGCCTGCGTGATCATTCCCTGGGCGGTCCTGCACCGCCCTCGGGATCATGCCATTGCCTGGTTCGCCGCTGCAGCAGCGGGCGCAACCCTCGCAATTCCTCAGATACTCTGGATGCGCACCCAGTTGATCCGCTCGGATCCGCCCTTTGTGAGGTTTGCGCCCGGATGGATGGTGGGTGACTGGCGGCCGGGGGCGTTCGGGGCCCTGCTCGAACATTGGGTCTGGAACACCGGACTTTGGGTGACACTCGGCCTTGTCGCCTGGTTTTTTGCCGGAAGACATTTCCGCCGCGAGACAGTCGGGTGGTGGCTGATCCTCCCGCTCGGCTATCTGGTTGTTTTTCAGCCCTACGTCTTTGACAACATCAAGCTCTTCGCCGCCGCAGGCCTCGCCGCGGCCGCCGGCTGCGCCTGGCTCCTCGCGACATTCTGGAGGCGGATGTCCGGTGGCAGATACCTCACGATCCTGTTGTTCCTCCTCATGACAGCCACGGGTGTGCAATCCATCGTCTCCGAAGCCAGGTCCCCCGCGGTGCTTTCGAACGCCGAGGAGCGACGCTTCGCGCGGGCCGTCATCGCCGCCACGCCGCGCGATGCACTGATACTCACGGGCACGCAACTCAATCATCCCGTGCTCATCCTCGCCGGCAGGCGCGTGGTCGCAGCCAACCCGTCGGGCCTCACGCTGCACGGCATGCCAGGCGCTTTCGATCGCGCGGCTGAAGTTGAGAAAATCTACACGGGTTCTGCAGAGGCTTCCGCCATTCTGAATCGGATCAAGCCGGGCTGGCTGGTTATCGGTCCAATGGAACGCACCGAGTTTCCCCACATGGACACCGGCTATCTCAACCGCATTTCGGATCCCGTCCTTGCAGAGGGTCCATGGGAGCTGAGAAAGCTGAAGTGAGGCGGATTGCAGCAGGAGTGCATCACAAAAAGCCAGTCGCATGCAGCCGCCATCCCGCTGTGGGCCGCGAGGTTGTTTTACATGAAATCCCGGCTTTCAGCTTTTGCACTTGCGACCGCCGAGGTGAAATGTATCTCTGCCCATCCCCGGCGAATTGCCGCCCGGGAAAATGAATCGGGGCGTAGCTTAGCCTGGTAGAGCGCTACGTTCGGGACGTAGAGGTCGTGAGTTCGAATCTCACCGCCCCGACCATTTGCAAAGAGGAGCTGTGGACGGCGCCCCTCGGCTGACCTTCCGCCATTGCGGGAAGACGACTCACGCGGAGACGCGGAGGGCGCGGAGAGGCCTCGGCTGACACTCCGCTATTGCGGGGAAGGCGGCTGCCACGCCGACTCGGCTTCAGACTTTATCTGAGCAAGCACCCTCCCATGGATAAGGTGGACCAGGTAGTCTGACCAAACGCGCCAATAGGGCTGGGGCCAGAAGTCCTGTTCATACCAGGTCGTGCCACGCAGCAAGGTATGGCCGTTGTCCTGGGCCATGAGCCTGAATTCACCCCTTTTCGAACGAAAGAATCCGTCGAGGTGCGGAGGATGCACTTGGGAATAGAATGACCATTCTTCCAACGGAGGTGGCTGACTTGTCACGTCGAAGGCCAGACGTTCGGATTCATCCCATGCGGTGATCGGTTCAACAAAGGCTCCCGTGGAGAACGCGCAATGACGCACGGCCCCCACACCCCGGCCATCGAGGCGCGCACGGACGGGATACGCAATGCCGGCTGCAAAGATCCATTCGCGGGGAGGGGGAAGGTCGCTGAATTCAATCACGTGCCGCCACACCACCGCTGGAGGTGCCCCGATGTCGACTTCAGTAGCAACCGAATATGGGGAGACCGGCAATTGAACTTTCGCCTCTGCCACCATCAGCGCAGGAAGCAACAGCCAGGAGAAGGCATAGAGTCTTCCCTCACCTGCACTCTTTTGCCTCGTCACCAGCCAGCCTACGGTAGATCCCATGAACGCGAGCAACATTCCGATCGGAGCCGCCATGGCGAGACAGACGATTCCCTCCATCGCGAGCGCAAACAGGATGGCTCCCACAAGTAGCAGTGACATCATGCCCGCAAGGGTGCATTGGATCCAGCTTTTGGGAGAAACGGCGCCGTAAAAGAGCGCACTGAAAAAACCCATCATGAAAGGAATGCCCACGAATAGTCCCCAGCCATACTTGCGGAGAAACAAGGTTCCGAGGAGCGACAGGCCCACCCCCAACAGCACACTCATACCTATGCTCAACAGTGCACAGGTCAGCTGACTTCGTCCTACAAGCGCGCGTTTCCAGACGGGAAGGTTGTCACGTTCCGGCTGGCGAGGTCGATCGGCACCAGGCTGAACGCTTAGAATCGCAAAGAAGATCAAATTCACGAACGGTACGAAAAAGAGAACGTTAAGCGCCGCCGGCCAGCCAACATCACGAAGTCGCCTCAAAGTCAGTTGCACTCCGCAGGCGACAAATGGCATGGCAAGCGCAAGGAGTGTGATAACCTGTGGGAGGGACAATCCATCGACACGATCACCCGAAAGGCTGTTCGGAGCCCGAAAGTACTCGAATGGAAACCAACCTCGTCCGGTCCAAATCACAATGACAAGACGATCGATGTTGTATTTGATGGCCGCGAGCAATAGCCCCCAGAGAAAGTAGTCCCGGCGTCCAATCTTCCGATCCCACTCCCAAAGATCTCGTACGTGCAGGGCCATGACCAATGGACTCCGACTACGCTGTCGGGGGCAAGCTTGCGGAAAGAGGCTCTAAAGCATCGGCCAACGCCCTTTTTGCCCTTCACTCATCCATCTGGATGTCCTTGTTGCGATGCCTCGGGCAGCCCGCGCGCAGC
Source organism: Opitutaceae bacterium (assembly GCA_017994935.1). Classification (GTDB taxonomy): domain Bacteria; phylum Verrucomicrobiota; class Verrucomicrobiia; order Opitutales; family Opitutaceae; genus UBA6669. Next base: position 4,146 of record JAGOJU010000095.1, read on the forward strand.
CAGGCAGTGATGAAGCGATCCAGGTCGCCGTCGAGCACGCCCTGCGTATCGCTCGTGCTGACCCCCGTGCGCAGGTCCTTCACCATTTGATAGGGCTGCAGGACATAGCTTCGGATCTGACTTCCCCAGCCTATCTCGCCCTTTTCGCCGTAGAATTTTTCCATTTCACTCCGCTGCTCATCCTGGCGCTTCTCGTACAGCCGCGCCTTCAGGATGCTCATCGCGGAGGCCTTGTTCTTGAGCTGCGAGCGCTCGTTCTGGCACACCACCACCAGGCCCGTGGGGAGGTGGGTGATACGAACCGCTGAGTCCGTCGTGTTCACGCCTTGCCCGCCCTTCCCGGAAGACCGGTAGACGTCGATCCTCAACTCCTCGTCGGGAATCTCGACCTTGATGTCATCGTTTATCTCCGCGACCACATCGATGGCGCAGAACGAGGTGTGACGCCGCTGATTGGAGTCGAACGGACTGATGCGCACGAGCCGATGCACTCCGCGCTCGGCCTTGACATAGCCGTAGGCGTTTTCGCCCCTGATCAGCATGGTCGCCTTGCTGATTCCCGCCTGGTCGCCCGCCTGGACGTCCTGCACCTCCACCTTAAACCCACGCCGGTCCGCCCACCGCGTGTACATCCGAAACAGCATGTCCGCCCAGTCGTTCGACTCCGTCCCGCCGGCACCCGACTGGATCGACAGGATCGCATTGTTGGCGTCGAACTGCCCCGTCAGGAACGCACCGATCTCAATCTGATCGAGTTCCGCGGCCATGCCCGCCACCTGCTGGTCCAGCTCCCTGGCATACTGCTCGCGCTCGGCATCCGATGCCGACTCGATCAGCTCAATCATCACCTCCACATCGGCAAGCTTCCTGTGGAAATCGGCGACAGGCACGACCGCCCGCTTCAGGCCGTTCAGTTTTGCGATGTGCCTCTGGGCCCGCTCATTGTTGTCCCAGAACTCCGGAGCCCCCATCTGGGCCTCCATGGCCTCGATCTCGCGCTGCTTCTGTTCGACGTCAAAGAAACCTCCATAGGTGACCCGCGCGCTTCTTGATATCCTCGATGTGGGAAAAGGTTTCTGGAGCGATCATGGCAAACCCGACATGAGCGCAAGCAGAAGCACTCTGTGCAAGCGGCAAATTTCCGGAGACTCCTCCCGGGATGATGGCATTGATCTCAACGCCGGGCACACGGCGCACTCGCGGCCTACAAGCGTTGAACTACAATCCAGCCACGACGGAGCATGCCCCTACAGTCCGGGATGGATTGGACTTCATGGGCAATTCCCTCGCGCGACACCTGAGCTGTCCGATCCTCGGTGATACGCGGATTTCATGTGGATTTCCCGATGGCTGCAGGGATCCGACGGTACCTCATCCGCCTTTGCCGTCGGGTGGTGTCGGAGGCGGACGCTTTTCATTCGTTTCCCGTTCGATCAGCAAGGCTCCGAGCGCGATGGCTAGAACCAGCAGAAGCGCGACGAGCCGCCAACCCGCGAAGTCCACATAGTAGGGTTCCGGCGGACGGAAGCGCTGGGGCGAAAAAACATAGTTTGGGGGATACACCTCCACCTGGGTCAGGACCGGCCAACCCCATCCGTCCCAGAAGGATTCCCGGCGTGCGTAGGGAAACGCCGCATTGAGTTTTTTCAGCACTTCCGGACTGGTCCCCTCAAAGACCATGAATACCGTCGGCTTGTCGATCGGAGGAATGTCCTTGAGCAGGTCCTTCTCGCTGAGATTTCTCCCGTCGATCTGTGGTGTGAAAAACTGAAACGTCTCCTGCTCCCACTTGTATTCGGGGCTGATGAGATAGACGCGATGTTCCTTGGAGAAGCTCCGGATCTGCCGCATCGCTATCACCCGCCCCGCCGCGTGGTCCCGGGCAAAACGATAATACACCTGCCAGTCATGCACGCCGGAGAAAAGCACCACGGCCGCCAGTCCCGCCGGGGCCAGCTTCTTGACGGCACCGCCGCACTCGATCGTCACCCGTCTGACAAGCCGCTCAATGCCGATCGCCGCGATCAGCGAGAGGCCGGGAACCGCGATGTTGAGATGCGGCCAGAATGGCGGATCGATCGTCAGCATGCCCCCAAACAGAAACGTCGCTCCCACCCAGAGCACCAGCAGCGCATGTGAAAAACGCAGGCACCGCCTGACGCAGAAACCAAGCCCGAAGATGAAGCAGAGCGCCGTGAAGGCGCCGAGCATCGGCTTCCGCAGATGACAGATCGTGCTCTCGTCGGGAAAATAAAACGGCGCCAGCAGGGTCCGTTTGAACTGTTCCCAAAGCACCACCATGGCATCGCCATTGCTGCCGTATTTCTGGCTGAGGTGCGCCCAGGCCGGATCCGTCCACAGGATGACATCCCGTCCGCGGCCGCTGAACTGCGCGAACTCGATCACACCGTAGATCAGATTGGGACCGAACACGACAAGCATTCCCAGCACTGCGACTGCCCAATGAAGGTAGCCGATCCGGATCTGTCGCTTCCGCTGAAACCACCACAGCACAAACAATCCGATCATCAGAAGCGGCCCGATGCGCGCCGAGTAGTAGTCCAGCAGGCCTGCTCCCAGCGCGATGCCGCCGAGGGCAAAGCTTAGCAGACGACCGCTGCGAAGCCCATGGACAAGAAACAGCCCCGCCGCCGCCACGAAAAGGGTCGCCAACGGTCCGAACACCTGGCGGGAGAAATGGATATGGACGTAGTTGAACGCGAGAAACGCGGCGGCCAGCAATCCGACCCAGCGGTTGAACAGTATCCTCCCGTAGCCATAGACAACGATGCAAGTCGCACTGCCCGCCAGGATGCTGAACATGCTCAGTCCGCTCAGCGACACCCCAAACAGGCGCATCGACCACGCAATGAACTGGTGTTCCGACAAGGGATGTACCGTCATCGCCATCCCCACCCAACGCCAGTCGCTGTTCTCGATCAGGCGTCGGGAACGAAGGCCCATGATCGACACATCGTTGTCCACATGCAGCGGCAGCTTGTCGATGTCGTTGTACCGGAGAATGAACGCCAGAAAGACAATGATGACGAGCACCAGGTACTCCCAGGCGGCGATCGATCGCAATGACTTCAGACTGAACTGCCGCCACAGGGGGAACAGCAGCAGCGCGATGCTCAGCAGCCAGGTCCATCGCACCACCGGGATTTCCCCGATCACCAGGTAGATGACGTTTGAGAGGAGGTACGCTGTCAGCGCCGGGAAAAATGCCCGCAGCCCGGGTTCTGGCGGTGCGGAAATGGCATCCGACGCAGATGGAAGCGGATAATCATCCCGCTTCCTGAAAGCCCATACGCTGGCGCCAATTGCGAGGAGAAGAAACACCGAGCCCGCAATCTGCCTCCTCCCCCAGACGTCGCCGCTGGTATCGTTGTAGCGGGTGAAAAACTCGCCCGTGAAAAAGTAGTTGCTCAGCAGTGCGAACAACGCAGCCGGCAGATAGGCCATCAGCGCTGCAACGGGCTTACGGGGTGTAAATGTCATGCGGCAGTGGAATCATCCGGGCAGGGCTTGCAGGATGGGGCATCGGAACACTTCCCGTCGGTCATGAGGAAAGTCTTTCGTGCCTGCCCCAGGAATGACAAGCCATCGCTCCGATGTTTTGAAATTTCCCTCTTTCGTCCACAGCCGACGATCTCCAGACTTCCACCATGCCCATGCCGCCTGTTCCGGCTTCGTCCCCGGTCCCCATGTCCCGCCGCCGTTTCCTGCTCGAGTCGTCGCTCGCCGTCTCCGCCCTGGGCCTCGCCGCAAAGGGCGCTTCAGCGCCGGCCAGGGCCTCCGGCGACCCCGCCGCCGCCCGCTGGCCTATCGCGGTTTTCTCAAAGGCCTTCCAGCATCTGGATGCCGAAAGGACCGCTGAACTTGTCGCCTCAGTCGGTTTCAACGGCATCGAATGCCCGGTTCGCCCCAAGGGTCAGATCGAGCCGGAGAAGGCACCTGATCTCCTCCCCGTCTTTGTCGATGCCTTGAGAAGGCGCGGCTGCGACATGTTCGTCGCAACCACGGATATCACCCGCATAGACCAAAAGTACGCGGACACGACCCTGCGCGCACTTTCGAAACAGGGAGTCCGGCGGATTCGTCTTGGCTACTACAAGTATGACCTCTCGCGATCACCGGCCGACCAGCTCGCAGATGTGAGTGCGCAATTGAAGGACATCGCCGCCGCTTGTTCGGAGCTGGGAATCCAGGCGGGATATCAGAATCACTCCGGCCGCAACTATGTGGGGGCGCCGATCTGGGACATCTATTCCGCAATCAGGAACCTGGATCCGCGTCACATCGGATTCTGCTTCGACATCTGCCACGCCACGATCGAAGGCGGGCTGGATTGGCGCATCCAGGCCAAGCTCGTCGAACCGCATCTTACCGCAGTCTACCTCAAGGACTTCATCTGGACAAAAACCGACATGGGATGGATTCCCCAACAGTGTCAGTTGGGCAAAGGTACGGTGGACCGCACGTTTCTCACGACATTGAAGGAATCCTCCTACCGCGGCCCGCTCTGCCAGCACCATGAGTACCGTTGGAAGGACGACGCCGAATTGATAGCAATGATGCGCGAGGATCTGGGCGTACTCAAACAATGGCTGGCCGCCTGAGGTGGCGGACGGGGCTCTTCATTCCAGACCCAGCGCCTTGCGGCCGGCGGGCGTGATCATTTGCGGGGTCCAGACGGGATCCCAGACGACATGCACCCGGGCGCTCTCGACTCCAGGAAGGGATGCCACTTTTCCGCGGGCATCTTCCGCGATGACAGGTCCCATCCCGCATCCCTGGGCGGTGAGCGTCATTTTCACCTCGACCGAACGGCCTCCGGCAGGCCCGTCTTCCACGGAAACATCATAAACGAGTCCGAGGTCGACAATGTTCACGGGAATTTCGGGATCAAAGCAGGTCCTGAGTACCTCCCACACTCGTTCCTCACTGAAAACTCCCCCTGTCTCGGAGACCTCGAAATCAACCGGCCCCACATCGCGTGTGTAGCCCTCGATTGCACCCGCATCGTCTCCAGAAATCCGATACAATCCCCTGTCGGTGCGCACCGTGAGGTTTCCACCAAGCGCCTGGGTGACGAATACCCTTGTACCCGCGGGGAGAGCGACGGCGTTGCCCGCCGGAATCAATGTGGCGGAAATTTCGCGAGAGAGAACATGTTCCCTGGAGAGTGGCATGGCGTTGTCGGGCGAAACAGGATGAGTCGGTGCTACCGCACCACGATCTCCAGCGGCAGGCGCGCGTAGAGGTGGCTCGGATCGTTGAACTGAGTGAGTCTGACCGCCTGCTCTCGCAGCCGCTGACTGATTTCCCCAATAATGCCCGGCCCGGTCGCGGTCGATTGCATGCCTTCAACCAGTTCACGCAGCGTGTCCTGAAGGGATTTCGCGCGCGGATACTCGACGACGCTGTAGGCATCACCCAGATCCGCCTTCTTCGCGGCATAGGTAATGGCGGCGTCAAGTCCCCCGATCTCATCGACGAGGCCCACCTTCAACCCATCAGCCCCCGACCAGACACGGCCCTGCGCAATCTCCTGCACGCGCCCGGGTGCGAGTTTGCGTGCTTCACCCACCCGGGACAGGAACTCCCCGTAGATCCAGTCCGCGTCGCGCTGGAACAGTGCAAGTTCCTCGGGCGTCTTGGGACGCGATATCGTGCCGAGGTCCGCAAACTTTCCGGTCTTCACCACGTCAAATGTCACACCCAGCTTGGTCGCGAGTCGCTGAACATCGAGGAGGATGGAGAACACGCCGATCGAACCCGTGATGGTGGCATCCTCCGCAAATATCCGGTCACCAAACGAGGAAATCCAGTAGCCTCCCGAGGCCGCATAGCCACCCATTGAGATCACGGTTGGCTTCACCTCGCGGGTTAGCCTGACCTCACGGAGAATGTGCTCCGATGCGGTGGCGGAACCACCAGGGCTGTTGACCCGGATCACCACGGCCGCGATCTCGGGATTCTGGCGCAAGCGCCTAAGTTCCCGCGAAAAACTCGCCCCACCGACTTCGCCATGGCGGCCTTCGCCATCGACGATCGCGCCCTCGGCATAGACCACCGCCACCTTTCCACGCTTCGCAGCCGCAGCACCCGGCTTGCCGGAACCGGCCATAACGGGGCCCGCGGGTATCGCCTTCGCGTAGTCGGCCAGGGCAACCTGCTTGAAGCTTTCGCTGGTTCCGGCCTGGCCGGTCTTCTTCTTCAAGTCGGCGATCACCTCATCCCGGTAGGCGACCCGATTCACCAGCTTCGACGCAAGGGCTGGCCCGGATCGGATGTTGCCCTCGGTGTCGACGAGCGCCTGCAGCGCCCCGGGTGCCATGTCCCGGGCGGTCGCAATGGAGTCCCGGACCGTCAACCAAAGATCGTCGAGGAGCTTCTGCAGTTGTTCGCGATTCTCGGGACTCAGATCCTCGCGAAGAAACGGTTCAACCGCGGACTTGTACTTGCCGACCCGGGCGACCTGCACTCCGACCCCCAGCTTATCCAGGGCCCCGGCAAAAAACATCGGTTCGCTGGCAAGCCCGGGCAACGCCACCTGGCCATAGGGGTCAAGGACCAGTTCCGAGGCGACCGAGGCAAGGTAAATTTCGCGCGTGCCAGCATCGCTGAGGTAGGCAAGCACCGGCTTTCCGCTGTCGCGAAACGCCGTGATCGCATCCCGCACCTCCTTCAGGGCGG
>JAGOJU010000096.1 GCA_017994935.1 Opitutaceae bacterium
GTCAGTTGCTGACTCTTGACGTATAGAGAAGCGGAAGGCTGGAAAGAGGATGAGTTGGCTGCCGATTTGCTCGATCGTTTGCCGCCGGTCCTTGAAGACGAGGACGAAGGTTTGGCCGAAGCGTGCCTACGGGGCGACGAAATGCGGAGGCATCCGAAAGCATCGATCACTTGGGAGCAGCTTTGTCGTGAAGTCGGAAGGTGAAGCTCCACTTTCACCGCGCAGTTCAATCGGATCTCAGAATCGCTCTGGAGTATTTCGACCGCGAAGGCGGTTCAACGAGGCCCGCGACTCCGGACGCAGCGTTTTCAGCGGCCAAAGAGGGAAGCGGCTACCGGATTTCCACCAGCCGCACGCCTTGGGTGAGCAAGGCCACGATCTGCGGCACTCGTGGCACGAACCAAGCCCGCAGGGCGGCATTGGACGTGTTGCCCACACGCAGCCATAAGACGCACGGGCCGGTTTCGGTCGTCTGCACGCGCAAGGCAAAAGTCCTCGTCCTTGGTCACGATCACGCAAGCGCTGGCTTCGGCATACCGCCAGATCGCGCCGTTTCCGTGCGGCTCTTCTGTCGCTTGGCTGTGCGAATGGGTGGATGCCCGGAGCGACGCCGCCAACTGCAGACTGGCGGCGGTGAGGCGGAACGTTCATCCTGGAGCCATCATGTCGATTCGATCTCCCCTGTTCGCATGGATGGTGGTCCTGCTGTTGTCTGCCGTTGCGGCCGCGGCGGGCAAACGTGTCATCACTCACGAAGACGTCTGGCTGATGAAACGGGTCGGCCGCCCCACGGTGAGTCCGGACGGTCGCTGGGTTGTGTTTCAGGTAACGGAGCCGGCCTACGACGCAAAGGACCAGACCAGCGATCTGTGGATCGCCTCCACGGATGGTACGCAGGCACCCCGCCCGTTGACGCGCACGAAGGGGACTGAATCCGATCCGAGTTGGAGTCCGGATGGACGTCGCCTTGCGTTCTCAGCGAGGCGCGAGCCCGACGAGGTTCCCCAGATCTATTGTCTGGATATGGCCGGGGGTGAGGCGGTGCGTCTCACGCAGCTTTCGACGGGCGCGCGCACACCGCGATGGAGCCCCGACGGTACCCACCTCCTGTTCACCAGCGAGGTTTATCCCGATGCCGCCGACGACGCGGCGAACGTGAAGGAGGCCAGGGAGGAGAAGGCGAGGAAGTGGCATGCGCACGTCCATGAGGGATTTCCGATCCGGTACTGGGACAAGTGGCTCGACCGCAGGCAGGCGCACCTTTTTGTCCAGCAGGCAAAGCCGGGCTCGATGGCGCGGGATCTTTTTGCGGAAACACGAATGGCCGCATCGCCCGGCTTTTCGGGAAAGGAATCGGAGGCGGGGGAGGAATTGCCTGCGACCTGGACGCCGGACGGGAAACACGTGGTGTTTGCCGCGACACTTGATCGCGACAAGAGTGCCTATCAGGCGGTCGCCACCCAATTGTTTATCGTGGGCGTTGAGGGCGGAGAACCGAAAGTCCTGACCACCGGTGCGGACAGCTATGGTTCACCGACATTCAGGCCGGACGGCAAGGCGCTGCTGGCGGACCACACTGCCGGTGGCGATGGTCGTGTGTACCACCATGACCGCATTGCGAGCTTCCCGTGGCCCTTCGATGCGAAGCAGCGGACTATTCTTACCTCAGAACTCGATCTTTCGGTCAGTGGTTTTTCTGTGAGCGGGGACAGCCGAACGATTTATTTCACCGCGGAGGATGCCGAGCAGATCAAGCTCTACTCCGTGAAGGCCGCAGGCGGTGCGGTGAGCGCTGCTCCTATCAAGGGCGAAGGCGTTTTTTCCGGCCTGGCTATCGCCGGTGCCACAATGGTTGCGAATCGCGAGAGCGCCGTATGTCCGCCCGAGGTCGGTGTGGTCGACCTGGCGGAATTGGAATGGAGGCCGCTGACGCGGTTCAATGAGGATCGGCTGGCCCAGCTCGACCTGCCCCCGCTGGAGTCATTTCGTTTTCGAAGTTCGCGAGGGCGCGAAATTCACAGCCTCATCGTCAAGCCGCCCGACTTTGATCCCAAGAAAAAGTATCCCCTGTTTGTCATGCTGCACGGAGGGCCTTCGCCGCAGTTCAAGAATGCGTGGGGCATCCGCTGGAACTACCATCTGCTGGCCTCGCCTGGATATGTGATGGTCCTCACGAACTATTCAGGATCGCGCGGCTATTCGGAGGCGTTTGCGCAGGCGATCCAGGGGGATCCCCTGAAAGGTCCGGCGGAGGAAATCAATGAGGCCGCCGACGAGGCGATCAGGCGATTCGGCTTCATCGACGGATCCCGGCAGGTCGCCGGGGGGGCGAGTTATGGCGGGCACCTGGCCCACTGGTTGCAGGCAACGACAACCCGGTATCGTGCGCTCGTTGCCCATGCCGGGCTCGTGAACCTCGAGAGCCAGTGGGCGACGAGCGACAGCATTTTTCACCGCGAGGTGAGTGCGGGCGGGCCTGTGTGGGAGCAGGGCGCGGTCTGGAAAGAGCAGAATCCGGTGCGCCTTGCAGGCAATCATGCGAAGGGAACAGGCTGGCTCACTCCCATGCTGCTGACGGTGGGTGAGCGTGACTACCGGGTGCCCTTCAACAACACGCTTGAGTCATGGAGCTACCACCAGCGGCTGAGGATTCCCAGCAAGCTGATCGTATTTCCCGAGGAGAACCACTGGATACTTCGCGGCGAGAACAGCAGGTTCTGGTATTCCGAGGTTCACGCGTGGTTTGCGAAGTGGCTGGCGCAATAGGCAATGGCGCCACCTCGGAGCAGGCTCATTTGCCGACGAGAAATCAAAAACCGCGCTTCTGAAGCTGCAGGCTGAGCTCCTGCATGAAGGCCTGCGCCTCCGCCGGCTTCGGGCGGTAGCCGGGTTTGCTGACCTCGGTGAAGCCTGGGCGTCCGTAGTTGTCGACGATCCATTTGGCGGTGACACCGTCGCTGAAGGTGACGGAGCCGCTGGCGAGCGCGCCGGGGTTGAGCGTGACCTTGTCAACGTCAACGGTCACGCTCGGTGCTCCATCAGCTGGAAGGTCGCCGGATTCGTCCGGTGGGAGATCCTCCCCTTCGTCCGGCGAGTCGTCGGGAGGAAGGGCCCCGTCCGCCATCCCGGCGTCAGCGTCATCGGAGGCGGCGCGACCTTGGGGTGAACCGGGTTTGGGGACGCCTGCCTGTGGAACGGATTTGGAAACATCCGTGGCGTCGACCTTCGGTGTGGGGTCTTTCAGTGACAGGTTCAGGTCGTCCACGAGGAAGCGCACGTCCATGTAGGTCATCGTGACGGAAAACTGCTCGCGCAGTTTTTTCTGGACGGCGGAGAGATTGTCACCCGCGGCGATCCAGGTGGCGACCGTTACCTTTTGTTCAGGCGTAAGCGTCATGGTTGGAGGGAAGTTGCAGGAAAATCTGAGGGAGGCAACTCACGGAAGGCCGTTTGGAATGACCGGGCCCCCGGCCAGGTTGGGATTTTCCCGATGCCGCAGATTTTGAAGCGACGGGGCGGGGAAGCGGTTCCGTTCCCGGAGGGACGGCCTCAGCGCGACAACTGGGTCTTCAGGAATTCGACGCTGCCCCGCACCGAGGCGTCCTGCTCCATCATGTTGTCGACGGCCTTGCAGGCGTGGATGACGGTGCCGTGGTCGCGTCCGCCGAAGGCATCGCCGATTTCCTGAAGCGAATGTTTGGTGAGCGTGCGTGCCAGGTACATGGCGATCTGGCGGGGAATCGCGATGTTGTTGGGCCGGCGCTTGCTTGTCATGTCGCCCATGCGTAGCTGGTAGTGATCCGTGACCTTTTTCTGAATGGCCTCCACGGTGAGCTGATTCTGCGCCTGTTCGATGAGAGCGTCCTTGAGCAGTTCCTTGGTGGTCTCGAGGGTGAGAGGGCGTCCAGTGACTCCGGAATAGCTGGCGACCTTGATGAGTGCCCCTTCGAGGCGGCGGATATTCCTGGAGATGTGCTGGGCGATGAAGCTGAGCACTTCTGCGGGAGGGGAGAAGCGCAGGGCGTTGGCCTTGGTGCGCAGGATGGCCAGACGGGTTTCGTAGTCCGGTGCCTGAATATCAGCGGGCAGCCCCCATTCGAAGCGGGAGACCAGACGCGCCTCGAGCTTGGAGATTTCCGATGCACGCCGGTCGCTTGAAAGCACGATCTGCCTTCCCGACTCAAACAGCTCATTGAAGGTGTGGAAGAACTCCTCCTGGATCCGCTCCTTCTCGGCGAGGAATTGCACGTCGTCGATAAGAAGGACATCGACGCTCCGGTACCGCTGGCGGAACTTTGTCAGCGCATTTTCCTGGAGGCCCTGGATGAACTCGTTGGTGAACTTCTCGGTTGAGAGGTAGGCGACCCTGGCCTCGGGATTGTTCTTCAGGATGGTGTGCCCGATGGCATGCATCAGGTGCGTTTTGCCGAGACCGGTGTCCCCGTACAGAAACAGTGGGTTGTACGCCTGTGCGGGAGCCTGGGCCACGGCCAGCGAAGCCGCGTGGGCCATCTGGTTGTTGTTTCCCACGACGAAGGTCTCGAACGTGTTCCTCGGATTTAGAGTGCCGGAGAAGGACCCGTTATTGCGTCCGTCGAAACGGGGCTGGCGGCGTGGCGAAAGGGCTTTGGATCTTGAGGTCTGCGGAGCCTCGTCCACCGCCGAAGCGGGAGGCAGGCAAGGAGAGATGTGATTCGATTCGGACTTCCGAAGTTTCACGGTGACCGCTCGCCCGGCTGTCAACCGCAGGCGCTGGGTGATCAGGTCGAGGTAGTTGTCGTGAATCCAGAAGGCTGCAAAGTCGGTCGGCACCCCCAGGACCAGGCAGTCCTCGGAGGATTCGATGCAGGTTATTGGCTCAAACCACAGATTGTAGACGTCTTCCGGAAAGAGCCCGCGAATATCTTTTTTGGCGGATTCCCAGAGGGAGGGAGACGTTGATACCGTGGACATGGACGATGCGGAAAGGAGGGATTATTCACACCCGGCTGGAATCGGGCGTCGGAGAGGATCAGGTAAGAGAGGAGCGGAAGGACGGGCGATAAAATTCGGGAAGGGGTGCCTCCTTGGCGGGCATTCAATGAAATCTGATAAGTTGCGCAACGGTAGCTTCTTGTGGGTAAATAAGGCGGCTAAATCGAAAGTGGCTCTGAGGACGGTGACGGGGCTTGTTACACCGCCAATCAAACGGAAGGTCGCTATAACGAGCAACAAAAGCGGCGTTTCAAGAGCAACTTTTCCCCAAGTTATTCACCAGCCGCATGCGCATAAGTTTTCTCGTTTTTTCGTTGCCAGAAAATCAGCGGGTGCGGGGGCTTGGGAGCACATCGGCTGCGCTGTAGTCGAAAACATGTTACACGAGGATTTTTTCGCTCTTGGAATGTGAAGTTGTGACGAAACTACATCGATTTTTCCAATTCGGGCGTTGCCGGCTCCGTCCATTTGCCGTGCTCGCGCAGGAGTTCTATCAGGCGGGCGTCCGCCTGCTCCTGGGGGAGATTGTACTGCACGCACGTCTTGCCGACGTAGAGATTGATCTTGCCCGGCGCCCCGCCGACGTAGCCGAAATCGGCGTCCGCCATTTCCCCCGGGCCGTTCACGATGCAGCCCATGATCGCGATCTTGACACCCTTGAGATGCCCTGTCCGCGCGCGAATGCGCTGGGTGGTGCTCTGGAGATCGAAGAGCGTGCGCCCGCATGAGGGGCACGCCACGAATTCCGTCTTGGAGATTCGTGCGCCGGCACCCTGAAGGACGTTGTAGCTGAGTCGGGTGGCGCGTACGGCCTCGCCTTCCGTTTCAATGCTCACGCAGTCCCCGATTCCGTCGCAGAGCAGCGCGCCCGTGAGGATGGACGCCTCGATCAGCTTCGAGAGAAAACTCGGATCACCGAGCACCGCGGCATCCTGTGTATTGCGGATCCACAGGGGCGCGTCGCACCCGGCGTTTCGCAGCGCCGCGGCAAGTGCCCGATAGGCTCCGAGCGAATGTCCCGCGCCGTGGTGCCTCTCGCCTGATCGCGGCGAAAGTGTCACCAGAAAACGGATACAGCCTTTCTCCCGGAGTTCCGAGATGACCTGCGAGGCGTCGCGCGCACTGACGGCGACCGCCAGGGTGCAGTCGAAACGTCGGGTGAGGCTGGCGAAGTCTTGCAGCGCCGTCAGGTCTGCGGCGGAAAACGTCCTGACGGCGAGAACCGGAATGCCTGCAGCTCCAAGGAAGGACTCGAGGTCCGCGACGGATATTTCCGGGGCGAGATCCAGCGCGAGAAAACCTGCGGGAATCGAAGCCGCGACACCGGCCCCGGCGAGCGCCGCGATTTCAGCCTTCGAATGGATCGGCACGAGCCATCCCTCCGCAGGAGTGTCGTCCCGGATCCGTGCAAGCCCCGCGCAGGGAGATCCATTAAGAAGGTGATCAAGGGGCGTGCGCACGAGCACGCGCGGCGGTTGTGAACCGCCGGCAGCGCAGCCGCGGGCGAGTGTGATGGTTGCGGTTGCGGCACGGCTGTAGTGATACGGGTCGATCCCGTCGGATACGGCGGCGAGGCCCCTTGGGTCGGCAGAGGCGGACTGCCTGCCGGATGCCCACAGGGACATCGCCTTTGTCGCGATGGCGCGTGCGACGGGAATTTCGTAGACGCTGTCCTCGGTCAGGGAGACACGGATGGTGTCACCCAATCCGTCCATCAGAAGTGATCCTATTCCGATCGAACTCTTTATCCGCCCGTCCTCGCCGTCACCGGCTTCCGTGACACCCAGATGGAGCGGATAGGCCATGTTTTCCTGCTGCATCCGCGCGACGAGCAGGCGGTAGGCCTGGATCATCACCTTCGGATTGGAGGCCTTCATGGAAAGGATCATCTGTTTGAAACCATGGGTCTCGGCGATCCTGAGAAACTCGAGCGCGCTTTCGACCATTCCCAGAGGGGTGTCGCCATAGCGGTTCATGATGCGGTCGGACAGCGAGCCATGATTGGTGCCGATCCGCAGGGATCGCCCCAGTGCCTTCGCGCGCAGGACGAGAGGTGAAAATGCGTCGTGAAGCCGCTCGAGTTCCTGCTCGTAGTCCGAGTCGGAGTATTCCCTGACGGCAAAACGCTTCTTGTCCGCGTAGTTGCCCGGGTTGACGCGGACCTTCTCGACATGTTCGACCGCCTCCATGGCGGCCTGCGGGAGAAAGTGAATGTCGGCGACGAGGGGAATTTCGCCAAAACCCGCTGCACTGAAGCGGGCCCGGATGTCGCGCAGGCATCGTGCGGCCTGCACATTGGGAGCCGTGACGCGCACGATCTCGCAGCCGACTTCAGCCAGGGCGATCGCCTGCCTTACCGTGGCATCGACGTCCTGGGTATCGCTGGTCGTCATCGATTGGAGACGGATGGGGTTGTCCCCTCCCACGCCAACGGAGCCGACCTGGACCGGAACGGTGGTGCGGCGGATCGTCTGGAAACGGGATGCGCAGTAGGACGGCAGCATGGGATCAGTCTCCACCCCTGTGAGGAGAATGTCGAATGACGATTGTCGATCGTGTCCGTTGGGCGACCGCTTCTGTGCACCGCCGAGGGCGATCGCGGTGTCGCTGCTCCGGTCCTGCATTTGCCAAAGCCAAGCCGGTGCCGGTTGCGGGCGGCCGGATGTGACTGAAGCGTGACGCTATTTTGCCGGTGTGGGCTGGGGCGTTGCCTGGGAGGATGCCGCAGGCGGCGGGGGAGGAGGCGGACGCGTGTCGCGGGCCCAGCGACGGAAATCAAAAAAGCTGACGTACAGGATCATGCTGAAGAGAAGCACGACAAAGATGCTCTGGGTGCCTGCGATGAAGTTTGCGGGCAGGGCGCGTCCGCGCAGCTTGCCGATGGTCGCAAAGAGCATGTGGCCGCCATCGAGGACGGGAATCGGAAGGAGATTGAACACCGCAAGATTGATGTTCACGAGGATCGTGAACCAGAGCACGAGGCGGATGTCGGCCTGTGCGGCCATGTGAAACACGCGTATGATGCCGACCGGGCCGCTCAGCTTCGAGATGCCGATGTCGCTGTGCGGATTGATCAGGCTGGCCAGCGTCTGCCATGTCTTGCCGAGGTGGGAGGCGAATTGCTTGAAGGGGGATTCGTAGACGAGCCTGGTCTCGTAGGAGAAGGCTAGACCGATGTCCGCGGGATCCTTCGGACGGTCCGTGCCCGCGGGTGGAAGCGTGAGGGTGAGGGGTTTCCCGTCACGGATCAGGTTGATCGCCACCGATTGGTCACGGTGCCTGCCGAGGTAGTCCGAGTAGGCCTGGAGGCTGAGCATGCGCGTTGTATCCATGGAAAGGATACGATCTTTTGGCAGAAGGCCCGCGCGGGCCGCGGGGGAACTGGGATCCACGGAGTGCACGACCAGGTTGTAGGCGGGTGCGATTCCCACCTTGCGCATCTTTTCATCGCCGGCGAGCTGGGGGTAAACCGTGACATCGAGCATCTTCCCGTCGCGTTCGATGGTGAAGACCGCCTTGCGGCGGCCGTCGAGCGCGCGCTGGGTGCCGGTCACGAGTGTCTGCAGAAGGTCCTGCCAGTCCTCCAGCTTTCGGCCGTCGATTGCCCGGACGAAGTCGCCGACCTGCAGGCCCGCTTCGCGTGCCGGACTTGGCACCGGCGTGTGGTCGGGAAGCTCGATCTGCGTTGCCACGTAGCCGATCTGGGTGGTGGCCTGGTCGCTGCTGACCGGTTGTCCGATCACCCAGAGGACCGCAGCCAGCGCGAATGCAAAGAGGATGTTGAAGAACGCGCCCGCGGAGGCGACGATCATCTTGTCCGCATAACCGGCGGAAGGAAGCGTGCCGGCGTCGGATGCGGGTTCCCCCTCAAGACCCTTGAGGTCGGCCAGTTGCGGCAGCGCCACATATCCCCCCAGCGGCAGCCAGGAGACGCGGTACTCCACGCCATCCTTTCCCTTCCATCCGAACATTTTCGGGCCAAAGCCGATCGAGAACCGGTCAACGTGCATGCCCCTTCGCCGGGCGGCCAGGAAATGCCCCAGTTCATGCACGAAAATGGATCCCCCAAAAAAGAGGACGATCAGGAAAACAGCCCAAAGGTTGGAGAGGATGAAGCCGAGTAGGTCCATGTATCGAAACGGATAGGTGCCTAGTTTGAAGCCGAAGCGCGTGATTCAGCGCGAGGGAGGGGAAAAGGTCCGGGTGCCCGCCGGCTTCCGGCAGTGCCCGGCAGCGACTCTGCGGGCTTCGGCATCGATGGCGAGCACGGAGGGGAGATCGGTCGGTTCAAAGGAAGGCACGGTTTGAAGAGTGTGATCGACCACATCGGAAATCGCAAGAAAGCCGAGCCTGTCCTCAAGGAAGGCCTCGACAGCGATTTCGTTGGCGGCATTGAAGATGGCTGGCGTTACTCCTCCGGTCTCCATGGTTTCGCGCGCGAGGCGGTAGAGAGGATAGCGAGTTTCTTCCACGGGTTTGAAATCGAGGGAGAATTGCCGCAGCAGGTCGAGCGCATGTTCGACTCCGGGAGCCGCGGAGCCTGGGAGCAGCGCCCGCTGGATGGGAAACGTCATCGAAGGCGGACTGAGCTGGGCGAGCATGACACCGTCCACAAATTCGACCAGGCAATGGACGATGCTCTGGCTGTGGATGACGGCTTCGCACTGTCTCGGCTGCAGATTGAAAAGCCACTGTGCCTCGATCAGTTCGAGACCCTTGTTCGCAAGGGTGGCGGAGTCGACGGTGATCTTCGGTCCCATGGACCAGTTGGGATGCCGGAGGGCATCCGCGCGGGTCGCTTGAGAGAGTCGTTCAAGCGGAAGATCGCGGAACGCCCCGCCGCTGGCAGTGAGAATGACGCGCGCCACATCGGAGTGGGCGTGACCGGTCAGGCACTGGGCCACCGCCGCATGTTCGCTGTCCACCGGCAGCAGCCGTGCGCCGGACTTGCGGGCGGCCTCCATTATGAATTTTCCCGCGAGGACCAGGATTTCCTTCGAAGCGAGCGCAAGGTCCCTGCCTGCGTCAAGGGCGGCCAGAGCAGGGGCGAGTCCCGCGGTGCCGACGACGGCGACGAGCACGACATCGGCCCCGGGGAGGGTGGCCAGCTCAACCAATCCGCGATCTCCGGCGTGCAGGATGCTGTCGCGGGGAAGGACGCCGTCCCGTGCAGCCTGCCGCGCGGCGGCCTCATCTGCGATTGCCACGTGTGGGACCCTGTGGGCTGCGGCGATTGCTGCGAGACGTGAAACGTTTGAACGCGAAGCGACACCGATCAGGTCGAGTTTGTCGGGGTGAGCGGCGATGACGCGCAGAGCGCTTTCTCCAATCGATCCGGTGGCGCCAAGAAGAACCACACGACGGCGGGAGCGGAGTGACATGGCGGGAGAGCAAAAGGTGACGCTGCCATTCCGGCTAGCGCGTGAATCCGTGAAAGACCGCGTAGCCGAGAGGCGCAGCGAGGATTAGGCTGTCGGTCAGGTCGAACATGCCTCCGATACCCGGTATGGTGCGGCCGGAGTCCTTCACATCCGCCCGACGTTTCATGATTGATTCGACAAGATCGGAAACCACTGAGACGGCGGCGATGGGGAGCGCGATCAAGGCTGCGAGCCACGGGGAAAAGCCTGCCGGAAGGTAGTCGCGCGCGAAGTATGCGATCGCCGCGCCCATCAGTGCCGCGGACAGCAGGCCGCCTGCAAATCCCTCCCAGGTTTTTTTTGGGCTGATCTGGGGTGCCATCCTGTGACGGCCGAAGGCCATGCCGCTCAGGAGTGCGCCAGTGTCGCAAAACTTGGCCACCGCGATCAGCCAGAGTGCCATCACCAGGCCGGTTCTTGG
>JAGOJU010000162.1 GCA_017994935.1 Opitutaceae bacterium
TTGTCATCGTCAATGCAGAGAATCCCGCGGACCTTGATATCCTCACCGAGGCCCTGGCGGAGACCGAACGGGAGGGGCGGCGCTATCTTTTTCGAACGGCTGCCGACTTCGTATCGGCCTTTGCGGGTATTTCGAGGAGACCTCTGCTCGCTCCCGAAGAACTTGCTGCATCAGGTCGCACGTCAGGTGGATTGCTTGTGGCTGGCTCGTATGTTGGGAAAACGTCGGCGCAACTTGAAGCGCTCGCCAGGTGCTGCCCGGCGATCGAGCGAATCGAGTTGTCGGTCGACGCACTACTGTCCGACCGGCAGCGCCCGCAGGAGGTTGCACGGTGCTTGAGGCTTGTCGAAGAACGCCTTGCCACCGGGCGAAGCGTCACCCTGTTCACGAGTCGTTCCCTGGCTGTTGGTCGCGATGCAAACGAGAACCTTTCAATCGGGGAAACCGTGTCTTCAAGTCTCGTCAGCATTGTGCGTAGTTTGCGGATGCGCCCCCGGTGGTTGATTGCAAAGGGAGGAATCACCTCGAGCGATCTGGCGACCGACGCATTGGGTATCCGTCGGGCCACGGTGCTTGGGCAGGCGGCTCCCGGTGTCCCGGTCTGGCTTCCGGGAGAAGAGAGCAAGTGGCCGGGACTCCCCTACATCATTTTCCCCGGCAATGTCGGCGGGGTGGAAACACTCGCCAGGTTGGTTGAGAGGCTCCAGAAATAGAATGTAGTCACAATTGCCCAGACGAGGCTTGGTTCATCCGATCAATTTTCCAATGAAACGTCATCAAATGTTACTTCCGCAGCAAAAGCAGCTTTCCCTCTTCGCGGTCCTTGTCCTGATGGCTGCAATGGTCACGGCTCGCGGCGAAGGAGCGCCGATGTCCGCTGCGAACAGGCCGAGCCGGCCGCCTAACGTGCTCTTCATTGCATCGGACGATCTGACCTGCGCTTTGGGCACCTATGGAAACCCTATTGTCAAATCGCCGAACATCGACCGGCTTGCCGCGCGCGGGGTGCGTTTCGATCGGGCCTACTCGCAGTTTCCACTCTGCAATCCCAGCCGGGCCTCGCTCATGACGGGCCGGCGTCCGGACGAAATCGGAGTCTACAATCTCACGACGCACTTCCGCACTGCGATGCCCGACGTGGTCACCCTGTCGCAGTACTTCTTGAACCATGGCTATTTCTCTGCGCGGGCGGGGAAGATTTACCACTATGGCGTTCCTACGCAGATCGGAACACCCGGACTGGACGATCCGCCCTCGTGGAATCGCACCGTCAATCCGAAGGGGCGCGACAAACTGGACGAGAAAAAGGTGACCAATCTTACTCCGAAGTATGGGCTGGGCATCGCCCTGTCCTATCTGGCAGCCGAGGGAACCGATCACGAACAGACCGACGGAATGGTGGCCGATGCGGCCATCGAGATGATGAAGGAGCATCGCGATGGGCCGTTCTTTGTGGCTGCGGGATTCTATCGTCCCCACACGCCGTACATCGCGCCCAAACGCTATTTTGATCTCTATCCGCTTGAGTCCATTCCCGCGCCACCGGATCCGACCGAGAGCCTGCGCGGTGTTCCGCCTGTCGCTCTCTGGCGCCCCAAGATGTTCTGGGGACTGGACTCGCTCCAGCAGCGTGAGATCATCCGGGCGTACTATGCCACGGTTTCCTTCATGGACGCCCAGGTGGGCCGCCTGCTCGATGCGCTGGATGAACTCGGACTTGCCGACAATACGATTGTCGTCTTTTGGAGTGATCACGGCTACCTCCTCGGGGAACACGGACAGTGGCAGAAGCAGAGCCTCTTTGAGGAGTCGGCGCGCGTGCCCCTGATCATTGCCGGTCCGGGGGTCGCGAAAGGGCAGCCGTCGGAACGTGTGGTTGAATTGCTGGACCTGTACCCGACGCTCACGGAACTTGCGGGCCTGCCGGGTCACCCTGCGGTCTCAGGGCGGAGCCTGCTTCCCCTCCTGCGCCAGCCTGCGCTCCCGTGGCCCTATGCGGCGTTTTCCCAGGTCGATCGGGGAAGTTCCATCCGCACCGAAGTGTGGCGTTATTCGGAGTGGGGCAGGGATGGGGAGAAAGGCACGGAGCTTTACGATCATCGCGTGGATCCGTTGGAGCAGCACAATCTCGCCCAGGATCCTCGCCGCGCAGACCTGATCGCGGAACTCAGTCGCGAACTCCGCGCGGTGGTGACCGGCCATGAGGGCGGTTCCCGACCCTGAGTGAGGGACGGCCGATTTAGAGCACCCGTTTTTCGCAGAAATACCTGTCGTTGCTGGATCGAGCAGGGAGGACCAGCCTGCGACGCGAAACCGTGCAGCTTTTCGAGGCTGCGCACGTTTTTTCCGCGCAGGTGCTGGTGTCAATGGCGGCCCAAAACTGACCCAGTAGTGGCGGTGTATTTCTGACCCACCCACATGCCGGAAGGCGGAAGATGGAGGCCCCGGGCGGTGCGAAGCGAAGCCCGCGGCCTCCATCTTCGGTCAACAGCTTCATAAGCTCTTGTTTGCTCAATGTCACGGTGTCATCTTTCAACTTCGGTCGGGTCATGGTCGTTTCTCCTTCGCTGGTGGTTTTTGGCTTTTGCACCAATCCACCTACCATGACCCGGCCTTTTGCTGAACTCTTCGGATACTACCGCAACCTACGACTACTTCCGCGGCGATTGCACTTGGCGCGAACTGAACGCCTGGCTTTGGACCAAAGGCGTGCGCCAGCAAAAGGCGATTCACTCGCTGCGGAAGGAAAGCGGCTCCCTTATCGCCTCGACGTTCGGCATCGAAACCGCCCGCCAGCACCTCGGCCACCGCGACATCCGGACCACATCGGCCCACTACGTGGACAAAAAGAAGCGGATCGAAGTGCGTATCCCGGTCAGTGCCGGTATCCAACAGGCGGCAATCTGAAGCATCGGGGCCGCCCCCTTGACT
>JAGOJU010000097.1 GCA_017994935.1 Opitutaceae bacterium
CGTACGAGCGGGAAATGCCTGCAAGGACATCGTTGATCGCAGCACTGTCCACCGCGGCCCCCTTGACGGTATGGGTGGTCGAACGGTCGGGATCGTACAGGTCGAGCACCGAGGCCTGCGCGTGAATCGTCGTGCTCCCGCCGTAGGGCGCATAGCTGGGATTGCCTTCCAGCTTGGTCGGGCGTCCCTGATGGGTTTCCGCGAGCAGGGGTATGGCGCCGCCTTTCGCAGGCATGGCCGTTGCGAAATAAAGGGGCAGACCAGGGATCACACCCTCGACGGACTTTCCGTAGGGAAGGATTTTCTCCTCTGGGCGGCGGCATCCGGAAGCCAGGCCCATGCCGCCCAGCGCAAACGAGGCGGCCATGATCTTGAAGAAGTGGCGCCGGTCGACGCCGTTCATTTCGGAGGCGCCGGCGGGGAACTCGCGCGCAACCTGTTCCTGGAAGCCAGGCGTGGCCGCGAGCTCGTCAAGGCTGCGCCAATAGCGGGGGCCGCTCAGTTCACGTTCCGAGGGTGCGGGATGCTGAAATTCGCGTTTCATCGGTGGCAGCCGGAGCAGCTTTGCGGAGGTTTGACGTTCCAGTCGTGCACAAATTTTTTGCCGTCCTCAATCTGGCCCTGCATCCCCTGCGGATGCACCCAGTCGAGCTTGGTGACGAGTTCGGGCGAGCGGAGTACCTTTTCGGGAGCACGATGGCAGTCCAGGCAAAAGCCCATGGAAAGTGGCTTCTCGTGCCGGACCACTTCCATCTGGTCGACACGTCCGTGACATTCCACACAGGAGACGCCCCGGGCCACGTGAACGGAGTGGTTGAAATAGACGTAATTGGGCATC
This sequence comes from Opitutaceae bacterium, assembly GCA_017994935.1. Taxonomy (GTDB): domain Bacteria; phylum Verrucomicrobiota; class Verrucomicrobiia; order Opitutales; family Opitutaceae; genus UBA6669. The sequence goes on from JAGOJU010000097.1 coordinate 839, forward strand.
ACGTGGACATTGATCCACGGCACCGGGTCCCCCGAGGCAAAGCTTGTCCGGACGGGCTCAAGCTGCGGGCTGCTCGCCTTGATGATGCTGTGACAGTTCATGCACGTCTGCGACGTCGGTACATTGGAATGAGCCGATTTCTCCACGTTGCTGTGGCAATAGCGGCAGTCGATTCCCAGGTTGCCCGCATGAAGGGCATGGCTGAATTCCACGGGCTGCACCGGCGCGTATCCCACGCGTATGTACTTCGGCGTGGCATAGTACGTCGTCGCAGCGGTCACAATCCCGCCCAGGACCACCAGATAGATCACGATCTGGAGGGGCAGCCGATTGGCCGACTTCGGAAACAGTTTCGACATGGTCGGAATTTCTCCTCTTTGGTGGATTTTCGGCGCTAAACCGAGTCCGGTTTCCGTGCCACCGCCCGTGAATCGGGATGGATGGAAAAGGGCAGCGGCTTTTCACGCCCGGACCCCTGCCGGGTGGCGGCATGCGAGATGGGATAGGAACGTGCCAGAAGCGCAGGGGCGGAACCAGCGGCAGCGAGGAGCGCGACAAGCTTGCCAAAAAATGATTTTCGCGAGGAAGGGTTAGTCACAGGGCGTCAGCGAATTGGTAAAGAGCTGCGAATCGAAGGAAGCGGCGGGTGGAATGTAAATCAAAAATTCCCCATCTCTTCGAAGAAAGCGCAAGACATAAGCTGAGGCAGGGGTTTGATCCGCCGCCACTAATCCCGTTTCGTATGCTGACCGGGCATCACTCCGCGATGCGGTGGCTCTGTCCAGCATTCGCTTGTTTGAGTTCAAGCTACGAACTGGCCATCGCGCATCGAGAGAATGTGATCACATCGATTTGCAATTTCAGGGTTATGGGTCACGAGCACGATCGCCTGTCCGTTCTCCTTTGCGAGCCTTGTCAAGAGGTCGAAAACGACAGTCGAGTTCTTCACGTCCAGGTTTCCTGTCGGTTCATCCGCAAGAATGATTGCGGGCTGATTCGCGAGCGCCCGCGCGATCGCCACGCGCTGCTGCTCTCCACCCGAAAGCTGGGTGCCGAGGCGGTGCGTCTTCTGCCCGAGTCCGACCGATTCAAGGAGAAACATCGCCCGCTCCGCCATCTTCCCGGGGCTCAGCCTTCCCAGTTTCCTCATCGGCATCATCACGTTCTCCAGTGCCGTGAACTCGAGCATGAGAAAGTGAAATTGAAACACGAATCCTATGTGCTCCCCACGGGCAGCGGTCCTGGCCTCGTCCCGGGTGTTCGACATCAACCGGCCATTGATCCAGATCTCCCCCTCATCGGGCCGGTCAAGCAGGCCGAGTAGGTACAACAGCGTGGATTTTCCACATCCCGACGGCCCGACCACCGCATAGACTTCCCCGCGCCGGGCCTCAAAGGAAACCCCTCTCAACACGTGCACCCTGCCCTCGCCCTGCCCGAGATGGCGGTGCAGCCCGCTGCAGCGAAGGACAATGTCGTCGGTGGTTGGCGATGCCATGGAGTTTCGGGTCAGTTACTGGGCGGTGCCGCGAATGACATCGCCCGGTTCGAGCCGAGCCGCCCTGCGCGCCGGCACAAGGCTGGCCACCATCACCATGACGATGGAGATTCCCACGGCGGAAACATAGTGCCACACGGACCTGGAAACGACGAAATGATCAGACGTGAAAATACCCCTTATGCGTATCGGCATTCTTGATACGGCTTCCGTCACCCCCCAGCCGAGCCCGCTTCCCAGGATCGCCCCGATCGTGAGCACGATCACCGCCTGCCACAGGAAGATGCGGGTGATGTCCCGGCGGGTGTAACCCATCGACCGCAGAATCGCGATGTCTTTCGTCTTCTCCATGACAATCAGGGCCAGCGTATTGTACATGGCCAGTCCGGCAATCAGCGTAAACACCGAGACGGTGATTCCCGTCGAGATCCGCAGCGCCCGAAAAACATCCAGCCACGTCTTCTCGCGCTGCTGCCAGGACGTCACGCTGTGCTCCAGAACGGACTGCATGCGCGCCGCATCCTCCGGAGCGCGCTCGCGATTGTGCAGGTCCACCTGGATGAAGGACGCCCCCTTCGCCTTCCTGAGCAGCGACCGCGCCTCCCCCATGTGCATGAAGACGCGGACCTTGTCGATGTCGCCAATTCCCGTTTCATAAACTCCGGACACCCGGTAGCGGCGCAGTTCCGTCCCGGCCTTCAGCAGCACGGAGTCGCCGATCTGCACCTGGAGCCGGTCCGCCAGCTTGACGCCGAGGAGTAGTCCCGTGGGATTGTCGCGGAAGCCGGCCAGATCCCCGCGCACGATCTGTCTTGCGAGATCCGAGACGGAAAGGTGGTCGGCGAGGTGGATGCCATAGACGCGCGCCTCGTCGGACTTGAAACTCGATCGGATGTCCGCTGATCCGTACACCACCTCGGAAATTCCCGCAACATTGGCGAACTGCCTCAGCGACTTGATGACCTGCTCCGGTTCCTCGATGCCTTCGATGTACCTCACACCATCCTTGAGTTCGATGGTGTAGCCCGCGGTCTCTTCACCACCGCCAACCTGCATGGTGCGGATCGTCGGCTGGATCCGATCCTCCACCCGTATCGCTCCATTGGTGCCCAGCACCGTCCGGATGAAAAACTCCTCGAATCCGGTCGTGGTCGATTGCGTGACGATGAACAGTCCCACGCCGAGAACAATGCACGCGAGGCTCATCAGCATCGCACGCCGGCGGGCGGTCAGGAATCTCAGCGCGATCCGAAACGTCGTCGACATGCCAGGGATGAACGCGATGCAGGGTCCTCGATTGCCGGCGATCAGCGCTGCTGCGTTTGCACGGGCTCAACCTGGACACGCACCTTGTCGCCCGCCCGCACGGTGTCGAGTTGCTCCACAAGCACGAGGTCGCCGGCTTTCAATCCTTCGGTTATCTCCACCTGATTCAGATCGGTGAAACCCGTCTGCACGGGGCGCAGTCCAACCGTGCCTCCTTCGACGATGAAGACCTTGCCGTCGAAAAGCGCACGTCGGGGGATCACCAGTGCGTCCGCGTGCGAATCGATCACGATGCTCACGTCGCCGGTCAGCCCGGGTACGAGTTTCTCCTGATCAATGTCCACCGCGAGATGCACCACGTACCGCTGCGTGGCCGGATCCGCCGTCGGCAGCACCTTGACCACATGCCCCCCGAAAAGCTTCTGCCCATATCCCAGAAATCGAATCGTTGCCTTGTCGCCTTCCCTGATCCCCGAAAAATTCTCTTCGCTGATCCTCGCCTCCACCGTCCGGGCGTTGGAGATCAACGTCGCGACCACTGACTCCCCGCTGATGATGTCGCCGGGAAACGCCGTGACTTCGGAAACCTGGCCATCCGCCGGGGATTTCACGGTCATGCGCTCAAGCCTTAGCTTGCGAAGTTCCAGGGTGTTTTCGAGCGCGGCAATCGCGGACTCCGTCTCCACCTTTTCGATCGCAAGCCGCCGCTCGATTCCCCGCACGTTGCCCCCCGCGCGATCGAGCGCCTGCCGGGAAATCGTTCCATCCTTGCTCGCCCTCTCCGCGTTGGCGAGATCAACGCGGGCATTCTCGAGTTCAAGTTCGATGAGCGACCCCACCGCCCGCCGCTCCTTTGCCGTCCTCAGCGCGTTTTCATTCGCCTCGATGTCCAGTTCGAGATCCCGCGTGTCGAGCTTGATCAGGAAATCCCCTTTGCCGACCCTCTGGCCGATTTTCAAGTCGCCCTTCTCCACCAGTCCGCCGACTGCCGATCGCACCACAATCACCCGTTCCGCCCTCACGGTCACACTCCCTGGGACCGCATTCGCAGCCACCGCCCGGACAGCAGGCGCAACGATGACAACCGGACGGGCCCGCAGCCAGAGCCAGTATCCCAGGCCGGCCAGAATCATGACCGCTGCCAGAATCCTGATGAACGTGAAGAGTCCCTTGCGTTGGCTCATGGTGGAGGGGGCGAAACCGATGCCAGTGCGGGGTCGCGCCCGATCGTGGAAAGAAATTCAGCCATGCGCACCATCAGATCGGAACGTTGAATCATCGCCTGGATCAGGACCGCATCACGCGCAATCGTGATCCCGTCGAGTTCGGAAGGTGCCGACGCGCCAAAGGCAATGTCCTCCGCCTTCTTCCTGACAAATAGATTGTACTGATCGAGATTGGATTCGCCCAGCGAAAGACTCCGCGCCGAAAGGTCGATCTGCCGGATCTGGGACTGCACCGTTTCAGATATCTCCCTGAGGCGGTCGTCTCTCTCCTCCTCAATCTGCCGCTGCCGCAGGCGCGACGCCCGGCGCTGGGCCGGCGTCGAATAGCCGTCGAAGATGTTCCACGTGATATTCAATCCGCCATAGAGGGACTGCGTGCGGGCGCGGTCGGCCGGACTTCCGGTATAGCTCACCTCATCCTGCATCACCCCTGTCACTGCATTGAATTTCGGGCGCAGCGTCTTGTCGATGATCTGGTAGTTGAGCTTCTCCTGATCCAGACGGAGCTGCACCGATGCGAGCCGGAAGTTGCCCTTCTCGGGCTCGGACCTGAAGAGTTCCGCGAGCGACTGAATCCGGTCCTCCGCATAGTCGACGCGCGGGATGAGCGCCGGGATCGATTCGTCCGCCAGCACGTCGCTTCCCGCAAGCCGCTCCAGGGAAATCTTTGCAAACCGAAAGTCCTCCTCAGCCCTGTCCAGATCGATCAGGGCCTGCTTCACCTTGTTTCCGGCCTCGAGGACGCTGGCCGGGGGAATAGCCCCGGCCTTGATCTGCTCTTCCACCCGCCTGTTCTCTTCCTCAGCGAGCCTGTGGGCAAAGGCCGCACGATCCCTCGATGCCTTGAGCACGATCAGCCTCAGGTACGACGCCCTGATTTCCAGCACGAGCAGGCGGCAGACCTCCGCAAAATTGTTCTCCGAGGCGCGGGCGGCCAGCTCGCTGAGCTGCGTGCCCGCCTTGAGCGCCCCCCAATGATAGAGGGGCTGCGTCACCGAGAAATTGTAGGCCAGCTTGTCGGCCATAAGCGCGTCCGGCCTGTCCACACGGCGGTCGCGCGCATAACTGTACGTGAGATATCCGCCCGCCTGGGGAAGCGTGCGGGCGCGCGCCATCCGGACATTCTCCTGGGCGATCAGGAATTCGAGATTCGCGGCAATCCCCCGCGGAGACTGCTCCGTCGCCTTTTGCAGGAGCGGTGCCAGTTGCGGGAACACCCTTTCAGCCAGGGGAATCGCCCCGGGCACCGGTTGTGACAGGTCCTGCGCCCGCGCCGTCAGGAGGAACAGAAGGCACAGCGCGCCCCGTTTCACACAGGGCTGGAAAAGGACTCTGATCACGGCATCAACCATCGGCAGGAGACAGAAGGAACGGGCAGACGGCAGGACCTTTCAAGCGATTGCAATCTTGAAAATCAAGGGCCCGACAGCTCGTCATCGCGCTGGGCCTGTGAACGCATTCACGGCCTCGGGTTCCGCCAAATCCGATGCAGGGCGCGGCATTGCCGGTCAGGGCAGCGGCCGTACCTTGATATTGCGATAGAGGACGCGGCTCTCGGGGTCGTGACCCTGAATCGCAAACGTACCGTGATCAATCAGCCTGCCCGCCATGGCAGCAGGACGCTCCGGATGCTCCTCTTCGGTGTACACGGAAATGGGACGACCATTCACGAAGGTTTCAATGCGTTTGCCCTGAACCTTGATCCGCATTGTGAACCACTCTCCATCCTTCACAGGAGCCGCATAGTTGTCCTGGATCGCATAAATGCCAGCGGTGCGCTTCGGGTCCTTGTGCGAATTGTTCACCTGGATTTCATAACCCTTCGCCGGCCAGCCCTTGGCCTGCCACTGCGTGTGAAAATAGACTCCGGAATTGGCCTTGGGAAACGTCTTCACTTCGAGCGACAGCTCAAAATTGCGGAAGTCGTGTTGCTGAACCGGACCGTCATAGAAAAGGTGCGATCGGGGACCGAAAGCGATCAGTTCGCCATCCTTCACCGAAAAGGTCGAAGGGCTCTCCTCAGACGTCTTCCAGCCGGCGAGTGAAACCCCATCGAAAAGCAATTGCCACCCGGCCTTCTTCTCGGCCGGGGACAATGTGTTGTGATCCGCAGCTGATGCGGGGAGCACCCATACGACCAGCGCGAGCAGGCAGCAGAGCGGTGCGAATTTCAGCGAAGGGACAGTTTGGCGAATATGCATGAAAGCGGGAGGACTTATCTTTCGGTTCGCAGGTAGATCCTTCTCAGGCCCTGGCCGGCACCTGCGCAGTGTACGGCTCTTCGTGCAGCACCGATTGTCGGCGACCGCTCAGAAGAAGCATCCATTGCCGCGCACACGTAACCACCACGAGAAACACCAGCACGAGAAACGCGCCCGTCACCGCAACATTGATGTACTGGTTCATCAGCTGGTTCTTCCAGACGGCGATGGTTTCGGGGGCGCCACCGTGAGCCAGCTGCGCGCGCAATTTCTCCGCGGCGCTCAGGAAACCAAGGCGGGGATCTGACGCAAAAATCTTCTGCCACCCGGCCGTCATGGTGACCGACAAGAGCCATCCCAGCGGCAGCAGCGAAACCCAAGTGTACCGCTGTCTGCCCATCTTGATCAGAACCGTGGTGCCGAGCGAAAGGGCGATCACTGCCAGGAGCTGGTTGGCGACGCCAAAAATGGGCCACAGGGAATTGATGCCTCCCTGCGGATCGATTGTTCCCTGGTAGAGAAACCATCCCCAGCAGAGAACGAAGCCCCCGCTGGCGAGCCAGTTGCCCACGGTCGAATGCGTGTGGGCCAGCGGCTTCCAGACGTAACCGAGCAGGTCCTGGACAAGAAACCGCCCCACCCTTGTCCCTGCGTCAATCGTCGTGAGGATAAAAAGCGCCTCGAACATGATCGCGAAATGATACCAGAGCGCCAGGGCCTCCTTGCTCCCCACAACGCCCGCAAACATGTGCGCCATGCCCACGGCAAACGTCGGCGCCCCACCGGCCCGGCCCACCATGGTCTTCTCTCCGACATCCGCCGCGAGCGTTTCCATCTGGGCAACACTCACCGGGAATCCGAGCTCCGTGACTTTCGCCGTCACCGCTGCAGGCTCGCCCACCATGTTGATGGCAAAATACTCGCCGGGCTCCATCACGCTGGCGGCTATCAATGCGATCACTCCCACAAGCATTTCAGTGACCATCGCGCCATATCCGACGATGCGTATGTCACGTTCGCTGGAAATCAGCTTGGGCGTCGTGCCCGAGGCGATGATGGAGTGGAATCCCGACACCGCGGCGCAGGCGATCGTGATGAAACAGAAGGGAAACACCTTCCCGGCGAATACCGGTCCCGTGCCATCGACGAATCTCGTGAACGCCGGCATCTTGAGCATCGGCGCCACGATGATGATGGCAACGCCGAGAAGCGCCACCGCACCAATCTTCATGAAGGTGCTCAGATAGTCTCGCGGCGCCAGCAGCAGCCAGACAGGCAGCACGCTCGCAAGAAATCCATAGACCATGATGCAGATTGCGAGGGTGTCCTTCTCGACGGTCAGGATGCGCTCGAGCGCCGTGCCGTGAATCCATTGCCCTCCCGCCACAGCAAGGAGCAATCCTACCACTCCCCCGATGCTCACCAGACCCACACTCAGTTTTCCATAACGAAGGCCGATACCCATCGCGAGGGCGATGGGTATGGTCGCGACAATCGTGAAGAGCCCCCAGGGACTTTCCGCGAGCGCCCTCACAACCACCAGCCCAAGCACGGCCAGAATGATGATCATGATCGCAACAATGCTGATCAGGGCCAGCAGTCCGGCAAAGGGGCCCACCTCGTCCTTCACCATCTGGCCCAATGATTTTCCCCCACGGCGCGTCGAACAGAAAAGGATGATCGAGTCGTGCACGGCCCCGCCCAGCGTGGCTCCGATCAGGATCCACAGCAGGCCCGGCATGAACCCGAATTGCGCCGCCAGCACCGGCCCCACCAGCGGCCCCGGCCCGGCGATCGCCGCAAAGTGATGCCCGAACACGACCCACTTGTTGGTCCTTACGAAGTCCTTCCCGTCGTCCTTCACCACCGCGGGCGTCAGGCGCTGGTCGTCCAGGGTCAGCACTTTCGCCATCAACCATGCGGAGTGAAACCGGTACGCGATTGCAAAGACGCACACTGAGGCGACGACCATCCAGAGAGCGCTTACCGGTTCGTTCCTGGACCAGGCGAGGATCCCCATCGCCAGCGCACCCGTCAGCGCCACCGCGGTCCAGCCCAGAACCCTGAGTCCCCTCCCCATCGTCGATCTCGGTTTCGCAGGCGCAGCGGCTTTCATGCGGGAATCCCCCGGAGTGGGCAACAGGTCATCCCCTAGCTCAGCGGAAAATACCTCCGCATGTCAATCGCACCCACCCGGGCACAGGCGCACGGTGCAATCCGCCGAGGGCGCCCGTGCTTCCGATTTGAACGAAGACCGGTACTCTCCTGCACCATCGGGACTTGCCATCACCCCAGCACCCGCAGGCCGGTGTTGTCGGCTGTCAGAATCCGCGCCTCCGAATCGATTCCGGCCGCAGTGAAAGCGCCCCGCATGGCCTCCGCCACCGCCGCCGCGGACTGCTCAGGGGAGACGCAGAGCACGCTGGAGCCGCTGCCGCTGAGCCATCCCGTGAGCGCCCCCGCTCCGATTCCTGCCGCAATGGCGTCGGCACCGCCCCTTATGCCTGGCAGCCGGCGCGGCTCGTGCATGAAATCAGATACCGACCCTCGAAGCTTTTCGTAGTCGCCGGATGCAATCGCCGCCACCAGGTACGTGGCGCTGTTGATGCTTTTCACCGCGTCAAAAAAGGGAAGCGTGCCCGGCAGCACCCCGCGCGATGCCTTGGTGAGAAGCTCCACTGCCGGAGAGGCCACGACGAACTTGAGCGATTCCGGCAATTCGAAACGCACGGTATCCACATACTTTCCCGAGACAGGTTCACACCTGGAAACGCAGAACCCGCCGAGGATTCCAGCGCTCGCATTGTCGGGATGTCCCTCAATCGCCGTCGCAATCCCAACCATTTGGTGTCTCGAAAGCCTGCCATCCAGCATCCGGTTGAGACCAGCAAGCACGCCCGCGATCACGGTGATGCTCGATCCGAGCCCCCGCGCGGGCGGCACGTCTCCTTCTATACGATAGGAAAATCCGATCCTCTCCCGGGCACATGCCGCAAAAAAGGCGTCCGCAGTCTCGACGACCATCTCCTGGGCCTGCGCATCGGACGCACGTTCGGCGACAGGCCGCGCTCCGGAAACCGGCGATACCGTCACCCGATTGGAAATCGAAAGCGCCAACCCCAGGGTGTCAAAGCCGGCTCCACAGTTGGAGGTGCTGGCGGGAACCTGCACCGTGACGGGGAAGTGACTCATCAGCGGCGGAATTTGAAGGCTTTCTTCAGCTCAAGCATCTCGGCCTTCTTCTTGAGATCCTCGCGCTTGTCGAAGAGTTTTTTGCCCGTGCAGAGCGCAACCTCGACCTTGACAAGAGCCTCCTTGAAATAAATCCGCAGCGGAATCAGTGCCTGGCCCCCCGCTTCGAGCGCCTGTCCGATTTTCCTGATCTGGTGACGGTGCAGCAGCAGCTTTCTCACCCTTCGCGCATCGTGATTGAAACGGTTGCCGAAGGCGTACTCCTCGATGTGCGCGCCGTGCAGCCAGAGTTCGCCCTTTTCGAACCGACCGAACGCATCGTTGATCTGCGCGCGTCCGGCCCGGATCGACTTCACTTCGGTTCCGCGCAGCTGCAGCCCCGCCTCGAAGCGCTCGTCGACCGTATAGTCGCGGAGCACCTTGGAGTTGCGGATCTCGGTGAAGCGCACCGAACCCGGGGACTTTTTGCTGCCTGCAGCCATGATTCAAAACGTACAGAAAAACGGCGGCACCGCAAAGTACGGAGCCGCCGGAAGGTCTAGGTTGTCCGATCGGGTGGACCAATCACATTT
>JAGOJU010000030.1 GCA_017994935.1 Opitutaceae bacterium
CGCGCGAGCGCCGTCCTGCACGCGGTCGCGATCATCGTGATGTCGAGGCTGTAGGCGATGAACCGGTAGCCTTCACGCATCAGTTTTTCGGCTGCATCAGGATCGGAGGGCACGGCGTGGATGCCAGGTACAATCCCGTTGCGCGCGCAGGCTGAGAGAATCTTCGCTCTCGCGGCAAGATAGTCCGGATGGGAGAACTGCGCGGGAATCCCCATCGACGCGGTGAGATCATAGGGACCGATGAACACCGCATCGATTCCCGGCACCGCCAGAATACCGTCGATCGCAGCAACCGCATCGATGTGCTCGATCTGCACGGCCACCAGCACCTCCTCATTCGCCCGAACCAGTTCCTCCTCCACACGCAGGCCGTAGCCATTCGCCCGGCAGAATCCCACGCCGCGCAATCCTTCCGGCGGATACTTGCAGGCCTGCACCAGCAACCGCGTTTCCTCCACGGTGCGCACAAGGGGCGCAATGACTCCATCCGCCCCGGCATCGAGAAACCGTTTCACCCATGCATAGTCCACTCCGTGCAGCCGTACCAGGGAACCACACGCGGGATTGCCCGACCGGATCGCCTGGAAAAGGCGCTGCACCTCCGGAAGGTCCACGGCGGAGTGTTCGGCATCCACACAAAGGAAGTCGAATCCACAGGATGCCATCAGCTCGGCAAGCATGGGACTTCCGCTGTTGAGCCAGCTGCCAATCACGGTGCGGCCTTCGCGCAATTGTTTTCGAAGCTGGGATCGGGAAGGAGCAGTCATCGTCATCTGGAAAGCAGGAAATCCCGCACGGGAATCTTCACGACCAGTTTCAGCACCTCGGGTTGGGTGTCGTCATGCCTCACGCCGCCCCGGTGCGCATCGTACGGGGTGAAGAGAGAAAACACACCCGGACCCGCCACAATCCGGGCTGTGGGCGCGCCGGAATTGTAGAAGCTGATGTCCTTCCCGTCGTCGTAATCCCCGAAGGGCTTCAAGGACTCCCGGGAGGACCACTCGATCACCTCACACCCCGTGAGCGTGTACTGGAGATCCACGTGCTTCCGGTGCGTCTCGAATCGCCCCGTGGCCTCCGGTCCGGTCGGATAGCGCAGGACCAATGCCCGCATTCCCCCGCCCAGGTCAAATGTGCCTTCCTGCGGACTCGACGGCAGGGAGCGGATCCACGCCACTCCCCGCATCGTGACTGCACCACAGGACTCCAGGCCCAGTTTCTCGAAATCCACCAATCGGCCGCAGATCATGGGACAATATCTTCCAAGGTCTCTCAGGATTTGCCGCCGCTCCACACGTAGCCGTAGAGCAGCGCCCGATGGAGCACAAATCGGATCTTGGCCGCCGACTGAGGAGCCTGCCGCCCGCCCTTCCAGCGAAAGGCGGCATGCCGCTGGTCGCCGGTGACCGGGACACACTCATCAAGCGAAAACCCGGGGCAGGCGCGCCCGGAAGAGTCCATCAGTTCGGCACGCAACGATCCACCCTCCATGACCCGGACATTGACCAGGAGTTGGCCGCCCCCGGGTGACTCCGGCCGCGTGATCGCTTCGCCCAACGTGGCACCGCCGGCAGACGACACGAGCGCATAGAGCCGGTCGAACTCCCAGCTTGCGCGACACAGCGCCGTGTTGAAGGGCAGCGTCGGCGTCTGGTAGCCGATGACGGTTTCATTGCCGACCTCGATCCGCGGCTTGAACCGCGTATCGAAGATTTCCCCGTGAATTCCCTCCGACCCTGCGTAATAGGCGTACATTTTCCCACCTTCGACAATCGGATGATGCATCTGCCACATCATTCCTCCGCCATAGTCCCCCAGGGGAGCATTCGACAGCGCGGCACGGCGATCCGGGCGCCACCAGTGAAAGCCATCGCGCGACGCCGCAAGCTGAAGACTCATCGTCTGTATCGCGGCATCGTAGTAGTTCACCAATGCCACATAGCCGCCCTCAACCTTGACCGGACATATCTCGAGAAATTGTGCGTAGTCCGGATCGCGCCAGTCGCGCGCAAGCACAAGCGTTTCCCCGCCCCAATGGGTCCCGTCCGCACTCGATCTGCGCGCCACACTCCGGAGCCCTCCCCTGGGATTGTTGTCATAGGTGATGATGCGATCGCCCTCGCGCAGCTTCGGATAGACCTTGAAGTACGAGTAGTAGGGGCCGTCACGGGAATCACGGTACACATAGGAAACATCACCGCCTCCGCCGCTTGCCGCCTCGAGCGGACCCTCGGTCAGCACCCACGCCTTGCCATCCTTCGAATGATAACGATAGGTGCCAAGGCGTTCCTTGGGACCCGGCAGATGCCCGACCTTGTTTTCCTTCATGCCACCGTAGAGCGGTCCCCTCATGACAAACATTTCGTAGGGCCACTCCTTGTTTGCCTGATCTATCAGGACCGATGCATAGACAGAGGTTCCGCCGGAATCCAAATCGAAGAGGATATTGGTCTTCTCGTAGCCGGGCCAGCGCACAAAGGACAGTTCAGGCCTGACCCAGCGCACGCCATCCGTGCTCTCAAGATACGTGAGGCGTCGCTGATGCTCGTGCTGCGTGGCGAGTCCATCGAGCGTCACCTCGGCAGGCGTTGAGACCTGCCAGGCCTTCCATTTTCCATCGATCGGATCATGAAGAACCGTCCCATGCGCCATGATGCCGCCGGCATCCCAGGGCATTTTCGGCTCAAGCAGCGGATTCTTCGGATCGGGCGCGCCGGGTTCAACCCGCCACGACACGAGGTGCAGCGCCTCGAAAGCATCCGGCATGAGCAACGGCAGCCGCCCAGGAGCCGTTGCCGCGCCGAGCGACGGGGCGTCCCCCAGGCAACCCAGCATGCCAATGAGCCAGATCTTCAGAAAACACGTGCCGGTCATGAAAGTTCGCATGGCGCTTCAGGAATTGAGGGTGACCCGGTTTCAGCAATCCGGAATTTGAGACAATGGGCTCAGAATTTCCTCTCGAGCGAAAACACGACGCGACGCGGGGAGGTTCCGCTATTCGCGGTGCCCGTGATGACTCGTTGATCGAGAAGGTTCTGAACGCGCAGCTGGGCATCCCAGGACCCGCGCCCCTGCTTGCGCAGGACCCGCACTCCCACATCCCATCGCAAGCTTCCGCTCTGCAGCACAATGTTGTCGGGATTCAGCACCACATCGTCCGTGTACCCAAAGGCATTCTGCACGTACACCGCCCACACGGGGCTCCGGTAGGCCAGATAGTTGCCCATGAAATTCAGCCGGACCGGTGTGTCACCACGCTGGCGTCTCTTGACGATCGACTGGTCCGACTGGACCGCAAAGATCGCGGTGTGCGCAAAGGCGCCCGACGCATAGAAGGACAGCCTTTCCGTGGGTGCGCCGGAGAACTCCACCTCCACTCCCTCCGCAGTAGCGCTGGGATCAACGACACTCTCGCGCCAGTTGTACAATGGACTCAGTTCGTCGTTCCGGTTGGTGCGGAAGTTCACCGAGCGGATGTCGCTTCCCTCGAGAATCTTGTAGTAGGAGACGTTGAACGTGTACTTTCCGCCAAAGAGCTCGGACTTGATGCCGATTTCATCCAATTCGACGGTGCGTGACGCCGAAATCCGCTCGGTCGGATCACGGCCGGCAACGCCAAATGTACCTTCCGGAAAGCGGAGCACATTGCGCTCCGGATCCTGCTGTTCCGCATGGACAGCGAAGAGATTGGCCCCGGAGAACAGACGGTACGCGGCACCAACCCGCCAGGTCTTGTCCGTGGGTTCAGGACGCGATTCCGTGAAGCTGTCGTTCCTCAGATTGTGGATGTCCTCCTCGATCTTGTCATATCGCCAGCCGCCTGTGACCTGCACCCTGTCATCCAAGGCCTTCAGCGTATGCTGCACATAGTAGGAGGTCTCCTTGACGTCGCGCGTTTCCGCCGTCGTGACACTCTGCGCCGGCAGATCGCTTCGCTTGAGGTTGAGGAAGGCGCTGTTGTCCAGAATGCGGAAGATGCCGCCGGTATTGGCACGCTTGAAACGATCGAAGATGTCGCGATGCGTGAATTCGTAGCCGACCAGAGTCTGGTGTGACATCTTCGCGAAGTCGTATTCCATCAGGAAGTCGCCCTGATAGGACACGAATTCAGTGTCACGCTCCGTGGTGTCGTGCCTCAGCGCCATCGTCCAATCGATCGGCGGTCCCAATGGATTTGCAGGATCGAAGACATAGTTGCCGAAACCGCGCAGCCGGGTGAGTTCACGGTCCACCTCGGTCTTGACCCACAGTAAGCCCTGGCGGGTGGAGAGCCAGTCGTTGAACTTGTGATTGACCTGGGTCATCACCTCGTAGTCCTGGGCGTCCGGATCAACCCATGAAGCGGTCTGCGGCGTGTCCTGCGGAAGCATGCGGGTCTTGTGGAGCGCTCCATCCTGGGGGAACGTCCTGAACACCTGACCGTTCGGCGCACGATAGAAGAACTGCATCTCGTCCTGAATCTCAAAGAACTCCGCTGAAGGTGTCCGTCCGGACTGCAGCGTGCCTTCCACCAGGAGATCGGTGTTCTCCGTGAATTGCACGTGAACGGAAGGAAAGAACGCGATCGTGTCATATCGTTCGTTTGGAAGGTAGATCTCCCCGCCCGTGTACGAGGCAATCGCACGGTAGAGCACCCGACCGTCCGATGTGAGCGGCCCCGTTGAATCAAGTTCGGTCTTGTTGTAGCTGAAATCGTCCACCGTGAAGCGAATCGAATTCGCCGCCTTCTTCTGCGGCTTTTTTGTCACCAGATTCACCACACCACCCGCCTCTCCGCGCCCGGTCGTGGCCGAGCCCAGCCCCTTGATCACTTCAATGCGGTCGATGTTGGCCATGTCCTTGCGGAACTGCATCGATGTACCGGTGGTGTAGCGGAAGCTGTTGCGGAACTGGCTGAAGACATCGATCGAGCGGACCTGAAACTGGTCCTGACCGCCGTTTCGCACCGTGACGCCTGGGAGGAAGGCCACCGCCTCACCCAGGGTGGGAGCCGCCAGTTCCTTGATCATGCGCTCGCCGGCGATGTTCACCGTCTGCGGAATGTCCCGAAGCGGCGTGTTCAGCCGCGTGACGGACGTGGCAGACGTGACACCGTAGCCACTGGCGTCCTCCTGGGCTTCCACGGAAAAGGGCGACAGGGTGACAACGTCCTTCTCATCGGACGTGGTGTTGGAGACAGTCTGCGCCGGTGCCCGCCCGGCGAAGGCGAGGGTCAGGGTCAGCAATGCAGGCCGGAGGAGAACAGCACCGGGCAGCTTCCCGGGGGTGAGGATGTGCGGTTTCATGAGGTGGGAGTGGTTGGAGTCAGGACGCCTTCCGCCTGGGGATCAGGACGGGAAGCGCACGACGGCGTCATGCATGCGAATGCGTCATTGACGCGCAAACCAACCGGCGTGTTATGATAACTCTCCGTGAGCACACGGTCTCCAGGAGCGAATCTTCACGCGGTTGCCAGGGCCTGCGGCGTCTCGGCCATGACCGTCTCCCGGGCACTGCGAAATCATCCGAGCGTCGCGGCGGCGACGCGGCGACGCATCACCGCGGCTGCCGGGCGGCTGGGCTACTCGCCGGATCCCTACATGGCACGCCTGATGGCCCGCGTCCGCAGCCACCGCCACCATCGCGCGGAGGCCGTCATCGCCGTCCTCCGCGACTTCCACCAGGGCGACGACCTGCTCGATTCCGCCTACCACTATGCGCCGCTGCCGGACATCAGCCACCACGCCGCACGCTATGGCTACCGCGCGGAGGAGTTCCGGCTCGACCGCTCGAAAATGTCGCCGCAGCGATTGCGACAGATACTGGAGGCCCGGGGAATCGAGGGTGTCATTGTTTCCCCACAATCCTCCCAAAGCATCGGCAGGGAGATGGACTACTCCGGACTTGCGGCCGTGACACTCGGCTACGGCCTGCCCAATCCGGGCCTCCATCGCGCCAGCACCAACATGACCCGCGGCATACTGAGGGCCACCCAGGAACTCACCGCACGCGGTTACCGTCGTATCGGCCTCGCCGTTTCGGAGTGGATCGATCACCGGTCGGACCACACCTACACGGGCGCGATGCTCAATCACCAGAGGCAGGCCCGGCCGCGCGACCGGGTTCCCATCCTGCTCTTCCCCAAGAACAACATTGCACAGGACAGGAAGTCCTTCTGTTCGTGGTTCCGGCGGCATCGCCCGGATGTCATCATCTCCTTCGACACCTATGTCCCCGACTGGCTCACCCAGGACCTGCGGCAGCACATCCCCAACGACTGCGGACTCGTCGTGCATGACTGGATAGAGCGCTGCTCGCTCTTCGCCGGCATCGACCACCGTCGTGCCGATGTCATCGGCGCAGCCATGGACCTGCTGGCAACCCAGCTTCTGAACAACGAGCGGGGGGTGCCCTCCGTTGCGCGACAGGTCCTGATCGAACCCGCATGGGTCGAGGGACCCAGCATCCGCGCGCGCTGACCTCCCCGGATGTTATCATAGCACAGCCTTGAAGTTTGCCAATGGCGATGCATGCGAAATCATCGCCCGCTCTGCTCCGCATGCCTTCCCCCACCCGACCCCGGCCTTCCTCCGCGCTTCCGCTGGTCCTCGTGACCTCTTCAACCCGCCGCGAGGACCTGGCCCCCCTCCTGGGCAAGGCCCGACTGATCATGGGACCAGGCGGTGGTGACACCATGTCACGAAAGGAGATCCTGAAGCATGCCCCGAAGCTTTTCGCAATCATCTGCCGGGGGGAACTTCTGGTCGACGCCGAGATCCTGGAAAGCGCCCCCAACCTTCGAATCGTGGCGAGCGCGTCCGTGGGTGTCGACAAGCTGGACCTGTCCCGCATGGAAGCACAGGGCGTGTTCGCCACCAATGCGCCGGACTATTTTGTCGAGGCAACGGCAGACTATGCCATGGGCGCGATGATTTCGCTGCTCCGCCGTCTGCCCGAGGCGGATCGCTATGTGCGGACGGGCCGCTGGCGCAGCTTCCAGCCGGGCGCGTGGGACGGATCCCTCCTGCGCGGAAAGGTGCTTGGTCTGGTCGGATTCGGCGCCATCGGGCGCGCCGTCGCAAGGCGGGCCGAGGCATTCGGTCTCACCGTGATCCACTATCGACGCACGGCGTCACAGGATTCCGGATACACTCCGCTCCCCGAACTTCTCGCCCGCTCGGACATCGTTTCCCTGCACGTTCCCCTGAACCAGGAATCCCGGACGCTGATCAATGCGGCAAGAATCCGGCAGATGAAGAAGGGAGCGTACCTGATCAATGTTTCGCGCGGGCCCGTCGTCGATGAGCCCGCACTCATATCCGCCCTCGAATCGGGTCGTCTCGCGGGCGCAGCACTCGATGTGTTCACCGACGAACCCCGAGTGCCCCAGGCGCTGCGACGTCTCCCCAACACCCTTCTCACTCCCCACCTGGGCGGGGGCACCGTCGAGAGCCGGCGACACTCGAGCCTCACCTGCGCAACCGCCGTGGCGCGGGTCCTCTCAGGGCACCACCCCGAGAATCTAAAGAACAACCCCTCCCCGAAATCCCTTCGGAAATGGCGCATCCCCGCCGCAAAAGGAATCCCCACCCGATGAGCATCCCCTCCGTCCACGAACCCGATCTCATCCGGAAGGTCAGCCTGCGCCTCCTGCCCTTTCTGATGCTGCTCTACCTAGTCGCCTACATCGACCGGGCAAACATCTCCGTCGCCGCGCTTCAGATGAATGCGGACCTCGGCCTGAGCGCCCGGATGTACGGACTGGGCGCAGGCCTTTTCTACGTCACGTACATTCTCTTCGAGGTGCCGAGCAATGTCATTCTCGCCCGGGTGGGAGCCCGCCGCTGGATTGCCCGCATCATGCTGACCTGGGGACTGATCGCAACAGGCATGGCCTTCATTCACACTGCCGGACAACTCTACACGATGCGGCTTCTGCTCGGTGCGGCAGAGGCAGGCTTCACCCCCGGCATCATCTACTACCTGAGCCGCTGGTTTCCTTCCCGCCACCGCGCCGGTGCACTTTCCTACTTCTATATCGCCGCCGCCCTCGCGTCAGTCGTGGGACTTCCCCTCTCCGGAGCACTCCTGAATCTCGACGGATGGCACGGCATCGCGGGCTGGCGCTGGCTCTATTTCATGGAGGGGGTGCCCGCGATGATTCTGGGTGTCGTCGTCTTCTTCTACCTCCCGGACAGGCCCGCCCGTGCACGCTGGCTATCGAGCGACCAGGCCGACTGGCTCGAGAACACGATCGCCGACGAATCCGCCGCGGCTCCCGCCGCACATTCGCACGCCGCCGGCTGGCGTCGCGCCTTCAGCGATGGCCGCGTGTGGCTCCTCAGCCTTTTCTGGCTCCTGCAGGCCTTCGGAACCATCGGCGTCACCCTCTTCCTGCCCCAGATCCTCAAGAGCCTTTCCAACGCAAGCAACTTCATCGTCAGCGTCTATTCCGCCCTGCCCTTCCTCTTCGCCTGCCTCTTCATGTACGCCAACGGTCGCCATTCGGATCGCACAGGGGAGCGACGCTGGCACCTGGGACTCCCGCTCATGGTCTCCGGCATCCTTCTCGCGACAGCCACACTCAGCAGCAACCATACCTTCGCCTACCTGCTGCTTGTCCTTGCCGTGGGCTTCAACTGGGCGGTGACGCCGGTTTTCTGGGCGGTGACCACCGAATATCTGGCCGGAGGTGTTGCCGCAGCCGGGGCCATCGCTCTCATCAACTCTGTCGCCAATCTCGCCGGAGTGGGACTTCCTCCCGCGATGGGATGGATCAAGGACCACCGCGGCAGCTATGAGTTTGCACTGCTCGCAATCGCTCTCGCCCTCTTCCTCGGCGGACTGCTGGGACACGCCCTCGCCCAAAAGAAGCCGGCCGGCAGGGCACAACCGGGTTAGGCGAAGTTCAACAATTCCGCCCGCTCGCGCTCTCTCCTGTTCAAGCGACCCGTATCCTGTTCATACTTCGGGAAACAAGATGAAAATCACACGATTGGAAACCTTCCATGTTCGTCCCCGCTGGCTCCTGGTCCGCGTGCATACCGATTCGGGACTGAGCGGCTGGGGTGAGGCCACCCTCGAGGCCCGATCTTTGACGGTGGAAACCATGGTCCATGAAATGGGCAAGTGGCTGGTTGGACAGGACCCGCGTCGCATCGAGCACATCTGGCAGACACTCCATCGCGGAAGTTTCTACCGCGGAGGACCCGTTCATGGATCGGCGATCGCGGGCATCGACATCGCCCTATGGGACATCCTCGGAAAAAGCCTCGGCGCCCCCGTGCATCAATTGCTCGGCGGACGCGTTCGAGACAGGATTCGCATGTACGCCTGGACCGACGCCGGCACCGCAGACGACTATGTGAACTCCGTTCGTGACCTGCGAGACCGGCGCGGCCTGACCGCCTTCAAGTACAATGCGACAGGGCAGATGCGCCCGATCTCCTCCCAATCCGCGATCGATGCCGCAGTCACCCGGTTCAGGAATCTGCGGGCTGCAGTCGGACCGGACATCGACATCGCCGCGGATTTCCACGGTCGGCTGACATTTGCGGATGCGAAGCGCCTCCTGGGACGTCTCGAGGAATTTCACCCGCTCTTCATCGAGGAACCCATTCTCCCCGGAGACGCAGAAGGGATGCGCCTGATCGCCGAATCCACCCGCATTCCCATCGCCGCGGGTGAAAGGCTGTTTACGCGCTGGGACTTCCAGCCGCTGTTTGACCGTCGCGCCATCAGCGTCGCCCAGCCCGATCTGGCCCACGCCGGCGGCATTTCCGAAACCCGCCGCATCGCGGCACTCGCGGAGTCCCGCGACATCCTCGTCGCTCCCCACTGCCCTGTCGGACCCGTCGGACTGGCGGCATCGCTTCAGATCGACGCAGCCTGCCCCAATTTTCTCATTCAGGAACACGTCACGCTCGGGGAAACCCTCCTCGTCAAACCGTTTGTCACCGACAATGGATTCCTCAAGGTTCCAGAGTTCCCCGGGCTCGGAATCGAAATCGACGAGAAGAAGCTGGAAGCTGAAAAATTTGATGGCGTATGGCACAATCCCCGTTTTACCGCCGAGGACAATGGATTCGCCGAATGGTAAACCTCTGCCCGCAGGCCCGCTGCTGCTTTCCTGCGATTGGGGAACCTCAAGCTTCAGGCTTCGGCTGGTGAGCCGGAGAACGGCACGGATTGAGGCTGAGCACTCGACCGAGGACGGTGCCAAACCCATCGCCGCCGCCAACGTCTCCATCTCTGCACGCCACAGATCGTTTCGTGCGGTGCTGGAGCGCGGCCTGGTATCCCTGGGAGTCGCGCATCGAACGGATATCCCCCTCGTGATTTCCGGCATGGCCTGCTCGACGATCGGCTGGCAGTCGCTTGGCTACGCATCACTTCCTGCCCGCCTCACTGGAAGGGACTACGTCACTGCCGATAGGCGCGTCGGAGGTCGCAAGGTACGATTTGTCTCGGGACTTCGTGCCGCCTGCGACGTCATGCGTGGCGAGGAGTGCGAACTCACGGGTCTCTTTGCCGCACCGGGCCGCCAAGTGCTCGCTCACGACTGCCTCGTGGTGCTTCCCGGCACGCATTCGAAACATGTGCGTATCCGAAAAGGTCGCATCACCGATTTCTGCACGCACCCCACCGGGGAACTCTTCGCGCTCCTGTCGAAACACAGCACCTTCGGGGGAAAATCGGGTGGTGCACTCTCGCTCCGATCATTCCGTGCGGGTATCGAGGCGGCGCGGCGATCAGGCATGGGGCCGGCTCTTTTCAGGACACGCGCCAGGACCGTGCTGGGGTGCATGCCACCCGAAGAGAGCGCCGACTTTCTCAGCGGCGTGCTGATCGGTTCCGAGATCGCAAGCCTGCCTCGGGGCGTGCCGATCGTGCTCGCGGCCGGCCCCGCGCTCGCCCGCAGGTACAGCCTCGCGGTGCGCTTGCTTTTTCCAAAGGGCGAGGTCTTCCGGATCGCACCCGGCGAAATGGCGCGCGCCGTCGTGCGCGGGCATCTGCTGCTTGGCTCATCCCTGGAAGATTGAGCAGGACCTGCACGGGCGCCCGCGATCTCCTGCAACCGGCCTCACTTCGCCGGAGAGCCCACCCGGGTTATCCTGCCTGTGATGACCTGTCGCTCGCGCTTGAGGACCATGTGAATCACGCCGGGTTCGACAGGATCCCAGGCAAACGCCTGACCTTCCGCAGTCACCGGCACGGTCGCCACCCATTTCAGGGTCGAACCCGCATCCGGGAATTCGAGCACACACAGTGCCTTTTCATCATGGCCCGAAACAAAGAGAAATCCCCCGGGCCCGATCGCTCCACCCGAGATGCCAAAGCCCCGACCACCCAGGTAGCTTATGACACCGGGGGGAAAGACCCATCCCCTTCCCGTCGGCGACCAGTCGTCCGTGTACTCCACCAGACGCGTCCACTCGGGACCACGCCCGGGCTCCCCTCCTCGGCCGGCATAATGGACGAAGCAGGCGATCCAGTGGTCAGAGCGCCGGTCAATCCATGTGAGTGAACCGTCTGTTCGTCCAAGACTGACTGCGCCCACGTGCCTGAGCGTCGCCGGATCCCAAAGCTCCACCGAACTCACATGGGGCACCCCCGGATAGTTCGAATGCGCACCGTGAAGCTGTCCGATGTACACGACCCCGGCATTGACATGGGTAAGCGGCTGGCCTTCGGGACAACTCCAGGCAGCCACGCGCTCGCCCGTCGTCTTGCGATATTTCCCGATGTCGTGATTGGAAATCACATAGAGGTAGTCCCGGTCCGCGGCCACACCCTGCCGGGCCTCAGGTGCGGCAAAACGCCGGATCTCCTCGAACCGCCAGCCCTCCGGGCCGGGCACACTCTCGGCAGCCCAAAGCATCCCGGGCAGGAAACACATCGTCAGAAAAATCGCTCGCATGTCGTTCATTGGAGTTGGACTGGGTTGCATCCCGGATGGCGATGACGCCCCGCTCGCGCAATCACGGCGGACATCGATCTCGATCGGGACGGACTGGTTGAATTCTCGAAACAGGATCGATTCAAACCGCGAGCGTCGGCGCTGACAAGCATCCGGCAGTGTTATGATAGCACCCCACGGCACCGATCCTTTCCGACCGGCACATCACCGAAACCGTGAACACGTTCGCATATCTTCCGAAGGATCGATTCCAGATCCCCGTCAGCTGTCTTGAACTGGTCCGCATCAACCGTGAGAGGGGCACCGAGAACGACAAGCGGGGCGCCATAACCGGGTGTCTGCATGGCCTGCTCGAGCGTCAGCCCGCCGACGGCCTGCACCGGCACACTGACCGCGGCCACCACCTCGCGCAGGCAGTCAAGGGGACTGGGCATTCTCAATCCCGCAGCCGCGATTCCACGCCGCTCATCGTAGCCGATGTGGTGAATGACATAGTCACAGCCAAGATCCTCCAGCAGGCGGGCACCCGCCACCCAATCCTCACACCCCAGATTGTCCCCCATCACTTTGACATTGTGGTCCCTCCCCGCCTTGACGACACAGCGCAGGGTCTCCCGATGTGCCCGCGCCATCACCACCACATGCGTCGCACCCGCCCGGGCCATCATTTCCGCCTCGAGATAGCCTCCATCCATCGTCTTCAGGTCCGCAACAATCGGTGTCGCTGGAAACCGCTCGCGCAGGCGGCGAACACCATGAAGCCCTTCGGCAAGGATGAGCGGAGTCCCCGCCTCAAGCCAATCCACCCCAGCCCTCACGGCAATCTCCGCAGTGCGAACCGCCTCATCCAGATCAATGATGTCGAGGGAAATCTGTACAATCGGGCGCATGGGAAATCGAAAGGGGGCCTTCTTCGCGAACGACCCTAAGGTTTCGCAACTCCCCTTGGCCATCCCAATTCTCCGAGAGTCTCGCTGTTGCGGCGGGTCACCAGTGCTCGAACGCGCGGCTTTCCGCGTTGCACTTTCACGGAATCCCGTCGGCGATGGTCTTGCGATTGTTCATCCGCAGTCATCATCTCCGAAAGGCTTGTTTCCTCCATGAAAATCAAATCGGCAGAGTTCCTGGTCAGCGCTCCCAATCTGGACGCAGCCCCGAGGTCCAACTTCCCGGAGATTGCCTTCATCGGGCGCTCAAACGTGGGCAAGTCCTCGTTGATCAATCTGCTGACCGGCCACCGCGATCTCGCCAAGGTCTCCGCCACCCCCGGCAAGACCGTGCTGATGAATTTCTTCAGGATCAACGGAAACTGGCTGCTCGTGGATCTTCCCGGATACGGTTACGCCAAGGTCGCGAAGGCCGAACGGGCCGGCTTCAACGAAGCTGTGAACGACTTCCTTGAACGCCGCGAAAATCTTCGCCTGCTCTTCGTGCTGATCGATTCGCGCCTCGCCCCCCAGGCGATCGATCTGGAATTCATCGAGTGGATCGATCAACTCGAACTCGACTACGCCCTGGTCTTCACCAAGACGGACAAACAGTCACCGACCCGGACGCGTGCGGCCGTCGCCGCCTTTCTGGATACCCTGGCGCAGCGGGGTCGTCCCGCTCCGCCCTGTTTCCAGAGTTCCACCCTCACCAAGGAGGGCCGCTCACAACTTCTCACGGCGATCGATGCTGCCATCCGGTCGTAGGCCACGACCGCGTCCCTTCGCGCCGCAACCCCGGCAGGATTCCGTCAGAATGCGGTGACGACCTGGTACACCCCCAGGGATCCCATCGCGGCGGCGGCCAGCAAGAGTCCCGCAAGGGACGCGGGCGCAGCTCGCAGTCCCCGATGGGGATTCGTGAAATGAAAATAGAGCGCGGCCCCAGCGAGAAACGGAAGCATCAGCCCTTGCGCAATGGCACCTACAAACACGAGGTACACCGGGTTGCCGGCCCAGAGGAAAACTCCTGTGAAGAGCACCGGGAGGACGACGCAACCGATCTTGATCCACTTCACACGCTCCGCCTCGTCGCGATATTTCTTTATTTTCCACAGGTCGAGGGCGTCGGCAAACAGGCGCGCATTGGAGGCCGTGCCCCCGAAGATGGTCGAATAAAGCACCGCCAGTGCGCCCACGACAAAAAGCCAGAGGCTCCATTCGCCAAAGGTCGTGCGGTACATGTGCGAGAGCGTCTCGATCATGTGCGTGTTCTCGACCTTCATGTTCTTCGCATGGAGAACCGCCGCACCCAGGAGGTAGAACGCCACGGTGGTCGACGTGTAGAGCGAAAACGAGGTCCAGGCATCGATGCGCATCACCCGCAGCCACGCCTTCGCGCGCACCTGCCAGTCACTCGTGCCGTCATCCGGCCCCAACCGGCGACCGTAGCCCTTCTCAAGACACCAGTACGGATAGTAGATCAGTTCGGAGGCGCCGACTCCGATCAGACCGAAACATCCAAATGCCGTCGCCACGTTTGCGGGCAGTTGAAACGAAAATCCGCTGGCAATCTGCGATCCGGTGATGGCATAGGGAGTGGACTGAAGCGCCACAACGGCAATGACGGTCGTAATGGTGAAACCCGCCACCATTGCGGTGGAGGCGACCTCCACCAACCGGTACCGTCCGATCACAAGCAGCACCGCGCAACTCATGCCTATGGCGATCGCAAGCGGCTCCACGGCCATCTTGAGACCCGCAAGCTGAAACGCCGTGGCTGCACCCCCCACCATGCCGGCCACCTGGGGGACGAGGCAGACATACATCCCGAGCCAGATCCAAAGAACCCAGGAGACAACGATACGGGGGCCCGGCAGACCGTTCAGCGCCACGAGGGTCGTCATACCCCGTGTGATGGCATATCGCCCGAGTTCAATCTGGACAAAAACCTTGAGCAGGCAGCCCAGGATGATGAACCAGAGAAGTCTGATTCCCACCTCGGAGCCCAGCTTTGGCGTGACGATCAGTTCTCCCGAGCCGACAATGATCGAAGTGATGATGAGGCCCGGCCCCAACTGCCGGATCAATCCCTTGAGCGAAGTCGGTGCCGGTTGGATTTCAGAAGCAGGCTGAGATGCCATGGGGGGCGCGCCAGCGTTGGGCAATTCACATTCGACTCAAGCGGCAAACCCCTCCCCGAATAAGATAATCATGCCCGCCCTGGAACACCTGAAATTTCACCGCGAACCGAACACCCACCCGACGATCGGATACCCTGCCTCCGGCACGCCCGGAGCCCAAAATTGAGATTTGCCCGGTTCCATCGCCTTCGCAAGGTGAGCCGATGCAAGAGCGGCGTCCGACCCTGAAGGATATCGCGGCCCGCGTGGGAGTGCACCATACGACCGTTTCCCTGGCGCTTCGCAACCATCGCAGCATTCCCAAGGAAACTCGCGACCGGATTCGTGCGGCAGCAGACGTCCTCGGATACCGACAGGATCCGATGCTTTCGGCTTTCATGAAATACCGCCGCTCACTTCGTCTGCCCGCGGAGGAACCGGTGGTGCTGTGGATCACCAATTACACGCGTCGCGACGGCTGGCGAGAACCGCGTCTTTTCAGCGAACTCTTCGACGGCGCCGCGCATCGCGCAGGCGAGCGAGGCTTTCGACTTGAGGAATTCTGGCTTCGCGAGGATGGCATGTCCGTCGCGCGGGCGGACCAGATCATGCGTGCCCGGGGTGTGAGCGCGCTGGTCCTCGCACCGCAGCCACATGCTGGAATCACCCTGGACCTGAGCTGGGACGACTACTCTGCAATCACCATCGGATACACGCTCACCTCCCCACGCCTTCACCTCGTCAGCAACCATCACTTTTCGTCGATGACCCTGCTTGCGCAGAGCTTGAGCGAGCGTGGCTACCGGAGAATCGGCCTCGCCCTGCCCCGCATCGTTGACCTGCGGGTGAACCGGGGGTGGCTCGGGGGATACCTGACCCATCAGGCAGATCTCCCGCCCGGACGCAGGCTCCCACCACTCCTCTTTGACACGCTGGCCGATTCGGATCTGGCCCGCTGGATCAAGTCAAACCGCCCGGATATCATCATATCCGCGATCTCGGACGGCGAACCCGTATGGAACGCCCTCCTCCGCCTGGGCATCCGCATACCAACGGAACTTGGCTACGCCCTGGTATCGCTTCATACGGCGGATGACGGACGGGCCGGAATCTACGAGAATTCGCGCGCAATTGGCGCCGCCGCCATGGAGCAACTGATCAGCCAATGGCAACGGAACGAGCGCGGTATCCCAAAGATCCCGGGCCGCATCCTGATCGACGGCACGTGGATGCCGGGCTGGACGATTCGTTGAACGCGATCGCGGGCTAAAAGGCATTCGATGGCGGGCCTTCGCACAATGGCTACTCTCAAATGTGAGTAATGGCGCTATTCTCTTCATTCCTCCCTTCACCAAGACTCCCAGCCAGCCACCAACCCACCCCGTATGACCATGAAAAACCGCATCTGCTTCCTGCTGATTCCAATCATCTTGTCCATCAAGCCAGCCATCGCCCAGGCACCCTCGGCAACAAATCGTGCCGCTCCTGCGGATGACGCCATGATCGTGCTCGATCCGTTTGTCGTCTACGCCTTGTCCGATGAACGGAATCGCTCCGCCGAGGAAAAGCGTGATGCCGACAGCATCGGCGACTTCCTGTCTACGGACAGGCTCGGTCAGTTTGTCGAAAGCAACATCGGAAGCGTCGTCGAGCGGCTCCCGGGAGTCTACACATCGGGCGCGGGACAAAGCGGCGGCAGCGGCATCTCCATCCGCGGATTCGGCGGAGGCTTCAACTCCCTCCAGCTCGATGGAGACCGGCTTCCCTCCAACCAGGGCGGGACCCGTGGCGTTTCCATCGATAACATTCCCGCGGAACTCATAGGCTCCATCAGCATCTTCAAGGCTCCAACTCCGGAGCGGGATGCCGATTCGATCGGGGGCGTGGTCAACGTCGAAACCAAGTCCGGCCTCGACCTCTCCCGCCGTCTCATCACCGCCCGCGCCTTGTATGGAGTGGACGACTACGGCGACGGCTGGCAGCGCCGGGGAGCAGTCACCTATAGCAACAAGCTGAATCATAACCTTGGCGTTTTCCTTTCCCTCACCCGAGCCGAAAACGAGAAACTGCGGGACGAAATCCGCGCTGATCCTGAGGACTATGTGTTCGACCAACTCGTCACGAAAGACCGCGCCTTTCCCCGCATCACCGATACGCCCTCCAATCGCGTGTTCCTCCCCAGTCGCGTCGACTACCGCCGAACCGTCCAGTCGAATCAAAATACCGGGGCAAACCTCAACCTGGACTGGCAGGTGCGGGATGACTGGCGCCTCAGTCTCAGGACCTTCTTTTCCCAATTCAACGAACAGCGCCCCCAGATCCGAAATCTGTGGCGCTATGACCGTTCAACCGGAAACGATCCCGTCAACCGATCCTATCCGCACGCCGAGTACGTCTACCTCGACGAATCGAGCAACACCTTCTACTTCGGAAACGAGCAGCGCATCGCACGTCGCATCGTCGATCAGGACGAGGAGGAGTCCATCCGACGGCTGCAGGTGGAGAGCCGTCACCATTGGCACGACGCCGATCTCGACTACAGCGCAAGCTTCGGGCGGTCACGGCGGGATTTCGTAAACGACACCTTCATCTTCACCGCGGACGACATCCAGCTTCGCGCGCAGGTTGCCGATCTCGGCAATCCGGATTTCTCCGTCATCCGCCCGGGCGAATTCTTCTACAATACCTCGGCAAATCCCCACGTCCCGGACTTCTTCGATCCCGCCACCTACGGTCCGAGCACACGCGGCTATTTCAACATCACGGAACGCCGGGCTGAAGCCATTGCCGCCAAGGATCGCATCGACACCTATCAGGTGAACTACCGTCGCACCCTGCCCGGTGACTTCAATTTCAAGGCCGGCGCAAAATATCGCGCGCAACAAAAGGACAACCAGCGCGACTTCATCATCAGCCCCGCCTTTGCGTTCAATGCTGCAAACGCGCAGTTCGCAACCGAGAACGGCTTCTTCAACGGCCGCCAGGACCTCGGCCTTTTCCCCACCTACCAGAGCCTTCGTGACCAGAACCCGACCGATCCGAGGACATTGATTTCAAACGTCCTTGGAGGAACTTCGGCTTCTGCGGACAATCGTCGCGACAGCACAATCCAGGATCTCGGCGCCAAGGAGGAAGTGAGCGCGCTCTACGCACAGGTGAGCCGCGATTTCGGATCGCTCACAATCCTCGGCGGACTGCGGTGGGAGAGGACCGCGACGGATTACCGCGGCTTCACAGCCGACGTCACCGGGAATCCCGCAATCGACCTTCCACGCGCCGTTCGCGGCACAGGAAGCTATGACGGCATCTACCCAAGTATCCACCTCAACTACCGGCTCAGGCATGACACTTACCTCCGCATGGCGCTGGGAAGAACCCTGTCCCGCCCCGAATTCGAGGAACTGACGCCGTCATCCTACGCAACGCTCAGCACCGACTCCGATACCGGTCGCACCATCGTCAATCTCCAGCGGGGCAACTCCAGGCTGAAGCCAACCCAATCCACCAATCTTGACGTAAGCATTGAGCACTACTTCCCGTCGGGCGGCGTCGCATCCCTCGCCGGTTACTACAAGGAACTGCACAACTGGATCTACGATTCGACCTTCATCGCGCCTCCGGGTAACTTTCCGGAATACTCCGCCATCCCGAATCTGCAGTCCGTCCGTGTTTCCTCCACCCTCAATGGGGACGTCGCAAAGGTCTACGGATTCGAGGCCAGCGTCGAAAGGAACATCGCATGGGGGTTCTCTGCGTCCGCAAGTTTCACTGTGCTCTCATTCGATGTGAACCAGGCGCAGACCGGGCTCGATCGTGTCCCCGGGCAGTCGGATCGGTTGATTCGAGTCGGATTGAACTACGAATCCAAAAAATTCCTCGCACGACTTTCGTTGAGGGACAGCGGCAAGATTCTCGATGAACAGGTCTCCTTCTCTACGCCTGCCGCCATCTCCTACTTTCAGGCGCTGGGTGTGGGAAACCTCACGCGCGACAGTTCCGGCGGCTCCGTCGTCAATCTAGGCCTCTTCGACGTGGGAGGTACCGCGCTGGATTTCGTAGCCGAATACCAGGTCATCAAAAAGGTCCGGATCTTCATTCAAGGAAGCAATCTTCTGGGCGAGAATTCCCGCAGCTACCTCGACAATATCAGCCGGCTGTCCGAAAAGAACGAGTATCGCTCCTGGTCGGCACTCGCAGGCATCAAGCTCAGCCTCTAGGCCGGATCGCTTCCCCGGACATTGCCGGCGCTCCATGCGCAATTGCCATTTCGTCGGCGCAGCTCTTTGTTGCGTTTCCTGAATGTCAATTTCACGGAAAAGGATTTTTCGGACCAGCACACCGCAACCCGCAACCATCTATGTTCGGCAGGGGTACAACCGCATCCTCGCGGAGGAGTTCGAGGCGCTGAAGGCCAAGCGCGCTGACCTTGTCAGGGACAAGGTTGAAGCGCACAGTCAGGGTGATCTGCGCGAAAACTTCGGGTTCAAGGCGGCCAAGGAGGCGATTCGCGCCGTCGATCGCAAGATGACGGCGCTGGATCGTTTTGTTGCCCGGAACACCTTCATCGAAGTCGATCCCTCCTCTTGGCTCACAAAACCAACCGACACCCTTCAACTCGGCCATGTCGCAACCATTGAAAAGGAGGACGTCACCTCCCGTCGCCGGCATCGTTTTGTGTTCCTGGTGACCACTCACGGGGAATCGGCCACCGATGAGGAGTCGGGCATGGAGTGTCTGCCCCATCATTCTCCGCTGGCAGCCGCTCTTCTGGGCCATGCAGCCGGGACGCGCATCAGGGCAAACCTTCCTGCGGGCAGCGCGGACCTTGGAATTGTTTCGATCCGCAATCCGACCCAGGCTGAGCTCGATCGCCTTCTCAGGGAGATCAAGCCGCCGGAGATCGAGGAAAACCAGGATTGAAGGGAGCCTTCTCCCCCGGACTCAACTGAACTGTGGGGTGAGCACCAGGCTCTCGCCGGGCTCCACAACAAAGTTTTCCCCCAGACTCCAGGTCAGATCGTTCAGGACCAGCTTGAAGGTGATGGGACCATAGACCGGCGTCAGCCTGATGGTCCATTGATCGTCATACGCGCATTCAAGGGGCACGCCCGAGGTCCACGAAAGCCCGGCGCCTTCGCCTCGAATGAACAGCTGATTGCCGAAACCAACGTCCATCTGCACGGTGATCGTGACTTCCTCCGGCACACGCTCCTGAGCGGGCGCCTTCGCGATGGCGGAGGTTCTTTCAGCGGCAGGACTTGGCGCCACCGGTTTGGGCGGCACCGACTTCCTGCGGGGAGCAACAGCCTTCGTAACCGGCTTCGTCCCGACCGACTTCGCCGTAGCGACTTTCGGTGCCTTGCTCTTCTTGACCTGTGGGGCGGCAGGCTTTGCGGATGCTTTGCTCTTCTTGCTCATGTGTATGTAACGGTAGTGGTCTACGGTACCAGAATGAACTAGCAAATTCCATGCCTGCAACCTGAAAAGCACCGCTGAACCGGTCGCTACAGCAAACCGGTCTGCAATAGTCGACGCACGAGTCCGCGTTTCGCGCCAGGGCGCACTTTTAGGTCGCAGGCTTCCAAATGCGCGCGGCTCAGACCACAGATGGCAGTTCCTGCATCTCGAAACTGAAGCCTCTCTGCATCAAGGCGTGTCTCAACCGAACTTGCACAGAATCATCGCCGCGAACGCGCGCCTCCCAATGGCTTCGCCTCTCCATCGACAGGATCGACATACCTGACATGGCCGGCCAGTGGCACCAGGTCAGGCAGATCATAGGTGCGCAAGACACCTTGGATCGTGGACTCAAACTGGCGGTGGGGAATGATTGCCTCCACCACCCGGTCCCACGAATCGATCGCGCGATGAAGCTGCACCGAAGTGAAGGCCGTGGGTTCGACGGCCGCGGCATGCAGAGCGGGAATCGTCGCTTCATCCAGCGCGACGAGATCAACCGGGCCGGAAGGACCTTCGGGCCTCAAGCGCCAGGCATTCGCCACCGAGAGAATGTCCTCGGCCCGCATCCCGACAAACGACTTGCCAAGCATGTAGGCCATCAGGAATTCGGCACCGTTGTCACCCGCCACCGCAGCCGGCCTCGTGCGCCAGGCGCCCATGCCTGTCTCCCCAAAACCGCGCAAGTCCACCGCCAGGACCTCCGTGCCCCCGGCTACAAGTCGCGAAATGGGACCGCCTTCCGCCGCATCCGCCTGCTTGCCTCCACCATGAACATAAAGACAGGTCCGGCCAGAGGGATTCTTGGGATTGAACCGGAGGGCGGGCAACGGAACATCTCCTTCACGCGTGAAGACCAGGCGTTCAATGCGGATGCCGGCTCGTTCGAAACTGCCCCGGGACTCGATCCCAAGCGGGGGCAGAGTATCCACTTTACGAATACCCGCCACCTGCCGCACACGTTCGCGCTTTGCGGATTCGCTCAGACCGCTCCAGACAGGCTTTCGAGCCTTCGCGAGGGCCTCAGCCCGCTCGCGATTGAGGTCATAGAGTGACCTCGCGCCGGGCAGCTTGAGCACTGAACCATCCGGCGCGCAGTTCAACTCCCCATTCTTGAAGGGCGGAACCCCCTTCTCGAATATCGGCTCGTCAATGCCCACCATCCATCTGCGCATCCAGCGAACCGTCCCCTCACGCAGCTGCACACTGTAGCCGTGGGTCGCGTCGGTCTCCACGAGATCGATGCGCTCGGGATAGCCGAGCCGCGTGTAAACGCGTTTCGCATCGCGGAATGCCTCCCATGCCCCCGCAATCGGCACATAGTCCCTCGTGGCCGACAGGATCAGCACCGGACGCGGCGCCGCCATGACAAGATAGTCGGGGATGTCCATGCCATAGACATACTGCCCGAAGATATCCTGCTCGGGATCGCCAGGTCCCGGATGTTCATTCTTGCGGGCGCTCGTCGTGACAAAACACCCGGGCGTCGCCGCCACAAGGCGCGGCTCAAGCGCAATCAGATACGAGGTCATCAGGCCGCCACCGGAATTGCCGGCGCAGGCGATTCGTTTCGCATCAATGTCCGGACGTGTTTCGAGATAATCGATCGCACGCATGCCATCCCAGATCATGTCGGTCGCCAGGTTCCTGCCCAACAGAATGGGAGCCGGAGCCAGGATCGTGTGTTCATTGGTCGGGTTGGCCACCGCATTCGGAGCCGGACCGTCACGGGACGCCCCTCCCTGACTCACCTGCAGCCGCTCTCCCTGGCCGATCGGGTCGAAACAGAAGACAGCGAACCCGTGCGTGACCAGCGCCATGGCGGGCGCCTGATAGGCCGCCTTTCCGCTTCCCGAGTGACCGCAGGGCATCAGCACCGCGGGAAAGGGAGCCGCCCCCGCGAGCGGCAGGTAGAGGAGTCCCGACACCACAAACCCGGGCTGGCTCTCGTAAAGGATCTTCTCCACGCGGAAACCCTCGCCACGAAGTTCGCCCGTGACACGCGCACGGAGCGGCGTGCGCTCGGGAAAACCTCCGAGCGACTCGATGAAATGCCCGCGAAGCCGGCTCTGGTACGCCTTGATATTGTCGGCACTCTTGAGCGACTCGTATGCCTTTCGCCGCAAATCCAGCGCCGCGAGGGACTCCTTTCTGAGGAAGTCACGCAACGGGCCTTCGCCTCTTTTTGCCACGCCTTCCCCAAGCACTCTCATGGGATCCGGCGTCGTTGAAGGTGTCTGTGCATTGAGCCCGGACGATCCCAGAAGAAGGGCAACCATGAGCCACGTCGAAACGCACAGCACACCGGTCCTCGGCGGCCGATCGGAGAAGGTCGGCGAAGCGCCTTCAATCAGGCGATCGTTCTTTTGAGTCTTGGGGGCGCAAGTCAGGTGGGTCGTGATCATAAAGGCTCCCGCTCAGGCGGGCGAAAGGTTCCTAAAGCGAATGCCGGTGGAGGCGGGAAGCAATTGAATTCACGCCGCAGACCGGCACCCGCGCGTGAGGCACCCCGAGGCAATTCCTCACGCTCCATCGAAATGGAATTCCGGCCTTCAAGCCGTCTGTAACCTGCGATCAATGCGCCCCCCTTATTTCCTGCGGCACGCTGAACCCTGCTTCTTCGAGGAGGAATGTACTCATCTCACATACACCCCTTCAAACGTGGACCTGTACAGGTTCGGCGAGTTGACGATCGAACAACCCGCCACCCCAGCCAGCACCGATCCGCGCATCGGAATCGTCATCGTCGGTCCAATTTGCGTCCATATGCCTCCGTCAGACGAATGATAGGCGCTTATCAGCGAGCCGATTCGCACGAGCTTCACGAAGCGCGGTGCCGCAGCGCCATGCATCACGTCCTGTGAGGTGCCTCCACCCGTGCCCGCGCGACGCAGGAATTCAACGGTTCCTCCCGCCGTGATCCCCGTCAGAAGTGCAGGCTGAACGGCGGCGGTTCCGGAAGCGACACCGCCGGTTGCCGGAATGATCGGCGCCTTCGGCACAGCCGCAAACCACGCATTCATCTGATTGGTCAGCGGATTCTTGTTCGGGATGTCCGGATAGCCGGCCGGTGCCGGCAGGATGTGCTCACCCATCGAACCGAAGCCAATCAAATCCCCAGTGAGAGGGTGGACCACACCCGCCCAAAGGGTGCGCGGAGCATTGCCGGAAATGTTTGTCCAGATGACCCCACAGTCCACGGTCCTCCACCAATTGGGCATGCTATGCATGCCTCCCAACGCAACGAATAGATCCTCGTCGGTGTTGAGATAGAGCCTGGCCATCTTGGAGCAGAACAACCCGGAAAGCCGTGGCGACGTCCAGGTGGCGCCGTAGTCGTACGAGACCCGCACGCCATTCTCATCCTGGCCGGTTATGACCCACGCCCGTTTCGCCGGATCCGTGGTCCCCTCGTTCCACGTGATCACCCGCTGAAACTGGATTCCATAGTTGCCGATGAGCCCATTGTTGTAGGTTTGCTGAAAACGATGGGCGGCCGGCAGCCACGTTTGAGCCCGTGTGGCTGCAACTCCAAACAACGCGGCCATTCCGAGAAGCAGTCGTGACATCGAGAAGAGCCCCGTGTGCTGTTTCGAATGGAAGGCAAGGTCACTCATGATTGGAAGATGATGGGCTGCGCGCACCACACGGCCCCGGAACGCCACCAGAAATGAATTCCGGCTCCCGCCGGTGCCGCACAATCGCCGGTTCCACCCTTGAGGGGACCCGCTCGCACCCCCTGCCGCTCAGTTGGTCACACGAGATCGAATCAGTCCTTGCCACGAATCACTCGGTCGATGGACACACGATGGACCTGGGGAACGCCATTGACCGGCTTGTTGAAATACACCCACCGGCCATCCCGCGAGAACGCCGGATTCACATGGGTACGCATTCTCCAGACGGGACCCGGCGACTCCTTCATGAGGAGGGCCACGGGCCGGGTACTGCCGATCCGGTAAAGCGTGATGGTAACCGGATCGAGTTCATATTGATTGTCCGTGGCGACGTATTTCCTGTCCGGAGAGATGCCAGGATGATTCCCGACGCCAAAGATGGTTTCCAATTCCTTGCCATCCCTGTCCCACCGCTTTCCACGGAACCGCGGCCCACCATCGGCCGGCTTCGAAACAAACTCCTGCCCGAAGAGGGTTTCGTCATCAAACCACTGCTGGTGCAGGGGTTTCCTCGGCTGTCCGAAGTAACGGACGTCCGTGCCATCCGTCCTGCATGTCACCAGGTACTGCTTGCCCAGCTCCGTATCGAGCCGGATCGATAGATAGGTTCCCTTCGGGCTCAGCTGTGCATGAAAGAGATTCCATTCGCGCGCGTTGTCGTTGCCCGCCATGCGATCCTTCAGCGGTCCAAAATCCCTCACCGTGTCCACGATCTGCGTGACGCGGCCATCCTTGTAGAGGTAGATGCCATTTGTGCCCAACTTGCTGCCCTTTGGGTACTGTCGATTGTCAACGGACATGGCGACGCTTCCATTCGGTGCGTCACCATGCCCCAGGAAACCTTCAATCGGACCGCTCAATACTTTTCCGCTCGCATTGATGACGTAAGTCACCGGCACATCGCCATTCTCGTAGGTCAGATAGGCGAGCGCATCGTTGCTGAGCCAGATCACCGCAGCACCGTCCTCCCAGCGGATCCGGCTGATGTCCCTGATCTTGACATGATGGGTAAGGTCCGCGGCGCACAGGTACAGTCCGCCACTGCCTTCCTTCGGCCCGCCGACGCTGGGCCGGCCGTCATAGAGGACGTAGGCAATCCGTTTTCCGTCCGGACTCTCGGGACTGGTCCCAAAGTATCCGATCTCGGAAGCACGGTCGACCGCAGAAATCCTATGGTGAAGGCTCGCTGCACTGAGATCGGTGACAGGATCCGACCCGGACGCCCCGAAAACCAGCGCTGATGGAAAGCCTGCCAGGGCCGCAAGGAAAACTCCCGCGCTCATGGCGTATCCGCGGGCGGCGGCTGCGCAATTCGTGTGGGAAAAGGAAAGAAGGGTTTTCATGTTGTTGGGCTTTGCAGGATCATGAGCATGCGATTCTGGGATGAACGGAAGGCGCGCAGGATACAGTGTGCCCGCGTCAGCAGGAGGTAAACGGGTTCAAAGTGTCAGGCGGTTTGCATGAAACCTCAAACCCCGCAGGTGCGTTTCGCAACCACGGATTTACTTGATCTATAAAGCAAATTCAGGAGACCGCGTGCCCTGTCGGAAATTTCCGCTGCGGGTCCCATCAATCCTCTCGCACTTCAAGATCGGATTGATAGAAACGGCCCATCATGCGTATCAAACCGCCCCTTCCATCGCGTCTCCGCGCAGTGCTTTTTTTCCTGACCGCCGCCATTGCAACGGCGGTCCAGGCGGCGCCACGAAACATCATCTTCATTCTTGCGGATGATCATCGCTATGACGCGATGGGTTTCCTCGGACACCCCTTCCTCGAGACTCCCAACCTCGACTCCCTCGCCAGGAACGGTGCCTACCTCAAGAACGCCGTTGTCACGACCGCCCTCTGTTCGCCGAGTCGCGCCTCCATACTCACGGGACTGTATGCACACAACCATGGCGTCATCGACAACAACTATCCGGTGAGGAGCGACCTCCTGTTTTTCCCCCAGGTGCTCCAGCATGCCGGCTACCGCACCGGGTTTTTCGGAAAATGGCACATGGGCGGAGGGGATGCCGGTCCCCAGCGCGGCTTCAACCGCTGGGTCAGCTTCAAGGGACAGGGTGAATACTGGGCCGACAATCGCGGGACCGATCACGAGACGAAGGGGCCGACCAACAAACTCAATGTCGATGGCAGGCTCGTGCCCCAGCGCGGCTACATCACCGACGAACTGACCGACTACGCCGTCGAGTGGATGAAGAGCATCCCCAGGGACCAGCCGTTCTTTCTCTATCTTTCGCACAAGGCCGTGCATTCACAGTTCGTGCCCGCCGATCGCCATCTCGATCGTTACAAGGACAAGGCCATCCCGGTTCCGGAGTCGCTCCACCACCACGAGCATGCGCCGATGTGGGTGCAGAACCAGCGCAACTCATGGCACGGTGTGGACTTCCCCTACCACACCGATCTCGACATCGCCAAATACTACCGCCGCTACTGTGAAACCCTGCTGGCCGTTGACGACAGCGTCGGGCGCGTGCTGGCGGCACTGAAGGAACGCGGTCAGCTCGAGAACACACTGGTCGTGTATGCCGGCGACAACGGCTTTGCCTTCGGTGAACACGGCCTGATCGACAAGCGCACCGCCTACGAGGTCTCGATGCGCATCCCGCTGCTCATGCAGTGCCCCGACGTGATCAAGCCGGGCCGTGTCGTCGAGGAGGTCGTCGCCAACATCGACTTTGCACCCACCTTCCTCCAGGCTGCAGGCGTCAAGGAAACCATGCCAAAAATCGACGGCCACAGTTTCTGGCCCGTCATGAAAGGCGACAAGACAAAGTGGGACAACGAGGTGCTCTACGAGTACTTCTGGGAGAAGAATTTCCCGCAGACGCCGACCCTGCATGCCGTGCGCGACGGCCGCTACAAGTACATCCGCGTGCAGGGACTGTGGGACATCGATGAATTCTACGACCTCCAGAACGATCCCGGTGAAACGAAGAACCTGATCTTCGAGCCCGGACTCCAGGACACCATTCACCGCTACAATACACGCCTCTTCTCCCTGCTTGAGGCCTCGCACGGCGAGGAAATGCCTCTTCGCCCCGATCGCGGAAACTTCCAGAACCTCCGCCGCGCGAGCGGAAGCCCCGCCGCCAAGTTCCCTCCCGAACTCCTGCGCTGAACGCCCGGACGGGCGCACCTTTCAGTGATCAGCGTTTCCTGAAGACCTCTCCCTGCAGTTCCCGCAGGCGTGCCTGGACATCCTGGAGCGCCTGCCTCCCCAGCGCGGTCGCCCGGTAATGCACAGTCCTCCGCCCTCGGGTTGCAGGTGTGCGCTGAATGATCTTCAGCCATCCGAGCCTGCATAGCCTCGCGAGCATGGGATAGAGCGTGCCGGGGCTGACCCGGTATCCGTGTTCACGAAGCTCCTCCAGCATCCAATTTGCCACAAAGGGAGCTTCGCAGGCGTGGTGAAGGATGTGAACCTTCCAAAGCGGGCGCAGGATTTCACGCTCGACTGCGGATGTTTTTCTGTGGTTCATCGATTACGGTGATCGTAAACGGCCGGCATCAGGGAATGTGGAATTCACACGGCATGATCGAGAAATTTCTTGTAACCATGCGCCTTCCC
The DNA here is from genome assembly GCA_017994935.1 of Opitutaceae bacterium. Taxonomy (GTDB): domain Bacteria; phylum Verrucomicrobiota; class Verrucomicrobiia; order Opitutales; family Opitutaceae; genus UBA6669. The sequence continues at coordinate 27,663 of JAGOJU010000030.1, forward strand.
GGTTGTCTCTGTCAATTCCATGCCGGGATATCCGCTTTCGGAAGGCGGACGGGGCCTCCAGCCCCGCCTTCCCCGGCAGCCCGACGAATCGCCCCCACCGCAGCATGAATGTTCTAGACACGGCACTGCGCCGTCCGTTCACGGTTGTAGTCCTTGTGCTGGCAGTGGCATTGGCTGCCGGCCTGGCAGTCCAGCGGATGTCGCGGGACATCTTTCCTCCGCTGGGCGTGCCCACGATCTATGTCGCCCAGCCCTACGGCGGCATGGATCCGGCCCAGATGGAAGGTTACCTGACCTACCGCTACGAATATCATTTCCTCTACATCGCCGGCATTTCCCACGTGGAATCCAAGTCGATCCAGGGTGCTTCCATCATGAAGCTCCAGTTTCACCCCGGAACCGACATGTCGCAGGCGCTCTCCGAAACGATCGCCTATGTGAACCGCTCCCGCGCCTTCATGCCCGAGGGCACCCCTGCGCCCTTTGTCACCCGGTTTGACGCCGGAAGCGTGGCTGTTGGATACCTGGTGTTTTCAACGGACAACCCCAATCGGACGCTCGGCGAAATGCAGGATCAGGCACTCAACCGCGTGCGCCCGACGTTCGCAACACTGCCCGGAGTCTCGGCACCACCCCCCTTCGGCGGAAGTTCGCGTGGCATCATCATCAACGTCAATCCCGAGCGCATGCGCGCCTACGGACTCTCACCCGATGAAATCGTGCAGGCCATCGCCGAGGCCAATCCGATCAGCCCCTCCGGCAACATGAACATGGGGGACAAGTATCCGATCGTCGAGATGAACGCGATCGTCAGGAATCCCAAGGACCTCGAGTCTGTCCCTCTCAGGCACACCGGCGGCCGGGCGGTCTTCCTGCGCGATGTCGGCTCCGTCGAGGACGCCGCGGATGTCACCACCAGCTACGCGCTCGCAAACGGCCTCCGCACGGTGTACCTGCCCGTGACCAAACGCGCCGACGCCTCCACCCTTTCGGTGGTCGAGCTTGTCAAACAGAACATCCCCGAGTTCCAGAAGATCCTGCCCGACGACATCAGGGTCAGCTACGTCTTCGATCAATCCCCGGTAGTCAACCGCTCAATCCGCGATGTGCTGAAGGAAGGGGGACTGGGCGCGATCCTCACCGGTGTCATGGTGCTTCTGTTCCTCAGGGACTGGCGGAGCGTGTTCATCGTCCTCGTCAACATCCCCCTGTCACTTCTCAGCGCCGTCCTCGCGCTCTGGCTCACCGGCCAGTCCATTCACCTGATGACCCTGGGGGGACTCGCCCTCGCCATCGGCATACTTGTGGATGAGTCCACCGTGGCGGTCGAGAACATCCACGCACATATGGGCCGGGGATCAAGTCCTGCGGAAGCCGCCTACGCAGGCACAAGGGAGACCGCGCTGCCCCGCCTGCTGGCCATGCTTTGTATTCTCGCCGTGTTCATTCCGGCATTCTTCATGGTGGGGGCAGCCAGGGCCCTGTTTGTCCCCATGGCGCTCGCGGTCGGATTCTCGATGATCGCATCGTACCTGCTCTCGAGCACGCTCGTCCCCATTCTCTCCATCTGGTTCCTTCGGCGCAGCGGAGCGGGGATCCACGAGGCCTCCTACTTCGAAAAGATGAAACGCACGTATGCCCGCCTCGTACGTGGCATCGTCACCGTTCGATGGCCCCTGACTGTGCTTTACCTGACAGGCTGCGCCGCGGTGATCTGGATCGTTGGCGGGCGGCTCGGTACCGAGATATTTCCCCGCACGGACAACGGCCAGTTTGCGGTGCGTTTCCGCGCCCCCAGCGGAACCCGCGTCGACATCACGGAATCAATCGCAAGAAGGGTCCTCGACACCATCAGTCGCGAAGCGGGGGGAGCCGACAGGGTGGAGGTTTCCATCGGCATGGTCGGCGTGCACAACTCAAGCTTTCCGGTGAACCTCATACATCTTTGGAACGGCGGGCCCGAGGAGGGATGGCTGGCAGTGCAGTTCAAGCCGGATGCAGGAGTGCATATGGAGCCCTTCAAGGAAAGGCTCCGAGCCGTCTTCCCAAAGGAATTCCCCGATGTCCGGTTTTCCTTCGAACCCCAGGATATCGTTTCTCGGGTCATGAGCTTCGGCTCACCGACACCGATCGAAATTGCGATCAGCGGATCCTCGCTCGCGGTCAGCAAGGGCTACGCCGACGGGATCATCGCGCAAATGAACAGGATCCCCTTTCTCAGGGACGTGCAGATCGCGCAGACGCTGGACTACCCGACAGTCACCGTGAATGTCGACCGTGAACGGGCGGGACTGCTCGGCGTGAAAATGGCCGATGTGACACGCTCGCTCGTCGCCGCCACCACCTCCAGCCGTTTTACCAAGCCGGTCTATTGGGCGGATCCCAACACGGGCATCAGCTACAATGTGCAGGTGCAGGTCCCCGAGGCGAAAACGACCTCAGTTGAGGACCTGGGCAATGTGCCGGTCAAGTCCTCCACGAACGATCCCGTGCTGCTTCGCAATCTCGCAACGATCGGCAGCGGCACATCGCCCGGCACCTACGAACGCTACAATGTGGCCCGGCTCGTCAGCATCACCGCCAACCTCTACGGTGCTGACCTCGGGACAGCCATGCGTGCGATCCGTACGGCCGTGGCGGATGCGGGCGCCCCGCCCGAGGCGCGCACAAAAGTCGACTATCGTGGACAGACCATTCCCCTGACGCAGTTGCTGGATGGATTCCGTTCAGGGCTGGTGATCGCGGTGATCGTGATCTTCCTGCTTCTCGTCGCCAATTTCCAATCCGTTCGACTCGCTCTTGCCGTCATTTCGACCGTGCCGGCCGTGCTAGCCGGCGTGGTTCTGACCCTATGGTTCACCGGGACAACCCTGAATATCCAGTCTGGAATGGGATCCATCATGGCCGTGGGCGTCGCCGTCGCCAATTCCATCCTGCTGGTGACATTTGCCGAGAAGGCCCGCGTGGACAGCGGAAATCCGATTGCGGGAGCCATGGAGGGGGGCAGCAGCCGTCTGCGGCCCATCCTGATGACGAGTTGCGCAATGATCGCCGGAATGCTTCCGCTCGCACTCGGAACCGGCGAAGGAGGAGACCAGACTGCCGCGCTCGGCCGCGCAGTTGTCGGAGGCCTCGCCATGGCGACCTTCGCCACCCTTCTCATTCTGCCTGCTTTCTTCGCAATCCTGGCGGACCGCAGGGTTCGCTCCGTCTCGCTGCATCCCCACGGCTCCGGAAGTGGGCATCACCGCGGCGCCCCCTCACACTGATCCTTCAATTCAATTCCCATGACACACGTCCGTGCGGTCAGCATCGTCACAGCACTCGTCAGCGCGGCTTGCGCCTTCGCCCAGACTCCCCCCGAGGTCAGCGTCGTGTCTACGCACCGCGGTGGAATTCACCGGTACATCACGCTCCCCGGAACCATGCGCGCCAATCTTCAGGTCACTCTGCATGCCAAGGTGGCGGGTTTTCTCAAATCGATCCCGGTCGATACCGGCGACACCGTAAAGGCGGGTCAGGTGCTTGCCGAACTGGAAATGCCTGAACTGATCGCCGAACGCGCCCGCCAGCAATCCGAGCTCACTCTCGCGCGGACCGAGTCGGAACGCATTCAGCGGGCTCGAAAGAAGGCTCCTGACCTGATCCCTCCCCAGGTTGCTGATGCGGCGGCAGCACGCCTTGCCGCGGCGGAGGCGGGACTGGAACAATATGAGACCCTGTTGGGCTATACGAATATCACCGCTCCATTCGACGGTGTCGTTACCATGCGATACCTCGATCCCGGGGCATTGGTTCCCGCTGCTACCGCCGGCGGCAACCCGCAGGCTGCGGCCATTGTCACCCTGATGGACTATTCCACCATCCGGGTCCACGTGCCCGTGCCCGAGATTGAAGCCGCACGCATCCGGACCGGGCAGCCGGTCATGGTTGCGACAGAGTCCCTGCCCGGCAAGCTGTTCACCGGTTCGGTCAGCCGTCATTCCGGCGCACTTGACGAGCGCACGCGCACCCTCCTCGTCGAGGCAGATCTCGCAAATCCGGACCTCACGCTGCGTCCCGGAATGTACGCGAACGTGAAGATCGGCGTGGAGCATCACGACGATGCCCTCCTCGTGCCCGCCGCAGCGCTTGTGCGCGAGAAGGCGGCGGGATTCCTCTTTGTCATCGAGGCTGGAAAAGCGAAGCGCGTTCCTGTGAAATACGGCTTCAACGACGGATCCCAGGTCGAGATCCTGGAGGGCCTCCCGGCTGGCGCTCGCGTGATTCTTCCCGGAAAGGCGACGCTTGCCAATGGTCAACCCGTGAAAGCGACGGAGGTCCGATGAATGGCGCCCGCCCGCTTTTTCGCAAGGAAGCACTCTGGATCCCCCTGGCGGCAGCGTTGACAATTTCCTGCGCCGGGCCGCTGCGTTCGTCCGAAGCGCAGCCCATCGATCTTTCGACCGCGCTGCGCCTGGCTGGCGCGAGCAATCTTGATGTTGAGATTGCCCGTGAACGGGTGAACGAGGCTCGCGCCGCCAGCAATGCCGCTCGCGCACGTTTCTTTCCCTGGATTGCCCCCGCGATCGTCGTACGGCGGCATGAGGAGAACGTCCAGGATGCAGGCGGACGCATCCTTGACGCGGACAAACAATCACTTGCTGCCGGACTCACCCTGAACGCGGAACTCGATCTGGGTGAAACTTATTTCCAAAACCTGGTCTCGAAGCAGGTACTTAAGTCAAATGAAGCCGCCCTCTCAGGGCGTCAGCGTGAGGCAACCTTTCATGCCGCAGCAGGCTACTTTGAACTGGCGCGCGCGCGTGCCGCTGTCATCGCCTCCGAGGAGGCCGCACGTGTAGCGGGCCTGCATGCAGAACAAATCGGTGTGTCTGTCGAGGCGGGGCTCACCTTCAAGGGCGATGCCGCCCGCGCCCGCGCTGCGCACGGGCGCGCAGAACTGCTGCTCCTCCGGGCACGCACCGACCAGCGTGTTGCTGCCGCCAGACTCGCCGAGATCCTCCGTCTCGATCCGTCCGTGGATCTGGTTCCCGATGAAGGCGCGCTTGCTCCGATTTCGCTCGAGCTCCCCGGCGGTGACCTTGCGGAACGCATCGCCCGCGCACTTGCAAAACGACCGGAGATGGACGAATCCGCCGCCCGCCTCGAAGGCGCCCGCCTCAACCGTCGCGCCGCCACCCAAGGCCCCCTGATTCCAACCCTGGGCGCGCAGGCATCGATCGGGGGACTCGGGGGCGGTCCTTCGGGTTCTACGCTCACAAGAGATTTCGACATGAGCAGCGACTTGAGTTTCGGCATCAGTTGGAGAATTGGTCCAGGGGGGCTTCTGGACCGGAACCGTCAACGGGAAATGCTCTCCCGTGAAAAGCAGATGGAATTCGAGAGAGAGAAGGTGCGCGATGCCATCCGACGCCAGGTCGTGGAAAGCCATGCACGCCTGTATTCGCTCGCGCAACAGGTTGCGCTGGCGAGAAAGTCACTCGATGCGGCGGATCAAACCGCCCGATTGTCGCGCGATCGTCGCGAAACCGGAGTCAGTGAAGCCTTTGAGGACCTTGAGGCGGAGGAGGAACTGGCCCGCACACGCCGGGACTATCTGGCCACGATTGCGGAATACAACCTCGCCCAGTACGCACTCCGGTTTGCATCGGGAGACTGATCCACACGGCACTGTCCTGCCAGAATGGGGTTCGTCAGCGGATAGAAGATCTCCGCTGGAGCGGTAGACACTCCCGCACCCGGACAATGGTCAAGTGGCCTCACCAGTGGATTGACCGTGCGAAAGGTGCAAAGTAGGCTCACTGTTCCCGCTGAATCGTCGACACCGTGTGGAAACCCGGAAAGGCCCGCACGGGACGTGGTCATGCACCTGGCCGGAGCACTCGTGCCTCCAACGGGAATTCAGATGACCGCCTTGCAGACCTGCCAGCGCTTCAGGTCGCGGCGCCACCGCTCAAGGGAATTCAAGCCTTTGGGCAGCCGGACATGTCCCCCAAAGGTGAGGGCACCGATAATCCCTGAAAGCGCATAGTCGGAATAGACCGGCTGCTTTCCAAAAATGAATGCCGACCCGCGCAGGATGAGGTCGAACGGTTCGAGCAGATCAAATGTCTTTTTCCTCAGGACCGGAGCTTCCTTGCGCCAGACCTCCAGGCACCCGCGACCAAATCGACGCTCCTTGAACCGGATCGCTTCCGTTCTTTCGACAAGGTCCGTGATCTTCGGAATACGAAGCGGATCCGTAAGGCGGAACGTGACAGCCTCAACGTCATTCTCGATGTGCGGAATCAGGATCCGCTGCATGCCCTCGTGCACCGCGGGGAAAAGGCCGCCTCCCCAGAACTCCCGGTCGACATGCCGGGCCACGTCCAATCCGTCCGCGGACTCGTCGTAGACCATGCGCTTGCCATGGACGAGGAGTGGCACCTGGTAGTAGCGCCCTCCCGTAATCCGGATCAATGCGCCCCGCCGGTGGAGCGGTGCAGCCACGGAGCGATAGGAAACTCCCGCAGCATCGAGCGCTTCAGCGATGGCAATACAGTAGGGACTGTAGGGAACCTGATAGAGTACGGTTTTCATGGGCGGTCGAATGTCGCTTCCGGAGCATCGGGGGCCGGTTCCCGGGAGGTTCCTTCAAACTCGGGACAACACGAGCCCTGCTCGATCGTGCATTGCAGGCACAGTGCCGCCCCTTCCCACACATAGGCGCCGTACACTCCGCAGCGCTCGCAAACCACCTCGGGCCGGGGCACCGGCGAAGGCGATGGAAAGGAAGGATTCCGACAGACGTGCATGTTCATGGCCTCAGCCGTGCATCATAGCCTGACTCATGTCGTCCAGCAAGTCATCGATGGACTCAAGGCCCGCGGAGAGTCGGACCAGGCCGTCGGCGACACCTGCGCGACGCCTGGCTTCGGGAGTCATTCCGCGGTGACTGGACATCGCTGGGAGCGTGACCAGGGTCTCAGGTCCCCCGAGGCTCACCGCATGAACAATGAGCTGCAAACGGTCGATGAAGCGCGCAGCCGCCGCGGCGCCGCCGGAGAATTCAAACGACAGCAATCCGCCACCTGCGCTCATCTGACGCCGGAACAACGCCGCCTGGGGATGGGAGGCAAGCCCCGGATAGTGAACCGCCGAAACCTCGGGTCTGCCTGAAAGCCAGTCCGCGATCGCCTGCGCATTTCGATTGTGCGTCTCCATCCGCAGCGCGAGCGTGCGCAGGCCGCGCAGCGTCAGCCAGGCCTCAAATGCATTCACCGTTCCCCCAAGGTTCTTGTGAATGGCGCGGTGCAGTCTTGTCAGCGGCTCCCGCGCCACAAGGCATCCGCCAATCAGGTCGCCATGGCCGTTGAGATACTTCGTCGTTGAATGAACCACCCAGTCCGCACCGAGTTCCAGCGGCCGCTGGCTCAAGGGCGTGGCAACCGTGTTGTCCACAATCACGGGAACCCCTGCCGCCCGGGCACACCCGATGGTTTCGGCAAGATCGATCAGGCGCATCACGGGATTCGACGGTGTTTCCACCAGAACGGCCCCCGCACGCCCCACAGCAGCACTCCACGCCGCCGAGTCGGAAGGATCAACCGTTTCCAACGGCAGCCGGTAGACTTCACCCAGAATGTGCAGCAGCTCGAAGCTCCCGCCATAGATGTCCGGTGGTGTGAGAACCGGGCCCGATCGCCCGTGCAGCGCGGCAGTCACCGCGCAAAGCGTCGCCGCGTTTCCGGAACTCGTCACCAGTGCCCCCGCCCCACCCTCCAGTCCGGCCAGCACGCCTGCCAACTCCTCCACTGTCGGATTTCCGAACCGCGAGTAGGCATACCCCTGCCGGGCCCCGGAAAAAATGGCCTCGGCATCCCCGGTCCCACCCAGGTCAAAAATGGCGCTCTGCACGATGGCAGGCTGAACCGGGTCGTTCGCGCCCCGACGATGCGACACGGAGCCGGCCCTTGCACACAGGGTGTTGGGATGGGGACGTCTCTTCATGACAACCATGGAAACCTGGAATACCATCTCCCGGCGAGCCTCATCTCACCGCCGCCGGCCACCCGGAAAGGCAGCCTGCCGCGAACCGTAGCCTCCCGGATCGTTCGCGACGCAATTGCCGATGTCCGTGCCGGCCGTGGTGAAAGTGTCATGGATGCAAACTGTCGGGACAATGTTTTCAGTTGCTTCATAGTTATATCGTATTACGATGCAATCGAAATCATCGTTCGCACCAGGTCCGACACAAGCCAACGCACCATGCCCTCCCCAACGAAGCCAGCCGTCCTGAGCAAGGGCGACTACGAAACGCTCGCCGCGTTTCGTTATGCACTCAGAAGGTTTCTCAGCTTCAGCGCCGATGCCGCCCGTGCCCACGGCGTGACGCCCCAGCAGTATCAGTCGCTTCTTGTGATCCAGGGGTTTCCCGGGCGTGACTGGGTCACGGTGGGCGAACTCGCCGAACGCATGCGGATCACCCATCACAGCGCGGTCGGTCTTGTGGACCGGCTGGAGGCGCTGAGGATCGGGAAACGCACCCCCTCGCGCGAGGATCGGCGTCGCGTCCAGGTGTCCCTCACACCCAAGGGCCTGCGGCTTCTCGCCAGGCTCTACCAGGCGCATCGCAACGAGCTCCGCGTATGCGGCCCGCAACTAGCATCCCTCCTCCAGAAGGCGGCCGCGCGCATCCCTGCGAAGTCGGGCTTTTCCAGCCCGCCATGCTCCATGCCCGAGGTGGAGGATTGATCCACCTTCAATCGACATCGCTCCAACTCCGCCGCCAGCCATGAAAAAAGCGCCCATCGCCAATCTTTCCATCAAGCGCGTGTACGAGAAACCCTCGGCCGATGACGGGTGCCGCCTGCTGGCCGAGCGACTCTGGCCGCGCGGCCTTCGAAAGGAATCCGCCCGGCTGGACGGTTGGATGCGCGAAGCCGCGCCCAGCACCCCGCTTCGCCAGTGGTTCAGCCACCAGATCCCGCGATGGGAGGAGTTCCAAAGACGCTATCGCCTCGAACTCGAGGCGCGCCGTGAGGCGTGGCAGCCGATTTTGGACGCGGCGTCAAAGGGCCGTGTCACCCTGCTTTTCAGTTCCCGGGATACCGAACACAACAATGTGGTCGCGCTGCGCACCTTTCTCCTGGAACGCCTCGCGGAATCCGGCACCCCGCGCGGGAAACCCAGCGGATCGCCCACGACCGGTCCGTCCCGGAAGCCACGACCCCGCACAAGCCAGGCTTCATAATTGGATGTTGATGTCCATTTTTGTCCATCCGGCCGAACCTTCGTCCGCCTGATCCGGCGGCTTTTTCGCATCGGTCGACCAGGACGCGCATTTTCCCATGTCTACTTCAGCAGCCATCGTCGCCCAGTCCGCCCCGCCGCTGTGGGGTCAGCCCGGCATCGTCATCACGTGCATTCTTCTCGCCATCCCTCTCGCGCTGGGTCTCTGGCTTCTCGGAATCAAGCTGGGAGCAGTGATCGGGCCTGAGAAAAGTGGACAAGGGAGTCTCCTGATGATCAACGCCTATGCCAAAGGTGATCAGAAACAGTTTGTGATCTACGGCAGCGAGAGCCCGCGCGGCATTCCCTCATGGGTGATCATCCTGCTCGTGCTTTTTGGGGGATGGTCCGTCTATTATCTGGCCCGATACCTCAGCATGGCCCACTGAGGCCACCCGCTGGCTTCGCCCGCTGAGGAACCAGCCTGAGCACCAGTGACCGGAAACCCGGCCTCCGCATCAACGCGTCCTTTTCCGATCTCGCTTCAATGCGATACCCAGCGGGACAGATGTCGATTTACCGTTTAACAAGTCCAGGATCCGGGTCCCCCTGAAGGTCGCTTCCATCTGCCGGGCCACCTCGTTGAGCCCGCCATGAAGGGGGCAGAGCCTGGTTCCGTGCGCCTTCAGGCGAAGCGGACACGTATGTATGCACTCAAGCGGATCAACCGCATTGATGACATCCAGCACCGTAATCCCGTCCGGATTCGCTACGAGCAGGAAGCCGCCCCCAAGCCCTCGCTGCCCGCGAATCATCCCAGCCCTGGATAGCGCCTGCAGCACCTTCGAGGCGTAGTCCGGAGGAGTCTTCGTGCCCCGCGCAATCTGTTGCGTCGTCTGCGATCGCCCGGGCTCCTGAATGAGCCAAACCACCGCCCGCAGTGCATACTCCGACGTCCGCGAGATGAGATTCATGATAGGATCTCTGTTCCGGGCCCTCCAGATTGGCAAGCGCCGAGCCGCATGCGGATACTGAACTCCGGTGTCAATGTCTACGTCGCACCCAATCCCGCTTTGTCCTCAAGCGGGAAATGCGTCTCGACGTGAAATCTTACGTTCTCCCGGACATTTCCTGGCCCGCGGATTTCATGCCCCTGCTCAGATACCGATCGTTTGGGCGAGCCCACCCTAGAACCTAAAGGTGTTGGTGAGCAGGTACTGACGTTCCGGCGAGGTGCGGATGGCATTGACGTTGCCGAGAGGATCGATGGAGACAGGGATGAAGTCATTGTCGCCTCCACCAACGATGTTGCGCGCATTGAGCTGCAGTATCCAGTCGACTCTGTCATTCCAGATTTTCCGGCGATAGGAAGCAAACGCGTCGGCATTGAACTCCTCCGGCACAAAATAGGGATGACCAAGATCATTGACCAGGTTGCCGACATCGTCTTCGCGCACCGCGTAACCAACTGCGGCCTCGCTCTGCCAGCGTGCAACCCCACCGAAGGTAAATCCCTTGAGCCGGCCGGATGTGAAACGGTAGCTCGAGACTAGATTTACACGCCACTCGCGCTGCTCCTGGGAGTAAATGACAGCGATTGTAAGCTTGCACCGGCAAATAGTTGACGCAAACATTTAAAGGTGAGCAGTAAACAAGAAAAATCGGCCGTCAAAATTCTTGTTCTTCTAGGTCTGCTATTAGGAATTTCAAACTACCTTGGATGGATAGCCGTCCATAGCGGTACGCTACGAGGCGTCAGCACTCTGCAAGGGCTGACTGGTGTTCTTGGTGGTTGTGTCTACGCATACCTCTCATTTTGCGCCGCGGTGCAGTTGTTTCTACCCAATATCGCCGAATCCGCTGAGAATCATTTGCTGGAAATAGCAATCACCGTTCCAGTATGGGTAGTCGTGGATGTCTGCGGGTTTCTCGCGATGTATGTTATGGAATCACGGTCATAGACGTGGCTTTCTTCGCAAAGTTTTTTGGAAGAGGAGAGCCCGACGAAACGGACTACTTCGGCGCGATGAAGGAGTTCGCAAGCGAGGCGGAACGCACGTACCTCGGAATGATCCGAGCTTACAATCACGATGTCGAAATAGGTATGCTAAAGTCCCCGCGTCCAAAAGAGCATGCGATTGCGACCTCCGCCGGCCTTTACCTCATTCGCCTTTTCGGTAGCTCGTTCGCTCTTGTCGCCTATGCCAAATCAGGAGCGTCGCCGCAGCAGGTGAGTCGTCTGGCGAACGGCGCCACCGCGCTTGCATTCAATCTTGCCGACTCTCAGAGACCACCTTTTCCGCGCGAGGAGGCGGGCCGCTTGGTTGATGAAGTTCTTAAGCCAATTCTGGAGAACATCTCCGAAGCCTTGCGTGACGGAATCGCCATCCCGGGCAACTTCTCAGCCAACCACAAAGCACTTGCTCGTTGGCTTGATCGCGCACTCGAAGAGTCGCTCGGAGTTGAACGGTACACCCCTGAAGTGCGGTACAGGTTTCAAACCCTTATTGAGGCGAACGTGTCGCTATCAATTACACAAACACTCCGCTGGATACAGTAGGGTGGGCTTGCGTCGAAAAAGTGGACACCAAATTAGGCGGCTTTGATGTTGTTGGATTGATGTTTCTTTTCGAAGGCCACAGGGGAGAGATAGCCGAGCGAGCTGTGGCGCCTCGTCGGGTTGTAGAAGGTCTCGATATAGTCGAAGACGGCAAGCTCAGCGTGGCGGCGGGTCGCGGGGATCGCTTCGTCCAGTCCGGTGTCCGTCTTGAAGGTGCTCCAAAACGATTCCATCGCGGCGTTGTCGTAGCAATTGCCCGCCCGGCTCATGCTGCGCTCAATGCCAGCCGCGGCCAAGGCCGCGACATAGCCGGTATCGACATACTGGCTGCCGCGGTCGGAGTGATGCAACAAGCCTTTCGCGGGTTGACGGCCCTGAAGGGCAGCGTGCAGGGCCGCCAGGACCAAATTGGCGTGCAGGGTTGCCCCGCAGGCCCAACCCACAACTCGACGGCTCCACACATCGAGAATCGCCGCCAGGAACAGCCATCCTTCGTCTGTGTGCAGGTACGTTATGTCGGTCATCCACGACTGATCGGGACCGGTCGGAGCCGGTCGCTTTGCGAGGAGGTTGGCAGCCACCGGTTGCGCATGCCGACTATCTGTAGTGCGCGGGTGGCGACGGTGTTTTTTGCGACCGCGCAAGCCTTGTGCCCGCATCAAACGAGCGCAGCGGCGCTTGCTT
>JAGOJU010000003.1 GCA_017994935.1 Opitutaceae bacterium
AAGGCCGCGCCCGTTGGCGCAACCTCGCTTGTTTCCTTCGCCGGTATGATCCGTTTCAGGTTCAAAGGGTCGAGCGGCCGAACGTACCGCAATCTCAGTCCTCCGCGGAGGACACCCCTACGAGCAGTCCACTGAAAACTCCGATCCCGGCTCTGACGCAAGCAAAAGTTTGTGTCCGCCTGGGGTTCTATTCCGGCAATGCGAAGGCGACATAGGCGTCACCCGACTTCGTGCCCATCTTTCCGCCACCGGCGGCGATCACAACAAACTGGCGTCCATTCACGGCATAGGTCGCAGGAGTTGCATAACCACCCGCGGGGAGCGAGGTCTCCCAAAGGAGTTCTCCTGTCCTGCGATCGAAAGCACGGAACTTTTCGTCTTTCGACGCCGCGATGAAGATCACATCACCCGCAGTAACAAGCGGTCCACCGTAGTTTTCCGTGCCCGTTGGCGCAAGCCCGGCGGCGGTGAGTTCCGGCAATTCGCCAAGCGGCCGGCGCCAGAGGTACTCTCCGGTATTGAGATCGATGGCATTGAGCGTACCCCAGGGGGGCTTGATAGCGGGATAGCCGTCGGCATCGAAGAAACGATTGTAGCCCGTTGTCGTGTAGGGAATGTCCGGCAGGACCATTTCCTCGCCGGTCGGCTCCTGTTTGCTCGCTGCTTCATTGCGCGCCTCCGTCACGGGCGCGTGGGGCACGTCCAAGAGGTAGTCGATGAGTGAGTCACGCTGCGCCACACGAAGAAAACCGAAGGCCGGCATCATCCCCTTGCCGTCGCGGAGAAGGGTCGCGACAGCGCCGCGATCCGTTCGTTGCGCCAGGCCCACGAGGCTCGGGATGTTTCCGGCGGGATTGCCCTCCCTGCCGGGTCCGTGACAGCTCATGCAGAGCTGGGTATAGAGCACCCGTCCGCCATCGGCCCCGCCTGGGCGCGCAGGGATCATCTGGTGGATCCATGCCATCTCGTTGCTGTTGACGTAGAGAATCCCATCGGGATCCACCGCCGGTCCTCCCCACTCGGCACCTCCGTCGAATCCGGGCAGTACGATCGTGCCCCGTTCGCTCGGCGGGGTGAAGGGGACATGCGGATCGAGTTCGCGCAGTCGCTGCAGGACCGCAGCATGCACCGCAGGCGTGCGATTGCTGGCCTGGTCCTCCGTGAACTGCTGGCGCGCAAACGGCGCCGGCTTCAGCGGCACGGGTTGTGTGGGCCAGGTGGCTTCACCCTTGAGCTTCGTCTGCGGCACCGGACGCTCCTCCCATGGAAAAAGCGATTCACCGGTATCCCGATCGAACGCCCAGACATGCCCGGACTTGGTCACCTGGACCACGGCGTCGACCAGGCGTCCGGCGCGGCGCACCTGGCACAGCACCGGCGCAGCCGGAGGATCGCGATCCCAGACGTCATGATGCGTGAATTGGAAATGCCATTTGCGCTCACCGGTGAGCGCATCGAGCGCGAGCAGGCAGTCCGCAAAAAGATTGGCGCCTTTCCGGTTGCCACCCCAAAAGTCGAAAGCCGCAGAACCCGTCGGCACAAAGGCCAGTCCACGCTTCTCATCGATGACAACGCCCGCCCAGTTGTTCGCCCCGCCGATCTTCTTCCACGCATCCGCCGGCCAGGTATCATGTCCGAATTCACCGGGATGCGGAATCGTGTGGAAGATCCAGCGCCGTTTTCCCGTGCGGACATCGTAAGCACGAATGTGACCGGGCGCGGCCGGCCCGGGTCCCTCCCCCACCCGCGTTGAAACAATGAAGACATCCCGATAAACGGCGCCCGGCGACGTGCCGACAAGATAGAGCCCGCGCACCTCCGCATCAAGGCCCTCGAAAAGATCGACGCGCCCGCCTTGTCCAAAACCCTCGATCAGCCGCCCGCTCTTCGGATCGATCGCACAGATGTTGCTCCCCGCGGTGTAGAAAAGGCGCTGCTCGCCTCCCTCGCTCCACCAGGCGAGACCACGGTTCACTCCCTTCCGGGAGGAGGAATCCTTGCCATTGGCAAAGGGATCGAAACGCCAGAGTTCGCGGCCCGTAGCGGCATCTAGCGCAAACAGGCTCAGCTGCGGCGTGGTCCCGTAGAGTACGCCATCGATGACCAGGGGATTGCACTGGATCTGCGTGTTGTTCCCGGAATCCCCTGCCCGGAAAATCCACGCCGGCTTCAGCTTCGCAACATTGCCACGATTGATCTCATCGAGGCGGGAAAAGTGCGTGCCTTCAGAGCCGAGATAACTCGGCCAGTCCTCGGGCCTTGCCGCCGCTCCGCGGACAGGACTCCAGCTGACGACAGCCAGCATGACAGCCAGGATGCAGGACGGTTTGAGTGGAACAACCATGGGGTTCATTCGAGGATGGAAATGGAGCGGAGCTGCCCTCGCGACACGTTTCCGGCATCAATGCGGCTTTTCACCCGGGAACGGTGCGTTGCCATGCGCGGAGCGCGGGGGCTTCGGCGGCACATGATAGTAGTCGCGCAGCCGGGCAAGTTCCACTCGCAGGTCCCTGACCACCTTTGCATAGGATGGGTCGGAAAAGAAGTTGATCGTTTCCAGCGGATTTCGTTTCAGATCGTAAAGTTCCCAGTCGTCGACATCGCCATAGTAGTGGGCGAGCTTGTATCGCTGTGTGACGACGGCTTCGTGGGGTCGGACGCGGTTCGGGGTTGGAAACTCATAGAAGTGATAATAGAAACTGGTGCGCCAGTCCGCCGGATGCTCTCCCCGCAGAAGGGGCATGAGACTGCGGCCCTGCATCTCCTTCGGCGTCGGCACACCCGCCGCCTCCAGGAACGTCTCGGCAAAGTCCAGCACCGAAACGATGTCACCGTTGGTGCTGCCCGGTCTGACCACGCCAGGCCAGCGGAGCACAAACGGCGTGCGTAGGGACTCCTCCAGGACCCAGCGTTTGTCATACCAGCCATGTTCGCCGAGGAAGAAGCCCTGATCGCTCGCATAGACGACGAGGGTGTTGTCCGCGAGGCCTTCCGCCTCCAGTGCGGCGAGAAGCCGGCCGACATTGTCGTCAATCCCCTTCACCGTGCCCAGGTAGTCATGCATGTAGGTCTGATACCTCCAGCGCACGAGATCGCGTCCGGTCGGAGCGGCCTTGCGGAAGGCCGCATTGCGCGGGCCAAAGTACGCCTCCCAGCGGGCCCGCTGTTCCGGATCAAGCGAGGGCGGCATGACCAGCTTGGCGAGACGCTCGTTGAAGGTTTTCGCGAGATTCAAATCCTGATCCCGCCAGGCGAGGCCACGATGGTTGTCGTACGTGTCGAAAAGTGTCTCCGGCTCGGGGTAGACGCGTCCCTTGTCCCAATCGAGGTCGCGCATCGCCGGTGACCATTCCCCATGGGGAGCCTTGTTCTGCACCATCATGAGAAACGGCTTCGTCCTGTCCCTTCCCTTGAGCCACGCGATCGATTCATCGGTGATGATATCGGTCACATAGCCCTTGTGCGACACCTTCTCTCCGTTCCGGATCATCGGCGGATTGAAGTACTGTCCCTGCCCTGGAAGAATCTCCCAGAAGTCAAATCCGGTGGGATCGGAAACAAGATGCCATTTTCCGATAAGCGCCGTCTGGTAGCCGGCCGCGCGCAGAAGCTTGGGAAACGTGACCTGGCTCCCGTCGAATTCGGAATTGGTGTTGTTGTAGAATCCGTTGAGATGGCTGTACTTTCCGGTGAGCACCGTGGCGCGGCTCGGACCACAGAGGGAATTTGTCACGAGGCACCGATCGAATCGTATGCCTTCGCGCGCGATCCGGTCGATGTTCGGCGTGTTGATCAGATGGCGTTTCTCTCCATAGGCGCTGATCGCCTGTGTGCCATGGTCATCCGAAAAAATGAACAGGATGTTCGGTCGAGAGACCCCTGCCGACACAAGGGGGAGGGTTGAGAAAAGACACGCGAGAAACCGGATGCGCATGGTGACCTCAGTATTGGGAAAAGGTGGGATCGAAATGGGCGATCAACGCTCCAAGCGCCATGGAAATGTAATACTCGAGATAGGACTTCTGCCAGCGCGACCTCGCCGTTGTCCAGCGCGGACGCAACTGGTCGAGGAAGGGACGCGCAGGTTCGCCAGCGAGTTCGAGGATGCGCGCCGCATGGAGTGCCGCATTCAGATCGGCACCGAGCGTCTCCTGCACGAGCATCTCCGCCGCAACTTTCATATCCTCCGTCGCAAGCAACGCACCCGCCGCCTCGACGCGGACCGCCGCGGAGGGATCATCGAGAAGCGGCAACAGATCCTTTCGCACTTCGCGGGCCGCCTTCTTGTTGGCGGAGAAACCGACTGCCGCCCAATAGCGCACAATGCTGTTGGTGTCCTTGAGGTGCTTGCGCTGGTCCGCGACTGCCCCGGGATCTCCAACCATGCCTGCAATCTTCAGGATGCGTTCCAGCGGATAGTCATCGCCCTTGCGCACCCACGTGTAAGGCGAGCTTCCGCCGGTATGATGCATCACCTCCTCCTCGGAGACAAAGGTCGCATCCCGAATCTCGATCAGCCAGTCGTGCAATGTCGCGCGCATCCGCTTCAGCACCGCACGCTGGGCGGGATCCGCGGCGAGATTCCTGAGCTGATACGGATCCGCACGCGTATCATACAACTCCTCAAGCGGTCGTGTTGGCGCGAGCCACGCGGTGGGCCCCTTGCCCAGGCGGCCCGCGGCGGCCTCGGCGAGCAGTTCGACACGAAAGGGACTCGTGTCGGAATAGGATTCAGGAGGTCCCCAGGAAAGATGGGGACGGTAGTTGCGGATGTAGAGCCAGCGCGTGTCACGCACCGAACGCGCGGTATCGAACGCCTCGTCGACCCGGTCGCGGGCGCCAAACACATAGTTGCGCGGGGACTTCGCCGCATCGCCAAGAAACGCACTGCCCTGGAAATGTCCGGGGATCGGCACTCCCGCCAGGCTCAGCAACGTGGGCGCAAAATCCACGAACGAGACCAGGCGGTCCTCCGTGCTGCCCGGCGCACCGGGGGCGAAGCGCTGCCACTTCTTGGGGAAGTGGATCAGGAGGGGCACGTGCATCCCGGAATCATGCAGGAGCCGCTTGCCCCGGGGCATGCCCATGCCGTGGTCCGAATAGTAGAAGACAATGGTGTCATCAGCGAGGCCGTCGGCCTCAAGCTCGCGCAGGATCGCGCCAACCTTGTGGTCCATGACAGCGATGCAATCGTAGTAGCGGGCCATCGCCTTCCGTGAAGACGGAGTGTCCGGGTAGAACGGAGGGACCGTCACCGTGGCAGGATCAGTGCGCTCTCCGGGCGCAAGCTGGCTCGCAATTTCACGCTCAAACTGCTCCTCCGGCCACGCGCTCGAACGCGACTGGTGGGTGTCCATGATGTTGAACACGGCCATGAACGGCTGGCCCGGCGCACGATTGCGCCAGTGCGCCTTCTCGCTGCACTCGTTCCACCACTCGCGCACGTACCGCGCCTCATCCCTGAGATTGTAGTCCGTCTTGACGTTGTTGGTCGTGTAGTACCCCGCCTTGCGCAGGTACCCGGCATAGCCCTCGAATCCCTCCGGCAGGGAAAACTCGCAGCGCAGGTGCGGATTGCCCAGCGAATTGGCACACACGCCGGTGATCAGGGTCGCGCGCGAAGGAGAACAGACCGGCGCCGCGGAAAAGGCGCGCGTATATCGAACCGCCGTCTTTGCAAAAGCATCGATGTTGGGTGAATGCGCCGTGCGATCCCCGAAGCAGCCGAGATTCGGACTCATGTCCTCATTGGTGATCCACAGGATGTTCGGCCTCTCCGCCGCCCGCATCGGCGCGAGAAAGGTAGGAAGAAGGAGGAGAAGCGCGATGAGAATGTTTCCGATTGATTTCAAGGGTAAAAGGGCTTTGGCAGCTGGGGTTGGGTTGAGCCCCACGAATGATTGCCTCCAGATTCGACGAACAGAATCGCCACGGTCAAATGTCTTACGACTTGTCCTGTAAAGCGGGGTGCGAAAGTTTTCCGATCCCTTGCAACCTACACCGAGAAACCAGCGTCAACTTGGACTGGCAATGCAATGTGCAGCTTGTTGCGCCGCCTGCTGCCTGATAGAATCGGCCTCCGCCAATTTGCAGTGGAGTCGATTCCCGTCGAAACGCTTCCTCCTTTCTCATTTGTTGAAATGGCAACCGTGATCCAAAGGGATTGCTCGCTTTGACAAGTCATTTGTCACTGCCTAAGACGTCAGCAATCACATCCAACTATAGCACCCGCCCATGAAGAAACTTCTTCCATTGTTCGCAGCTGTGAGTTCGTTCACGACCGCTCTCTTCGCCGCAACTGACCGGCCCAACATCCTCTGGATCGTCAGCGAGGACAATTCCTACCAGTGGATCGGCTGCTACGGAAACACCCAGGCACAGACACCCAGGATCGATGCCCTGGCGAAGGACGGTATTCTCTTCGAGCACGCCTATTCCAATGCGCCAGTCTGCGCGGTCGCACGGTCCACCCTGCTGATGGGAACCTACGCCGTCACCATGGGCACCCAGCACATGCGCAGCCGCCACCCGATCCCGTCGCGATACCGCCCCTATGTGGAGTACCTCCGCCATGCGGGCTACTACTGCACCAACAACGCCAAGACCGACTATAATTTTGAAGGCAAGGATACGTCGTGGTGGGACGAAAGTTCCACAAAGGCGCACTACTCCCACCGGCCCGCAGGATCTCCGTTCTTTGCCGTGTTCAACCTCGGAGTCTCGCACGAGAGTTCCCTGTTCGCGAACCAGCCCGGACCAAAACGCCTGTCGCCGGCCGAAATCAACCTGCCCCCCTACGTGCCTGACCTCCCGGAAATGCGCGTCGATTTCGCCCGCTACCACGACCGCATCACCGAAATGGACCGTCAGGTCGGAGCCCTCATCGACGAACTCGCGAAGGCCGGGCTGGCCGACGACACGATCATCATCTACAATGGAGACCACGGTGGCGTCACTCCCCGTGGCAAGCGCTACCTCTACGAGACAGGCGTGCGCATCCCCCTCGTGATGCACGTCCCGGCAAAATGGCGCAGCCTCGCGCCCTTCTCCTCAGGACAGCGCGTGCAGGAGCCCGTCTCCTTCGTCGACTTCCTGCCGACATTCCTGTCTCTCGCAGGCATCCCTCTCCCGGCAAACCTTCAGGGCCGGGCCTTCCTGGGTTCCCAGCGCCAGGGACCGGCCAGCGACGAAATGGAATTCCTGTACGCGGACCGTTTTGACGAACTCTACGGCATGCGCCGCGGATTGAGCGACGGCAAATGGAAGTACATGCGTTGCTTCACTCCCTATCTTCCCGCCGCGCCCTACAGTTTCTACCCCTTCAACGTTCCGTCCTGGGTTGCATGGCAAAAGGCATGGAAGGCCGGGAAACTGACAGGCATCCATCGCCAGTTCTGGGAATCCACGCAGGCCCCCGAGGAACTCTACGATTTGTCCAGGGATCCGTGGGAGATCCACAATCTCGCCAACGATCCAGCCTACCAGGGCAAACTCGCCGCACTGCGGAGTCGCCTCAGGCAGACCATGAAGGCCGCCTCAGACACCGGTCTCGTCCCTGAACCCCTTTTCTCCCGCGTGGCAAAGGGTTCCACGGTTGCTGACTTCGTGCAAAGCAGCCGCTTCAACTACGATGGTATCCTCGATCTCGCTTTCGCGGCGACCCAGCGCGATGCCAAGGCGCTCCCCCAACTGGTGCACGCCCTCTCCTCGAAAGATGCCATTGCCCGCTACTGGGCGCTCTGCGGCATGGCCGTGCTGGGAAATGCGGCCGCGGGCAACGCTGATGCCGTCAAACCGCTGCTCGATGATCCCATATCCATCAATCGGACCGCCGCCGCTCTCGCCCTCTGGGAAATGGGCGATCGTTCGCTCGCCAAACACTCCTTGCTCGCAGCTGTCGCCGGCACCTCCGATTCATGGGATCTGCTCTACCTTCTCAACACACTTCACGCCCTTGATCTCACCCGCGATCTGCCCAAGGGCTGGGAGCACGGCAAGGAAGGGCGAAAGGACAATCTGGATTACATCCATCGTTTCGCCCTGCGCATCGAAAAAGAAGCGGCCGATTGAGCCCGCGAAACGGATCTCGATCCACGGGACTTGGAAGGCCCCTCTTCATCTCGGGGGACACGACGTCGTGTCTCCCGCCCGCACTCACATGAAATCGTTCTCTGTTCTCCTACTGTTCGGCTGCCTTTTCGCAACGTCCTCCGTGGCCGCACCGCCGCCCGTCCGGCCATCTGAAGCCACGCCTCGCACGGAGCGACACTATCTCTCCGGGCACGGGCCTGATGACGCTGTGCCTTGGGATTTTCAGGTGACGGGAGGCCGGCGCGCGGGGGAAAAGGCGACGATCCCTGTTCCCTCCCATTGGGAGCAGCACGGCTTCGGCACATACAACTACGGCCAGGATGACAACAGGGCGTCCGAGCACGGTCTCTATCGCACACGGTTCCACATTCCATCTGAATGGAAGGGGCGCCGCATCAATCTGGTGTTCGACGGTTCGATGACCGACACCGATGTCACGCTCAACGGGAGGAAAGCGGGGCCCGTGCATCAGGGCGGATTCACGCGCTTCCGCTACGACGTCACCTCGCTCGTCAAACTCGGGAGCGGTGAGTCCAATGAAAATGTGCTCGAGATCGACGTTGCAAAGGCAAGCGCCGATCTCTTGACCGACCGTGCCGAACGCGGCGGTGACTACTGGGTCTTCGGCGGCATCTACCGACCGGTGTTTCTCGAGGCCCTGCCTCCCAAGGCCATCGATCAGCTCGCTGTCGACGCACGCGCCGATGGTTCCCTGCTCGTCGATATGACGCTGGGGTTTCCACCCGGCGGCCGCACCGACGGACCCGCCGCCCCGGCGTTGCATGTGCAGGCCCAGGTGATCGATGCCGGAGGTGAATCCGTGGGTGCCCCGTTCACTCAATCGATCCCGCGCGGAGGATCCGGACGCATCCGCATCGAGGGGAAGGTGCCGGGCGTCAGGACATGGACCGCTGAAACGCCGAACCTCTACACGCTTCGCGTCACGCTTTTCGAAAACGACAAGGGACTCCATCAAACCGAAACACGCATCGGTTTTCGCACCTTCGAGGTTCGCGACGGCATCGGCCTCTTCCTCAACGGCCGGCGCATCCTGCTCAAGGGTGTCAACCGCCACAGTTTTCGACCGGAGACGGGGCGCGCCCTCACGCGCAAGAACTGCTACGAGGACGTTCGCCTGATCCGCCGGATGAACATGAACGCCGTGCGCATGTCGCACTATCCTCCCGACGAAGCGTTCCTTGAGGCCTGCGACGAGCTCGGACTCTACGTCCTCGACGAACTGAGCGGATGGCAGCACGCTCACGGAACACCGATCGGCCGGCTGCTTGTTCGCGAAGTGGTCGAACGCGACGTGAACCATCCTTCGATCCTATTCTGGGACAACGGCAACGAGGGGGGATGGAACCCCGCGCTCGATGGCGACTTCTCACTCTACGATCCCCAGCGACGTCGCGTCCTGCATCCCTGGAATCTGTTCAGCGGCATCGACACGCGACACTACGCGAATTTTCCGCACCTGATGCACCTCCTCGGCGGACCCAATCTCGTCATGCCGACTGAAATCCTGCACGCCCTCTACGACGGAGGCGCTGGCGCCGGACTGGAGGACTACTGGAACGCCATCTCCACGTCGAAGGTGGGCGCCGGGCTGTTCATCTGGGATTATGCGGACGAGGCGATCCAACGAACCGACCTCGGGAACAAACTCGACACTCACAGCACCTACGGGGCGGACGGAATCGTCGGCCCGCATTTTGAGAAGGAGGGAAGCTACTATGCTGTGCGCGACATCTGGTCCCCCGTGCAATTCGTCCCTCCGTCGCTCAATGCCGCCTTCGATGGAAGGATCACCGTGCACAACCGGTACGACTTCGCTTCGCTGAGCCGGTGCAGATTCACATGGAATCTCCTGGGGTTCAAAGGAGGAAATCTTGAAGCCCTCTCGCACGGAAACGCCGTGCCTCCCGATGTTGCGCCCCATGCTGCCGGAATCCTGGAACTGGCACTGCCGTCCAACTGGATGGAAGCTGTTGCCCTCGCCGTGACAGCGACTGGTCCCGACGGCGTCGAGTTGTGGACCGCCGTATGGCCGACGCCAAAAGCCACGGACAGCGATTCCCGCGTCCTCCATCCAGCGGACAAGGCACCGCTGGCCTCCGGGAAACCTGAGATCTTCCAGCAGGACAGCCGCATTGTCCTGGTGGCGGGCAACACCAAGGGCACCTTTGATTCGGCCTCAGGGAAACTTCTGAAATATGAGAAAGCCGGCGACCTCGCACCTATTGGCAACGGGCCCAGTCTGGTTTTCGCCAGGCCCGCAGCGGAAGGACCCGGGACATGGCAGGAATGGAAGAAAAACTCTGACAACGAACCCACGATCGTCCTCTCCAAGCCGTCCCTCGCCAATATCATCGAGATAGAATGGCAGGACCTCAAGGGATCGGGCGCCTATGCGGGATTCACCCTCGAGGTGACTCCCGATCTTGAGCACTGGCACACCTTGTTCGATTCATCACGGCGCCCCAACGATGGAAAGGCCTACGCATTTCCCCCGCAAATCGTCGCCGCCACACGCGTGCGTAAACTCTGGCGTTACGACGGAGCGCCCCCGGTGCTGAAGACATTTCGGATCGGCTACGAGGCCAGCCGTTTTCCTGATCCCGTTTCCGCCCCCGCCATCGTGACCCACGGACTCGGCCGCGATACCGACACAGGACAAGCCTTCGCCTGGGTGGAAGCGAAGGGAGGGTCATCGGGACTGCTCTCCACGCGATGGACATTGCATGCAGATGGATCTTTGCGGTTGGACTACGCGTATGAGCTGGATGGCAGTTTCCTCTATCATGGTGTCACCTTCGACTCCCCCGAGGAAGGCATGCGCACTCTTCGCTGGTGGGGACAGGGGCCGACAAGAGTCTGGCAAAACCGGCTTCGTGGCACATGGCTGGGTCTGCACGAGACGGTCCGATCGGAGCAGCGCCCCGGCGAAACCTGGAACTATCCCGAGTTTCGGGGTTGTTTTGCAGGCATTCGCGAAGCTGAACTCACAACAACAGCGGGTGTCCTCTTGATCATCCCGTCCGACTCTGACAACTATCTCCGAGTCGGCACACCGCGTATTGATCATCCGAATACAACCGTGGAATTTCCCCCTGGCGACCTGTCCCTCCTGCGCGCAATTCCGGCGATCGGATCAAAGATGCATCCACCCATCCGGTCGGGCCCTCAAAGCCAGCCTGCAAAGGCCAAAGGCCGGTACGAAGGCTCCATCGAGTTTGGATTTCGTCCTGCGGGTGCCAATCGCCCATAGGGCGGACGCCGCCATTCTCAATCGAGTTCACCCGCAGATTCAGACGATGGACGCAGATTTCGACATCTATCCACGAAAAATCAATCTGCGTAGATGCCCGGAAGCTGCGGAAAACCCGCATTGAGAATACCTGCGCCCGCTGGACAGACGGTTGCCATCTCCTTCGACCAGTCGTCATGTTGCGCCCCTCCACAGCCACCACGGCATCCGTAGCGGCGGCATTGACGCGGGCGAAGCCCGGCATCAGGTGGATCAAGACTGCTGACTTTGCAGTCCGAGCTTTTCGCGCAGTCGTGCGACGGCTTCCTCGTGCTTCTTCGGGTCCATTTTCCGTAGATTGTAGAGCTTCCAGTGCGGACCCGGCAACCGCTCCGCACAAGGCAGGCCCAGCAAATTCCACTGTGGATCGCCCTGTTTCAGAGACAGCATGAATTCACGTTCAGCCCGGGTCAGCTCTGCATTGATCCGTTCGATGAGTTGAGCGCGCGCCGCTTCCAACACCGTCAACGTCACCGGCTCAGTGGTCATGCCGCTGAACTGGGCAGCATACACCTGCCGCAGATCCTTCAGCCTCAGCGCAAGCAATTCGCCCATCGGCCGGTCGTGGCTGGCCAGCGACACCACAAACCCCCGCCGAATATCATCGGTCAGCCCCTCGGTCTCAAACAACCTGTGTACGTCGAACAAATCGCGCGGATGCTGGCGATCGAGCGCCGCGCACAATTTGCCGCCATACAAATCCGGCAGCGACACCACCCTCATCGTCACCGACCGGCCGAACAACGCAACCGCCTTCGGCACGAGCGTCCAGTCTTCCGTCGGAAATAGTGCGCCCCGGATCACGGTGTTCGGTTCGATCTTCACCTCCCACCGGCCGCTGTTCCCGCACCTGCACACCCGGCAGTGCCCGCCGCACCGCCGCCGCAATCCGCTCCAACGCCGCGTTGATACTCCGCAAGGTTGCGGCGCGATCCTCGATCGGCAGGTAAACGAGGTCGATGTCGACGGACAGGCGCGGAAAATCCCGCACAAAGAAATTGATTGCCGTGCCGCCCTTCAGCGCGAAACACGCCTCCGCGTGAACAAACGGCAACGCCTGCACGAGCAAATCCGCCTGCGGAAAGAAGATGCTGTCTTCAAGGTGCGTCGTCCGGCACTTTTGCCTCGGCCGGCACCGTGATCAGGTATTTGGCATCTTGGCGATGCGGCGGGCGATGATGGCGATCGCCTCGTTGGCCCCCTTGCCGCGGGCGCGGTGCCGTCAGTAGAAGGTACCGAAGCAATCGGAGCAGCCGACCGCCACCCAGGCGGCCTCAATGAACGCCCACTTCAGCCAGCGGTTGCAAAAGGGCAGCATGCGGCCGTGCGAGGTCTTGCCCCCGGAGGCATGGGTCGCGGGGACCAATCCGCCGTAGGCGCAGAACCTGTCTGCGGTTTTGAAACGGGACGCGCCGTCGATCTCCAGGGCGATGACCGGGCCGAGTACTTTGCCGACTCCGGGCAGCGTGCGCAGTCGCACCGCGTCAGCGTTGTCTGCGTTGTCGGCCTCGATGCGTTGTTCCAACGCGCGGATGTGCCGGTCCAGCAACTCGTGCAGCTCCAGATCCTCGTCGGGCAGCTGGCGATCAGTGAGCGGTAGCTCGACGCGCTTCATCCATGCCTTGCTTTGGTTGCAAAACTGGTCCTTGACCGCTGGGCGCTGCAGACGCGGATGCCGCTCAAGGACGGTGTGGATGCGGTTGCGCGCCATGGTGCGCAACCGGGTCAGCCAGAGGCGCTGGCGCACGGTGTTCTTCTTTTGCCACACTTGCTTGTTCGGCACATGGACAACGGCCACGAAGTTGCCGCGCAGGAGCGTCGCCAGCGCCATGGCGTCCACGCGATCGTTCTTGATCTGCGCGTCGGCGATGATGCGATTCTTCGCGGGGTTGGACAGGACGATCTTGGCCACTCCCTGAGTGTCCTCCAGCAGATCATAGAGCGTGGCCCAATTCCAACACGCTTCGATCACGGTCTCGCTCGGCCCGTCCAAGGCCGCGAAGTAGGCGGCGAACGCTTCCGGCGAGTTGCGGTCGATACGCGATTGCTTCAAAAGGTGGCCTTGCGCATCAAACGTGCAGGCCACCGAACAACGCTTGCGACAATCGATTCCGGTGTAGTTCATGACGCTGCCAAGGTTACCACGCCACAACCGTTGCGTCGGCTTGTTCCCTTAGCTGCCACTCATGTTACCTGACCCTTTTCTGCTGCCCTTCGGGGATCCCATCGAGCCAGACGGAGTCCGTTGATGTGGGAGTGGCGTTTTGAAGTCCTCGGTGCCCCTTCCAATCGAAGCCCGCAAATCGCAATTCGCGATGGTCGGTGGAAGTTGTTGCTCAATCCCGATCGCTCCCGCGTCGAACTCTACGACCTGATCCGAGATCCCATGGAAGCAGACAATCTCGCGCATGAGAATTCCGACGTTGTCGCCCGACTGTCGGCGACCGTGCTCGCGTAGCAAAAGCGGTTGCCCTCCGGACCAGTCGACGCGAACGCTGCTAAAAACGACTACCCGTGGCCGCGTTACAGAAAAACGGAGTAGCCGGTAAACGTTATCGGTCTCGGCAAACGTCTGTTATAAGGCGAAGCATACGTCGGCGTTTCGGTGTTCGGCAGTGGAGCTACTGCGGGATGCGCACGGCAAACGTCGTGCCACTGGGCGAGGTGCTTTCGATGACGATCTCGCCTCCATGCGCATCAACGATGGATTTGCAGATGGCCAGGCCAAGCCCTGCGCTTCCTTCTGACCGCGACCGTGCGCGATCCGCCCTGTAAAAGCGCTCAAAAACGCGTGTCGTGTCGGCGGTCGCAATGCCAACACCTGTGTCGGTCACTCGCAGGACGGCTTGATCACTTTCGATTGCGGTGGACACATGAATCTCTCCGTTTGGCTTGTTATAGCGAATGGCATTCTGCAGGAGATTCAGCACGACTTGCTTTATGCGATCTGGGTCCGCCATCATCGGCGCGGGCTTGAAATTTTTTGACATTCGCAGAGGGCGTTCAACGACGACCGGTCGGACCAGATCACAAGCGCTTTCGGCGACCGCGGCCATATCGCAAGTTTTGAGCTTCATTCCTTCCTGTCCCGCGTCCAAACGGGCAAGCTGCAGCAGCGACTCCGTCAGCTTTCGCATATCCTCGGTCGTATCGCGACATACCGTAAGGCTCGCTCGGTACTCGCTGGCGGATCGTTCGCGCGCGAGCACGCGTTCGGTCTCCATCGCCATCACTGCTATGGGTGTCCGGAGCTCATGCGACGCATCGGCCGTGAAATTCTTTTGATCTGCGAAAGCCGCTTCAAGGCGTGAGAACGTGGAGTTGAGAACTTGTCCGAGTCCACCCAGTTCACTGCGAGCGTCGGGGACGTTGATGCGCTCCGAGAGGTTGCCCGCAGCGATTCGCCGCACAGTCGCCCCGATTTCGTGGAGTGGTCGCAGCGACCGGTCCACGATCAGCCAGGTTCCGCCCATGCCGACCAACAGGACAAACAACCCGGTGCCCGCCAGGATCCAACCGAATCGCCGGCTGGCGGCAACGACTGGTTCAACCGATGTTCCCGCCAACACACAATCTCCTCTTTCAGTGAAGTGGTACATCTCACGGTAGTGGTCGCGTGTCCGCTCATAAGTCCTGCCGTTGGCCTGCGCATCCGGAACGGACAAGCCGACAGGCACATTGGGAGACCTTACAACGACGCGGTTTTGACTCGACCAGCCGGCATAGTAGAATGCCCTTCCTTCCTCACCCTCGAACAACAACGCGGTCCGCGAAGCGAGCACGAATTCGCCACGACGCGGTGCCCCGCTTTCCTGCGCGAGCCGCGAACCCGACGGAGGGGCTTTCCCTTCCGGGCGATTCTGCCCTCCTTCTGTTCTGGGCGGTCGTGGACGGTCTCTTTCCTGGTTTTTATTTCTCGGCTCGCGCGGCCCATCCGGCTGCGGAGGCCGTTCGGCCCCATCCCTCTCAGACTCGCGGCCGCCTGGCGGGACTGAACGTCTCCAATCCGACTGCAAAAGGGCGACCCGCTGCTTCAGCGCCTCATCCACCCAATGAAACAGGCTTTGTCGATTGAGATGAAAGGCGGTGACCGCGAAGCCCCCAAGTACCACGGCGCCCAAAAGTGCCAGCCAGACCATCAATCGGCCGCGGATCGAATGTGGCATCATGCTCATGCTTCGATGCAGAAGCCTTGTCCTCTCCTGGTAACGATCAGATTTGGACCGAGTTTCTTTCTCAGGTTGGAGACATGCACGTCGACGAGATTCGAAGCTGCGTCGGCATGTTCATCGAAGATGTGCTCGAACAGTTCGATTCGCGAAATCACTTTGCCCCGATGCACCGCCAGGTATTCAAGGATCGCATACTCTCTTGGAGTTAGGCTGACGGGCTGGGAGTTCTGAGCAAGGGTCCGGCTCCGCAGATCTATCGTGATGTCCCCTATGACGAGGGTTGCTTCCGCTTGTCCGGCGGATCGGCGGATGACGGCACGCAACCTCGCGTACAGTTCGGACAAAGCGAATGGTTTTACCAGATAATCGTCCGCCCCGATATCCAAGCCCTTGACCCGATCGGAAGTCGCGTCACGTGCGGTGAGCATGAGAACCGGAGTTCGCCTTTTCCTGCGCAGCCGTTGCAGGATACTCCAGCCGTCGAGTCCGGGCAGCATCACATCCAGGATCACGGCGTCATATTCGGTGCTCTCCGCCTTATAGAGTCCTTCGATCCCTTCTGCCGCCGTGTCCACCGCGTATCCTTGCTCCCTCAGCGCTTCCGCAAGGTTACGCAGCAATCGCGGATCGTCTTCGACAACCAGAATTTTCACGAGGCTATGAATATCGGCGGCTGCCAAGCCACTGCGCGTGCCTGGGCGTCGATCGAATCAGGACCCAACAAACGGCTGAAGCGAGCTCAAAAAAACCGCTCCTGGGTAGGCCGCCTTCCGCATCACGCTTACGCCGTCTCTTAATGAAGTCTTAAAACTTTTTTCGCTACACTGGGGTCCATGAACGTTTCTTTGACCCGGTTTCTTCGAAGCCTCACGCTTCTCGTCTCGTCGTTGCTGGGTGCAGGCGGCTCGCTGCAAGCGATAACAATCACGGGGGCTGGCACCCTCGTCGGATCAGACATCGTTCATCCCAACGGCAACATCTATGACCAAGTCCTGCTAACAGGCACCTCTGTCGCAGTCACCGCCGATTCCGGTCAAATCAGCCGCACCTCGTTCATCGACCTGACAGACGACATCGTGCAAGTGGAATTCAGCGGTCCGGGGGTCCTCGCCATCTCGCTCGCGAACTCGTCAGGCCCAGCCGTCGCCACCAAGTACAACCAGCCCGGCGTACAATACATGAAAGGCCATGCGACCGTGACAATCACCGGTGCGACCGAGAACACCTACCTTTCCATCTTCTCCGTCGGAACCATGAACGCGGTCAACCAGACCCTTTTCAAGGCCGGTGAAGTCTACGATGGAATCGCCGATCTCGCTCTTGTCGCTCTCTCGAGCGACACCAATCGATTCGGCGGATTGTTTGCGGGAAATCTCGAGCTCTTCGCCACATCCGGCTCCACGGGCATAAATGCGCCGGACATTCGTTTTGGCGGACCGATTAACCTCTACAATGTCTCCGCCTTTTCCTCGGCCTTGCCGCTGCTTCTCACTGGGGCTATTGACTCCGGCCAGATCAACATCACCGGCGGCGATCTCAAACAGGACAATGGACAAAGCATCTCGTTTGGCACCGCGTCGAAGGTGGTGATGACGGCCGGGATGACTTCGGCGGGTGTTTCCCTACCTGCGAAGACAAATCAAGGCGTGCTGGTGCGAGCTGGGACGGACGTCACCGCGACCGTCGTGCAGAACCCGGCTACAGCGGTGGCAACCATCACCTCGGCCGCGCAGGCGTTCCTGGCCACGCTATCCACCAGTCAGCAATCGAGCGCGGTCCTCACCTGGAGCATGGAAAATGTGCGGAAGTGGTCCAACCTGCCGGTGGGAGGCACGCCGAGAAATGGCATAGCGTGGGGCAATCTGACCACCGCGCAGAAGACGGCCGCCCAGGCCCTGCTGTCGGCCGCGCTCAGCTCAGCCGGTGTTTCGGTTCAACAGGGGGAACAGGCGGCCGACGACTACCTCGCCTCCGCCGGTGGCGGCAACGGCTATGGCAGTGGCCTGTACTGGGTGGCGATCTACGACACGCCATCCACTTCATCCTCGTGGGGCCTGCAGTTCACGGGGCATCATTTGACCTACAATTTCACTTACAACGCGACCTACAAGTCGGGCACGCCCCTTTTCCTGGGCGTGGAGCCGCGAACCTCCTTTACGGTCAATAGCACCACCTATGATCCGATGGCCACTCAACGCACGGCCGCTTCGGATCTGTTTACGGCGCTTGCATCTTATTCTTCCTCCAAGCTGAGCGGCACCTATAGCGACATTCTCTTCGGGGCTAACGGAACCGGTAGCTACGATGGGACCTATCCCAAATCGTATCCCACTTCCAGCCGCGGTGCCTTGTATTCGGCCCTCTCGTCAACCGACCAGGAAAAGGTGCAGACGTTCATCCGCGCCTATGTCACGACACAAACGGACGAGATCGCCGAGGAGCTGCTGGGAATTTATCTGAGCGATACCGCGCTCGCGTCGACTTACGTCGCTTACGCCGGCACCGGTAACATAACGACCACGAACAGCTATCTTAGAGTCGACGGCCCGCGCCTCTGGATCGAGTTTTCGGTACAAGGCGGAGTGATCATCCGCAACGAACCGCACTACCATACCATCTGGCGCGACAAGGTCGGCGACTATGGCGGCAAGTTCTAACTGGGCCTCGCCCCAGCCCGGGCGCTCACTCACGACAATTGTCGCCCTCGCAGGGGTGCTGCTTCTGGGCGTCCCCTGCGCATTTGCCCATAGTGCCCCAGGTTCGGCCGTGATGCTGGACTTCCGCTCTGCCCAGGTCGACGCCGAGCTCCACATTCCGCTATCCGAACTGAAATACGCATTTGGTCAGGATGTAGAATCAGACCCTGCCGCAGTGGTCAAAGAATTTGGCCCGCTCCTTGGCGACTACCTGCGTCGGCACATCACGGTGCGCGCCCCCGACGGCCGTGTTTGGGACGTCAATGTCGGAAGGATGCACGTGACCCTTCAGGAGCAGCCGATCGACCTGGTTGTCCTCACGCACTGGCAGCCGCCTGCCGATGCCTCTCTGCGACAGTTCACCTTGCTCTATGATGTCGTTTCCCACGAAGTGATGAATCATGTCGTGCTCGTGTCGCTCCGAAGCGACTGGCACCGCTCGATGTTCGGCGACCAGCCGCAGCTCTTGGGAACATTGCGCTCGTTCGAAAAGGAACTGCTCGTCGACCGCACAGCCGGAAGTCCATGGCATGGCTTCCGGGATCTCCTGAAGCTGGGGATGCACCATATCGGAGAAGGTACGGACCACTTGATGTTCCTTCTCGCATTGCTACTCCCTGCTCCCTTGTTAGCGGGCGGTCGTAGGTGGGACCGGCGCGCGTCCACAAAGGAGACGGCAACCCGCCTTCTCAAAATTGTGACGGCTTTTACCGTCGGACATTCGTTGACCTTGATCTGCGCGGGGGTCGGCTGGCTGCGGATGCCCTCGCAACCGATCGAGATATTGATTGCCATTTCGATTTTTGTGTCGGCCCTCCATGCCATTCGCCCGATTTTCGTCGGCCGTGAACCGCTAATCGCCCTTGTCTTCGGGTTGGTTCACGGCCTTGCCTTTGCGACCGTGCTCACCGCGTTTCACTTCGACGCATGGCAGTTTGCCGCAGCACTGTTCGCCTTCAATGTTGGCATTGAGCTCATGCAGCTTCTCGTGGTACTGCTCACCGTCCCTTGGCTGCTGCTCTTGAGCCGAACGCCCGCTTATGCGACCGTTCGGGTCGCTGGTGCGTTGTTTGCCGGAGCCGCCGCCCTGGGCTGGATGGGAGAACGCACGCTAAACTGGCCAAATCCGCTCAACACCGTGGTCGATGCCATAGCCATCCACGCGATGGAGTCATTGGCAATTCTGGCTGCCATGGCAGTCATTGCGTGGATCTGGTCTCGCAGGCAGACTGCCGATACAAACCGCGCATGAATGCGGATTCATTTTCCATCTTATCTGAGATTGTTGCCTCATCTACACGGGCCAGGCCGGTTGTCTTGGCAATGTGCAGTGTTTTATCGCTAAGCGCTCAAACTTCTTCGGTTTTCTTGTCTCCTGCAGCACTTCCCGCGGTGGTGGTCCAAGGCCGCGACACCGACCTCGTGGGCGTCGCCTTGTCTGCCACCCAAGGAATTGTCGGCGCAAAGGAGCTCAGTGCCCGGCCTTTTCTGCGACGCGGGGAGTTGCTCGAAGCAGTCCCTGGTGTCGTTATCACGCAGCACTCGGGTGACGGCAAGGCGAACCAATACTTTCTGCGCGGTTTCAACCTCGACCACGGCACCGATTTTTCCCTGTCCGTCGACGGAATGCCGATCAACATGCGTTCGCATGCGCACGGTCAAGGCTACGCCGATCTCAACTTCCTGATTCCCGAACTAATCCAGCAGATCGACTACAGCAAGGGCCCCTTCTACGTTGAAGTCGGCGACTTTTCCGCCGCGGGGGCAGCCGAGTTTCGTCAGTTTGGCTCTTTACCCCACGATTTCCTCGCAATCACATGGGGTGAGAATCGCTATGCCCGGATGGCCGCCGGTGCCACCCGGCGGGGCGGGTCGAACGAAACGTCGGCGGCCGTGGAGTTCACGCATGATGACGGGCCATGGGAGTTGCGCGAGGATTCCAATCGAACCAACGTATTCCTGCGCCACCGCTGGCTTCACGACGGTGTGAACTATCGGGTGACGGCGATGGGTTATCACGGCAAGTGGCGTTCGACGGATCAGATTCCGTTGCGAGCCGTGGACGACGGTACCATCGATCGCTTCGGCATCATCGATCCTACCAACGGGGGCAAAAGTGACCGCTTCAGCTTGTCTTTTGAGGGTTCAGTGGAAGGCGCACATGGCACGACTCGCTTCAACGCCTATGCCATCTACTACCGGTTGAACCTGTTTTCGAACTTCACCTATTTTCTGGACGATCCGATCGATGGCGACCAGTTCAACCAACGCGACCGAAGGTCCCTCGTGGGTGGTTCCCTCACTCGCTCATGGTCGGGCCATTGGGGTACAGCAAAAAGCGAAACGACCGCCGGAGTGCAGATCCGGGCTGATTTCATATCGGAACTTGGATTGTTTCATACCTCTCGTCGGATACATTTATCCACGGTCCGCGACGATGACGTGACTGAGCTGAGTGCGGGGCTGTTCATCAAAAACGAAACACGATGGACTGACTGGTTGCGCACCCACATGGGCATCCGCGGCGACGCGTACCGCTTCGAAGTGGATAGCCAGGCCCCACGCAACTCCGGCAATCGCCTGGCGGACATCCTCAGTCCCAAGCTCGGCTTGGTTCTTGGCCCTTGGGAAAATACGGAGCTCTATGCGAACTTCGGCTGTGGTTTTCACAGCAACGATGCCCGAGGCACAACCATCCGGGTGGATCCAGCCGATGAGAGTTCCGTTGATCGAGTTACTCCGCTCGTTCGGTCACGCGGACTCGAGTGGGGCCTCCGCACATCGAAGGTTTCGGGCTTGACCCATTCCCTGGCGCTGTGGGCGCTCGATCTCGACTCCGAACTGGTATTCGTGGGTGACGCGGGCGGCACCGAGCCGACAGGACGCACGCGCCGCTACGGAGTGGAGTTCGCAAACTACTACCGCGTGAATCGATGGATGGCGCTGGATGGAGATCTGTCCTTCACGCATGCCCGCTATCGCGAAGATCTCGGATCGGGGACGCACATTGCCAATTCCATCGATACCGTGGTGACCGCTGGGGCGGCCTTCGGCGGTCCGGAAGGTGGGTTCGGAGCCGTCCGCTTGCGCTACTTCGGGCCTCAACCTCTCGTCGAAGACGCTTCCGTTCGGGCGCCTTCCTCGTCATCGGTGAATATCCGGATCGGCTGGCGGCAGAAGAACTGGGAAGCTGTCATAGAAGTCTTCAACATCCTCAATCGAAGAAGCTACGACATCGCGTATTTCTACCCATCGCGGCTGCCCGGTGAGCCGCTGACGGGCGTTGACGACATACACTTCCACCCGTCTGAGCCGCCTGCTCTTCGGGCAACGATTGCTCGACGATTCTAGATCCACTGATCGGGCCTAAAGAAGAAATCTCCTATGAGCAGGTCGTCACCTTGGAGGTACCCGACTATGCTCAGCATCCCGAAATCAACTATTCAGTGAAATACAAACGCGGTCAGGGCAACAAACCCGAAGGCATCCTGCTGAAGGGTGAGTCCGTGAAAGTCAAAGAAGAGATGGTCTTCAGTGTTTCAGAAACTGGTCAAATCAGGTGCCGGTGAGGGCAACGGATCGCCGGGCTTCAACTGCACATCGAATGGGAAGGCGTAGACGCGCGTTCCCGGAGCATTAGCCATGTTCTGGAGATAACCGATCGAGTCACCGGCGGAGCAACCATACGGAACGACTGCATCGCCCGGCTGCACAAACACACTCAAGAAGTGTATGTCGGACTTCGACAGCAGCTTGTCACCAAGCTGCTGTCTCATTCCACCATACCAATTCGAATCTCCGTGATCCAAAATGACCATGTTTTTCACGGAGTGCGTGCTGATCCCATTCTCCAACGCGATTGCCGCCGCAAGCGCGCCAGTTCCGAGGTTGATCAGCGAGGCCACATTGCCGTTGCCATCGTAGCTCGGCAGGAACGTCGCGCCGGTGATTGAATTCACAAACTGGAGCAGCGCTCCCGCGCCACCAGCTTTTAAAAGCGACCCGGCGATGTCAACGCCCCACGCGTCGCACAGAGCAGCGATCCGGGCACGACGAAGCGTGCCCCTCCCAGGGAGATTGCGATGTCAATCGTCAGGTTGGATTGGGTTGTCAATCGCCCATGTGATAGACACGCCATCGTCCTCTGGCCAGTGAGCGGAGCTACTCTCAGGCCGGTCTATCCGCGGATTTCGTGGATGGACGCAGATTTTCGGAATCGATCCACCCACGACCATTCCGCGTGAATTTGTTCGAAGATCTGCGGGCACTTTGATCCGGGGGTGTTGCATCTTTTCGATCCGGGCACGACGGAGCATGCCCCTCCCATTTGGAAACAATTCCGAGCGCTTGCCCGGCAAACGTTGCGACCCTCGATTCAATTCTGTTGTACCGCTGAATTCCCCGGGGGACGCAGATTCCATGGCACAACTTCAGGCCCCGCTTGCCTTCTTACAGAGTTTGTCAATCCGCCCGGGTCCGCACAACCTGGGGATACATCTTCATAAAGACGGGGCTCCACCCCCGCCGCTTCTCCGACTCGCGGCTCACATCCTCGCATTTTCGCCATGAACCTCATGACTCTGCTCGAAGCCCTGAGCTACCTTGTCACCATCGTGGCGCTGCCGTTCGCCATCTGGGTTTTCATCAAGGAGCAGCGCAAGGAGCGCGCGAACGATGACAAGGAAGTCTATCTCAAGCTGGCCGACGACTATGAACGCTTTCTCAACCTCATCCTTCAGAACGCAGATCTTCGCCTGCTCGCGCCACCCGCGGAGCGGCTCCAGCTCAACCCGGAGCAGTTCGAAAGAAGGAACGCCCTTTTCGAGATCCTCATCGCGCTTTTCGAGCGGGCCTACATCCTCGTCTACGAGGAAAAGATGACCCAGCAGGATGCCCGCCTGTGGCAGACCTGGGAGGATTACATGCGCTCCTGGTGCCGTCGCGCCGACTTTCGCGAGCAGATGAGCGCGCTTCTCGACGGCGAGGATCTCGAGTTTCAGGCCTACATCCGGCTCATTGCCCGCGAGGAGGAGTCGCGGAAGAAGCCGTAGCCCCGCACTCCTGACGCAGCGGATGCCGGCCGGGCCGGTCAGGGGGCGTCGCCGCGAGCAATGTTTTCCGCCTCGAGATACTGCGCGCGGAAAACTTTTCCAAGTCGGCTGGCCAGATTAACCTCATCCACCTTGTTCTTCGAATTGAGGGCCTTCTTGATCGTGCCCTGCGCCTCTGCGTAGTTCACCACCGACAGATCCTGCAGGTGCGCAAGAGCCCTTGCCCTGCGAGACTCCGGTGCACCGAGAATCGCCCGCCAGGCCGAGGCCAGCTCCGTGTGCGAATCCATACCCATCACACGAATGATGAACGCCATCTCCCGGAAGAGCCCGCCCGTCCACTCCACATGATAGATAAGCGGGTCCTTCGTGCCAAAGGGATCGTCCTGGGGATCGCTGCAATATTCCTTCCACGCCGCCTGCCGATAGAAGTCGCGCCTCACCGGAAGCCGCCTGAGGGCAAACCGTTCGGGGCCCCCGGGTGTCCCCGGACGAAAATTCCACAGTTTCTGTCCCTCCATCGACAGGCAGAAATCGATGAACGCAAGCGCTGCCTCACGGTTCGGAGCGCCGCGCATAAGCCCGATCGGATCGACCGAACTCACTGTCCCTCCCACTGGGGAAACATAGCCGACCCGGTTGCTGCCATCGCGCCGCCGCACCGCCTCCTCCTGCTGTCTGCCGTAGAAGTCGATGCACAGCCCCGCAGCACAATTGCCCGCTGCAACATCGATCGGCGGCTTCTGCGAGGTATCCGTAAAGTACCTCGAGTTCGCCGCTATCAGCTGCAGGAGTCGCATCCCGTCCATCCAGCCTTCCGCGACCGCGCGCCGTTCGCGATCGGCGGCATTTCCGGCGTCCTCCGAAGCCTCAATCGAGCGTAGCCGCCGCTGCATCTGCTGCTGGATGACATTCTCAAACGCCTTCGCAATGGACCCGCTCTTGGTCGGATCGGCGAGCGCGACCTCCGACCGCAATCGCGGATCCTTCAGGTCATCCCAGGTCTTCGGATCCCCCTCGATACCGAGACGCTTCAGCGAATCGCGGTTGAAGACGATGCCGTAGGCGCTCAGAACCGTGCCGATCCACCGTCCCTCGGGATCCCAGTACTCCTCTCCGGCAAACTTCCGGGGAATCGTATCCTCGAAGAACCATTCCGGATGACGCTGCAGCACGCCGCAATCGACCAGTCGTCCGGCTTGTGCCTGCCGTTCAAAATCGAATGTTCCGCCCCCGAAGAACAGGTCGATGCGGCAGCCGACATCGGACGAGAGAAACGCCGCCCTCGCCTCACGCACAATCGCGGGAGAATTCGCATCGACCCGGGGGCTGCTGAAACCCGCCTGGACATCATTGCTCCATGGTTTCCCCAGTTTCCGCGTCCAGTGATACTGGAACGAGGCCGTGTATTCGCTTTCCAGATACCGCGCGATCTCGCTGGTCCCGCCGATCACGCGCCAGTCCACGAAAACCGTCCGGCCCGTCCGCTCCCGGTACCATCTCTGAAACGCCTGGCCGAATTCGTGGCGGATCGCCTCATTGTGCGGCGTGATGATCACTAGCGTCTCGTCCGCGCGCTCGCCGGCCGCCTTCCTGGGACGCAGGATGAAGGGCAGCGCAATGACTGCAATCAGCGCAACGACGATGAACGTCCGTTTGAACATGCCACGCAGGCCTCAGGAGAGCAGGATCACCACATCCTCCGGATTCACCGCAGCGTGGTGTTCGCCGCGGCCGTTCTTCCCCTGCTCCGTCGGATTCAATTCATAGATCTTCAGCCGATTGGAGCCGGCGACAAAGTCATGCTGGGCCACCTCACCCAGGTAGACGGACTCGCCGACCTTTCCCCGCACCGAATTCCGGGGCGCCGTGACGCCTGTCAGTTTCCAGCACTCCGGACGAACGGACACCGTCACTTGCGCCCCGACCACCGCTGTCGCGGAGGTGTCGCCGAGCACGCCCTCGAACTGGCAGAGATCCGTATCAACCACCACCCGCCCCAGCTCCACGCCCCTCACGGTTCCATTGAAAAAGTCCGTGTCACCGATAAAATTCGCCACGGTCCGGTGCTTGGGACGACGATAGATTTCGCGGGGTGAACCCACCTGGAGGATGTGGCCACTTTCAAGGATGGCCATGCGATCCGAGACCGACAGGGCCTCCTTCTGGTCATGGGTCACGTAGACGGTCGTGAGCTTGAACTCCTTGCACACGCGCCGGATTTCGGTCCGCATCTCCAGCCTCAGCTTGGCATCGAGATTGGACAGCGGCTCGTCCAGCAGAAGGCAGCGCGGACGGATCACCAGCGCCCGCGCAAGCGCGACCCGCTGCTGCTGTCCGCCGGAGAGCTGATTCGGCTTCCGGTCCGCATATGCGCCCATGCGCACGGACTCCAGCGCCTCAGCCGCGCGTTTTCGGGCCTCCGCCTTCCCGACCTTCCGCTCATGCAGTCCGAATGCCACATTCTCCGCAACCGTCAGATGGGGCCAGAGCGCATAGCTTTGAAACATCATGCCCGTGTTTCGTTTGTGAGGCTCCAGCCGGGTGACGTCCTCATCGCCAAACAGGATGCGCCCCTCATCCGGGATGTTGAACCCCGCGAGACTCCGCAGCAGCGTCGTCTTGCCGCAGCCCGACGGCCCGAGGAGGAAAAAGAGTTCGCCCGGTTCGATCGCGAGATCGAGTCCGTGCAACGCAACAACGTCGCCAAACCTTTTCGTGAGCTTCTCGATGCGTATCGCTATCATGCCGCGTTCATGGGCGCGCCAGAACCAACGTTTCGCAGGCTTGCGAGTCAAAGGAAATAACCCACACCGCCCGGCAGGCTGGTCTTGCACCGCGGAACAGACCCCGCTTGCTGGAAGGCACTCCCGCCATGCGAGCCTCTCCTTCCTCCCGCCATGAAGATCTCGAGACGATCCTTGTCTCCGAACAGGCCATCCGGCGGCGTATCCGGAAACTGGGCATGGAAATCAAGGCCGTCTACGGGGACGAGGAAATCACCGCGGTAGCGATCATCAACGGCGCAATCGTCTTCACGGCCGACCTCCTTCGAGCGGTCTCCAACCCGGTGCGCCTGGATTGCCTCCGGGTCTCGAGCTACCGGAACGACACGAAGCCGCTCCACAAGCCAAAGCTCCTCCAGAATCTCACGCTCGACATTACAAACCGCCATGTGCTTCTGATCGACGACATTCTCGACACCGGAAAGACCCTTTCAATGGTCACCGGCCTGATACAGGAACGCTCCCCCGCCAGCGTCAGGGTCTGCGTCCTTCTAGACAAGAAGGTCACCCGGCAGGTGCCGTTCAAGGCCGACTTCGTGGGATTCGAGATCCCCGACCGTTTCGTGGTCGGCTATGGTCTCGATTTCGCCGAACGCTACAGGAATCTCCCGTGCATCGGCGTGCTTAAACCACATCTGCAGAATCCCTCGGGATCAGGTTGAGGAGACGATTCCCGTGCAAGCCGCCGCGCTCTCCGTGCGCCGGCCTGCGTCACCCAAGGGTTCATCCGCAGGATTCACGGCATCCCACAGGCAACCCAGCTCAGCGCGTACGACGATTTGAGGATCGTCCGGGGCCAAAACCTCCGCGCCTGCGGGGTTCCCCTTTGGCAAGGCGCAGGTTCTTTTTCTTGTAGTCACCACTGCGCAGCGCGTGGATCTGATCCCGCAGCAGGGCTGCGCGTTCAAACTCCAGGCGCTCGGAAGCCGCCGTCATCTCGAGTTCCAGTTCGGCAATCACCGCGGCCACATCCTCTGCCCCGTCCTCGGCCGCCAACTGATCCCCGGCCTCGTCAGGTTCACCAGCGCCGGAAACGTGGAGGCTGGCCTGCGCGGCGCGTTTGACACTGCGCGGAGTGATGCCGTGTTCGGCATTGTAGGCCAGCTGCTTTTCGCGGCGTGCCAGGGTGACCGCAACCGTGCGCTCGATCGATGCCGTGCGTTTGTCCGCGTAGAAAATCACCCGCCCACGCTCATGCCTCGCCGCACGTCCGGCGGTCTGGATGAGCGAGGTTTCGCTCCGCAGAAAGCCCTCCTTGTCCGCGTCGAGGATGGCCACCAGCGCGACTTCCGGAAGGTCCAGCCCCTCGCGCAGCAGGTTGATGCCCACCAGCACGTCAAAATTGCCGAGACGAAGATTGCGCAGGATCTCCACCCTCTCGATCGCGTCGATATCGCTGTGGAGATATTCGACGCGGATCTTGGCCTCGCGTAGAAAACTCGTCAGATCCTCCGAGAGCCGCTTGGTCAGCGTAGTGACAAGGACACGTTCACCGAGTTCGACCGCACGGCGGATTTCCCCGATCAGATCCTCCACCTGCCCCTTGGTCGGACGAATTGAAATCTCGGGATCAAGCAGTCCGGTGGGACGAATCACCTGTTCGGCCACCACCGCCGATATCCCGAGTTCGTAGGCACCGGGGGTTGCCGAAACAAAAAGTGTCTGTCCGGTGATGGCCTTGAACTCGTCAATACTCTGGGGTCGGTTGTCGAGGGCCGAAGGCAGCCTGAAACCAAAATCCACCAGCACCTGTTTGCGCGCGCGGTCGCCGTTGTACATGCCGCCGATCTGAGGCACGGTGGCGTGGCTTTCATCCACCATCAGCAGGAAATCCTTGGGGAAAAAGTCGATGAGACAGAACGGCCGCGAGCCCGGCTTTCGCCCGGCCAGGTGCATCGAGTAATTTTCGATGCCATTGCAGAAGCCCATCTCCTGAAGCATCTCCAGATCGTAGTTTGTCCGCATGCGGATCCGCTGCGCCTCGAGGTACTGAGCCTTGCTCTCGAAATGGGCCACCCTCTCGTCGAGTTCCCTTTTGATGCCATCGATCGCCCCGTCCAGCTTGCCCTTGGTCGTCACGTACTGGTTGGCCGGATACAGGTCAAATTCCTGCAGCGGGCAGATCACCTCGCCCGTGA
Source organism: Opitutaceae bacterium (assembly GCA_017994935.1). Classification (GTDB taxonomy): domain Bacteria; phylum Verrucomicrobiota; class Verrucomicrobiia; order Opitutales; family Opitutaceae; genus UBA6669. Next base: position 28,245 of record JAGOJU010000003.1, read on the forward strand.
CGGGGTCGAACTCCTGGATCGCCTCGATCTCGTCGCCCCAGAGCTCCACGCGCAGCGCCTGCTCGCTGTACGCGGGCATGATGTCGATCACGTCACCGCGCACCCGGAAACGCCCCCGCTTGAGGTCGTAGTCATTGCGTTCGTAAAGATTGTCCACGAGTCGCTCGAGCAGCTTCCCGCGCCCGATCGTCGCGCCTCGCCTGAGATCGATACGCAGTTCCTGAAAATCCTCGGGCGATCCCAGGCCGTAGATGCAGGAGACGCTTGCGATCACGATGACGTCCCGACGCGACACCAGGGAACTCGTCGTCGCGATGCGCAGGCGCTCGATCTCCTCGTTGATCGAGGAATCCTTCTCGATATACGTGTCCGAGGACGCCACATAGGCCTCTGGCTGATAGTAGTCGTAGTAGCTGACAAAGTACTCGACAGCATTCTCCGGGAAAAAATTCCTGAACTCCGAGTAGAGTTGGGCCGCGAGGGTCTTGTTGTGGGAGATGATCAGGGTGGGACGCCCGCACCGCGCGATGACATTCGCCATCGTAAAGGTCTTTCCCGATCCGGTCACCCCAAGGAGCGTCTGCCAGCGGTTGCCGTCCTGGATTGACTTCACAAGCGCGGAAATCGCCTGCGGCTGATCCCCGGTCGGCTGGTACTCGGCGCTGAGCTTGAACAAGGGCATGCGTAAAAGCCCACACCATCGCCCAAGGTCCTCCAATCCGCAACCGCAAGAAACCGCGAAGTCGCAGGAGCGCCATTTCAACCGGGGCACGCTTCGTCGCGCCCGGTTCGGGGAGTCATCGAATCCAAAGCAGCGCGAACCGTCGACGTCTGCGACGTTCACAGTCGGCAGCTGTAAATTGCCCAACGCTCGTCGCACTGCCCTCGGTTCGCGCACATACGTTTCCACCCGGCTCAAATCCTGCCACAGCGCCGTCTCGGCCTGGGAACCCATCTCCCAAACGGATTCATTGCAGTTGTTCCAAACCGGAGAGGTTGCCGATTTCTGACTTCTATCGGCTTCGCGTCATCCCGACGAGGCAGGTAGCGCGGCCATGAAAGCCGTGAGCCGGCCCAGTCCCTTCCTGCAACAACTTGCACGGCCCGTGCAGGTTCCAATGCAATCCCTCGCGCCCATAAAGGATTTGTACTTCCCTCGCGGGGGACGCTCGTCTTCAATGACGGCCACGCCTTGTCCCATTGAGGCGGCTTCACTTCTTCACATGAGCACAACCAAGATCACTGCCATTACGGCCCGCGAGATCATTGACTCACGCGGCAACCCAACCGTCGAGGTCGATGTCCGCCTCGCTTCCGGCGCGCTGGGCCGGGCCGCCGTCCCGTCGGGCGCATCCACGGGAGAACACGAGGCCCACGAGCTCCGCGATTCCGCGGCTCCCCTCAAGTCGCTGCCCAGGGGCACCGACGGCAAGAAACGCTACCTCGGCAAGGGCGTGCGGGCCGCGGTCCGCAATGTGAAGTCGGTCATCGCGCCGGCGCTCGTCGGCATGGACGCTGTCGATCAGACCGGCATCGACCGCGCGATGATCGCCCTGGACGGCACGAGTACAAAATCCAAGCTTGGCGCGAACGCGATCCTTGGCGTCTCGCTCGCCACCGCCCATGCGGCCGCAGCCGCCCTGGGCCAGCCGCTCTACAAGTATCTCGGCGGCCCGAACGCCAAGGTGCTTCCCGTTCCCATGATGAACATCATGAACGGCGGCGCCCACTCGGATGCCCCCATCGACTTCCAGGAGTTCATGATCATGCCCGTCGGCGCACCGTCCTTCCACGAGGGGCTTCGCATGGGCTGCGAAGTTTTCCACGCATTGAAGAAGGTCCTCAAGGAACGCGGACTTTCCACCGCGGTTGGAGATGAGGGCGGATTCGCCCCCAAGCTGGAATCGGCCGAATCCGCCCTCGACGCAATCGCTCTCGCGGTCAAGAGCGCGGGCTACAAGCTCGGCAAGGACATCGCCCTCGCCCTGGACGTCGCGTCCTCGGAATTCTACGTCGCGGCAAAGAACCACTACGTCTTCAAGAAGTCCTCGGGTCGCATCCTTTCAGGCGAAGAAATGGTGGAGTTCTACCGCCAGCTCACCGCAAAATACCCGATCATCTCGATCGAGGACGGCTGCGCGGAGAACGACTGGGCCACCTGGAAGAAACTCACCGAAGCCATCGGCGACCGCGTGCAGTTGGTGGGCGACGACCTGTTCGTCACCAACACATCCTTCCTCAAGAAGGGCATTGATACCGGCACGGCGAATTCGATTCTCGTCAAGGTGAACCAGATCGGATCCCTGACCGAAACCTTCGACGCCATTGAGATGGCCAAGGAGGCCGGCTATACCGCAGTGATCTCGCATCGTTCCGGTGAAACCGAGGACGTCACGATCGCCGACATTGCCGTCGCCACCAACGCAGGCCAGATCAAGACGGGGTCGCTCTGCCGCACCGATCGGGTCGCGAAATACAACCAGTTGCTCCGCATCGAAGAGGAACTGGGCGACTCCGCGATCTACGGCGGAAAGCTGTAGGCGCGGCGGCCACGCCCCTTCTCCCCTGTTCTCCAGGCCGGACGCAATCAGGTGCGTCCGGCTTTTTTGCGGCCCCTTCCGCAGGGCAGCTCATTCCTCCTCTTCGTCCACAGGATCCGCTAGAATCTCACGGAGCTGTCGCACGATCTCCGCCTTCTCAGTGTCCTTGCGGATATAGCCGTCGGCCCCGGCATTCACTGCCGACATGACCGTGGCCGACGAGGTCTCGCAGCTGAAGATGACTGCATAGACATCGGCATCCACCGCCCGGATGCGCCTGAGCAAATCTAGACCCGAAGCGCCGCCCGGCAGGTTCAGATCGATGACCACCAACCCGGGCTGATTCTGCTGGAAGATCGCAAAGGCCGTATCGGCGTCCGCCGCCGCCAGGGTGTTTTCTACCCCGATCTCCCGCATCATCAGGGCAAAAAAGGTGCGTACATGCGCCTCATCGTCGACCACCAGTGCAAGATTGGGAATAGCCACGGACTCAATTGGCTAGAGGTCGCCACTCCCGGAGCAAGCGCATTTCGCCGTTCCTCCTCCCAGTCGTTTTTCCACGATCACCTCATGCTCACCTGCGAAGAAATCTCTCACAGGAACTCGATCGCATGTGACACCGTCGCGTTGATTTCACGGCATCGGAGCGGGAGGCCGATTCCTGAAGTAGGTTTCCAACGTCGCGATCAGCGGCTGGATCTCCGTCTGCATCACCGCCCAGACAATCCTGATGTCCACCGCGCCGTAGTCGTGGGCGATGCGATTGCGCATACCGCGAATGCTCTTGAACGGGATGGCAGGCAACGCGACCTCCGTGGCCTTGTCGATCTTGTGCGCCGACTCGCCGAGCACGGAAATGCGCAAGGCAACGGCGTCCCTTTTTTCGCTGTTGTGCCAGAAATCCTCGAACGCGACGCCTGCCACGTAGCCGCGGATCAGCCGCGCGGCCTCCAGCATGTCGTGCAGATAGGCATCCTGTGCTTCCGGAGCCGACTTAGGCACGATAAGTCTCCCTGGCGTCCGCAAGGATGGAGGCCCGGCGATAGGGATTGGACATCTGTTCGACCGATTCGCGCGTAAGCAGGTGCACAGGCACGCCAAGGATTGCAGAGATCTCGTCCTCCATCGTGAAGAATCGCAAACCTGGATTGGCGCCAAAGGTCGCCATCAAATCGATGTCGCTGCCGCGTTTGGCATCGCCTCGCGCCGCGGATCCATTCCGCTGGGCTTCTTCGCGTCTTTTCGATCGGGCCACGACGGAGCGTGCCCCCAAAATTGGGGCTTCCACTGCAGGGCCAGCTGTCCAGCCTGCGTGGATCGCATTGGAAGGAGGAAGTGAGCTCCCGCTCCTCGCCTTTCCATTTCCGCTTCACCTACGCGATCGGCTGGATGCGCAGGTTTGCGGCATGGAATTCCAACGCATCGCGGATGTGCAGGTCCCAATAATCCCAGGTGTGCGCGCCCGGAAACTCGCGATACTCATGTGGGATATGCCCGCGTTTGAGCGCGGCATGCAGTAGCCGGTTGACGCCGATGAGATAGTCGTCCGTCCCGCAGTCGATGAGGATGCGCGGCAGGCGTCTCGCACGGAGCGCGCGGGCCGCAAGTTCAACGACATCGTGCGACGTGCCCTGCGGCGATCGACCGAAAATGCGCACCATCTCCCTGACAAACTCCTCCGACCAGCCGCGATCCCGGGCGGCCTTGCGATAGGCCGCAACTCCCGGGCGGTTGCCCCACCCCACGGCTCCCGAATGGCTGTTGATGGAGCAGAAACGATCCGCGTACCCAAGCCCTACGCGCAGCGCGCCGTAGCCACCCATCGACAGTCCGCCGATCGCCCGCGCGCCGCGCGACGGACGCGCGTGGAAATGCCGCTCGATGACGCGGGGCAGTTCCTCCCCAAAATGACGCGCAAACGGCGGACCGTCCTCATGGTCGGTGTAGAACCCGCGGTAGCCGTCCGGCATCACGACGATCAACGGCAACCCCGCGAGATAGAACTCAATCCGGCTGCGCCGCATCCACATCGTCGCATCATCGGATAGTCCGTGAAGCAGATAAAACACCGGAAACGGTCCCTCACCCCTGTCGGGAAGGAGGATTTCCGCGCTCGTCTGTTTTCCGAGGAGTTCGCTGCGCCAGTGAAAGGTTGTCCAGGCCACGGGGATCGATGTATCGGTTTTTTGGATTCGCGGATCCGGGCGCGCTCAGTCGACGCGCACGATATAACCACGCAGGTATTCGCTTTCAGGCATGGTCACAAGCACCGGATGATCCGGCGGCTGATGGGCAAATTCGAGGACACGAACCTTGCGCCTGGCATCCGCCGCCGCCTCGGCCAGCACGCCGCGCAGGTCGGCGTCCTGCATGTGATGCGAGCAGGTGTAGGTCGCAAGCACGCCTCCCGGAGCAAGGGAACGCATGGCACGCAGATTGATTTCCTTGTAGCCGCGCAGGGCACCTTCGAGCGCACTTTTCGATTTCGCGAACGGTGGCGGATCAAGGATGATCACATCCCAGCGGGGTTCGTGTCCTCGCGCGGGGTCGTTGAACCAGTCGAAGACATTGACGACCGAGAATGAGAGATTCAGGTTTGCCCGTTCGGCGTTCCGCCTGGCCGCTTCGATCGCTTCAGGAGCGCTGTCCAGCCCAAGCACCTCCGTCGCTCCCGCCCGCGCAGCATGCAGGCCGAAGGCTCCCTGATTGCAGAACGCATCCAGAACACGCCTGCCTTCACAGTACCTGGCCACCGCCGCGTGCTGCAGGCGTTGATCGAGGTAAAACCCGGTCTTCTGTCCCTGCTGCAGATCGAGCCAGTACTCGAATCCTCCGATTTCCACCCACCGCGGCGCCCATGCCCGCCCGGAACGCGTGCTCACGCCCAGCGGCAACCCTTCGAGCCGGCGGATGGTGGCATCGTTGCGAAATATGATCTCCGACGGCTTCAGCAAATCGTGGAGCAGCGCGCCGATGAGCCCCGTGCGTTTTTCGAGTGCGAGTGTCTGTACCTGCACCACCAACGCATCGCCAAACTGGTCCACCACCAGGCCCGGCAGATCGTCCGATTCGGACCATACCAGGCGCCGTGCGGGAACGCCCGCAGGACCGCCGCCACCGTCGCGCCGGGCAATGGCCTGCTGGAGGGCGGTACGGATGAAACTGCCGTCCAGTGCGATGCGCTCGCGGCTGATCCGCCGCCACACGATCTGTGATCGGGAGTTGTAAATCCCCGATCCCAGGAACCGCCCCGCGCGATCGCGACACTCCACGACTTCACCGTCCCACTCCGCCGGCAGCAACCCCTCGGTCTCATTGGCGAACACCCATGGGTGACCCATGAGCACGCGCGCCTTTGCGTTGGGCTTTAGCTTGAGCGAGGGAATCGGGCTCGACATCGCCCAAGCATCATCGCCGCGGCTGAAGGGAGAAGCTCAAAAATCCAAGGCGAACAATGAGCGGGGCACCAATCCACCCGGTTGACGCACCTTGCGGCGAAACCCGAGCCTCCCGGAGGAGGGTTTCCCAGTCTGCTGAAATCAGCGGCTGTCCGAAGACGGATTGATATGATAACCCTCGGAATCCTGATAGCCGTCAGGCGCGGTCCACACCGCCGTCGCGAGGAAAACAAGCCCGACAACCGACGCAATTCCGAGGATGATCAGAAGGGTAAGCATGGGATAAAATTAGGGGGTCGTGAAACTACTTAGGGGTTTTTCATCCAAGACAAGACTATTACGCAAAACTACGCATATAAATAATAATGCCACCCAATGTCATTCTAGCCCTGCAATCGATCGACGAGTTCGCGCGGAACCTACTTTGCGCTTTCCCCCTCGCGCCCCCCGCCCTTCTTTGATCCTTCTGCCATGTCCGCCGCCGATGAAATCGCCCGCCGCCGTACCTTTGCCATCATTTCGCACCCGGATGCCGGCAAGACGACACTAACTGAAAAGTTTCTGCTTTACGGAAACGCCATCCATCTTGCAGGGACGGTGACCGCGCGAAAGAACCAGCGTGCCACTGCCTCGGACTGGATGGAACTCGAGAAACAGCGCGGCATCTCGATCAGCTCCACCGTCCTCCAATTCGATTACCGGGGCTTCGCAGTCAACCTGCTGGATACGCCCGGTCACAAGGACTTCTCCGAAGACACCTACCGGGTGCTTACCGCGGTGGACGCGGCGCTGATGGTCATCGATTCGGGCAAGGGCGTCCAAGCCCAGACACGCAAGCTTTTCGAGGTCTGCCGGCGCCGGGGCGTGCCCATTTTCACGTTCATGAACAAGTGCGACCGGCCCACACTCAATCCGATCACACTCATCGACGAACTTGAAAGCGTACTGGGCATTCAGGCTTCCCCGGTTGTATGGCCGCTCGGAAATGGGCCTACCTTTCGCGGGGTTTTTGACCGCCGCAATCGCGAGGTGCATCTATTCGAGCGCGTTCCCGGCGGCGCCTATCACGCCCCTGTAAACGTCGCCTCCCTGCAGGATCCCGTCGTGCGCCAGAAGCTCGACGACTACACGTTCAACGAGGTGCATGAACAGCTCGAAATGCTCGACGGGGCCGGCCACCCGTTCGATCTCGCCGCCGTCCGCGCAGGCCGCCAGACGCCCGTCTATTTCGGAAGTGCGGTCAACAATTTCGGCATCCAGCTCCTGCTGGACGGTTTTCTCGAGCACTCGGTTCCTCCGGCGCCGCGCCACATCTCGATACCAGCCGCCATGTCCCAGCCCCGCGTGCAGGCGTCGCAGGAGGACGGGATCGTCCCCGTGACACACCCCAGGTTCTCCGCATTCGTTTTCAAGATCCAGGCCAACATGGATCCAAAACATCGCGACCGCATCGCATTCGTGCGGATCTGTTCGGGAAAATTCACGCGTGACATGACCGTGCTTCACCAGCAGTCCGGAAAGACCGTCCGCCTGTCGTCGTCGCACAAACTGTTTGGACAGGAGCGCGAAACCGTGAATGAGGCCTGGCCCGGCGATGTGATCGGGCTGGTGGGACATGACGCGTTCGGGATCGGCGACACGCTTACGGAGGATCGCTCGATCCTCTTCGATGAAATCCCACGGTTTCCCCCGGAGGTCTTCACCTACATCTCGAACCCGAATCCATCGGATTCAAAGAAGTTTCGCGCAGGCCTCGACCAGTTGCTGCAGGAGGGTGTCGTCCAATCATTCTCCGCCCGCCATGCGCCTCCCGGTTCGACGCTTCTCGCAGCTGTCGGACCTCTCCAGTTTGAAGTCGTGCAATACCGCCTGCAGTCAGAGTATGGCGCCGAATCGCGTCTGGAAACGACACCGTGGACGCTGCTCAAATGGCTCGAGCCCCATCCAAGCCTGAAGAATCCCTCCGGCATCATCGTTGCGAGCGGCGTGAGCTTCGGAACCGACAAGTTTGACCAGCCAGTTGCACTTTTCCCGAACGACTGGACCTTGGATTATTTCAAGGAGAAGAATCCCGAACTCAGGCTTCATGATCTTCCCCTGGAGCAATCCGAAAATCACAGATAGCACCACGTCCACGTTTCCATTCATGTCCGTCCATCCGTTCCTCGCGCTGACAAGCGTCCTGCTCCTGATCCCGCTCGCTTCGTTTGCGGCCAAGGCACCCGCCCCCGCCTATCGCGGCGCCATCGTCGTGGATGCGGGATCGGGGAAGGTGCTCATCGAGGACCATGCCGACTTCGTGAACCCTCCCGCAAGCGTCACGAAGCTGATGACCTTTCTCATCGTTCACGACCGCATCGCTGCTGGATCGCTCTCGCTGTCGACGGAAGTCACGATTGCGCGGGAGGACGCAAACATCGGGGGCACGCAGGTCTGGCTCGAGGCCGGTGAGAAATTCACCGTCGACGATCTTCTCTACGCGATGCTGATCCAGTCCGCCAACGATTGTGCCCATGCCCTCGCTCGAACGGTCGGCGGATCCCGCGAGGCCTTCATTACCCTGATGAACGAACGCGCGAAAGCCCTCGGCATGTCCCGCACCACTTTCAGAACCCCTCACGGGCTTCCTCCTTCCAACCGGAAAATCGCCGACGGAGACCTCACAACGCCGCGCGACCTCGCGGTCCTGAGTCGCGAACTCCTTCTGAAAACCGACATCCTTCGCTACACCACGGTGAAGGAACGCAAGTTTCGTCCGGGACAGCCGGCACCTCGCGAGATCATCATGCGCTCCCACAATCACCTCATCGGAAGGGTGCGCGGTGTCGACGGGCTGAAGACAGGGTTCACAAATGGCGCGGGATACTGCCTGGCCGCGACCGCCGAGCGGGACGGGCGTCGGGTGATCGCGGTGGTCATGGGCAGCCCCGACCAGAAGACCCGTGACATCAAGGTTGCGGAGCTCGTCGAACGCGGATTCGCGCTCCTGCCGGCGGACTCGCGTTTTGTCGCCGACACTTCTCCCCTCCGCCCGGCCGCGTCCACGCGAACCCCCGCTCCACAATCCTCCACGCCCTCACCCTTCGTGTCACCGGCAGGCACAACTCCTTCGCGCCCGCAGACGGTCGCGCCTTCCGCCGCCGACGAGCCGGGACCCACGGTGCGTTTCGTGCCAAGGCGTTAGCAGATACGGCCCCCACCCGGAGTTACCCGACCATGCAACCGGACCTCAATGCGATCGAAGCCTACCTGCGGGCACTCCAGGAGCGCGTGTGCGCGGGACTTGAAGCCGAGGACGGCGCGGCCCGGTTCAAGGTCGACGATTGGATACGGACGGAGGGAGGCGGGGGTCGCACGTGCATTCTCACGGAGGGTGGGGTCTTCGAGAAGGCCGGCGTCGCCTTTTCCCATGTGCACGGCCGCCAGCTGCCGCCCTCGGCCACCCAGCATCGCCCCGAACTCGCGGGCAAACCCTGGCAGGCGCTCGGCATCTCACTGGTCATTCATCCACGCAATCCCCTCGTGCCCACCAGTCATGCCAACGTCCGGTTTTTCATCGCGGGACATGGCGGGGAGAATCCGGTCTTCTGGTTTGGCGGCGGAATTGATCTCACCCCCTTTTACGGGTTCGTCGACGACGCCGTGCACTGGCATAGGACCGCTCGCGACTCCCTGACTCCGTTCGGAGAATCCTTGTATCCGAGATTCAAATACGCCTGCGACACGTACTTCTTCCTCAAGCACCGCAAGGAACCGCGAGGGATCGGAGGAGTCTTTTTCGACGACTTCAACGAGCTTGGATTCGAGCGCAGCTTTGCCGTGATGCGCGCCGTGGGCGACTCCTATCTTCCCGCCTACCTTCCGATCGTGACGCGCCGGAAAAACATGCCCTATGGTGAACGCGAGCGGCAATTCCAGCTCCATCGGCGGGGACGCTATGTCGAGTTCAATCTTGTCTGGGATCGCGGCACCCTTTTCGGACTGCAAAGCGGCGGGCGTACGGAGTCGATCCTCATGAGTCTGCCTCCTCTCGTACGTTGGGACTATGAGTTTCATCCGGAACCCGGATCGCGTGAAGCCCAGCTGACGGAATTCTTCCTGAAGCCCCGCGCCTGGGCGGACGCGCCTTCGCCGATCGCCCCCGGGACCTTTTCATGACCTCTCGCACCCGATTCCTCCAGGCCTGCCGCTGCGAGCCGCTCCCTCGACCGCCCTTGTGGGTCATGCGGCAGGCGGGTCGCTACCTGCCCGAGTACCGCGCGTTGAAGGCGAAATCGTCCTTCCTTGAAATGGTCAAGACGCCCGATCTCGCCATCGAAGTCACCCTTCAGCCGCTCCGGCGCTTTCCCGGACTCGATGCCGCCATCCTGTTTTCCGACATACTCGTCATACCGGAAGCGCTCGGCCAGCCTTACGCATTCCGGGAGACGGGCGGCATCTCCATGGCCTGGAGACTGGAAACCCAGGCGCACGTGGACGCGCTTGCTCCGGCCGCGGAAGCCGTTGGAAAACTCGGTTATGTCCCTACCGCGCTCCGTGGCCTTAAAGCGGAGCTGGGCGACAGCAAGGCGCTCCTCGGATTCGGTGGTTCGCCATGGACGCTGGCCACCTACATGGTCGAAGGCGGCAGTTCCGACGATTTCGAGCGGATCAAGATGCTGTTCTACACGGATCGCCCGATGTTCGAGTCGCTCCTTCGCAAAATCACCGACACCCTGATCCTCTATTTTCGTGCACAGATGGAAGCCGGAGCGGACGCAATCCAGATCTTCGACTCCTGGGGAGGCATCATCGCAGGTGCGGACTATGTGGAGGCGTCGCTGAAATGGATCCGTGAGATCATCGCCGCGCTGCCGCGTGATTTTCCCGTCATCCTGTATGCCAAGGGCACTGGCACACAGCTCACCGACCAGAGCTTTACCGGCGCGCGTGTGTTGAGCGTCGACTGGACCGTCGACCTCCGGGTCGCGAGGGCAATCGTGCCCAACAACGTCGCCCTGCAGGGGAATCTCGATCCCGTCCTTCTCCAGACTACACCCGGCATCGTGATCCATGAAACCCGGGCATTGCTCGAGGCAATGCGCTCGGAGCGCGGCCACATTTTCAACCTCGGCCACGGCATCACTCCGCAGGCGCGGATCGAATGCATGCAGGCCCTTGTGGATACGGTTACCTCGTGGAGTTAGGAAATTCCAGAACCTTGCCTGTGGCCGTCATCGGCGGCGGCGTGACCGGACTGGCGTCTGCATTTGCACTCGCGAGAAGCGGCTGTCCCGTGCGGCTGCTTGAAGCCTCCTCGCGTGCGGGAGGCGTGATTCAAAGCGATCGCTCTGCCGAAGGCTGGCAGACGGAAAGCGGTCCTCACACGCTGCTGCTGAACGATCCCGAAGTCCGCAAACTGATCGACGACCTCGACCTCACCGACAGGATCATCCCGGCCTCCCCGGAGGCCAGGCACCGCTATATCCTCCGAGCCGGGAAACCTGTCGCAGCGCCGGCCTCGCCTCCCGGCCTGATCAGGTCGCCTCTCTTTTCCTTCCGCACCAAGATGCGGGTGTTCGCCGAACTTTTTCGACGTCCACGGGCACGAAGCACCGATGTCAGCCTGGCCGCGTTGGTGGCCGAGCATTTCGGCCAGGAATTTGTTGATTACGCCCTCCAGCCGTTTGTCAGCGGCGTCTATGCAGGCGACGCCGCGAGACTTTCCGCCCGTCACGCGTTCCCGCGCGTCTGGCAGGACGACCAGGAGCGCGGCTCGCTTGTCCGCGGGATGATGCGCACGGCGAAGGAGCGTCGGCGCCGGGGCGAGCCGCGCCCGCAACTGATTTCATTCGCGCACGGATTGCAGGCGATACCCGATGCTCTTGCGCTGGGCCTTCCGGACGGCTGTCTTCAGCTGCGAACCCAGATTGACACCGTGAGGCCCGAAGGCGACCTCTGGCGTGCCTCGGGACTTCGCGACGGCCAGCCCTGGTCCGGAAGCTTCAGCCGGGTCATACTGGCCCTGCCGGCACGCGCCCTCGAAAAGATCACAGTGGGAAACTCCGGCGACCGCCCCTTTGATTCGCTTTCCGAACTCGAGCACTCTCCGATCACGGTCGTTTCCCTCGGCTATCGCCGCCAGGATATCGCACATCCCCTCGACGGCTTCGGGCTCCTCATGCCCGCCTGTGAGAACCGGCAGATTCTGGGGGTGATTTTTGTGTCTTCCCTTTTTCCCGATCGGGCGCCGGCGGGCCATGTCGCCCTCACAGTGATGATCGGCGGGAACCGCCAGCGCGACCTCTGCGCGCTTCCGGCCGGGCAGATCCAGGCACTCGTGGAATCCGAATTGCATCAAGCTCTTGGTGCTTCCGGCCCGCCTGTCTTTTTCAAACAACGCACATGGCCGTCGGCCATTCCACAGTATAATCTTGGTTTTGAAAGGTTTAAGAGCACGATCGTTTCGACCGAGAATCGCTTTCAGGGTCTCTTTGTCGCAGGCACCGTGCACGACGGCATCTCTGTTCCCCTCGCGCTGCTTTCCGGACTCCGGACCGCCGGCAAGTGCCTCGGAAGTCCTGCCTCTTCCTAGGGCTTTTCCACCCTGTAAGGCGCATCAAAAATTCGCCGCTATCCCCTCGCCTGCCTTGACTAGCCGGGGTCGGAACATAGCCTCTGCCGCCCTTCTTTGGCATGCCGCAAGATCTCAAGGACACACTCCAGCTACCGAAGACCGGATTTCCCATGCGGGCGAATCTGGTCCAGCGGGAACCCGCGCGTCTCGCCTGGTGGGAGCGCCTCGACCTTTACGGTGAAATCCAGTCACGGCGAAAGGGTCAGCCCGCTTTCGTGCTTCACGACGGACCGCCCTTCACGAACGGCGATGTCCACATTGGCACCGCGCTCAACAAAACCCTGAAGGACCTGACGCTGCGGTACAAATCCATGAGGGGGTTCCGGAGCCCGTACGTGCCGGGATGGGACTGCCATGGCCTGCCCATCGAGCAGAAGGTGACACGCGAACTCCAGGCCGCGAATCAGACGGTGTCGACCGGGGAACTGCGCGCCCGGTGCGATGCCTTTTCGGAAAACTGGATCGCTCTTCAATCGAAACAATTCAAGCGGCTCGGCGTGCTCGCCGACTGGGCAAATGAATACAAGACGAAGGATCCGAAATTTGAGGCGGACATCGTCCGCACCTTCGCCTCCTTTGTCGAAAAGGGCCTGGTCTATCGCTCGAAAAAACCCGTCTATTGGTCCATCCCGTTCGAGACCGCCCTTGCCGAAGCCGAGATCGAGTACAAAGACCATGTCTCCCCGGCGATCTGGGTGAGGTTCTCCATTCCCGAAGGCGAAGCCCTCAAGCATTCGCTGCCCACCGGAAAGCCGTTGAGCGTCGTCATCTGGACGACAACCCCGTGGACGATTCCCGCCAACCTTGCGATCGCGCTCCACCCGGAGGTCGAGTACGTCGTCGCGGATCTCGGGGAGGAACGCATCCTCGTCGCGGAGCGCCTGCTTCCCGCGGTCCTTGCGGCCGCAAAAATCGAGTCCGCACCAGTCATCGACCGCAAGGTCGCCGGAGCGACGCTTGAAAACCTCGCTGCCCGGCATCCTTTCATCGATCGGGCAGCTCCGGTCGTGCTCGCGGATTACGTGACGACCGACAGCGGAACCGGAGCGGTGCACACGGCGCCCGGGCATGGCGCGGAAGACTATCTCACGGGCCTCAAGTATGGATTGCCGATCTATTGCCCCGTGGGGGACGACGGTCGGTACATCGCCGACGGCCAGATCCCGTCGAGCCTGGTCGGACTGACAGCGCTCGAAACGGTCGAGGATCTCGAAGCCAAGCGGACTTCGCCGGCGAACATCGCCGTTCTGCGGCTGCTTTCGGAAACCGGGACCCTTTTCGCGCGGCAGCGATACGCCCACTCCTATCCCCACTGCTGGCGATCCAAGACCCCGATCATTTTCCGCGCGGTCGACCAGTGGTTTGTCAGCCTTGATGGAGCAGCGGGCGCCCCCTCCTCACCTCGAAAGGACGCGCTGGGCTCGCTCCCCGGCGTACGCTGGGTTCCCGCATGGGGCGAGAACCGCATCCGTGGTGCAGTCGAGGCGCGCCCGGACTGGTGTGTGAGCCGTCAGCGCTCCTGGGGCGTGCCGATCGTGGCATTCTACGACGACCGCAAGAGACCCTGGCTGGATGCGGACGTTGCCCGGGCGGTGGCGGACAAATTTGAGCAGCGCGGCACCAATCTCTGGTACGACGCCACCGCCGCTGAGATCCTTGAAGGCATCCGCCTGCCAGCGGACTGGCCCGATGCGCGTCTGCTCACCTGCGGGCGTGACACCCTCGACGTCTGGATCGACTCGGGATCATCGCACGCCGCCGTCCTGCGACGCACCCAGGGCGGCACGCACTGGCCCGCCGATCTCTACCTCGAAGGCAGTGATCAGCATCGCGGCTGGTTTCAATCCTCCCTCTGGACCAGTGTGATTGCCTTTGGAGCCGCACCCTACCGGGCGGTGCTGACCCACGGATTCATTGTCGGCGAGGACGGCAGGAAGATCTCCAAGTCCGGCCAGTACGAGAAACCGCCCACCTCCGACAACTTCGTCGCGCAATATGGCGCCGACGTGATCCGGCTCTGGTTCGCCTCGCAGAACTTTACTGAGGACATCACCCTTTCGGAGAAAATCCTGAACAACGCGGCCGAAGCGTACCGGCTCTACCGGAACACGTTCCGCTACCAGCTCTCGACACTGTTCGATTTCGATCCCGCGCGCGACGCCGTCCCTGCGGACCAACTCGACACCCTGGATCGCTGGGCGCTGCACCAGACGTCGCGTCTCCTGCACGAGTGCACGCTCGCCTACGATGCGTACGAATTCCACCGCGTGCACCAGCTCTGCAATCAGTTCTGTGCCACCACGCTTTCCGCGATCTACCACGACATCCTCAAGGATCGCCTCTACACCCTTCGCGCGGATCACCCCCTGCGACGCTCGTCCCAGAACGCCATCCACCATGTCTTCCACACGCTCGTGAGGTTACTTGCGCCGATCCTGACGTTCACCGCGGACGAAGCCTGGTGTCACGCCGAGTTCCAGGCGGACTTCCCGTCCGAAGGACAGACCGGAGGCGGCCAGCGCTCCCGCATGTCCATCCACCTGCAGGACTGGCCGGTTGCACCCGAGGACTGGCACCAGCCCGAAATCGAAGCCGACATGGACGCATTGCTCGACGTCCGCCGCCGGGTCAACGAGTCGATCGAGCCCCTGCGTGCCGCGGGAAAACTAGGAAAATCACTGGATGCCGCGGTGACCCTCGAGGTGCAAGACACCGCACTCCTTCGCACCCTGGAAAAACACCGGGACCTTCTACCCGAACTCTTCATTGTCTCCCATGTCGACGCGGGGGTGCGCAACGCCTCTTCCTCCTCCGAACCGCTCGTCATCACCGTACGAAACGCACAGGAACTCCACTACATCCGCTGCCCTCGCTGCTGGCGCTCGGTTCCCGCACTGGAGAAGACCAGCCAGGGCGACGACGTATGTCCGCGTTGCCGCGATGCTCTCAGTCCCCGTTCGAATTCATAATTTCCTGAAACATGGCCCGTCACAAAAAGTCCGCCCCGAAATCAGCCTCTGCGTCGAAGAAGTCTGCACCGCCGAAAAAATCGGCCGCATCTTCGCCGTCAAAACACTCACCGGCAAAATCAGCACCACGGAAGCCGGCGCCCGCAAAGGCGGCCCCGGAAAAGAAGTCGCCCCCGCAGAAGGCCCCCGTGGCCAAAGCTCCCGTGCCCAAGGCCCCCCCGGCAAAGCCTGCGGTGGTCAAGGCAGCCTCGGGAAAGGCGGCGCCCCCACCCGCAGCGGCGCCTCTGCCTCCCGCTCCTCCGGCCCAGGCAACGGCTCCCAAGCCATCTCCAAAGGCCATCGAAAAAGGCAAGGCGCGGGATGCGCTTCGAAGCCGCATCCTCGGAGCCAAGAAGCCCTCGAAGCCGATTGCCTTTTCCCTGGATGAAGTACGCGAGATCGCGAAGGCGATCGCCGCCAAGAGCCCCACATCCACCGACCATGCCGCCAAGACCCTGCACAGTCAGAAAGCCGCGAAGGTCGATCTGGCCAAGGCCTCGGCGAAGCCCGCGATGCCGAATCATGTCAAGGCGGCAAGCCTGTCGGACATCCTCGGCTTCAATCCGCGCAAACCGGTCAAGGCGACAACCGATGACGCGGAAGTCCCTGAGAAATTCCGCCGCTATTTCAAGCTGCTGATCGACCTGCGCAACCATCTCACCGGCCAGTTGAGCCTGCACAGCGAGGATACGCTCAAACGCTCCTCCAAGGACGACGCAGGTGACCTCTCAAGCTACGGCCAGCACATGGCCGACGCCGGCACGGACACCTTCGACCGCGACTTCGCGCTGAGCCTGGTCTCCAGCGAACAGGAGGCGCTTTCCGAAATCGAAGCGGCCATCCAACGGATCAGGACCGGCTCTTACGGAATCTGCGAAATCTCCCAGAAGCCCATTGCCAAGGAGCGCCTGCTCGCCGTGCCATTCACCCGCTACTCCGCCGAAGCCCAGAAGGAGATCGAGCGCAACCGCTACCGCCAGCGCACGGGAGCCGGTTTGTTCGGCGAAGGAAGTGAGGAAGGCGGCTCGATGAGCAGCGAAGGCGGTGGCGACGACGAATAGTCCCGCCTTCCTCCTCCATCCGGAAAAGTCTCACGTGTTTGAAACCCGAGTCCTCCAGCGCCGGCACCAGCCGGTCAAGTGATACGCGCGGCGTCGCATCCACCGCTCCGTCCTCCGCTGCATTGGGGATGCCGCAGCGCATTCGCGCCTACCGGATCTTCTGGGTCGTTGCGGGAACACTCTTCCTGCTGGATCAAATCACCAAGTTCGCAATCAACGCCAGATTGCCACTTGGTACCTACGGTCCGCCGGAGGCAATCACGGTCATCGACGGATTCTTCTATCTCGTTCATGTCGGGAACACGGGCGCCGCCTGGAGCATGTTCACCGGGAAAAGCCTTCTCCTCGCATGCTTCGCGCTCGCCGCACTCGTGGCGATTTATTTCTGGCGTCACACACTCTCCCTCAAGGCTACTCCGGTCCAGCTCAGCTTCGGCCTGCTCTGCGGAGGCATCGCGGGAAACCTCCTCGATCGCATCCTCCACAAGCATGTCATCGACTTCCTCGATTTTCATTTCGGGAGCTACATTTATCCAACCTTCAATGTCGCCGATTCCGGCATCTGCGTCGGCGTTGCCATCTATCTGATCTGGTCTCTTCGGAATCCTGAATCCGCACGATAAGTTTTTCCGGGCCGAAGAATGCATTTGCACATCCGGCCGGATGCTTTATTTCCTTCCCGGCAACCATGACTGAGGTTGCCATCCGTCCTTCCACCGCATCTTCGATCGATGCGGAGTTCTACAAGCCCGCTGCGTCGTTCTTCAGGTCCAATCTGCCGGTGGCCCTGACGTTTGACGACGTTTCCCTCGCCACGCTCTATTCGGACGTCCTTCCCAGGGAAACCGACGCAGGCACCTCCCTCTCGGATTCCCTGAGGCTTTCCATCCCGATCATTTCCTCGGACATGGACACCGTCACCGAGGCGCGCATGGCCATCGCGATGGCTTTGAACGGAGGGCTCGGCATCATCCACTACAACATGGCCGCCAGGGAGCAGGTCAAGGAGGTCGCCCGTGTCAAACGGCACATCCATGGACTCATCCAGGACCCCATAACCGTCACTCCCGATCAGCATCTCGGCGATGTCCTGGCCATGATCGACCAGCGACGGTTCGAGTTTCGCACCTTTCCCGTCGTCGACAGCCAGGGAAGGCTCGTCGGACTTCTTTCCGGGGCGACGGTGCGCGAACGTTATCGCTCCAAAAAGGTGTCCGAGGCGATGGTGCCGCGAAAGGACATCCTCACCGTGCACGAACGCACGCTCCAGCCTGACCCGATTGCTGCCGCCGACTCGTTCTTCACGGAAAATGTCGGCATCCACAAGATGCTAGTCGTCGATGATGGCGACCGGCTCCGCGGCCTAGTGACATTTTCCGACGTCGAACGCATCACTGCGGAGGCCAAGTCCAGGCGCAAGCCCGCGCGAGACTCCGAATTCCGCCTTGTCGTAGGCGCCGCCATCGCACCCGTACGGAAACCCGACGGCTCACTCGATCGTGATCGCATGATCACGCACGTCGGACACTTGATGGACGAATCCATCGACGCGGTCGCCATCTCCACGGCCCACGGTCACAGTGCGGGTGTCGGCGACATTGTGAAAATGCTTCGGGACGCGTTTCCGAACCTGACGCTGATCGCAGGAAACGTCACCAGCGCCGAGGGTGTCAGGTTTCTTGCGGATTGTGGTGCCAGCGCAATCAAGGTGGGCCAGGGCCCGGGATCAATCTGCACAACCCGCATCGTCGCGGGCGTGGGCATACCCCAGCTCACTGCCCTGTACGTCGCCAGCGCCGCGGCCGCGGAATGCGGCGTCCGGATCATCGCTGATGGCGGTCTCACCAAGAGTGGCGATCTGGTCAAGGCGCTAACCCTGGCGGATGCCGTCATTCTCGGGGGCCTTCTCGCCGGATGCCGGGAGGCGCCGGGCGAGATCATGGAAATCAACGGCAAACTCTACAAACAGTATCGCGGCATGGGTTCGGTGGCAGCCATGAAGGCCGGAAGTGCCGCGAGGTATGGTCATGACAAGACCGATGCCACCCGCAAATTGACAGCCGAAGGCATTGAGGCGCTCAAGGAAGTTTCAGGTTCGGCGGATGACGTCCTCTCCAACCTGCTGGGCGGCATTCAGAGCGGCATGGGATACCTCGGAGCGGCGACGCTTCCGGAGCTTCGGGCAAGGGCCCGCTATATCCGGGTAAGCCCCGCCGGACAGAAGGAAGCCGCGCCGCACGATGTGGTCGAGATCAAGACCCAGACCAAGGGTTGACGATTTTAGCGGGTTTCCCGCAAAGAATCTGTTTGCACTGATCCCGTGCGGGCCGCTTCAACTGTCGGGCAACAGGGGTTGGACCTCGGTTGCCTCTCAGGAACCATGTCACTCCTCCCTTTTACAAGCCAGTTGATCGCCGATGTCGGCATATCCTTCGGAGACGAAGGCAAAGGCCGCCTGATCCCGGAAATCGCCCATGAGCTTTCGACCTCAAGTGCACCGGTTTCGGTGGTGCTCAAGGTCAACGGAGGCGCCAATTCGGGTCACACCGCCGCGGGCATCAAACTGAATCTGCTCCCCTCCGGAGTGGTGGAGCGCGGCATTTCCCACCTCGCCATCGGCAGCGGGGTCGTCGCGGATCCTCGCAAAGTTCATTGGGAGGCGCGTCCCCTGGAGAACAAGGGCTACTCCGTGTATTCCCGCCTTCTTCTGGACGAGCGCACCCTCGTATCCGATCTGTCGCATCGTTTGCTGGACCTCGCATGGGAGGACTATCGCGTCAACATCCTTGCCGAAGCGCCGCGCGGCTCCACCGGTCGAGGCATCACTCCGGCCTACCTGGACGAAGTCGGCCAATGGCAGATCACGTTTTCGGACTTTCTCGCGGGCAGGAACTACTTCGCCCGAAAATTCGCCCAGCGCTGCGACCGCGCCCTGCGGACCATCGAGCATGTCTGCCGGGTCAAGGCGGAGACGTTTCAAACGTTCTTTGAAAAGCTCACCGCAGCCGAACTGCGCGCCAATGCGGAAGGCATCGAACTCGGGGTCTTTTCAAAGGAGGAATTCGACTTCAACCGCTTTCGCGGGACCGGCCCGTTCTCCCTCAACCTCGACCTCCTCACCGAGGTCTATTGGCAGGCGGGCACCGCACTCGCGGGAAATATCGGCGAAGTGCGCGAGCTCATTCTCCGCGAGACGTCCGCGGGCCGCACCATCATCGGAGAATTCGGCCAGTCCTACTGGCTCGACAAACGCCACGGCTATTCGCCCAACGTGACGGCGTCGCATACATTTGCTCCCGAGTTTTTCGAAAGCGCCGGCATTCCGGTGCAGGCGATCCACACCTTTGGCGTCGCCAAGGCCTACGATACCAAGGTCGGCACCCACACCTTCCTTACCGAGATGGAGGAACACCACCCTCTCACGGCCAAACTGAAGCAGCTCGAGTTCGGCACCAGCACCGGTCGCCAGCGCATGGTCGGCTGGTTCGATGCCGTCGAAAAGGGCGATGTGCTCCGCTATGGCGGATTTCAGGACATGATGATCAACAAGGCCGATGCACTTACCCATTCGGGCGAGTGGCTGGGAGACCTCCTGATTGCCATCGCCTACGAGGATGCGACAGGACGTCGCCACACCCACGTGCCCCGGAATGAAGCGGTGCGGAAGACCCTGCGCCCGGTGTACACCAGGCACCCCGGCTGGTCCGAAGACATTTCCCAGGTGCGCAGATTTGCGGACCTTCCTGTAAATGCCCGCCGGTATGTCGCCGCAATGGTCCGATCCGTCCTGAACGTCGCCTACGGCGAGGCCGCACAACCCCGGCCAAAGACCCTGCCCAACCTGCGCTATCTCGGTGTGGGTCCGGATCCGTCGCAGATCATCAAGGACGTGCCGGCGACCGCCGAACTCGTCCGGCTCTAGAAATCCTGCAGGCGTCCCTCGCCAACTCCCATCTCGGGAGCAATCAGCGCGAAGATTTCTCCAAGCAGGTAGATGGAGCCGGTCACTACGACGATATCGTCATTCTCGCCAGCCGTGCATCGCTTGCCTTGGGGAAAAAGGGATTCGAGAGAGGCGCGCCTCACCGGGCCCGAAAACCCGGGCGGAACGAGTTTCTCAAGTTCCTCAAACGGTGTTGCCCGCGTCTGATGAGGCACCACGAGATAAATCTCCCGCGCAAAGTCCGCGATCGTATTCAGGAGAGGACCGGCCCTCGCCACCCCCAGTGCCCCCGTGATGAAGACAGGCTTCTTTCCGGTTTCCCTGTGCAGCGCCGTCAGATTTGTCCGCAGCACATCGGCGCCTTCGGGATTGTGCGACGCGTCGAGGATCAGCGATCGGCCGCCCAGCGTGACCCGCTGCCAACGCCCCGGCCAGACCACACGCTGCAATGCCTCGTCGATGGCGTGAGTCGTGAGTTTCCACGCGGCACCCATGACACGCGCCGCGAGCGTTGCCGTCGCCGCATTCCAGCGCTGATACTCACCCTCCAGATTGGTGACCGGGTAACGTGCGGTGTCCTCGCCAAATTCGGCCCGCACCGAAAACACCTCGCAACCCTGGCGTGCGGCCACCTCACGGATCACCTTTTCCGCGGCGGGCGGAAGCCGGCCGATCACGACCGGCCTGCCCGGCTTGATGATGCCCGCCTTCTCCGCTGCAATCCGCTCGACGGTCTCACCGAGCATTTCGCAGTGATCAAGGCTGATCGAGGTGACGATTGAAACCTGCGGATCCACGACGTTCGTGGCATCGAGCCTGCCGCCCAAACCGACCTCCACCACACTCAGGTCGCATTGTTTCTTCGAAAACTGCAGGAACGCCATCGCCGTCATGAACTCGAAGAAACTCGCGTGGTCATCCGGCGACCCAAACGCAAGTTCATCCGCGATGGGTTTGAGCTCGTTGGTAAAGGAAATGATCTCCTGCTCTGAAAGGATGCGACGGTTCACCTGCACACGCTCCCCCAGCCGGACCAGGTGGGGCGAGGTGTAGAGGCCCACCTTCCAGCCTGCACCGCGGAAGATCGCCTCGAGCATCGCAGCCGTCGACCCCTTGCCGTTTGTACCCGTGATATGAATCACAGGCACCGCGCGCTCGGGATGCCCTAGTGAGGCCGTGAGGAGCCGCATCCGGTCGATGCCAAACTTCACGCCCTGCGCCTTGAGGGAGAAGAGATACGCCTGGACTGACTCGTAGTCGGCAAACGGCACGGCTTCGGACATGCGAGGAACACCCCGGTCGGACCGGACCGGATCAGCCCTTGGCCGCCGGCGCCTTGCGCTTGAGAAAGAGGGCCGTGAGCACCTCGCGCAAGTGATCTCTCATTTCAAGTCGGCTGACAATCTGGTCAATCAGTCCATGCTTCAGAAGAAATTCCGCACTTTGAAATCCCGGGGGAAGTGTCTGCTTTGTTGTCTCCTTGATCACTCTCGCGCCTGCAAACCCGATCAACGCGCCGGGTTCGGCAATATTCAGGTCACCCAACGTCGCAAAACTCGCGGTCACCCCTCCCATCGTGGGATGGGTGAGCACGGAAATGTAGGGCAATTTCGCATCCGCAAGCCTGCCCAATGCCGCGCTGGTCTTCGCCATCTGCATGAGGGAAAAAATGCCTTCCTGCATGCGTGCCCCGCCGGACGCGCTGAAAACAATGCAGGGGATTCCTTTCTTCAGGGCCACCTCTATCGCCCGGGTGATTTTCTCACCCACTGCCGAACCCATGGCTCCTCCGCAGAAACGGAAATCCATCACCGCCACGGATACCGGAATCCCATCGATGGTGCCCGTGCCGCAGACAACCGCCTCATTCAAACCGCTTTCGCGTTCGTACTTCTTGATCCGGTCCGGGTAGGGCTGCGAATCGACAAACGTGAGCGGATCGGCCGAACGAAGCGTCGCATCCGCTTCCTCAAAGCTCCCTTTGTCGAAAAGCGATGCAATCCGCTGTCGCGCCCCAATCGGAAAATGGTAGCCACTCTTCGGCACCACCATCAGGTTTGCCTCAAGTTCCTTGTTGAAGACAATTTCCCCGGAAATCGGACACTTGGTCCAGAGTCCCTTCGGGATGTCCTTCTTTTTGACAACAACGGTGGAGTACTTCGGCTTGCTGAAAAGCGCCATGGCTCGATGGAAGGCGATGGAAGTCGGACCTAACCGTGACCGAACGTCGCTACGTCGAGCCTCACAACCCCCGCGCCGCGGAGCACGCTTGCGCAGCTGTTGAGAGTTGAACCCGTGGTAAAGACGTCATCGACAAGGATGTAATGCTGTTCGGGCAGAATGCGGGTGCCCGGGGCCAGTGCAAAGGCATTTTTCAGGTTCTCCATGCGGCTCCGCCTATCGAATGCCGTTTGCGTCACGGTATCAACCGTGCGATCGAGGAGACGCGCCACGCTGGTGCTGCCACCGGATGCACGAGCGAAGGCCTGCGCAAGCAACTGGCTCTGGTTGTAGCCACGTTCACGTTCCTTGCGCGCGTGCAGCGGCACCGGCACCAGCACGGCGTTTCTCAGGTGACTCAGGAGATGAGGGCTTTGCCGCACGATCGCTTCGATATCGCTCAGGACGTGCAGACCGTGATGGTACTTCAACTCGATCACCATGGCGCGCACCGGCCCCCGGAGGAGAACGGCGGTGCATCCCGAACGAAAGTACGGGCGCAGGTCCGTGCAATGAGGGCAGATCCGTTCGCCGTCGACCTCGCCAAAAAAGGGATGTCCGCACACCGTACAAAAGGGTGGCGACACCCGGGAAATCATCGGCAGACAGGCCGCGCAAACATGCCGGTAGGGCGGATTGTCCTCAACCAGCCCGCCGCAACCCAGGCAGATGGGAGGGAATGCCAGATCGCAGACGCGCCCCACTCTCCCGAGCATCGCGACAGTTCCCTCCATGAGTTTCATGCCGGCAACCCTTCACGATCATCGGGGCGCGGAATACCACACCTTCGCCAGGCACAGGCCCTGCGCCGGCGCGGTTTCGACCTCCGGCGGGCGGCGCCCCTCCACGAGCATGGAGCGAATGCGCTCGGGGGTGACCTTGCGCATTCCCACCGCGATCAGCGCCCCCACCAGGGTCCTGACCATCTTGTAGAGAAAGCCATCGGCTTCCGCCACGATGCGAAGGTGACGCCCCTTCCGCGAAAACTCAAAACGATAGAGGTGTCTGACAGTGTCTTCTCGATCCCGCCCGTTCAGCGCCGAAAATGCAGCAAAATCATGACGCCCGCGCAGGTGGTGTGCCGCCTCATCCATTGCCTTGAATTCCAGGGGATCCGGCCGATCCAGCCCCCAGACGAAGCGGCGGATGAAGGGATCCGGGTTGCCCAGGTAAATCCGGTATTCGTAGCGCTTCCGAACCACATCGAATCGTGCATGAAAATCCGGTCGCACCTCCTGCACGCTGCAGATCTGCAAGGCAGGCGGCAGCCCGACACGAAGCGCCGCCTGCAGGCGTTGGGCTCCGTGCCGCCAGCCCAGGTCAAAATGGAATACCTGGGCCTTCGCATGAACACCGGCGTCGGTCCGGCCGCTTCCATGAATGCGGATACGCTCCTCCGCGATGCGGCCGATGCGGGCTTCAATCACATCCTGAACAGATCTGCCTCCTGGCTGACTTTGCCAGCCTTCAAACTCGGAACCGTCATACGCACAGACCACTTTCCAGCGCACGGCTCGGATTGATTGTGAAGGTGACTTCGACATTTTCAAATCATGCTTGGTGCCGCGGTTCAATCCGCGCAAGCCGTGAGGCTTTCCGTTCGATTTTTCCCGATTCGATCCGGAAAATCGGCATGTCGCCTTATTCCTCCGCCGGGGGCAACGCGATACGCTGATCCAGAAAGTCCTGCAGGATGAGCGTGGCGGCCCTCGAATCGACGATGCCACTCGCGCGGAGGCCGCGTCTGCGGGCCTTGGGGATGCTGGCCTCCGCCACATCTGAGGTGAGACGTTCGTCGATCAGATGGACCGGGAGATTGACCTCACCCTTCAGCTTCGCGGCAAATGCCTCCACCTCACGGGCCTTAGGCCCGACGGAATCGTCCATGTTCAACGGCCAGCCAATCACGAGGTCCGTCACCTGACGTCGCCGGATCGTTTCAACCAGGATTTTCCACCGCTGGCGCTCGTCCGCCTCCACGATGGCGGGTAGCGGAGTGGCGACACCCAGTTCGTCGCCAAAACTCAATCCCACCCGTTTCGCACCATAGTCAATTCCCAGGCAGCGCATGGTGAATCTTTCCGATCAGGGCATTGCTCCTCTTCCAACCACGTCGCTCGCGTCATCGCTACAGCCAGCGTGCGCCATCCTTTGCCGACTCAATCTGCTTGAGCAGCGCCTTGATCTCCTGTGCACGCGACTTCGGTGCAATCAACGTCGCGTCCCGGGTATGCACGACGATGAATTCCTCGAGACCGATCGTCGCCACCAGATGCCCCTCCTCGGAAAACACGATGTTGTTCGAACCCTGTTCAATGACAACTCGCCCACGGCAGACATTGCCTTTCGAGTCCTTGACGTGATGCCGTGAAATGGCGGGCCACGCGCCCACGTCATCCCAGTCGAAGGAGGCGGGAAGCATCACGACATTGTCGGATTTTTCGAGCAAAGCGTAGTCGACGGAGATCTTTCGCAAGCCCGGATAGGATTTTTTCAGGGCACCCGCGATCGCCCTTCCTTTCCGGGCCGCCACAGCGACTGCTCCAAGGCCGTCGTAGAGGTCGGGCGCATGTGTCCTCAGCCCCCGGACCACAGACCTGACACTCCATACGAACATCCCTGCGTTCCAGACATAGTTTCCCGAGTCGAGATAGCGCTGCGCCACCTCCAGGGACGGTTTTTCAACAAAGCGCCGCACACCATAGATCGGGCGACGATCAAACGTTTTCCAGATTCCGCCGCGTTCTATATAGCCAAAACCTGTCGCGGGCTCGGTCGGCTTGATTCCAATCGTGACCAGCACATCCGCCGACTTCGCCGCGGCAAAGGCTGTCCTGAGATCCGCAGTGTAAGCCTTTCGGTCGTGAATGACATGATCCGCCGGCAGCACGGCAAATACACCCTTGGGATCGCGCGCCTCCACAAGCAATGCCGCCAGCGCGACCGCCGCAGCGGTATCGCGGCCCATCGGTTCGACCACGATATTGCCGGGCGGAATTCCCGGACAACAGGCGCGCACCCCTTTTGCCTGGGCGGCGCTCGTGATCACAAACGTGTTTTCCGGGCGGACAATGGCCCGCACCCGGGCGAGCGTCTGCGCCAGGAGCGGCTCCGTTCCAACGATGGGAAGGAGATGCTTGGGGCGATGCGCTCGGCTCTGCGGCCAGAAGCGCTCGCCTTTGCCACCCGCGATGATCACAACAAATTTTTGGGACATGCCGCGAAAAACCTGCAAGAGAGACCTCCCTTGCGCAATTTCATTTGCAGACCACCGTCAGTCGGACTTCTTCCCTCCCATGACCCGTCTTTCTCCCGCGGAATTGACCCGCTACAGCCGGCACCTCCGGCTGGATGAACTGGGAGTCGCCGGCCAGACGAAACTGAAGGACGCGAAAGTGCTGATCATCGGCGCCGGAGGCCTCGGCAGCCCCGCGTCGCTCTATCTCGCCGCCGCCGGGGTGGGCACGCTGGGAATCGTGGATTTCGACCGGGTGGAATCGCACAACCTGCAGCGGCAGCTGCTGCACACGGATGCCAGCGTCGGCACACTGAAAACCGAATCGGCAGCCGCCCGGCTGCGCGCAGCAAATTCTCTCATCACCGTCCGCGAGCATCCCTGCGCGGTTTCGGCAGCCAATGCCGTTTCGCTCTTCAGCGAATACGACATCATAGTCGACGGCACCGACACGTTTCCCACCCGTTACCTGAACAACGACGCCGCGGTGCTGGCCGGGAGGCCGCTCGTCCACGGAAGCATTTTCCGTTTCGAGGGTACGGTATCCGTGTTTGCTCCACAGCTCGGTGGCCCATGTTATCGATGCCTCTTTCCGGATCCGCCTCAGCCGGGAACCGTGCCAACCTGCGACCAGTCCGGGGTGCTCGGGGCACTCTGCGGCGTCATCGGCAGCCTTCAGGCCCTCGAAGCGATCAAACTGATAACCGGCCTGGGCGACACTCTCGTCGGACGGGTGTTGACCTACAACTCTCTCAACCAGGAATTCCGCACCTTCCGGCTGCAAAGAAATCCCCTCTGTCGCTCCTGCGGATCGGGCGCAACCGGCCACCTCGATCTTCCGGACACCTGCGAAACACCCGCCTGCAACACTGCACGTCCCCTCTCCATGGAATCCTCCGGAAATGAACCACCGCTTGAGATCAGCGTCGAGGAAACACAGGCCCTGCTGCACCGCAATCCATCGGGCGTCGTACTCATTGATGTCCGCGAACCTTTTGAAGCCGACATTTGCCGCATAACGGGTGCCGAGCTCATTCCAATGCGACAGCTTCCCAATTGTCTGGAGTCGCTTTCGGGTGACAAATATCTGCTCATCTATTGTCACCACGGAGGCCGCAGCCTGCGCGTCACCCAGTACCTCCGCGAACGCGGTTTCCGTCAGGTAAGTAATATGCGCGGCGGAATAGACGCCTGGGCATGTCAGATAGAGCCAGGAATGCGCCGCTATTGATCAAACGCTGTCACTGCACCAGGGACTGTCGGGGACCCGGCACCCACTGCGTCGAACGATGGGTCGCAATATACTCCGCAACATAGGCCGCAAAGGCACGTTTCAGCGTCATCGTGACCGTATGATCACCGGTCCGGAAATCATGCGAATCAATGCAGCGCACAGGTGCGATGTCCTTTGTCGTTGAAAGCAGGAAACACTCCTCAAATGCACCCAATTCCGCAGGCATGATCGCGCGCTCCACCACCCCGATCCCAGCAGCCTGAGCAACCGGACTGATAAGAATATTCCGCGTCACCCCTTCGAGTATGCCCGCGCCTATGGGTGGAGTATGGATCTTCCCCTCCGCGACGAATGCAATGTTGCACACGGCCGCCTCCGTGATTTCGCCATCGAGGTTGCTGATCACCACTTCATCGGCGCCTCTCGCCTTCGCCTCGCGCAGGCAGAGAATGTTGTTCAGGTAATTGCCTGTTTTCCACGCAGGATTGAGCGTGTCGCGTGCATTGCGGCGCATGGATGTCGCCTGCGACAGCACCAGACCCGACCGGAGCTTTTCAGGGGACAGTGACGGGTTGGCCTGGACGAGCAGAACGAAGTCGGCACGATCCGCCAGGGCGACATCGAGACCTATGGGACCGCCGCCGCGGGTGATCTGCAAGCGGACGTAAACATCCCTGACTTCGCCGACCCTGGCCCGAAAGGCGGCCACCGTCCTCCGAATCTCCTCCAGCAGTCCGGCTCGCGTGACGGGTATCGACATGAAAAGTGCCGAGGCCGATCGTTCCAACCGCGCCCAGTGCTCCTCCCAGGCGAACAGCACGTCTTCATAGGTCCGCCACACCTCGTAGATGGCGTCACCATATAAAAATCCTCTGTTGAGAGGAGTGATCGACGGTTCATCAGCGGGATGCAGCCGCCCATTTGTATTGGCCTGTACGTACGCCATGCTGCAATCCAGAGCGCCCCTCGAAAAACCGGCAAGGCACAAAAAAACCTCCGCGAGGACCCACGGAGGTTTGAGGGAGATCCGATGCTGCCCGATCAGCTCGCGGACGCGCCCCGGGCCTTTACCAGCCCAAGCGCCTTCTTGATGTTCTGCACCGTCGGCAGTGAGATCCTGAGTGACGCCGCAATCTCGCTACCGGTCTTCCCGGCCTCGACCATCGAACGGACCTGGGCCCTTGTTTCATCGGTGACCTTGGCACGCGTCCGGCGCCCCGCCCTGCCTGCCGGAGCCTTTTTGGCACCCTTGCGGCGCCCGCCGCGGGACTGCTGCGCCGACTTCAGCGCACGGATGAAGGAGTTGAGATCGGGGTATCCAAATTCGGAGGGCAGGTTGGCCAGCGCCGCCGTGCGCTCTGCAGTGAGCGAACTTTCCATTTCCGCGAGTTTGGAGCGCGCGGCCGCGAGTTGATTCAGTTTATCAATGAATGGCATAGGTGGTATATGCAATCGACGCCACCTTACATATCAAGCCCAATTGCATCCTATATCCACCTTTAACATGCTGAATTCCGGGAATAGCATTCAATGTGTAGATTCCTGCCCGCGATCAGGCCAGTCGGACGGCGCATGAACAGCGGTCCCGGAAAAGCTGGTTACAGGCCGCCAATCACGTATTCAACCCAGCCATGAAAACACTATTAAGTGACTATATTCACAGGATCGTTCCTCTGTTTCCCCGCCTCTTCATGCCGCGCCCGGCCCCCGGGGTCTGCGGAAAGCAAGGCACCATCCGGTTTTGTCCCCCGTGAATTGCAACACCTCCTGCGGTGGATTTGCCCCTGGACCAGTCTTTACCTCCCGGAGGATTCACGGCCACGCCGAACAGGGTCGAGTGCTTGACAAGGGTTTTTACCGCAGGCTAACTAACCCGTTCGCAGTCACGGTCACTTTCAATTGAGGTGGGCCTTTGGCCCGCCTTTTTTTTCTCATTAAACTACACGCCTTATGAGCAACGAAATTCTATCTGTCCTCGAGTACATGGAGAAGGAGAAGGGGATCGGCCGTGCCGATATGATAGCGGCGATTGTCAATGCGATCAAGGCGGCCGCACTCAAAGGTGTTAATTCCGGCCAGGAGTTGAAGATAGAGATCAATCCCAAGAACGGGCAGCTGAAGGCCTGGTCCGTGCTCAAGGTGGTCGACTCCGTCAGCAACCCGCGCACTGAAATTCACGTTGAAAAGGCCCAGGCGCTCCAGCCGGGTGTGCAGATTGGGGAACTGATCGACCGGGAGATCGATCCCTCGACGCTGGGCCGGATCGCCGCCCAGACCGCCCGCCAGGCCGTCATGCAACGGCTGCGGCAGTTCGAAAAAGAGCGCATCTACGATGATTTCAAGGACATGGTGGGCAACATCGTGACCGGCACCGTGCGGCGCAAGGAGCGAAACGACATCTTCATCGATCTGGGCAAGGCCGAGGCCGTGCTGCCTGCCAAGGAGCAGGTTCCGGGCGAGGAGTACCAGGCAGGGGACCGCATACGCTGCCTCCTGCTCGAAATTGAAAACAGCCCGCGCGGCCCTGAACTTGTTCTAAGCCGGTCCTCCCCGCGTTTCGTCCGCCGGCTGTTTGAGGTGGAAGTCACCGAGATCGCCGACGGCACCGTCAAGATCGAATCCTTTGCCCGTGAACCGGGATATCGCACGAAAATGGCGGTCACTTCCAGGGATCCCAAGGTGGATCCGGTCGGCGCCTGTGTCGGTGCCCGCGGCGCCCGTGTAAAGACCATCGTGCGCGAGCTGAATGGCGAAAAGATCGACATCATCAATTTCTACGCAGATCCGAAGCAGATGGTCATCGAGGCCCTGCGTCCGGCGGTGCCCCGCGAACTCCAGTTCGACGAAAAGAACCGTCGAATCCTCATTCGTGTCGCCGCGGAGGACCTGGCGGTCGCCATCGGAAAGGGAGGCAAGAACGTCCGCCTCACCTCACGCCTCCTCGGATGGCGCCTCGAGGTCGAGGAATTCAAGACCCAGGTCGCAGATCCGCGCGCGTCCGGCATCAATACGCTAGTTTCGGCCTTCGGGTTCGATCCTGCTCTTGCCGGCAGGCTCTTCGCCATCGGCGTGACCTCCCCGGCGGCGTTCGAGGGCATGTCGACCGATGACCTGGTCAGCGCCAACTTCTCCCCTGAGGAAGCCGAAGCCATCATTGCCCGGGTGCACAGTCAGACACACTGAAGTCCGCACCCCGCACCCACCTCCACCTGACACACCTGACTACTTTCGCGCCCGGAAACAAACGATGAGCATCCGTATCCACGAACTCGCAAAGCGACACAACATGGAGGGCAAGGAGATGCTGGCCTTCCTAAAGGAGCGTGGCTACGTATCCGCGGACACCCGGTCGGTTTCCAGCACGGTCAACAAGATTTACGAGGAGGAAGTGGACAAGGAATTCGCCTCGCGCGCGGCCAGCACAGCGGTCGCGGCCCCGTCCGTGGAGGAGCCCGCGGCTGAGACCACGGAAGCTGCCAAAGGCCCCGTCGGGACATTCGTAAAATCGAAGGAAGACATCACCCGTGAACGCGAGGAGGCCAGACTGGCCGCGAACGCCCCCGCGCGAACTCCCGCCGCCACTCCCTCCGCTCCGGCACCCACACCGCCTCCACTTCCGGTAGCTCCTCCGCGTCCGCCCCTTTCTGCGCCTCCAGCGCTGCCGGCCCGACCACCAGCCGCCCCCCCGCCGACGGCGCGTGCCGTGCTGCCCTCACCTGTCGCGCCTCATCCTGTCCCCCCGCCTGCATCCGTACCCCTGCGCACACCTCCGTCGGCACCCCCACCCGCACCGGTGCCTCCTGCTCCCGTGGCAAGAACACCGGTTCATGTCCCTCCGGCCGTCAGCGTTCCGCCTCCCCTGACACCACCACCCTCGCTGCCTCCGCGACCCCTCCCTCCGCCGTCGTTGCCAAAACATCCCGGAGCCGCGCTCGCAACGCAGCCATTTGTTCCACCCGCGCAGCCCGCGGTGCCCGTCGCCACGTATACGCAGCAGGGAGACCTCCGGATCATTCACATGAAGCCCCCGGTTGTCGTTCGCGATTTTGCGGCGGCGCTGGGACTGAAGCCGTTCAAGCTTATCTCCGAACTGATGGAGATGGGGATTTTTGCGTCGATGACGCAGAGCCTTGAAGAGCCCATCGCCAGCAAGGTGGCGGAAAATCACGGTTTCGTTCTGGAAGTCAAGCATCGGGGCGATGCCTCGACCCAGCAGGCCGCCAAGGAAAAGGAACGTGCGAAGCAGGTGAAGCCCGATGATGACGATTCCGCAAACCTCGTGCCGCGTCCTCCGGTCGTCTGCATCCTGGGCCACGTGGACCACGGCAAGACCTCCCTTCTCGATGCCATCCGCAAGGCGCATGTTGCGGAAGGAGAGGCAGGCGGCATCACCCAGCACATCGGCGCCTACCAGATCGAGCATTCAGGAAGGAAAATCACATTCCTCGACACACCCGGCCACGCGGCATTCTCGAAAATGCGCGCCCGTGGCGCAAATGTGACCGACATCGCCATCCTTGTCGTCGCAGCCGATGACGGTTTCATGCCTCAGACAGACGAGGCGCTCAAGCACGCCCAGAATGCCAAGGTCACGCTCATGGTTGCGGTCAACAAGATGGACGTGAAGGGCGCCAATCTCGATCGCGTCAAGACCCAGATGCAGGAACGCGGAATCGCAGCCGAAGACTGGGGCGGAGAGACCGTCACGGTTCCGGTTTCAGCCATCAAGGGGACGGGCATCACCGAATTGCTCGACTACATCCTCCTTCAGGCAGACGTGCTCGAACTGAAGGCAAACCCGAAGGCAGAAGCCTCGGGCGTCATCATCGAATCCCAGGTCGACGTGGGTCGCGGCCCGCTCGCAACCGTCATTGTCCAACGCGGCACCCTCAAGATCGGCGACGCTCTCGTATGCGGTCCCCATTGGGCAAAGGTCCGCGCCATGTTTGACGACCAGGGCAAGAATCTGAAGGAGGCTCCTCCCTCCACCCCCGTGCGCATCATCGGATGGTCCGGCACCCCGGAGAGCGGCTCGCAGTTCCGCGCAGTGAAGAATCCCCGCGAAGCGGAAAAGCTCGCGGAGGAGGTCCAGCACGAGGCGCGCAAGGAGGCATCGAGTCAGGCCTCGCAACCCAAGAACGTCTCCGTGGAACAGTTGTTCGCGGACATTGCCGCCACCCAGAGCAAGACGCTCAAGGTCATTGTCAAAACCGACGTCTTCGGTTCCTCCGAGGCCATCCGGAGCGTGCTCGAGGGCATCAAGAGCAACAAGGTCTCCCTCGAGGTCGTCTCCACCGATGTCGGCCTCGTCACCAAGAACGATGTCCTCATGGCAAGCGCGTCCAACGCGGTTGTCATCGGTTTCAACACCAAGCTCGAAAACGGGGTCACCCCCCTCGCCAAGCATCACAAGGTCAGGGTCGAAACCTATGGGATCATCTATGAGCTCGGCGACAAGGTGAGGGACATGATGGCCGATCTCCTTGATCCTGAAATCAAGGAGGTCCGCACGGGCGCCGCCGAGGTCCGGGCAACCTTCCCTCTCGCCAAGGGATTTGTCGCCGGCTGTCTGGTCACCGAGGGCAAGATCACCCGCAATTCCCGCGCCCGTGTCCGCCGCAAGAAGGACTCCGTCTACGAAGGCAAGGTCGATACGCTCAAGCGTTTCAAGGACGACGCCAACGAGGTGCGCGCAGGGCTGGAGTGCGGCATCAAGCTTGATGACTTCAACGGTTACGAGATCGGCGACGTGATCGAAGTCTTTGAAATCCAGAAAGTCAGGGCCTCGCTCTAGCCGCGGTAGTCCTGTTCACCGTCTCCGGTGACGTCCGGCCCGCTCCTCGCTGGTCGGACGCCCGCCTGTCCAGGGCGGGCGCGGCGCCACCCTTTTCCTGTCTCCATCGTGTCCAACCGCACCTTACGCATCAACGAACTCGTCCAGCGGGAGATGAGCGACTTCCTCCGGAAAAAGTACCAGTCGGAGTCGGTCACCCTGACCATCACCGCGGTGGAGGTCGCTTCCGACCTGCGCACGGGCAAGGCATTTGTCGGGGTGATCGGCGATGATGCGCATTGCCTCGACCGCCTGCGCTGGCTTCGCCGGCACCGTGAGGAAATCCGGCGCGAGTTGGGAAAGCGGGTGATACTCAAATGGAATCCACGCTGGGAATTCGTGCTCGACGACTCAGGCGACCGGGGTGCGCGCATCCTTCGCGCTCTCACGGAAATCGAGGAACACGATCGTAAGGCCAGCCAGCAGCGTGGAGAAGGCGAATCGGGAGCGGGTCCGGCGTGAAATGAACGATCAGCCTTTGAACTCTCCTGGCTTTTCACGCCACTCGGCGTCCCTTGCCTCGCTCCTCGCTGAACTCAAGGGCAGGACCGTTGCCGTCGTCGGCCACGCCCGCCCCGACGGGGATTGCATCGGATCGCAGGTGGCCCTCGCAACCGTCCTCCGCAACCAGGGGTGCAATGCCGTCTGCGTGAATGCGGACCGTGTGCCCCGCATCCTCAAGTTTCTCTGCGACGAAATGCCCTTCCTGAAGCCGGAGGAGGCCCCCGCCCATGCGTCCGCGATTTTTGTCGATTGCGCAGACGCTCTGCGCCCCGGCGAGGTCCTGTCCGCGCGTTACCCACGTCCGCTCGCCAATATCGATCACCACCTGTCGAACACGCGCTACGCCGAGAACAATTTCCTCGAGCCGTCAGCGGCCGCTACATGCGAGATGCTGGCCGGCATGTTTCTCGACTGCAAGCTGCCCATCGACCGTCTCACCGCCCAGGCCCTCTACACCGGAATTGTCACAGACACCGGACAGTTCTGCTTCAATTCCACTTCGCAGGACACCTTCGTGCTCGCAGCCGAGCTTGTCGCCCGGGGGGCGCAGCCGGCGGTGGTGGGAGGCGAACTGTACGACAACGAAACGCCCGGGAAGATGCAGCTCCTCCAGCGATTCCTTGCCTCTCTCAAGATGGAAAGCGGCGGACGGGTCTGCATCGGTGCGCTTCCGCTGGGCGTGTTCGAGGAGACCGGCGCCAGCCTTGAGGACACCGAGGGACTCGTCGACTACGCGCGCTCCATCCACGGCGTGGAAATCGGCGTGCTCATCGAAGAACGCGCCGGTGGCATCAAGGCCAGCCTCCGCGGCAAGGATCCTGCGTACCGCCTCGACCAGGTCGCGACCCTGTTCAATGGCGGCGGACACGCCTGCGCTGCCGGACTGAGCCTCAAGGGAGTGACCTCCGCGGAGTTTCGCACGCGGCTCCTTGCGGCGCTGGACTCGCGGATCGCGGCGGTGGAAGCCACCGCTTCCGGAACCTGATCATGATCGGAATCCAGAAAGACCTCGACGGCATCCTGCTGATCGACAAGCCCAGCGATCACACGTCGCACGACGTCGTGGCCCGTGTCCGGCGAAAGCTCGGCATGAAGCGAATCGGTCATGCGGGGACCCTGGACCCGATGGCAACCGGCTTGATGATCATGCTGGTGGGAAAAGCCACAAGCGCCTCCCAATACCTGATCAGCCTCGACAAGGAATACGCCGGCACGATCAGGCTCGGCGAGGTGACCAATACCCAGGATGCCGAGGGTGAGGTGCTTGAACGGCGGCCTGTTCCCGCGTATTCGCAGGAGGAAATACTCGCGGCCGTGAAGACCTTTCTCGGCGACCAGTACCAGATGCCGCCAATGTTTTCCGCGATCAAGATCGACGGCGTTCCGCTCTACAAATCCGCACGCAAGGGGGAGGACGTGGAGCGGGAGCCACGGTTTGTCAGGGTCATGAGCTGGGATATCACGCGTTTCGCACCCACCGAACTCGACTTCGTCCTGAAATGCAGCAAGGGCACCTATGTCCGCACGCTCGCCAACGACCTAGGAGCAAAACTGGGATGCGGCGCCCATCTGGGCGCCCTTCGCCGGACCGCGACGAATGCCTTCCATGTTTCCCAGGCCCTGACCATCGAGCAGTTTGAAGCGATGTCCCGCTCGGAAATTGAATCCCGTCTCATCCCGGTCAGATCCGCAATACCGCCGGGATTTGTCCTGTGAATTCCAAGCTGTCGTTCGCCAGTCCCCAGGAAGCGGCTCCGTTTCTTCGGAAGCCCCTTTACCTGGCAATCGGCATGTTCGACGGTGTGCACCGCGGCCATCAGGCGGTGGTCAAGAGTGCTATTGATGCCGCGCGGAGACACGGCGGCACCTCGGCTGTTCTCACGTTCTGGCCTCACCCCAGCGTCCTCTTCAAGCCCGACAATCCGGTGCGCCAATTGCAGACGCCGGAGTTCCGTGAACGTCTGCTCTTTTCACTGGACCTGGACGCCGTCATCACCCAGCCCTTCACCCGCGAATTTGCGTCCATCAAGGCGGAGCAGTTTCTTTCCACGCTGAAAGGATGGCTTCCGTTGCTCGCAGCGGTTTTCGTTGGCGACAACTGGCGCTTCGGAAATGGCCGCAGCGGAGATGTTCCCTTCCTCCAGGCCGAGGGCAAACGCCTCGGCATCGAAGTCGTGAGCATCCTAAGACTCCAGGCGGAGGGAGAGGTTGTCAGCAGCTCCCGCATTCGCGCGCTGCTCGCCGAGGGCGACATAACCGGTGCCAACGCGCTGCTTGGCTACGCCTATTTTTGCGAGGGGGTGGTAACGCCTGGAAAGAGGCTGGGGCGCACCCTGGGATTTCCCACGCTGAATCTCGCTTGGTCTCCAGATCTGGCTCCGCGATTCGGTTCCTATGTGACGCGTGTTCGAAGCATCCTGGAGGACGATGAACCCTGGCTGCCCGCAGTCGCAAACTACGGATTGCGCCCTACGGTCGAGCAGTCCTCCAAACCTCTCCTGGAAGTTCATGTGATCGGAAATTGCAATCTCGATGCCGGTGACCGCATCTGCGTCGAGTGGCTCTCATTCCTCCGACCCGAAAGACGGTTTGCGGATGTCAATGAATTGAAGTCACAAATCAATGCCGACCTCGAGTCCGCCCGGGCATATTTCAGGAGCCGAGATGCCTGAGAATTATCCTTGCGCACTCCCACGCCTTTCCTGCTTATTGCCAGACCGTCAGCTCGTGGACCTTTAGCTCAGTTGGTTAGAGCGTTTCCTTGACATGGAAAAGGTCACTGGTTCGAGTCCAGTAAGGTCCACCATTCGCGTAAGATGCTGAATGTCAGCGCTGCCATTTGCGCTGGAACTTTTCGCTTTTGGAGCATCAGGAAAGTGGATCAGGCTGTGTTCTTTTCCGGCTGTGGCTGGAACCCTCTCCGCACCTCGACAGACAAAGACCTCAGAAGTCGTCACCTCCTGCCCACATTGAAATCCTCCGCCCGCCCCGCCCTTCGCGTCGCCTCCCTTGTCGCCCTGTCCTGCATTGCGGGACTCGCCAGTCTCTCTTCGCAGCCTGGCCCAACGCCGTCCGTGCGAAACGCCGCGCCACGCGCCAGGCCTGCGCCCGAAAGCTCCAGGGTCGGGCCGGCCATCAACGAAAACAAGGCCACCCCGGTCAGCCGCATCAAGGCGGCGAAGGATTTTCAGGTGGAGCTGATTTACTCGGTCCCCGGTGAGCAACAAGGCTCCTGGGTCAATCTCTGCGTGGATCCCAAAGGGCGCATCTATGCGTCGGACCAATATGGAGGTCTCTATCGTTTTACGCCCCCCCCGCCGGGCCAGGCCCTGGACTCCACCCAGATCGAACGTGTCCCAGCCGATATCCGCGCTGTCAACGGAATGGTCTGGGCCTTCGGCGCCCTCTACGTCGGGGTAAACGACTACGACCAGAAGATCCCGTGCGGGCTCTATCGTCTCACGGATTCCGACGGCGACGACCAGTTGGACAAGGTCGAACTGCTTCGCGCGATCGAAGCCAGGGGTGACCACGGCGTGCACGCGGTGCTCCTCACAGAGGACGGCAAGGGCCTGTATCTTGTCTGCGGCAACGGCGCAAAGCTGACAGAAATCTCCCCGGACTCGCCCGTTCCGCACCTCTGGGGCGAGGATCACCTTCTTCCGCGCATCCCGGACGGCCGGGGTTTCATGACCAATGTGCTCGGCCCGGGCGGAATCATCTATCGGGTGACGCCGGACGGTCGCGACTTCAGGATGGTCGCCTGCGGCTTCCGCAATGTCTTTGATGCAGCGCTCAATCGTGAGGGCGATCTCTTCACGTTCGACGCGGACATGGAATACGATTTCAACACCTCGTGGTACCGTCCCACCCGCATCAATCACGTGGTGAGCGGTGCCGAATTCGGCTGGAGGAACGGAGCAGGGAAACGGCCGGAGTTCTACGAGGACAACCTTCCCGCGGTCATCGACATCGGACCGGGATCGCCTGCCGGCACGGTGTTTGGCTACGGGGCAAAATTTCCCGCGCGATACCAGAACGCATTCTTCGGACTCGATTGGAGCTGGGGCAAACTCTATGCCGTATTCCTCGAGCCCGATGGCGCGACCTACAAGGCGACAAAGGAGGAATTTCTCTCCGGCACTCCTCTGCCTCTGACCGACGCGATCATCCATCCGGGCGACGGTGCGATGTATTTCGCCATCGGCGGGCGCCGCGTGCAAAGCGGCGTGTATCGCGTGACCTACCAGGGAACAGAGTCCACCGCTCCCGCCCAGGTGAAAGAGCCGAAGAATCCATTGCGCGACTTGCGCCATCGGCTCGAAAAGCTCCACACGAGTTCCAGTCCCAAAGGCGTCGCCATGGCCTGGCCGTATCTGGGACACGCAGACCGTTTCATCCGATGGGCTGCGCGAACCGCGATCGAACACATCCCCACCTCGGCCTGGGCGGATCGGGCGCTTCGCGAGCGGGATCCTGCGGCGCGTGTGGAGGCTCTCCTGGCCCTCGCACGTGCCGGAGGCATAAGCCCGCCCCATCGGACCGATGAAAGCCCTCCGGTTGATCACGCGCTTGGCGAGCGTCTGCTGAAATCCCTCGTCGAAATCGATTTCGACCGACTCGATCCACAGCGCCGGCTGGCGCTGGTGAGGACCGCCCAGATCATCCTTCACCGCTTTGACATCCATCCGTCGGCATTGACCAGACCCCTCAAGGCCAAGCTCGAAGCCCGCTATCCCGCGGATGGCCCGGAAATGAACTGGCTGCTGTGCGAAACCCTCGTCTACCTGCAGTCCGAATCCGTCGCGGAGAAAACGATGGCGTTGATCGCGGCCGCCTCCACGCAGGAGGAGCAGATCGAATATGCCCGCTCCTTGCGAATGCTGAAGAAGGGCTGGACGATGGAGAGCCGCAAGGCCTACCTGGAGTGGTTCAACAAGGCGGCAAACTTCCGTGGTGGCGCCAGCTTCAAACAATTCATCGCCTTCATCCGCACGGATGCCCTGACAACCCTGACGGAAAAGGAAAAGTCATCCCTTGAGGAGGTGATCAACAGGCCCGTCGAGGAACGCAGCGTCATCGAGACGTTCGGGGACATCTTCGCCGGACGCACCCCTCGCGACTGGAAACTCGCCGATCTCGCACCCGCGGTCGAAACGGGAATGAAAAACCGCAACTTCGAAAACGGCCGCAGGATGTTCGGCGCTGCGGCCTGCGTGGCCTGCCACCGATTCAACAATCAGGGAGGCATGACAGGTCCCGATCTTACGGGAGCAGGAGGGCGCTACAGCGCCCACGACCTCCTCGACCAGATCCTGAATCCGAGCAAGGAGATCAACGAGCAGTTTGTTCCGATAATTCTCACCAAGGAAAATGGCGAAACCGTGGTCGGGACAGTCGTGAACCTGAAGGGCGACACCGTTATCATCAATACGGACCCATCGATTCCAAACCAGCAGGTTGCCGTCGACCGCAAGGAGGTGAAGAGCATCGAACCGTCGAAGATCTCACCCATGCCACCCATGCTGCTTTCCTCGATGACCGAGCCGGAGATCCTCGATCTGCTCGCCTACGTGCTGAGCGCCGGCAATCGCAACAACGAGATGTTCGGCAGCCAAACGCGGACTCGCTAGGCGCAACTCTCTTCCCCGTCTGACGGAAAGCAGGGGCCGGCTGCTCTTCCGTAACTTTTCCAGAGACTTGCCGTCTCTTCCTGGCACAAGCCTGCACGCGTCCTTTTCTCTCCACACAGGGTTGCGAATCACTTTCCGTTTCATCCGTGACATTGCGTCAGCACCACTGCCTCTGGATCATTTCAGCTTTGGCATTCGTCACCTTCTGTTGGGGCGCAAAATCGAAGGAGCTTCTTTCCGGACGCAAGGTCGACACACTGTTTCGCGCCTACGAGGGAGATGCCGCAACCCTTTCGCGCGACGGCCGTACCCTTGCCTGCATCCTGCGCAATGAGCGGCAACTCGCAGTCGGCCTCATCGACCTTGACCACAGGGAAAAGCCACGCAGTCGCATCCTGATCGACGAGAAGGCTGATGCGGAGGTCACCCACCTGGTTTGGGCATCGGACCATCAACTCGTCCTGGTTTCGGCGGCCCCTGCGATTCACTGCGTTGACCTCTCGACACAAAGGAGCCGTCGCGTACTCGACTCCACGAGCTTCAACGACCCTGAAAGCACATCCCCGCGGCCTCCGCGCTACATCGGACTGGTGCCAGATGAACCGGGATTCGTCTGGGTGGAGGGCATTTCCCGGATTCCGTCAATGACCGCCATGGACTTCGAAATGGATGCCGCCGGAAGCCTTGCCACGGATCCTTCTTCGGCGACCGACGACGAGGGACTGTCTCAACTGCAGACCGATCCCGAGACGGATCTCTACAACATGGAGGTGGATCAGACCGAGGCAACCCGCGATGCCGTGAAATGGGTTGAACTGGTGAAGCTCGACCTCGCAACAGGAAAGACGAAGAGCCTGTCCAACCTCAGCGTCAGTCTCGATGCCACGATCCTGTACGATCGGCAGGGCAAGCCGCGCATCCTTCAGGAACAGGCCACCCTGAAACAGCGCTTTCGAGTCCGGAACCCCAAACGCAGCCTGTTCAGTCAATGGCTCGATCTCGACCGCATCGTCGGCAAGGAGCATCCGCTCGACTTCAACGTCACACCCCAGAACTACCTCGCGCACCGGTCGTTCCCGATGGCATTCGATACCAATCCCGATTGGCTCTACTATGCGTCAAACATCGGACGCGACACCTATGCCGTCTTTCAGCTCAATCTGAAAGACAGATCCATCCGCGAGATCGCTGCGCCGGTCGACGGCTTTGATCTGGCCGATCCAGGTCAGCCAATGTCCGACAGGGACATGATCCTTGACCGGACGAACGGGCTGCTCCTGGGCATTCGCCGCCTCTCCCCTTTCGTATCAACGCTCTGGATCGATCCGATGTTCGCGACTGCGGAGCGGGAGATACGCCGGAAATTCCCCGGCCGCACCGTTGAAATCATCGAGGCTGACGATGCTCGTGAACGATTCCTGACTCTTGTTACAAGTCCCTCGGATCCCGGTCGTCTCTTCGTCTACTTAAGGGGCACCGGCGAATGCCTTGAGTGCCTGCGTCGGGCGCCATGGCTGAAGCGCGAAGAGGCCAATACGACCCGCATCTTCGATTTCGTTTCCAGATCCGGCAACCACGTGTCCGGAAGATTGACCCTGCCGCGTGCGACCTTGCTGAATCCGAGTCCCCTTGTCGTCTGGTGCGGTCCAGGACCCGGGGCTCAGATTGAAGCCGGATTCGGGCGGGAAGGGCAGGTTTTTGCAGACTTGGGATGTATGGTCCTCGAAGTCGACTATCGGGGCTCGGGCGGCCGAGGAGTCGCCCACCGGCAGGCCATCATGGAGGCCTTCGACCGGGTTCCGCTTGAGGACATCCTTGAAGCGATGGAGTGGCTGCCATCCGTGCGTCCCTTTGACGCCCGTCGCGTCGCCATCGGCGGTTCCGGTTTCGGCGGCTTCCTCGCCCTGCGTGCACTAGAACTACACCCTAGGACATTCCGCTGCGCGGTCGCTGTCAATGCCCCCACCCGGCTGGATCAATTGGCGGAAGAGCCCGCAAACGAACGCATGGAGGAGATGCGTCGTTTCAATGACCAGACCCAGGCGTACATGAAGGCCATGACCCGATGGAAACCGGGACAGGGTCGCATGCCCACCATGCCCATTGCCGAGCCCCGCCCGGTGAACTTCCAGCTCGAGTTCAACCGCTGGCTTTACGACCACGGCAAAACGCGCATGGGACAGATGTCGGTGACTGGCGACGTCAAACTCATCACCCGGCCGGTGCTCCTCCTGCACGATCCGGACAGCCCCTCCGTGTCGTTCGACTACGTCAAATCCCTCAAGCGGACCCTCAGCCGGCAGGGTGTTGACTGCGAGTTGAAGGAGATTTCCGGCGGATTCGCCGCAGGCAGCCTGGCCTCACGCGGCACCGCCTTCGATGCCATCGGGGAGTTTGTTGCGGATCAGTTCTACAAGTTCGACGTGGAGGTCGGTGAAGCGAAGGAGCAGAGATGAGCTTCTACATCCGACTCTTCGCTTTCGTCCTGCCGGGGATCACCGTCGCAGCCCTTGGGCTCCTCCCCGCTGCCACATTCGCGCAGGTGGAACCGGCGGGCGAACGAGTGATCGAGCTTCCACCGCTCCTCGTCGAGGAGCCCGCCAAGCCACTCCGCTGGAGGCACGTGGAATTCCCAGGCATCGAAATGCTGTCGGTTGTCTCGGACAGCGAGACCCGGTCCTTCCTTCGCCGCCACCACAACCAGTCCGAGATCCTGAAATGGATCCTTCCCGTCCGCTTCCAGGGCAAGTCCGCGGTGCCCGATGAATACATCCTCTTCAACGAGAACCTGAGCCGCGCTCACTCGCAGGAGGTCATGAATTCGATGATGGCCAGCCAGCGCGATGCCGCGCGACGCAAGCAGGCCCGGGAGAAGGCGGAATCAGGTGATGGGGAGCCCCGAAGGGAACGCGCCCGGGGAAACCCGAAGATCAAATTCCTTCCGAACCTGCGGCTGATCGACGTCGATACGACCGCCGTCTTCGTTGTCGTGCGCGATTCCGACAACCTCGCGTCCGATTTCACCTTTTCGATGGACCGCATCGCCTACCTCCTCGCCAGCCGGATCCCGGCGCTTCCGTCATGGTTCATGGCGGGCATGCTCGGTCTCTACGAGCGGGCAAATTTTGGTGATGATCATATCGCCTTTCGACCCGCGGTCTGGACCACAGCCGCAGAGTTGGCAGCCCTCAAGGAAAATGCGGAGCCCCTGCGAACGCTCCTTCCGATGGCGGAACTCTTTTCCGGCCGCCCGCGCCAGGGCCCGCCCGATGTGCGAGCCGAGAGACTGTGGCGCGCCCAATGCACGCTGTTCCTC
This sequence comes from Opitutaceae bacterium, assembly GCA_017994935.1. Lineage (GTDB taxonomy): Bacteria > Verrucomicrobiota > Verrucomicrobiia > Opitutales > Opitutaceae > UBA6669. The sequence goes on from JAGOJU010000003.1 coordinate 70,786, forward strand.
CGGTGGGCAATCGCCGAGGACAAGGGTTCCCGCCGCGACGCGCTCTGGCAGTTTGTCGACCGCCTCGAAACCGAGCCTCCCTCGGAGGCCCTTTTCCAATCGTATTTCAATATTGGATACGCCGATATGCGGGACATTCTCAGCGACTACCTGCCTGGTGCCGTCGAGCAGCCCGTGACCCTCCGTATTGCAAAGGTCCCCAAACCGCCGGCGATCAACCTGCGCGACGCAACTCCGCTGGATGTCGCCCGCATCCGGGGTGACTGGGAGCGCATGCAGATCAGCTACGTGCGCAAGGCATTTCCAGACGTTGTGGAGAAATACGTCGACCAGGCGCGGAAAACCCTTCGAAAGCCCTATGACCATGGCGAACGGGATCCCCGGCTGCTGGGGCTGCTGGGGCTCCTCGACTGTGATGACGGAGACCGTGCCGCCGCAATTCCGCTCCTGGAGGCGGCGGTCAACGCACGGGTCGCACGGCCGCGAATGTACTATGAACTCGCCGTCAGCCGCTATGCAGCCGTCGCTGAAAGCGCCGCGAGGAATGCGCTGACCCGCGACAAGGTTGATTCCATCTGCGCTCCAATCCTGGCGGCCTGGGACATGCCGCCGCCAAACCCCGCAGCCTGCGCGATCCTGGCGGATGTCTGGTACCGGACAAAGGAGGAAGCCCCTCCCGATATCCTCGCCCGGCTCAACAAGGCCGCGTCGCTCTTCCCCCAAGTCGAGGGACTGGTCCTGAGAGTGGCGCGCCTCAATCTCAGACGAGGCGACACCGAACAAGCGGAGATGCAGCTGCGCCAGATCCTGACCCGTTCGTCCGACCCAAAACTGAAGAAGTCCATCGAAGTCGAACTCGCCCGCCTCCCCAGTCGGCGGCCCCCCGCTGTCACCCCACCGCTGCCGTAGTGAGCTTTTGCTACGTCAGGGGGGTGCCTCTCCGTGACCTGTATTGGGAATACGTCCAGCGCGCATTCCGGTCCGGCTGCCGCGTGAAGGGAATCAAAGGGCCGACAGCGGAACTCCCCGTCCCTGACAGAATCGTTGAAGGTCTTCGGGCATTTCGGATTCAAAACGATATGGCATCCCGGCGGCATGCAGGTCGACCAGACTGCAATGCAACGCCTGACGGGGCAGCCAGAGGCGTTCCTCGAGCGCAGGTGTCCATCCGTGTTCGATGAACTCAAGAAACAGCCTGGGATCAGGTCCGTAAATCTTGTCGCCTACCACGGAGTGCCCCAGCCATTGCGCATGCGCCCGGATCTGGTGTTTACGCCCGCTCTCCGTCCTCACCCTCGCAAGCGTGACACTCCCATCTCCTGATGCGAAGCCAAGGGGCTCAAAGTGAGTGATCGCAGGCTGCCCCTTGCCATCCGTCCTCACACTGCTCTTGACGGTGACCGGACACCCCTCATCCGGTCCCAGTGGCTGGTCAACCGACACAGGGTCACGCAGGGATCCCGTCAGCACGACCAGATACTCCTTGGTGTAGCGCCTCTCCTGCACCGCCATCTGGAGTTGTCGAGCAATCGCAGCCGTTTTCGCAAAGATCACGAGGCCACTCGTCTCCCGATCGAGTCTGAAAACAAGGTGGGATGCCGTATCCCCACCCCGGTGCTCCCTGACAGCACCGGCAAGACTGGACCATGGTCCCTCCTTTGAGGGATGACAGACCACATCGCCCGGCTTCTCGACCACCAGCACCCGTTCATCCTCAAAGCATATCCAGGAGGCGAGCTCCCAAGGGGCTATCTGCCGCACCACGCCTTGCCGGAGCCTTCTCTCCCACGGCCCGATAGGCTTGGGATAGCCGTGGGGGTTTGGAACGGTATTCATTCCCGCTCCCTTTCCGGCCCCGAACCAACCTTCTCGCACCGGCGGACGCAGTGTTTCCGAACAAAATGCAGTTCAGCACAATCCATCGCCTGACGCTATTGCGGCACGGTCAGGGAGGCAATACGTCTGCCGGTCCCCCCCGCCATAGTCAAAACTCCCCATTAGAATTTTGGAGATCTGGCGCGCAATAAGCTGACCCACAATTGTGGCAATTTTGTGCCGTAGTTGGTTGCAAAGCCCTTCAACGGGAAACATCCTCTGCACGTCTGATCATGAAGAACGATTTTCCGAAGGCAGGAAGATCCGCCGGTCTAAACGACGGCGCTGTCATTCAGGTTCTCCGTCAGGCAGGGATTGATGTCCGGACAAGGAACCCCGACATCGGCCATTTCGGCCAACCCTCCGAAAGGAACCCAATAATAAACATGAATAGCAATAACAACGCCCCCGAACTGATCGTATCCGGTATCCACCTCCCACTGACGCCTTCTCTGAAGACGTTCGTGCGTGAGAAATCCGACCGATTGTTTCGTCACCAGGAGCGGATCATTCGGCTCCGGGTGGAATTGGAATGCGACTCCAAGCAGGCGGTGAGCAACCGGTTCACCGCCAAGGGTCACATCGAAATCCACGGTCCCGATATGAATGCCTCGGTATCGTCGGATGAGTGCCACAAAGCCATTTCCCTCCTGGTCGATAAACTCGACCGGATGCTCAACAAGCGCGCCAAGTCCTACAAATCCAGACGGCACGCAAACGAGCCCATCCGGGTACCGCCCGTCCTGCAAACGTGATGGCGCACCGGCCTCCCGAGGTCACGCCCTGACAAGAGGACCCGTCCCACAAGGACGGGTCTTTTTGTTGTCCGCCACCTGCACTCCGCAACTACGCAGGCGGCGCACCGAGCAGCGCCAGGCACTCGATCGCGGCCAGCCCCCATTGCGCGGTGTCATTCGTCGACACTCCCGGCAACTCTTCGACCGGGCGAAGCACTTCGGGACCTCGGATCGTGCGCACCGCATCCGCAGTGAACCGGCGTCCGCCGGGATCCCGCGCAAATTCGGACCATGCGCGCTGGGCGAGCCGCGAATCACCCATCAGCTTCGCCGCATACGCCGTAAGGCGCGAATGTCCCTGGACCAGGGGGCCGCGAGTGAGCTTTCTTCCCAGTCGTCTCACCTGCTCCTCATCGCTGGCATTGTAGAGTTCGCAGTACTCGAGCCAGGCCTTCCTGAACCCTGGCACATCCAGAAGCTGTATCAACTCGGCACATACCTCCACGAGTCCGAAGACCGCATTGAGGTGGCTGACCCCGATGTCCGCCGGAGCCGCCATTGAGAACTCCCCGGTTTCGAGATTGAGGGTCATGCCAGTGCTGAAGAACCCGTGAGGCTGCCGTCCGAGTGAAATCATGCTGGCCATCAGGCGGTCCCGCATCTTCTCGCTTCGCGTGCGTTCCCATTCCGTGAGCCACGCACCCGCAAGCGAGCCCCAGTCGGTGCCCACACTGACACCCACCCGCGTCACGTCCGTACTCGCACCGCGATCAAGGTCTCCAGCCGTCTTCGCCACTGAAAGCTTCCGCCCCGGGGGAACGCGCAGGAGTGCCCGTCCCGCCTCGATCTGGGCGCGCATCAGATCACCAACCCGCTCGTCGCCTGTCAGATAATAGTAGTACCTGCGATTGACCGCGGTGCTGATGCGCAGCTGCTTGGCGCTGCAACCCCAGTGGAGCACGTTGTGACGCGACCCAAGGGGTGCGAATCGTCCGACATGGTAGACATCCACCTCTCCGGTATGCCGCGTCATGGCCTCGGCAAAACGAAAGACATCGGCCCGCCCGGTGCGCAGGAAATAAAGCCAGAGCCAGATATCCGTTGAAAGTTCCGAGTTGTCCCACGCAAAGCCCCCCACGTCGTACCGCCATTCATGGCGGTACGCATCGTAGGTATGCATCACGTCGCCGTAGTTCCAGAATCCATACCAACGGCGGTCTTCGCGCTGGCCATGATAGTAGGAAAAGTTCAGCGCGAGCCTGTCCTCGATCACCCGGCGTGCAGGCGTGGAACGGTCCTCGGGAGTCCACAGATTGCCGAAGACCTCGCAGGCATGCAGATGCTCTGGCGTCGTAACCAGTTGCGGCGGATTGCGGAGGCATTCCGCCAGGTCGGCAAACTTCTGCCGGCCCGGCGTCGCCTCAAGTATCCACAGGTGCAGCTCGCTCGTGCGCGCCACTCCCGCTGGATTGTCGAAGCCGGGCTCGTAATCCTCATAGGTGATCTCGAGGCCTCCGTTGTACTGCTTTTCGTACGTGTCCTGTCCCAGCCCGTCGTGATACGGGCGAAGGTCCATCGGAGCGGACCGGGGAGCCCAAAGCCATGCAGTCACTTCGGTCACCTCGCGGGTCGCACCGCGAATGTCCAGTTGTGCGGGATGGCTCTGCCAGAAATTCCTGATGCCGAAGGCAACACCTCCCCTGGGGGAGCCCACATAGCCAAGTCCACCCGCACGCTGACCCTGTGCCGCCGTGAGCCAGGTGCACCCCTCGCCCGTGCGTTTGTGCAGGTCAAATCCATCGGCATTCGCCTGGTGCAGGGTCCAGTCGTTGTACGCGGCGATATAGCTCAGCCGCGAACTGACCGCCTTCGCCCACGTCTCGAGCGGCGGCGTCGCCTCGCCCGCGAGCTGGGCCTTTCGCACCGCCTCACCCGGATCGCGCCGCAGTCCCGTGATGCCGCGCACCGCCTCGGCGAATACTCCTTCTCCCTGCCCTGAGAATCGCACGTGCCGGTCATGGAGTTCCCCTTCGATCGGAACGGAAAATCTCAGTCCGATGCCGCGGATGAAATCCTTGTGCTGATCGCCATCAAAAATGAAGGTGTGCATCACGCGGATCGCGTCGCTCCCGGCGTGGAAATACAGTCTCACCACAAACGGCAGCCAGGCCCTGTCATCCCCGCCGGCAGAGCGATGCCTGCCTTCAATCTTCACGACAGCCCGGACGGGCCCGTCCTGCTCGATTGTCACGGCGGTGACATCTCCATCAAAGGCCTCCACCTTGGCGGAAAACTCCGGCGAATCCTGATTCAGGACGACCAGCCGCCCGTTTCTCAAGGCCTCGCGTCCCTGGCGAACAATGGAGGGAATCAGAACGCGTCCGGATTTCGACACCCAAACTTTCATGGTCCCGGTATCGATTTCATGGTGATCGTTTCTCTCGCTCACCCGGACGGACACGCTTCCCGAAGCGGCTGCTCCTGGAGCGAGTTCAAAGCTCTCGGCAGGAATGTTCCCCGCAACCGCATGTGCGGTCCATTTCAGGCTGCCATCCGGCCATGTCGCCAGAGGCCAGCTCTGCACCGGCACTGAAACACCTTCGTTGGTCTTCAATGAAAAAGTGGCCCCCGCACCATGCCTCCCGCGTGGCCATGAGACACCCCAGGTTGAACCGAAGGACGCTGCGGGCCTGCCACCCTCAAGCCAGTGCAGCGGCACCGTTTCAGTTGAAGCTGCCGCACGCGGCACGGCCGCCGCAACGGCGTTTGAGGAAGTCCTGGCCTGGAGTTCCGAAGCGATGGTGGCCGATGCGGTGGCCAGCGCGGATTTGCGAACAAAATCGCGACGAGTGAGTGACTTCATGGAGATGGACGGAGTGGGTACTGAGAATGTCGGAGCGAAAGAGAATTTTCGCAATCCCGCCACCCGGATCCATTTTCCCGGCGGGTGTCGATCGTGTTCATGCAGGCAGTTCGTTTCACGGGGGCAGCGACCGCCCGCAGAATCTGACTTTCAGAACGGCGTGTCGATCCGCCCCTTTGCGGAAAATTTCTGACAGTCATTTTTTCTTCGACGAGCATGTCCGTCCCGTTAGGTTTGAATCAGATGGCCGCCCCCACCCTGCGATCCCTGGCACGCGAACTTGGTCTCTCGCGCACAACGGTTTCCGACGCCCTCTGCGGATCGCTGCGGGTCAAGCCGGCGACCGCGGAGCGTGTCCGGGCAGCGGCGAAGGCAGCCGGTTACGAACGAAATCCACTCACCGGCGCGGTCATGTCGCAATTGCGCCGTTCGCGCACGCAGCAGTTCCGGGGCGTGCTTGCCGCAGTGGAAATTGTGGAGGATGTCCGTTCGGGTATTGCCGTGCGCTATAATTCCGCGCTCCTTGCCGGGATCTCGGATCGGGCGAGCCAGCTGGGCTTCAATGTCGAGCGTTTCGTTGTTGGTCCCCAAGGGGTGCGCATCAAGCGCCTCGACACCATCCTTCACACGCGCGGCATACAGGGGGTGATCCTCTTGCCCGCCAGCGGATTTCCTGACCTGACGGCGCTCGACTGGAATCGCTACACTGGCATCTACACCGACTATTTCATCGACCATCCCCCGCTGCACTGCGTGTGCTCCGATCACTATCGCTCGATGATTGCGCTCCTGCGCGATCTGCGCGAGCGGGGTTATCGGCGACCCGGATTGTTCATGGAAATCCCGCTGAGCGAGCGGCTCCAATACCGCTGGGAAGGCGCATTCCTTGCGGTCCAGAATGTGATGTCAGGCATCGCTGCCGTGCCGACGCTGCGACTTCAGGACATCACCCGGCCCAGTTTCGAAGCCTGGTTCAAAAAATACAACCCGGACGTTGTCATCGGCCACTCGCCCGAGGCCGTCACCTGGATGAAGTCCAGCGGTGCACGCCTTCCAAAAACCCATGGCTTCGTCTGCCTGAATGTCCTCCGCACAAGCGGAAACTGCGCCACCCTCGACTTGCAGACCGCCCAGCTCGGCGCCCGGGCAGCCGAACTCGTCGTGGGACAGCTGCTCCACAATGAACTGGGAATTCCCTCGCAGCCTTCGCTGACAACCATCCCAGCCAGATTGATCGACGGCCCCACCCTGCGCAGCGCACCCAGGCCAAGAACTTCAGTCGCGCAAACGCCGTCGGCAGGACTGCCGGCAAACGACGCTCTTCGCACTCTCAGGCTGCAGGAGACCTGATCCCCCCTTTGCTCCACTCTCGCCGAATTCGCGCCAAGGACACATGAGCCCCGCGACCATGCCCGAACAGGCGCTGGGCCAAATGCGGTCTAATGGTTGCGTTCGAAAGATTCCATGCAGAAGCAAGGGTTTCGAACCAGCGGTATTGCACGGCACCCGTCATGCCACCCAGCTCACCTTCGAAACAGGGCTGCAAGTGAATTCAGGTCCTTGAGGGGCTGCTTTCCTGATTGCCCGGTCTGCACCTTGGTGATCGCGGGAGCTGATTTTGGCGCCGCTGGTGCCGGCAGATGGTCCGCGCCGCACGCTTCCGAAAGCACACGATCGAGCTTGACCGCGGAAATCGTCTCCGCCGTTCCAAGTTCCTGCGCAAACAGGCTGACGCGGAACTCCTCGACCATCCATCGCACCGGATCATCAAATCCTTTCAGCGCAACCGCCCTTGCATAGGGCGCGAGTAATGCAGCGCGTTCGCGATCTTTGACTGGATTCTGCCGCCAGCGGTCGTTGCGCATCTGCATCGCCTGCAGGTACCGCGGCAGTTGCTTCAATCGTTCGTATGGAATCTTTTTCAAAAAGTCAGTGGACAGCAGGTTGCCGAGGTCCTTCGACAAATCAGGATAGGGATCGGGGACAACCTGCAACGACTGGCGCAGTTCCAGAATCTCTTTCAGCAGATCGGTCAGGCGCGGCACGATTCCCCGCAGCTCTGATTTGGATTTCTCTGCGGCCTTCTCAAACGACGCTCGCGTCAGGGTTGCCACCCTCGCTGGATCCGTCACCCAACGCCGTATCGAGGCATGCGCATCAGCCTGCAATTCCGCGACCGGCGCGAGGGTGGCGCTCAACGCACCGATCTGACGCAGCGCGCGCAATTCCTTTTCGAGCCATGCGAGTTCGTACCGCAGGGCAAGATCCAGCAGCCGCGCCAGTCCGAGTTGCATCGCCCGACGGGCTTCGTCCCGAGCGCGGAACAGTCGCAAGGCAACTCCCGTACCACCGCCCACCAGCGCCGGAAAGGCAAACACAGGGAGCCCAGCCTGCTCGGTGACGCGCACCTCGGCGGGAATATCGCCATACTCCCACGTCATGGATTCGGGCCTTTCCCATTGCCGCCTGGCCAGGCGCCAAGATTCAGGATCCTCACGCGCCACCGCCGCCGATGCCTCACGCGCCTGCGCCGCGAGCGCGGATTTCACCTCGTCAAGGTTGCGACTCGCGACAAGTTCCGCGCCATCGGCATCCTTCACGCAAACCCGCACGCGGAGATGCTCCGGAAACGGCCGATCCGACCAGTAACCGGGATCGATGCGCAATTGATGGCTATCAAACAGGTATTCCGCGAGCACTTCGTCGAAAGGCGAGGCGTGGTCCCTTAACCGCGCCAGCGATGCGACGCCGAGTGTCACGGTCTTGACCGATTCCGCCAGGGGAACAAACAGCCTCCGGCAGTCCTTGGGCAGCGCACGCAAACGATGCTCCACCTTCGCGGCCAGATGTCCCGGCACAGCCCAGTCCAGAAGTGCCGGGGTAAGCCTGGCTGCATCATGACTGCTGACCTCGAGATTGACGCCGTCATCCGTCTGGCCCGGCCTGTAGGCATAATGGAGCGGAAGTGCCCGATTTTCCAATGGTACAGCTCCGGGGAACGAGGCATGGTCGGGCTCGAGTCCTCCGGATTCACGAAGGTCCTCCGCCCGAAGTTTCAGAAAATCCGGTTCCGATCCGCGGCGGTGCCGCACGAGGTCGACCAATTCAGCGACCGCTGATACGCCGCGAGGTGCGTTTCCGGGGTCTGTTTCTGGCGCACGCGTCTCCGACTCGAGCGAGCGCGCATAGAATCGATAGAGCGACTCATCGAGGTTAAGGTATCCTGCATCACGTGTCCGCGTGAGAACCTCCTCCACCTGCTGGCGAATCGCCCGGTTGTGAACAAGAAAATCGAACGGCCAGGTGATGGTGTCACCAACGAGCCCTTCGCGAATAAAGATATCCGTCGCATGCACCGGATCAATCCGGCCGTAACCGATGGCGCGGGTGTCGAGTTCTAGACCATGGAGTCGCGTGCGCTGCTTGACCATCACCCGTCCGCCGTCGGCATTCCAGAAGGGTTCGCCATGGCTGGTCTTCAGGATGTGACCCGCAAGATCGAGCACCCAGGCGGGATCGATGCGCGCACAGGTTCTCGCATAGAGACGCGAGGTCTCGACAATCTCCGAACTCATGATCCACGGCGGAACACGCACCGGTTTCCTCTCGGTTTTGCCGTCCCTCCCGCGCCGCACGGGCTCCTCCCGGCGATGCAGGACCGAACCGGGAAATAGCACGACGCGCCTGTCGTGGGTGGCCTTGTAGATCCGGTTCTCCGCATCCCATTTCGCGATGTTCCCCAGTGAACCGGCAAGCACACTCCTGTGGACAGCCCGGTAGCCCGCGCCTCCGTATGCCATCATCGCCTCGTTCGCGGGCGCGTCCGACGCAGGCAGTCCGTCGAATACCGACGAAGGCGAAAAGTCGCTTCTCTGCCCGAGGACGTCCATGAGCTGGAAATGGATGTCTCGCCATTCGCGAAGGCGAACGTAACTCAGAAAGTGCTCGTGACAGAACCGGCGCAGTCGCGACTGGGAAAGGCGGTCAAACTGCTCGTGATACGCATTCCAGATCGCCAGCAGAGTGAGAAAGTCCGACTCCGGATGGCGGAACCGCCGGTGTGCAGCATCCGCCGCCGCCTGTTTCTCCAGGGGCCGTTCCCTCGGATCCTGCACCGACAACCCCGCGGCTATGATCAACACCTCCTTGAGGCACTTCTCCTTGCGCGCCTGGAGAATCATGCGGCCCACCGTCGGATCCACAGGGAGGCGGGCGAGTTCCTGGCCGACCGCTGTCAGCGTGCGGACGCCATCCGGCGATTCAACCGCACTGGCATCCGATGCGCCCTTTGCATGGTTCCGCACACCCGGGGCCATCGCCCCGAGTTCCTCGAGCAGCGCATAACCGGACCGGATCGCCTTGCCCGAGGGAGGATTGATGAAGGGGAAACGTTCAATGTCACCCAGACCGAAGGCCTTCAGGCGGAGGATGACATCAGCCAGGTTCGCCCTCTGGATCTCGGGCTGGGTGAATCGCTGCCGCGCCTGGTAGTCTGTTTCTGAATACAGCCGGATGCAGACGCCGTCCGCGACACGTCCGGCACGCCCCGCCCGCTGGTCGGCGCTGGACTGGGAAATTGCCTCGATCGGCAGACGCCTCGTGCGAGCCTGCGGGGAATACCTGCTGAGCCGCGCCATCCCCGTGTCCACGACATACCGGATGCCGGGAATGGTCAGCGAAGTCTCGGCGATGTTGGTCGCAAGAATGACCTTGCGACTCGAACTCGGAGCAAACACACGCTGCTGCTCCGCGTTCGTCAGGCGTCCAAACAGCGGGATCACATCGATACGGCCGTTTGAAATTCCTCCCCGACCCTCGAGCATCTCGCCCAGTTCGCGGATGTCCCTCTCGCTGGGCAGGAAGGTCAGGATGTCGCCCCCATCCGTTTCCGCCAGCACCTTTTCGATCGCCTGCGCAGCACCGTCAACATAGTGCAACGCCTCGACCCTGGCGGACTGCTCCGCCTCTCGGTCCGGCTCATCGGGGTCCTCGACATAATCGCTGCCCAATCCATCCAGCGGAGAGTAGATCAACTCGACAGGATAGGTGCGTCCGGAGACGTGAATGATCGGCGCCCCATCAAATGCCTGGCTGAATGCCTCCGTGTCGATTGTGGCCGAAGTGATGATGATCCTGAGTTCCGGACGCTTGAACCGCAGGGTGCGCAAATGGCCAAGCAGGAAGTCGATGTTGAGCGATCGCTCGTGCGCCTCGTCGACGATGACCGTGTCATAGGCACGCAGCATCGGATCGCTCTGGACCTCCGCCAACAGCATGCCGTCCGTCAGGAACTTGATGACCGTGTCGCGCGACGTGCGGTCATCGAAACGGATCTTGCAGCCGACCGGCCCTCCCCACTCGACTCCCAGTTCCGAAGCGACGCGACGCGAGACGGAAAGTGCGGCCACCCGCCTCGGCTGCGTGCAGGCGATCATGCCCCGCTGTCCCCCTCCCGCCGCGAGACACATCTTCGGTATCTGGGTCGTTTTTCCAGATCCCGTTTCTCCCGCGAGGATCAGCACCGGATGTGTCTGAAGGCTGGCAATGATTTCCTCTGCCCGGGCGCTGATCGGCAGGTCGGATGGAAATTCGACCCGGAAGGCAAACGGCTTTTGATCTGGCTTTGGCACGGTGTAATCGCGGAAATGTCCCTTCCCTAACGATGGCTGGCAAGTTCGACGCACCTCCTCCCCTTCCTCACGAAGTTCTCAACCGGGTTCTCCGAATCGCGCAAACGGATGGCCGGCTTCTCCTGTTCATCGCAGGCGGCTTCGCTCTCATTTCCGCCTTTGCGAGCGATGGAGTCGGCGCAATCGTGGGTTGCTGCGCAGCCGGCGCAGGTGCTTGGGAGCTTCATGGTGCCGGACGCTTGCGTTCGGGGATAGTTGAAGGCGCGGTGGACCTTATCAACAGTCAATTGCTTCTGTTGTGCGTGATGCTTGGTTACGTCGGCTTTCAGCTCACCCATTTCGAGCCGGAAACGATCCTTTCAGCTGTGACACCCGCCCTGAAGGAACGGTTCAGCGACATGGGCATCACCTCCGATCAGTACCTGTCCATCCTGAAGCAGTCCTATTTCGTCGGCTACATCCTGGTGGGTCTGGTTTCCCTCGTCTATCAAGGGAGCCTGGCACTTTTCTACCGCCGGTCGCGCAGTGCCATTGCCCGTGCGCTCGAGGATGCGGAGTGAGGCGGCAGCGGTGCTTCAAATTGCCCTGTCGCTCCGACAGTTTTCAAGTTGTCGCTGGCTGTAGCGTGTCCGTCCGCTGCGACGCCGCACGCTTGCGCCGGACCCGATCCCAGGCAGGATTCCGGAATGTCCAGGGATCGCTACCTCCTCGCCAAACAGCAATGGGCGGAAAAACAGACGGCCCGCGGTTTCCGTCCGAGGAGTGAACCCGCTGGAGGACGGCTTCCGCCGGGGCAGAGGCTGACCGAGGGTTTCCCGGTTCTCGATCTTGGCGTGCAACCAGAAATTCCCTTGGACGAGTGGCGGCTGACGATCGACGGTCTGGTCGACAAGCCAGTCAGCCTTACATGGGAGGAGTTCACGGCGCTGCCCCAGGTTGCGGATACGAGCGATTTTCACTGCGTGACAACCTGGAGCAAATACGACTGCCGCTGGACGGGCATCGCTTTCACCACCCTTTACGATCTTGTCCGACCGAGGCCAGAGGCACGTTTCGTGTACTTCACCAGCTATGACGGATATTCGACCAATGTCGCACTGGAGCACTGCCTCTCCGACGATGTGCTGATTGCGACCACGTTTGAGGAACACCCGCTGACCCGGGAACATGGGGGACCCGCGCGGGTGATCATCCCAAAACTCTACGCATGGAAGGGCGCAAAATTCGTCAAGGGCATCTCCTTCCTGGCTGAGGACAAACTGGGATTCTGGGAGGTGCGCGGCTACTCCAACACCGCAGATCCCTGGAAGGAAGAACGCTACGCCTGACCGAAGGCGAAAGGGTCCGGCACTCAGCGTGTCACATCTTCGGGTCGATTCACATTGTGAAGCCAGGATTTCTCCGTTTCACGGAGCAAGCGCACCGCAAGCACTCCCTCCTGTCGTGCCTGCGTGAACAGGCGCTGAAGGGACCGTTCACCCCGGATCAGTGCCGAAAGCCATTCGGATTTCCATGCAGTCGGAATCACCGATGCAAGGGGTTCAAACGCACCGTCCTCCCGGCATCCACACGCACCCGTCGACGTCCGGCAAAGTGCGACAAGCGAGGTCAGCCACTCCAGAGGCAGGCGAGGAAGATCGACGGCGAGGACGATGAGATGAGTCGCTTCGCTTCGCTCCAGAGCAGCCACAATTCCCGCCAGCGGGCCGGCCCCTTGGATCCGGTCATCGACGCAGTGCGAGTATCCCGCAGCCCATTCCTGGTCCGTCCTGACCGACAGAAAAATCGTGCGGGCGCCGGCCTCCTCGAGGAGGCTCCTCTGCCGGCGCCAAAGCAGACGTCCGTCAGGAAACGAAAGGCACGCCTTGTCTCTTCCCATCCGGCTCGATCGTCCGGCAGCGAGCAGGACCGCGTCCAAAGTCAGTCGCTCTGCCGCTTGCACTTTCGATTTCTCATCCACCTTCAGGAACAATCTGGAAGGCACATTTGCCCGCGCCTTGGTTTTCGCCCCCGAATGCGCAAAACACCCGTTGAAAAGACTGCGATCGGTCCGGCGACAAGCATCCACATGCAGGAATCAGAATCCATTTTCACGAATGAGTCGAGCGCTGGGGCCTTTCCTCGAAGCGCCACCGTCGTGATCGGATCCGCAGGAGTTGCGCGGCTGCTGATCGCATGTAGATTGCCCGGATGAATGTCCACCACGACGCCGCTCGACACAGGTTCATGGTATCTCATCCCGAAGGAGAGGCCCACCTCGACTATGTTCATGGTCCGGATGGGCGCGTCGATTTTGTGCACACGTTTGTTCCCGTCGCGCTGCGCGGCCGTGGCATGGCGGAGGCTCTCGTGACCGCCGCCCTCGAGTGGGCCCAGGTACAATCCATCGAGGTGTCGGCATCGTGCAGCTATGTTGCCCGGTACCTTGAGCGCCACCCTCAACGCGGAAAACGTATACCCGCGGAGGGAAGCTGACGGCATTGAAGAAGCCCTTCGATCGCTGTCGCTCTGCGCTCGACCTGGACCCCGGGACTTTCTTCCCTTTCACCTGTGGACTTCAAAGACTATTACGCGACGCTCGGCGTCCCGCGCAACGCCTCCGCCGAGGATCTGAAAAAGGCCTTTCGTCAACTTGCCAGGAAGTACCACCCTGACGTGGCAAAGGACAAGCGGGGGGCCGAGGAGAAATTCAAGGAGATCAACGAGGCCTACGAGGTGCTCAGCGATCCCGAAAAGCGCGGCCGCTATGACACCCTCGGCGCAAACTGGCAGGATGGCTCTGCACCGCCCAGGCGAGGCACGCGCCGCCAGACCGCCCAGGCCGGGGCGGAACAGGCCTATGAGTTCAACTTTGGAGGAAGCACGGGCTTCAGCGACTTCTTCGAACAGTTCTTCGGTCAGCGGAGCCGTGGCAGAAAGATGCCCACGATGGACGAGGACGATGCGATGCGGGGCGGATCACGCGGTTCGATGCGCGGCCGCGACATCGAGGGCGACATCCTGGTCACCCTGCGCGAGGTGCTCAATGGCGCCGAACGTACGATCAGCCTGCAGCGAAGCGATCCGCACACGGGCGAGGTTGAAACGCAAACGCTGAAGGTCCGGATTCCCGCCGGTGTGCGCGAAGGACAGATCATCCGCGCGCGTGGGAAGGGAAGCCCTGGGATTGGACGCGGCGAGCCGGGTGATCTCCTCCTGCACGTGCGCCTTGCCGCCGACCCCGATTTCCGCGTCGAAGGTTCCGATCTTCACTACGAGTTGCCCGTCGCCTCCTGGAACGCAGTGCTAGGCTGCACGGAGAGGATTCCGACCCTCAGCGGCCGCATTGCACTCAAGATCCCTCCAGGCACCGCCAACGGGCACTCGCTCCGCGTGAAAGGGCATGGACTGCCGAGCACCGGCAGTTCGAACCGCGGGGATCTGTATGTGACGGTGTCGATCTCCGTGCCGGACAAAGTGACTCCCGAGGAGCGCGCGCTCTGGGAAAAGCTGCGCGCTCACTCGGGCGCACGGTTCTGACCCACCCGCTCCGACCTCACAGGGTGGCCGGATAGGACAAGCCGTTGTCAGGCGGCTTTCAACGAGCGTGACTTGTGATCGTAGACAATGCGCCGCCCGGTCTCGTAGGAACGCACGGCCATCAGTACCGCCACGGCGTGATGGTAACCGGCGTCAATGGATGCATGCGGAGTCTTGCCATCGCGCATGCACTGGAGCCAGTTGAGGAAGTGATCGGGTTGGTCGATCGGCTTGACCTCGTTCTGGCCACGGATCCGTCCGTCGCGGCGCCCGCCCCCCTCCGCGCTGTAGGTCGGCGCATTCCAGTTGTCCATCTTGAGCACGCCCTTGTCGCCAAAAAACTTTCGCGTGTTTCCGTACCCATTGCCGAAATTGTTTGAACTCGTGAGCTGGAAGCCCTCGGGGTAGATCCAGCTTCCCTGCACACAATCCGGCACGGTGAAGTGGTTCTCATCCTTCCAGCTGAAGATTCCCCCGTTGCACATGCAGGATTCCGGAATGCTGCACGCCGTGACATAATGGGCGAGATCCAGGAAGTGGGCGCCCCATTGGGGAATCGGTCCCTGACAGAATTCATAGTATCCGTACCACGCTACGAATTGACGGGCATTGAAAGGCCGCTTTTCGCGATCGCCCAGGAATTCATTCCAGTCCAGGTCCTCCTTCCTGACCTCGGGTTCGCGGGAGAGATAGGGATACCAATAGGGTTTCTCGCCGTTGCGGCACTCCTCAACGCGGGACAGCTTGCCGATCAGTCCGCTGGTAACCACCGCTCGCGCGCCGACGACGGACGGAAGGCTGCGAAGCTGTGTGCCCACCTGCACGACGGTGCCCGCCTTCTTCACCGCATCATAGGCACGCACGAGTTTGTCCATCTCGGTTGCGAGCGGCTTCTCCGCATAGATGTGTTTGCCTGCCTTCGCTGCCGCTTCGAGGTGAGTCGTGTGGTGAAAATCGGGTGACGCGATCATCACGGCATCCAGATCCTTCATCGCGAGAAGGTCGCGATAGGTCGTGAAGGTCTTCGCCTCACGACCGAACCATTCCTTCACGAGGTCGTTCGCGTTGTCGCGGGCCACCCGCCAGGGGTCACAGAGGGCAACGATTTCAAAATTCGTTTCCTTCACGAACTTGTGGATGCCAGGCATGTGGGCTTTGCGGCCGCGCTCGCCGCATCCGATGATGCCAATACGGATGCGGTCATTCGCTCCGACTGACCGCGTGCGTTCCGCTGCGGTCAGGCTTGCCAGGCTCCCTGAGAACGCGGCACCCGCGGCCATGGCTGCGGAAGATTTGATAAAATTCCGGCGGGGAACCGGCGTTGCGGATGCAGATGGAGGGAGGGAGTTGTTCATGGGTAGAAATGCGAACGCGAGATTGAACCAATAGGCCTCATGGCCAGTAAATACAAAGTGAAAAAACCGGAGCCAAGAAAATGGAAATCGTCGGAAAATCGCCTGATTCCACATGTTGCTCACAAACCTCCCGCAGCCCCAAGGCGACTCGCAGGTCTGGAACCATCTGCAACCTCGGACGTTGGCAAGCTATGCCAGAAACATGCCCAGGGTGTTCACACACCCTTCACAAAACAGGCGCACGAACTACGCAGATCTGCGACTGGAGATGGGGGGAAACCCGGATGGAACCTCCACGTAGTTTCACGTATCTTCTCACCCATGAAGATCCGTTCCCGAGAAGATATCATCCAGGCATTGCCCGCAGAAGTGGAAGTTGCCACAGACAGCAATATCGCGCGTAGCGAGATGGTAGTGTTCACCCTGCCCGCTCCCTCCGAGCGCCTCTTCCTCGATATTTCGCTTCCCCAGTGGCTTTCGATCGACCGCTCCGCCCCTGCCGTGGAAGCAGTGGTTGGCCAGCTCTTTGATGTACTCAAGAAACTCGGTGTTCAGATCAACGATCTGCGCGAATGGCTCTACAACCAGTCGATGAACGCGATTGACCGCTGCATCAGCGGCGACACCTTTGGCAACGTCATTGTCGCCTCCTCTCGAGGTGACAACGGAGCTGTAAGCTTCCACTGCAAATTTCTGTAAGGTAGTGCTGTCGCAATTACATCGGGCCGCCGTTCCCAGTGGGATGGCGGCCCTTTTGCGGTTGCGCCACGCGATCAATCTCCCGTGCGTGCAGCGTCAAATTCCTTACTTACGACTCGCCCTTAGCATCATGACGTTCGAAAGTTCGGAATCATTCATGTGCAACTGTTGCATTGACTCTCCATGGCTACCATTCCCTCGAAACCTCGAATCCTCACCACAACCGTCGGTTCGTACCCGGTCCCGGACTGGCTTGCAGCGCTCCCAAGCGAGCAGGCAGTCATCGACGCCACACGCGTCGTCTTCGACATCCAGCGGCAGGCGGGCATCGACCTCCCCACCGACGGCGAACTGTACCGGTTCGACATCAACCACCCGGACACGAATGGAATGATCGAATACTTCATCCGCCCGATGGCCGGCATCTCGTCGGTCGTGGGCCGTTCGGTGACGGATGAGTTTTCGCGCCACCACCCCATGGGGTTCCGGCGCAAGCCGGCCGGTGTCGCTGTGGGGCCGCTGGGTGAAGGTTCCCTCAATCTTCTGGCCGACTGCCAGCGCGCCGCCGCGGTTGCGGGAGGCGCCTTCAAGTTCACGGTCACGAGTCCTTACATGCTGGCCCGCACGCTGCTCGATCACCATTACGGCAGCTTCGAGGCTCTCACGATGGCCCTCGGTGAGGTGCTTGCGGCACAAATGCCCGGACTGCCTGCCGCCTGCATCCAGGTCGACGAGGCCAATATACCCGGAAATCCAGCCGACGCTCCGCTTGCTGCCAAATCGATGAACCTCGTGCTCGACGCCATCGACAAGGGCACCGAACGCGCCGTGCATTTCTGCTTCGGCAACTACGGCGGACAGACAATCCAGAAGGGCAACTGGAAGAAGCTCGTCGCTTTCCTGAACGCCCTTCATACGGACCACCTGGTGCTTGAACTGGCCCACCGTCCGTCAAGCGACCTCGATGCACTGAAACACATTGACAGGAAAATCGCGCTTGGCGTCGGAGTGATCGATATCAAAGTCAATCACATCGAAACTCCCGACGAGGTCGCGGCACGCATCGCAGCCGTCGAAAAGAAGGTCGGCACCGGCCGCGTACGCTGGGTCCACCCGGACTGCGGTTTCTGGATGCTCAAACGCTCCATCGCCGACCGCAAGATCGAGGCCCTTGTCAGGGGACGCGACCTCTATCTCGGACGCTAGCCACAACCGCAGTTATCGACGATCGCCAAATCCACTGGGAGGGGCACGCTCCGTCGTGCCCGGTTCGATTCGAGATGTAGTCAGCATTCCGCTGGTACGATCCGGACTGCAACAATTCAACCCGGGAGGGGCACGCTCCGTCGTGCCCGAATCGATTCGAGATGCTGCCAGGAGCTGATGCGTTGTCATTGTCGCAATGGAACACCATCCCGATCAAATGGCGAAATGGCCGACGTTGGGATGCGCTGGGCGATCCCGGGCACGACGGAGCGTGCCCCTCCCGTGGGCCAGAGGCTCGGACTCAATTCATCCCTCAAAGCCTCCCCAGTTGCCAACGTCGCGGGCTCCGCCAACCTATGCGGACGTGCACAACAACTGCCGACAAGTGACACTGGAAGACTGGGGTCGAACCCACTACGACGACGCGCTTGCACGGCAGTTGGCGATGCTCGAGCAGCGACTTGACGGTGCACGCGGAGACACCCTCGTGTTTACGGAGCATGAACCCGTCTTTACACTCGGACTGCACCCGGGTGCCGATGCCCACTTGCTGTGGAACGAACATCAGCTGCAGGCTGCCGGGATTGCGGTCAAACAGAGCAATCGTGGTGGCGACATCACCTATCACGGCCCGGGACAATTGGTCGCCTATCCCATCGTTTCGCTCGAACCCCAAAGGGACCTCCACGCCTATCTGCGTCTCCTTGAGGACGTGCTGATCGACACGGTCGCATCCTTCGGTCTGACGGGAGTCCGTCGCCATGGAAAAACCGGCATCTGGATCGGAAACCGCAAGATCGCCGCCATCGGCGTGGCCGCGCGACGCTGGATCGCCTACCACGGCATCGCGCTCAATGTCTCGCCCGACCTTGCACACTTCGCTGGCATCATCCCCTGCGGCATCGACGCAACCGAGGGATCCGTCACCTCCCTCGCACTCGAAGGCGTCACCAAAGCCACGCTCGAGTCCGCCAAGACCGCCTTTGCGGCGGCCTTCATCCGCCGTTGGACGGCGTGATCGCCCCACTTCCAGCCGCCCGGTCCGGCACTCGCGGACGGCGAGACAACGAATTTCAACGGGCGCGAACCCGAAGGATGCCTTTCATGGTGGCGGCGTGCCCTGGGAAACTGCAGATGAAATCGTAGTCCCCCGCCTGATCAGGTGCCGTAAAATAGATCCGGTCGGTGCTGTCGGGCTGGGTCAACACAGTGTGGTAGAGCACGTCATCAGTTTCGGGCACATAATTGTGCTCGGGACCGTCAATCCCCATCGCCATGGCAGTGGCACCCACCGCCTGACCGGTTCCGGGACGGCAGATCACCACATTGTGTAACATGTCGTCGGAATTGCGGAAGACAAACTGAACGGTTTCGCCTGCAGTCAGCACCAGTTCTTCCTGGTCAAATTTCATTCCGGGACGCGTACCCAGCAGGATTGTCCGTTCGCCCTCCCGCGGCCTCCAGTCAACGGGCGGCCGCGTCGGATGTTTTCTCGTCTCCTTTGAGGCAGACGGGGGGACAAGCGGCAAACAAAACTCCTTTTCCCTCGCCTCAACCGGAATCAATCGATCGCCATGAGGTATTTCATTCAATGTATAGTAGGCGACCGGGTGCACCAACGGCTCCGCTCCTTCCGCCGAGCGCACGCCGACTGCCTTGATTTCGTGCACGTACCCCTCGCGTAGACAGATCGCGCCAATGCGCACGCTTTTGCGATCAGGAGCAACCTGAACTCGACGGATCGGACAGGCCAGACGGTTTACAGGAGGGCTGCCATACTTGGAATGATAACTGTAGGTGAAGCCCGCCATGGAATAGCTGGCAGGATTTTCCGCTGTGACCAGATCCACCGGTTGGGTAAAACGGAGAATGAACCCGTCAGGTTGTGCCACGATTTCCTGAAATTCAAAAGGCACCTCCCCCGTCCACTCCACCCTCTCCAAGCCATACTGCCTGGGTCCCACCGATCCCCAACCCCGTGCGGTCTCTCCGGCAAACATCACTCCCTCCTCACCCATGGACAGTCGAAGGACACCGCATTCAAAGCCTTCCTTGAAACTATAGGCGGCCCCCTGCCACACCCCTTTCACCTTCTCCAGGGAAAGGCGCATCACTTTGCTCTGGCCCTGGTCGCCAACAAAAATCTGCCCCGCAAAAGGCCCAAATTTCCCTCCCGAGCGATCCTCAACCAGACCCGCCGTCGAGATCCCCAGGATGGTCTGCGGCAACCACACGGTCGGTCGCTTCAGTCCCGGCATCGAGCCAAGCACCTCCTGCATAGGCTGGCCGGTGCGAGACACATCTTCTGGTCGCAATGAGACCGTCGATCCCGGGAGTTTCGACCATGCGAGCGAGGCGGGGTGCCCCATAAAGTCACCCGGCTGGATTTCCGTCACGCGACCCGACCCAGACCATTCACCCTGATTCTCAGAGTAGAGCCACAGCCCCTTGGAGGTAACCAGATGATCCGCTGGCGACCGAAGTCCCGCTGCAATCGGTATCATCTGCCCGTCGGGCGTCACCTCCAGCGCCCATCCCCTCCACGGCACCGCACTCTGCGTCGGACTGCCGAATCCCACATTCAGGGTCACACGCAGATTCCCGTTTGGTGCCATGATCGGTCCAAAGGCGTATTCGTGGTAGTTTCCACTGATGGGAAAGCTGCAGACCGTGTTGAATTCATCGGCGCGACCATCGTTGTCGCGGTCAACAAGGTGGGTGATCTCCTCACGTTGGGCGACATAGTAGCCCCCATCGGGAGCCGCAGCGATCCCGAGGGGTTCATGAAGTCCGGAAGCGAAGAGCGTAAATTTGGGTCGCGGATGGGCTCCATAGACGCCATCCACCCAATAGATCTCACCTCGTCGGGTAACCACCAGCAGACGGTGACCTCGGACCGGAAGAATTCCGCTGACCTCCAGCACGATGTCGTCGGGCACCGGCAAGGAAGTCCGTTTCCAGTAACGTTCCTCTCTTTCGACGAGAGAGGAGTTGGGAGCAGCAAAGCGCTCGGCTTCGGAAGGATTCTGCGCCATCGCCGTGCGGACACTGGAGGCGGCCAGAATGACGCAGACCCACGAGACAGAGAGGTGGTGTTTCATGGTTCGGATTACCAGACGAGAGTGTAGGTAACGGGCTTGTCGAGTTCGCCCTTGACCAGCGGCATCACCAGCCACTGCCGGCCACCGCGGGACAGGACAAGCGGTGCGTGGGGTGCATCCTTGGGGAGATCAAGATACCACTGTCGATCGCCCACGATAAAACGGGACTGATCCGCGCCGGCGGGAGTGATCTGCTCCGCTTCCGCTAACAGAAGGAAACAACTCCAGCCAGGCAGGGCCCCCCCAAATTGCACGGTGCGTGTGAGCCCCATTCCATCTTTTGACGGGGAAATGCGGTCCGTCAATTGAAGCTGGGCAAGGCTGGCACGAAACACGGGTGTCCCATCGGCCTCCAAGTGATAACCCTGCGAAGCGAACAATGGACTGGGATGATCCGGCCAGCCATCCGACGTCGGCGCCTCCAGCAATGCCAGGCCCGGTGCACCACTCAGGGTCAACGAAGGTCCTGCAGGCCTGGCAAGCTGACTGAAACCGCGCTCCTCCCACATTTCAGTGGTGTCGACAAATCCGCCTTTCCAGACGCGGAGCAAGGAAAGTGACGCAAGGTCGTAGGCATAGTTTACGCCTTCGGGTGTGCCCACTGAGCAGGCATAGAGGCGCTTGTAGGGCTGAAAGGGAACGAAGCCGCGCTGCAGCCTCACGCGATCGCCGACAGTGAGAACAATCTGTGCAGGAGCCTTGCGCCCGGTTTTTTTGCCAGAACCTTCGGCAGGTAATTCGGGCACGCTGCAGCGGAGCCCGCGAAAGGCCACGGCTCCATGGCTTCCCTGTATCATCAGAGGTCCGAGAGGCGCCTCCGAATCATAGTGACTCGAACGCGTCGGTCCGGTCGCCACCGTGTCGATCTGGACCGGGTAGCCGTTGACCTCCACGCTTAGGAATCGCGCATCCTCCACCTTCCTTCCCTGTGCATCGAATCGTGGAGCCCGAAACAGCACACGAATGTGCTGCCAAAGTCCGGGAGCCCTTGCTGCATTCGCTCGTGGAGGGACTCCATCAAACCCCTCATGCCCTTTTCCCCGGGACGCATCCCATCGCTCGTAAAGCGCCCCGAGATCCCGGACACCGGGGTTCCGGACCCCCGAGCTGTCGAACAACTGGATTTCATAGCGCCCCATGAAATAGATCCCCGAGTTGGATCCTTTCGGAAGGAGGAATTCGCCTTCCAACTCCAGGTCGCCGTGCTTCCACTCCGTGAACAAATCCGACTTGGCTCCTTCGCCAGGGCGATTTACGATCAGCCCTTTCCCTGCGCGGGCGACAAGCCCTGGTTCGTTCCGGGGATCTCCCTCCAGACCCGAGGCCTCCGTCCAATTGGACCCGGCAGTCTTGAAATCCACCAGCTGTCCCAGATCGACCTTCCCGCTGAGGGCCACCGCCAGGGTGGAAGCAGGCGCCGCCACCACGACTCCGACCAGATACCATAACCATGAGCGAAAAAATAAGGGCATTCTGCGGATCCAGCCATTTCCTCCCCGTCGGCGCGAGCAGCAAAAAATCTGTCTTCAAGCCTGTTCAACTGTGGTTAATGTGATTTCCTACTCGCAATGGACACCTCCCGAAAACCGGCTTGGTTGCGCGCCAAACTGCCCAGTGGCCCCGGCTACAACGCCGTGCGCAAGCTCGTGGACGACAACAAGCTTCACACGGTCTGCCAGAGCGCGCAATGTCCCAATCTGGGCGAATGCTGGTCCCGCGGCACGGCGACAGTGATGATTCTGGGCAATATCTGCACGCGTTCGTGCAATTTCTGCGCCATCCAAACCGGCCGGCCGACGGAACTCGATTTCGGCGAGCCCGCACGGGTGGCCGATGCCGTGGCGAAGATGGGACTCCGGCACTGTGTCATCACCAGTGTCGCCCGGGATGAGCTCACCGACGGCGGAGCCGGGATCTGGGCGGCCACCATCCGCGCCGTACGACACCGCAATCCTCAGACTGCCATCGAAGTGCTAGTTCCGGACTTCAAGGGGCGCCTCGAACTGGTCGACACGGTGCTCGAGGCACGACCCGATATCTACAATCACAATCTCGAAACGGTCGAACGCCTTCAGAAACCGGTGCGCGTGCAGGCACGCTACGATCGTTCCCGTTCCGTGCTTCGCCATGCAAAGAGCAAGGGTTTCACCACGAAAACCGGCATCATGCTCGGGCTCGGCGAAACCCTGGACGAGATCGAACGCACCATTCGCGATGTCGCGTCCGACCGGACCGATATCCTCACGATCGGCCAATACCTGCAGCCGACTCCACAACATTGGAAGATCGATCGCTGGGTGCATCCGGACGAATTTCTCCGCTGGAAGGAATTTGGCCTCTCCATCGGCATCGGCGTGGTCGAAAGCGGCGCCATGGTCCGCTCAAGTTACCACGCGGACGAACAATCCCAGAAGTACACCGGTATCGAACATCTCAATACGGGCAATTCCCTCGCGGAAGTCTGAATCTGGGGTCAGAATCCGCAGGGGACGAGCCACGCCAAGGTGACGCTTGATCCAAGGGGCTTCCTAAACAACGCTGAGTGCTGGCGCTTGCTGGCTTTGCCCGAGCCATCGCTGGGTCTCACGCAGCTCTCTTAGGACACGGACCTGCAACATTGAATTCGCAAAGTCGCTCGATTGCACCGGTGCACGCCCCATAGTCTCCAAGGCCGCCTGGATCGCTTCGGCGCCGATTGCCTTCAACTCCTCGTGAAACGCTCCCTGGGTGTCCTTCAAAATCTCGCGCACAAAACGGCCGAGTTCCTGCGCATGGTGGATGCGCAGGAAATGGCATCCGAGACGAAAGAGCCGTGCCTCAAGGTGAAGAAACCTATCGCAGGATTTCAATCTCCAGTGACGGGCGAGGTTGAGTCCGCCTTCGATGCAGTCCCGAACCTCAGATGCCAGCGTTTCCTGGTTTCCTGAATTGCCGTCACTCTGGCACATCGCGCCACCCAGTGCCACAATCAAGGCCCGCCGGGCCTTGAGATTCAAGCCGGCAAAGCCTTCCTCGGAATCAGCGCGGGCTTCCGTCAGATGAAGCGAGTACCTCGCCGCGTTTGCTGCACGGTCGCTTCCCTCATTCGCGGGCAGGTCAACAAGCGCGTCGGCCAGATTGAGAAATGCCGCACCGAGGTTTCTCCGATACGCCGGATCCCCATCGATCGGGAGCAGCGAAAGCACCTCAATCGCCCTTTCATGACTGGAGACAGCGGCCTCAAGGTTGTCCCTTCCGCGCACCTGTTGAAGGGCAACACCCCGATTCATCCATGCCGCACCCAGCGCATTCAACATGACCGGGTCGATGCCAGCGTGCTCCTCGATTTGCGATTCGCAGTGTGGAGAGACACTTCCCTTTGCAGATGGAAACCCGAATGCGCGTTCGAAATCCACTATGGCCAGATCGTAGCACCGAATCGCTTCGGAAAATCCGCGCGGTCCACCTGCGCGCTGCGATGCATTGCCCCGGTTCATCCAGAGTATCGCCCGCGCGATCCCGGTGCTGAGATCCACATGACCCAGCAGTGCGAGGCCCCGGTCATAGGCACTGATTGATTTCCGCAACGATTCGACATCTTCTCGGGCCTCGAGGCGCTGCCCCTCAAGCAACCACGCTCCCGCGCCGGGATTCACCGAGGCAACATGACGGGAAGCGGCGTGGACCATGGGCAACCTCCTAAATCCGCAGCCTACATTTCCGCCCAGAGCCGGATGAGGTTATGATAGACCCCCGTAAGCTGCACGATGCCCGCGTGGCCAGGCTGCGCCTCGGACAGCCTTTGAATGCCCACATCCATGTCGAACAGAAGCGACCGCTTAACATCTTCTCGAATCATGCTCTGGATCCAGAAGAACGAGCACAGGCGCGCTCCGCGAGTCACGGGATTCACCTGATGAA
The DNA here is from genome assembly GCA_017994935.1 of Opitutaceae bacterium. Lineage (GTDB taxonomy): Bacteria > Verrucomicrobiota > Verrucomicrobiia > Opitutales > Opitutaceae > UBA6669. The sequence goes on from JAGOJU010000003.1 coordinate 95,671, forward strand.
GACTCGTCGCCGGATAGAGCACCAGATGTCCCGCAGGAAGCTTCACACTCTTGGATCCATAAGTATCCTCGATGATGAGCTCCCCTCCATCATACTCCTCGGGACCTGCGAAGAAGAACGTGCAGGACAGGTCGGTGCGAAGGCGTTGGTTCGTTCCGGGAATCTGGCGAATGGAACCATCCACGTGCATGCCGAACTGCTGTCCCCCGGAATAGCGGTTGAACATCGGCGGAAGCACATGAAGCGGCAGGGCCGCCGAAAGAAACAGGGGATTCTGAAGAAGCGCCTTGAGCAGGACTTCACCGACCTGACGGGCAACCGGGTGCGTCGCGGGGATCTGCTGGTTGTCCTTCACCCGCGCCCCCTGATGTCCCGCGGTAACGCGTCCGTCCACCCACTCCGCTGAATCGAGCAAGGCGCGGCAGGAGGTGATCTGTTCCGGAGTGAGGATGTTGGGAATCGTGATGACCATGATGAAAATCTCCTATGCCCGGACAGCCTCAGAATCTGACCGATGCCGTGATCAGGAAGGTTCTGGGCGCACCCGGAAGATAGCGGCCGCCATTATTGTTCAGGCTTCGCGAATAAATTTCATCCCCGAGGTTGTTGACGTTCAGCCTCACCCCCACAAAGGGACTGACGTCATACTCCAGCATCGCGTCAAACACCCAATAGCTCGGCATCTCAGGGGCGGTCGCAGAAGGTGATTGCGTGGTCTGGCGCGCCACCGTGGACATGTAGCGCGCGCCACCGCCAAGGGTGATTCCAAAAGGCAGGCGATAGGTGCTCCAGAGGTTTCCCGAAACGTCGGGAGTCCATTGCAACTCCGCGCCATTTGATCCTCCCGCCGCTGTGGAAGCAGGCGCGGAGTATTCACTGTCCATGAACGCCAGTCCGCCAAAGACGAGCCACTTGTCGCTGATCTGGCCGGAAACGCCGAGTTCAAGTCCCTCCACCTTCTGATCGACGGACTGCACCACCAGGCCGGTGGCCGTGTCCGTTGTCGGCACGTTCGAATTCTCGCTCTGGAAGAGGGCCGCGCTCAGCGCCAGACGGCCGCCTGCAACATCCCATTTCACCCCGAGTTCACGATTCGTTGTCTCCTGCGGATCCAGCAGGGGATTGTCCGCATTGGTTGCATTCGCTGAAAACGTCAGATTCGTGCCAGGGGGACGAGAAGAAGTGCCGACGGAGGCATAGAGACTGCCGTTCTGCACGGGCTTGTAGACGATTCCCGCCTTCCAGGTGACAACGTCCTCGTCGAGTTCAACGCGCATAGGGGCGGTGGTGGAGCCGGTCGCCGGCTTGCTCGAGTAGTCGATGCCAAAGTGCTCGACGCGCAATCCACCAGTCACCTGAAGTGCTGGAGAGAATTTCAAGGTATCAAATACAAAGAGTGCGGCCGTATCGATCCGGCCGTCGGTTGACGCCCCGCTGGGCACAGGCGCATATCCAGTGATGGGCAGATCGGGATCGGGCTTGCGGATGTTTGTCGCAGCAACCGTACCCAGTCCTGTCCAGCTTGTGCTGGCCGCCTTCTCGCGCGTGAGATCCACTCCCGCGCTGATCGCGTGCGAAACAGATCCCGTTGTCGCTTCCGCAGTCAGGAGCGTCTGGTTGGATATGATCGAGGTATCGCGGTCGTTCCGCTGGCGGGCACGGGCGACTTCCTCTGTTGCCGCATTGTAGGCGGTCGGGGAGGTCACGACCGTGATTTCCGCAAGGCGCGAGGTTTCGGCCCAGCGGCTTTGATTGCTCAGCTTCACGCGTTCGTTGATTGCATGGGACAGGCGCAGCGTGGCGCTCTCCTGCTCGACGTCCTCGAAGTCAGACTTGAGTCCGTAGAAATTGCTTTGTGAAACGCCTTGGGCCGGAGTGGCTTGTTTCAATCCGGGGAATGCCGCAGTGGGCAGACCGTAGTCCGGCAGGTTGTCCTGCTCGACGTATTGATAGCCGACGTCGACAGACGTGGCTGTCCCGAGCCCAAGCGCCAGGGAGGGAGCAAGTCCCCATCGATTCTGTTCCGCCCAATCCCTCCCGGCGACTCCGCCTTCCTGATAGAGCAGATTGAGGCGGAATGCCGCACCGTCGGCAAGCTGACTGGAAAGCGGCGCGTTGAGATCAGTCGTGACGCGCCTGAGACCGCCCGATCCGTAACTTGCCTGGGCGCGCCTGAATTCATCGAGACGGGGAGACTTGCTGGCGAGATTGATGTAGCCGGAGGTCGCTCCGCGACCGTTGTCCGCACCCGCACTCCCCTTCGCAATCTCCACCTGTTCCAGATTGAAAACGTCGCGATAGACAGCACCGCTGTCACGCACGCCATCCACGAAGATATTGTTCGAGGCATCAAAACCGCGCATGAAAAAGGAGTCACCCGCGGTGGATGACGCCCCGCCGCCCTCCCCGGCAAGAAAGGTGATTCCAGGAGTGTTGCGAAGCACGTCGCTCAGATTGGTCGCACCCTGCTGTTCGATGATGACCTGTGGAACTACGACCACCGTCTGAGGAGTGTCGCGCAACGGCTCCGAGAATTTCGGCGAAGAGAGATGTCGGGCGGCCGATTCCTCGACGAGGACCTGATCCAGGCGGGTCGGCTCTGCAGCATCATCGGAATCCGCAGACTCTTCTGCGGCGGTTGCCGCAGCACCGTGGGCAAAAAGCATCGCTGCCAGCGTGGCCGCAGCCGGAGGCATGGGCAGTTTCCTTGAAGCGGCCGCCAAGGCGCTTGTCTTCTTCGTTTGAAACAGGGTTTCCAGATGGGAAGTCGTCACTCGCATCATCTGAATATGAGACACAGTCTCATGTCAATATGCGATCAAGACTTATTCTCAATTATAGATTGAGTTATGTTACTTACTGTTGTTGAATTTTATACGGAATTGCTGCTCATACACCGCGTAGCTTCACTTCGCATCCTCCCCCTATCTGCATGGGCGCTCTTCCGTCGAATTGTGATTTGGTCTGGAGGCGCCAGACTTGGCAGGCCCCGCGTCATCCACGTATCCTGGCCGCATGAAAACCCGCAAAGCAATCGTCCGGAACTGGCTGCCACGCTATACCGGCGTCGCGCTGAAGGACTTCGGGGATTATGTCCTACTCACGAATTTCCAGAAGTATGTGGACCTGTTCGCAAGCCTTCATCAGGTGCCGGTGATGGGACCGGACAAACCGATGCCGAATGCGACCGCGGGCCGGATCACGATCATCAATTTCGGCATGGGCAGCGCGACCGCCGCCACAATCCTCGACCTGCTCAGCGCCGTTTCCCCAAAGGCCGTGCTCTTCCTCGGAAAATGCGGCGGCATCAAACACCGAGCAGTTGTTGGCGACCTCATCCTGCCGATCGCCGCCATCCGTGGCGAAGGAACCAGCAACGATTATTATCCCCCGGAGGTCCCTGCCCTGCCTTCATTCGCCCTGCAAAAGGCCATCTCCACGACGATCCGGGATCACAAGCGCGACTATTGGACCGGCACCGTCTATACGACAAATCGCCGCGTCTGGGAACATGACACCCAATTCAAGGCCTACCTGAAACGCATCCGCGCGATGGCGATCGACATGGAAACCGCGACAATCTTCATGACCGGCTTCTTCAATGAAATCCCCACGGGGGCGCTCCTTCTCGTCAGCGACCAGCCAATGTTTCCGGAGGGGGTCAAGACCGCAGCGAGTGACAAGGCCGTCGATGAACAGTACGTCAGCGATCACCTGCGCATCGGAATCGATTCGCTCAACCAGCTCATCAATCAGGGGCTCACCGTGAAGCACCTGAAATTCTGAAATCAGGTCACATCGATCCAGAAGGGCACAAAACGCTCCCGGCCCTGCACGGAAAACTGGGCCCAGATCACATAGCGGCCCGCCCGGGGAATCGTGACCTTGAACGAAAGGGTTGGGCGGATGCCCTTTAGCGGCTTGGAAATATCCGTTTCATTCGGATGCAGATGGGCGAACCCTCCTCGTTCGACATCGAAAGCGACCAGATGGGCAAAGGCATCCATCACCGTGTCGAGCGTGATCTCACCGCCATCAGCCCGCGAAACGATCAACGAAAGCTCGGCAACCGAGCCCGCCTTGATCGCAGCATTCCTCGCAACCAATTCAAATCGCCAGCCATCACCGTTGGAAACGACCGCCGGCAACACCGGCGAAACCAGCGGCCTCTCCCCAACGGAGCCAGCCACCTCAAGGTCCACATGCGCATACAGGCCGCGTCCGGTCGCCAGTGGCGTGAAGTCGGAAAATATCCGATAATTTCCACCGCTTTTCGGAGTGAAGGAAAACGCCCATTCACCCGGTCCCCCAGTGGGCTTCGGATGCACGTGTTGATAATCCACGAGCGACGGATCCACGATGAGGAGATGCAGCTTTTCGGTGTGGGCAACGACCAGGTCCTCCGGCCCGAGATGTTTGCCGGTTGACGTCACGAGCCGGATTTTCGCGTTGACCGCCTTGCCAGCCACCGCGGGCGACGCGGTTTCAATCGTCATCACAACGGGAGATCGCACCGCCACAACGGGAATGAACTGCGGATTGGAGGGATCGCAAAATTCGATCGAATTGCCACCTTTCACCGTGAAATCCATGTGGCTGAGATTCGTTCCCGTCGGCAGGAATCGAAAGCCGATGTAGAGCGCGATGGCGGCGCCCGTGATGGCGATCACCTGACGCTTCTGCGAAGGGGTCAATGCGTGGGTCATGACTTGTTTTCCCCGGGCCGGTCCATCTTGCCCACAAACTCATCGACGCTCCATGAGCTGCCATCCGCCCGCCATACGATCATCCCTTTCTCATTCACCAGAATCGTGGCCAGCGTGTGATTCAAAAGCTCCCCCTTGAACTCCGCGATCACACCAAACTGAGTGAGCAGCGCGCGAATCGCGGCCTCCGGTCCTGTGAGAAATGAATAGTTCGACGTATCGATGCCGCGCGCGGACGCATAGTCCCTGAGGACGCCCGGAGTATCAAAGGCCGGATCCAGCGAGATTGAGATCAGCTCAAGGTTTGAGATACCGGCCTTCCTCGCCTTTGCCTGCACCTGCTGAAATTTTGAAACAGCCAAGGGACACATGTTGGCCACGGGACAACGAGTGAAGATAAAGTTGATCAATACCTGCCTGCCGCGGAAACGTTCCGACTGCACCACCGCCCCACTCTGGTCGTAGAGCGAAAACGTCGGCGTGATTTCACCCACCTCGCGATACGCATTGCGGCCGCGAATTGTGGTGTCCTGTAGCAGGGCGGCCGTGGCGGCAGCAACATTTGTCGACGCAACCGGGTCTGCCGGCCAGATCTTTTCCAGCAGATAGTCATCGCCCTCGTTGGTAACCATCTCAGCGGAGATGTGCTGGCCCTCCCTGGCATTCGCGAGGTCACCCGGCGAAACGATGAACTCCATCGTCATTGCCGGCATGTATCCCGGGATTTCCTCATGTTTGACGATGAGCCGCCCCCGCTCCCGTTCGATGCCGATGATTTCACCTTTGAAGGGAAATCTTTTCGGATGCTTTCCAGCGGCTTCCGTCACCGGAGGCAACGCTCCGCCAGGTTTGCCGCAACCCGCGAAGTGGATTAACGCAAGCGCAATGAAACTCGTGAGCAACACACGGCGCACATGGGCCCGGCGCGGCCGGGAACAAATTGACTCCATGGGACTACCGATCCGCCCAGAGGAATAATTTGTCAAAGCGATAGGCATCGCTACGCTCATCAGTTTCAACGTTTGCCGGACAGCATGTCACTTCTTCGTCCTCTTCACCGCACCCGGGCCTATCAGCCAGCGCTTGCTTGGTCCGCCATCGCCGGTACCGCCTGGGTGTTTGTTCTGGTCACCCTTGGGGCCTTCACGACCAGCATCGGCGCAGGAATGGTATTCCCTGACTGGCCACTTTCCAACGGCTCGCTGAATCCCGACGGCTGGCTGCGGGATCTGGCCATGTTCTCCGAACACTCCCACCGCCTGAGCGCTGGGGTGATCACGGCAGTGACCCTTGCCATTGCGTTTGCCGTCTGGCGCAGGGACTCGCGCCGCTGGATGAGGACACTCGTTTGGCTCGCGCTCGGTCTTGTTGTGGCACAGGCCATCGTGGGCGGGCTTCGGGTGCTGATGGATCATTTTCGCGTTGAAACCGTGGATACCAGCGTGGGCCGGCTTTTCGCAATGGCCCACGCGACGCTCGCCCAGCTCTACATCTGTTCCCTCATTGCAACCTCAATTTCTCTCAGTCGGCCCTGGATCGAAAACCCATCGCAGCAGCCGCGCGGGGGCGTCTCGTGGCGGCGCACCGCTGTCTTCTGTTCATGCCTGCTCGTGCTGCAACTGGCCGTCGCGGCGGTGATGCGACACAGCTTCGCCGGCACCTCGATCCCCACTTTTCCGTGGAGCACACCGCAGGGTGACCTCCTTCCCGCCGCCTGGAACTTCCGCGTGGCGATCCACTTCGCCCACCGGGTCCTGGCGTTGGTCATCACCGCTGCCCTGGTTGTCCTGGTGACGCGCATCTCGCGCGATCCGACGAGTTCTCTGCGCGTCAAGTCACTTGCGTGGGGACTTCTCGTGTTGCTTGCAATTCAGATAACCCTCGGTGCAGCTGCCGTGCTGACCTACCGGAATCCCTATTTCACCACCAGCCACGTGGTCGTCGGAGCGCAAACGCTCGCTCTGTGCTTTGGTCTCACCTGGTGGTCCTTCCGGCCCGCAATGCAATCGCTCATGACCCCGCCCGCACCCGCGCGGGTATTGGAACCGCAATCGACCTCCGTCGCATGAACCACCTGGCAACCTCCACGACTGCGTCGCGGGAATCCACCGCGAGGGCAGGTTTTGGCGACTACTTCGAACTCACCAAACCCCGCCTGAGTCTCCTGTCGATTCTCACCGCAGCCGTCGGCTACGCTGCCGCGCGCGCCGAGTGGGATGGCGCACGTTTCTTTCTCGCCATGCTCGGCACTTCGCTGTGCGCCGCCGGGGTCGCCGCACTCAACCAGTGGATGGAAACGGATACGGATGCCCGGATGGCGCGCACCGCCGACCGGCCATTGCCGTCGGGAAGGGTCGCGACGGGTTCAGCCTTCGTCCTCGGGTGGGGGCTCTGCGCTTCAGGTCTTGCCGTGCTTTTCAAGCTGGTGAACGGACCCAGCGCGCTCTTCGCCCTCCTCACGATCATCAGCTATCTCGCACTCTACACCCCTGCCAAGCGGTATTCGCGCTGGAGCACCGAGATCGGCGCAGTTGCAGGCGCATTTCCTCCCCTGATCGGATGGGCGGCCGCCGAACCCGCCTCGCACGTGCTCGGCTGGATCCTTTTCGGCATCCTCTTTTTCTGGCAGATTCCCCATTTCATGGCGATCGCGTGGATCCACCGACGCGACTATGCGGCAGTCAGTTTTCCGATGCTGCCCGTGCGTGATGCGAACGGCCGCACCACTGCAGTCTGGTCGCTCCTCAACACGCTTTTTGTTGTTCTCTGCTCGGCGCTCCCATGGGTGCTCGGGCTCGCCTCGATCTGGTACCTTGCTTCGACCTTGCTCCTGGGGATATGGTTTGTCTGGCGCGCACTTCTGTTTCTGTCACCCGCGAGCCGCGAGCCCGCCGCGAGGCGCCTTTTCCTCGCCTCCATTCTCTGGCTCCCATTGCAACTGGGAGCGCTAGTTGCCGACCGGCTGACCTTTTTTTGACCCCGTGTTCACCGTGCAGGAGATTCCCGCGCTCAATGCGGCGCTCAACGCGACGGCGACAGTCCTGATGACCGCCGGATTTTTCTTCATCCGACGGAAACGAATCGCCGCTCACCGCGCCTGCATGATGTCCGCCGGTTTTGTGTCCGCGGTGTTCCTTGTCGGATACGTCGCCCACAAGATTCTCGTCCGGGGTATGCACACCCCATTTGGCGGCGAGGGATGGATACGGGGCGTCTACTACCTCATGCTGATGTCGCACATCGTGCTTGCGATGGCGATAGCCCTTCTCGTGCCGCGGACATTCTATTTCGCGTTGACGGGCCAGATCGAGCGTCACCGCCGGTGGGCGCGATGGACGTTCCCGATCTGGCTCTACGTGAGCGTTACTGGCGTCCTCGTCTACTTTTTCCTATACCGCTGGTGGCCGGCCTCGCACTGATCCGAATCATGAGGAAAGTCCACAGGGTGGCGCAGGCAGGGGCATCCGGGTGGAAAGGGCCTGCAATTGTCGACAAAAAGACCGCGCATTGCGGCGCGGTCTACGACGGTCGAAGATCGTGTCGATCCCGGCTTGCTACTTGACCACCAGCACGCCCTTCATGCCGGACATGGCATGGGCGGGGAAGGAGCAGACAAACGGGTACTCGCCCGGTTCCGTCGGAGCCTTAAAGCTGACTTCGTCAACCTGTTTCGGTCCAAGCAGCTTCGTGTGGACGATCACCTTGCTGGCTTCAGCAGCAGGAACATAGTCCGTCGCCTTGGCAGCAACCGCGGCCTGGCAGAACGCGAGCGGATCAGTACCCGCCTTGAGAAGCACCCAATTGTGGCCCATGGCTTCCTTGGGCAGGGTGCCCTTGTTGTGCAGCGCGACCTTCAGGCTCTCGCCCGGGGTTGCTTCAATCCGGGTCACTGAGAACTTCATCGTGTCGGACGCGTCAATATTGATGACGCGAGGACCTTGAGAGGCGGCCGCCGGGGCAGGCGCCGCTGAGGATGACGCGCTGGGTGCAGCGGCGTCCTTCTTGGAACAGCCCACAACCAGGACCAGGGAACAAAGCAGACTTAGGAGGAATGATGATTTCATGTGCCATCGCAATCTACATGAAGCCGCCTCAAGTGCAACCCATAGATTTGCCGCGCATTTACATCGCCAAGCCATAGGCGATTGCAGGTTGCGCCTCAGAAAATGCACAACCCCCGCCTGCTCAAGGCAGACGGGGGTTGGCGGGTTGATGCCGTCGATTGACGGTACGAACTACTTTCTCGTTTAGCTCAGCAGGCGGAGGGCGGTTTGCGAAGAACCGTTCGCCTGGGCGAGCATCGCGGTGCCGGCCTGCACAAGGGTGTTCCAGCGTGCAAGCTGGGTGGACTCCTGTGCAACGTCGACATCGATGATGCGGCTGTTGGCGGCTTCAAGGTTGGCCTTGTTGACCGTGATCAGTTCGGAAGCAAAGCCGAGGCGGCTCTGCTCCGAACCATTTGCTGCGCGGAATGTCGCAACGTTCTGCAATGCCGTCGTGATGTCTGTCAGCGAAATATCGCCAAGGTCGCTGACGCCGGAGGCGGTGATCGCCCCGACGCCGGTCGTCGAGCTGGTGAGATCACGTGCCGCAACCGTCACGCTCGTCCCACCGTCTTCAGTGACCTGCACGGAGAACGTCGCACCGGTTCCAAACATGGCATTTCCATTGAACTTCTCGCTCGAGATCGCCGTGAGCTGTGCCTGCAGAGCGGTGAACTCTGAGTCATAGTTCGCGAGGTCGGACGCATTCTTGGTCGGATCGGCATAGAGGGTCTTGAGTTCGCTGATGCGATCAAGAACCTTGCCGGCGACCTTGAGTGCGCCGTCCTGAGTCTGGAGCAGCGAGACCGAGTTGCTGATGTTCGTCGCAACGGCACCCGAACGCTTGGCGGCAGCGCTCATCTTCATTGAGACGGCGAGTCCGCCGGCGTCGTCGGCCGGAGAGACGATCTTCGAGCCGCTCGAGAGCCGGTTGAGGCTCTTCTGCAGCATGCTATTCGAGGCCGCGAGATTGTTGGAGGCAATCGTCGCGGAGTAGTTGGTATTGATAACAACTGACATGGTAGTATCTTTCCTTGATGAATGCGACGTCCGTCGTCGCCACGGGCCTGAAGAAACGGCGCAGGCCGCGCCGATCGGAGCAAGTGCTCCAAAATGTCACCCTGCGAGGGCAAACCGGCTGAGGTGGTCATCAAGGGGATCCTGCTCACGCGCTCCCGCGTGAGCGTTATCAACACCCTTTCAAAGAACGAAGGACAAGGGAGGGGCTGCCATCAGCCTGCACCCTCCTCCGATGCGGGATCCGTCAACCGCGCCCCGTAACGACCGGAGCGCGTCGCGAACCGCTCTGCGTCGGAGAAAACTTACTGAAGGAGCCGCAGCGCCGTCTGCGCACTCTGGTTCGCCTGGGCCAGCATCGCAGTGCCTGCCTGGACCAGCGTGTTCCAGCGCGCGAGTTGGGTGGACTCCTGGGCGACATCGACATCAATGATCCGGCTGTTCGCAGCCTCGATGTTGGTCTTGTTGACCACCAGGAGTTCGGTCGCGAAAGTGAGACGGCTCTGCTCCGCGCCATTCTGCGCGCGGAAGGTGGCCACATTCTGGAGCGCCGCCGTCACATCGCTGAGGTTGAGCTGGCCGAGATTGGCCACACTTGATGCGACAAGCGATCCGATGCCGGTCGCCGTGCTGGCAAGATTCCGCGCAGCAAGTGTCACCGAAGAGGAGGTATTGCCGTCCTCCGTGACCATGACCGTGAGCGTCGACGTACCGAACACCGCCCTGCCGTTGAAGGTCTCGGAGGAAAGGGCGGTCAACTGCGCCTGGAGGGCGTTGAACTCGGAGTCGTAGTTCGCCAGATCCGTGGTGTTCTTGGTCGGATCAGCATAGAGCGTTTTCAACTCGCCCAGGCGCTCGAGCACCTTGCCCGCCACCTTGAGCACGCCGTCCTGTGTCTGCAGGAACGAGATGGTATTGCTGATGTTGATCACAGCGGCTCCCGAACGACGGGCAGCGGCGCTGAGTTTCATCGAGACCGCCAGACCGCCGGCATCGTCGGCCGGGCTGACAATCTTGGAGCCGCTGGAAAGCCGGTTCAGGCTTTTCTGCAGACTCGTATTTGAGGACGCGAGGTTGTTTGCCGCGATGGTCGCGGCCGCGTTGGTATTGATGACAACTGACATGGTATCTTCCTTGATTCTGAATACCCATCCGTAGGGTGACGTAACCGAAGGGGGAGTCGGTTCGCTCCGGCCACGTTCATCACGCAGTTGCCGGTACTAACGGAGCGATCACGTAAGGACTTTAACGCGATCGGTCACATTTTTTTGGGACCCCTCGCAACCTCAAGAAAGGCCGTGCGCGTGACGAATGCTACGGCAGCAACCGCTATCGGTAAGAACCAACGCAACTTCACGCTCAACATGGCCGGCCTACAGCTTTCAGGACTCGCGTCAGGATTCGATTGGAAATCCCTTGTGGACAGCCTGATGGAGCTCGAGCGCACCCCCATCACGCGCCTTCAGGCCGAAAAGACCATCAACGACAGGAAGGTGAGCGCGCTTTCCGGTCTGAACACCCGCCTGGCCGAACTCAAGACCGCGACGACATCGCTGAAGGCCTCCGGACTCTTCGATGGCCGCTCCGCTGCATCCACCACAACGAACTCCAACTGGCTTGCCACGGCAGGTTCGGGCACCGCAACGGGAAATTATACGTTCAACATTCTGGAACTGGCAACGAATGCACGTCGCCTGGGAGCCAATGACGTCGGCATGGGTATCGCACCTACGGCCGACGTTTCCGGAGTGACCCTCGCCACGCTCCCGACGTCAACCGCGGTCAAGGCCGGCACCTTCACCGTGAATGGAAGCGCTGTCACCGTGGATCTCACGGATTCACTTGCCGACGTCTTCACAAAGATTTCCACCGCGACCGCCGGTTCCGTCACGGCTGCCTACAACCCGGCGACCGACAGGATCGAACTCAACAGCGCATCCGAAATTGTCCTGGGTGCGTCGAACGACACGTCAAACTTTCTCGCAGTCAGCCGCCTTGGCAACAACGGCACCGGTGCGATCAGCAGCACGTCAGCGCTCGGCACCACGCGGCTGTCGACTCCTCTCGTCGATGCCCGTCTGAAAAACGCGATCACCGCAGTTGATGGCTCCGGCGCCGGTTCATTCTCTGTGAACGGCGTGAGCATCGCCTACAACGTCAATACCGACTCCCTTTCCACGATCCTCGGCAGGATAAATGCTTCCTCCGCCGGAGTGACGGCTTCGTTCGACACGATGAACGACCGGGTGGTACTGACCAACAAGACAACCGGGGATGTCGGACTTTCCGTTTCCGAAGCAGCAGGCGGTCTGCTCGATGCAATCGGGCTCACGTCGTCCTCCACGCTCGAACGCGGCAGGAATGCGCGTTACACGCTCAATGGAGGCCCTGAACTCACGAGCGCGAGCAACACCCTCGATGGCGGATCGCACGGCGTCGAGGGCCTGTCCGTCACTGCCAGGAGCCAGGCTTCGGAAACCATCGCGGTCACTGCAAACACGACCGCAATGCGTACGGCAATCGACGGTTTTGTCACCAAATTCAATGCCGTTCAAACCTACATCGACGAGCAGACCAAGGTGACCGCCTCCAATGGCAAGGTCACTGCCGCGCTGCTCAGCAGCAATCGGGAAATCCAGGAATGGGCGCGAACCCTCCGTTCCTCGGCATTCGGCTCGATCGCAGGACTGGACGGCACGATCAGGCGCCTTGATGATCTTGGAATCGATTTCACTTCGGGAACGTCGAATCTCACGGTGAAGGATGCCTCGAAACTCGATGCGGCACTGCTGAACAGCGCCGGAGATGTCGAACGTTTCTTCAATTTCGATACCACGGGGTTCTCCGCAAAATTTGTTTCATTCATCGACAACACCACCGGCCTTACGGGCACAGGGGGTGCACTTGGTGCCCAGACGACAGCGCTCAACAACAGTTCGAAGAGCATCGACGACCAGATCGCCGCGATCGAGCGCCAGTTGACACAACGGCGCTCGCAACTGGAGGCGGGGTTCATTGCAATGGAGACTGCCCAGGCCCAGTTGCAGCAGATGCAGGCACAGCTCACCAACGCGTTCAGCCAGCCCACCACAAAATGATCCGCCGGAAGCTTAAGGAAACGCTTGCGCTCGGAGTCATGTGCCTGGCTTTCGCCGGTTGCGAATCGGTTCCCAGAATCGATCACGCCCGCACAGGCCCCTACTATGCCCCGACGAACGTGCGCGGAGTCGACCGTCTCCCGGCAACAGTCAGGCGCATCGCGATCCTTCCGGTCGCGGGATTGCCGGATATTCCCGAGGCCAACCTCGCACGCCTCGACGATTCATTTCTTGCGGAACTCAATCGTTCGGCGCGGGCCGAGGCAGTCTTCGTATCACGCGACCTGTTGGCCAGGCTCGCCGGTGCACGGCAGCTTTCCTCCGCGGAACCCCTTCCCCACGATCTCCTTTCGAGACTGAAGGGCGCAACCTCGGCCGACGCAGTCCTCTTTGTCGATTTGACCGCCTACTCGCCCTATCCTCCCTTGAAGCTCGGAATCCGATCCAAGCTCATCGATATCACCTCCGGCGAAATCCTATGGGCCTTTGACAATCTCTTTGATGCCAATGAGCCCTCGGTCGTCAACGCAGCCCGTCGGCATTATCTCGACTTCAATTCCTCGGAAGGCGGAAAGGGCGACCTGAGCTCAACCGTTTTGCAGAATCCGACCCGTTTTGGCGGCTATGCAGCCTTTTCGACGTTCGTAACATTACCCAAAAGGTAAAATTTTGACGCTCTTTTCTCAACCCAGCCCGATTCGAACCGATTTTAATCACCAGCAGACAATCACCAAACGGCGTTCCCTGACACTTCCCAAGAGGGCTGACCGTACCACCCACGGAATCCAATCATGATACATCCCACGTCCCAGAGCCTCGGCTCCCATCGAGCAGGCGCCTTGCCGGCCACCAACGGACACGCCACCACCCAAAACAAGGTGGAGTCCCCCCAGCCGGACTCCCTCTCGACAACGCATGCAGAGACCCTGCAGCGGGCGCTCGAAGCCACTCCTGAAATCCGCCCTGAAATGGTGGAACTGGGTCGCAAGCTTGCAAGCGATCCCAACTACCCGCCGCTCGAGATCATCGAACAGCTTTCCAAGCTCTTGATCAACTCGGCAGATCCCTCGGAGTCGGCCTGAATTCTTCTCCATGGCACCTCCCCTCGGTTACGCACGCGCGTACCAAGCCCAGTCCATCCTGACAGCCAGCCCAGGCCAGCTCGTGCTGATGCTTTTCGACGGCTCCCTGCGATTCCTCAATGTGGCGAGGGAGGCGTTCTCCCAGGAGGAGGATAGCCCACGTCGTATTGAAAACATCAATACAGCGCTGGTCCGGGCCCAGAATATCATCATTGAGCTGAGGGCGACCTTGAATCTCTCGGAGGGGGGCGACTACGCGGCAAATCTCGATCGCCTGTACGAATACTATCTTCGCCGCCTGATCGAAGCCAACATCAGGAAGCAGGTTGAACCCGTGATTGAAGTCTCGCAATTGATCCAGCAACTTCGCGACGGCTGGGCTGAGATGCTTCGCAAGGAAGACTCGTGCCGCTATGGCACCGCCCAAGGCGTCGCCTAATGACCATGGAACGTCCCCTTCAAACCGTCGAACGGCTCATCGGAGCCTTGGAAATCCTCGCAGGGCAGGAGTCCATCCAGCTGGCCGAGGAGTCATGGATCGAACTGGCGGCAACCCAGGAACGCGCCGCCGCGATCGTCGATCGCCTGTCGGCACTGATGTCCGACAACAAGGTCCGCTTCGGTCTTCCCCCCGATATTTTCACCCGTGCGCACGCCATCACCCGCGCGCAGGGGATCAAGATCGCAATGCTCGACGAGTGCATGAAGGCGACAGAGGCAGAGCTCAAGGCCCTGCTTTCTTCCCAGCAACGCCTCCGTTCCGTCAAACCCGCCTACCGCAATCGTATGGGCGACGGCACCCCCGGCTCTTTTCACGCGCAAGGCTGAGTCCTTGCTGTCCGGAGTCTGCTGCCCCGCATTGTCCAACACCGTGCGGTCAACCACCACGTCGACTTCCCCTCAAGGGGCACGACACTCATTCAAGCGCACAACCTGAGCGATCAAGTCCCCAATGGACCGGTATTCTCAGACCACCGTGGCAAGCGGTTCGACTCCAATTTCCTCCCGGGCGATGCCGCGGGTCTGGTTCGGAAGCGCTCCCTGGGTTCCAGCGAGCCACGCAAGCGCAATGCCTTCTGCCGAAGCTCGCCAATCGTGAGACCGTCCCTGGGGATAGATCGAATGGATCACTGCATCCGGCTGACCAGGCCACACGAGTGCGGCTTTGACGCAAATCTGCCCACTCGCCAGGGAATAGCTCTGGAGGGAAATGCTCCCGCCATCTTCAAACAGCATCCGGGCCAGTCCCTTTTGGTAACTCACGGACCGTTGGACAGGATGCTTCGCACTTGCGACTCCTTGTTCAATCAATGCGTGCTGGACTTTGGAGAGCAGCGACAAGAGACGTGGCGCCATACAGGAAAGGTGTTAAGCGTGCTTCGGCTCATTTTTCCCCCATCTTAAACATGGATCTTCAATATCACCGGGTTTTCAGTCCTTTGTCCTGACTCGGTGACATCCGATTGATCTTCCTCTTCAGGCGATGACCCCAAATGAAATGCAACCTTTCCTCGCTACGGGCGAAAAGTTCGCATTGTTAGGGGGGCCCATGCAGCAGTTCCTCGCAAATTCGCGGGATGGGATCGCAATCCTGGACCCCAAATCCGGCTGTCAGATCGTGCAGGTGAATCTCGCCTTTGAACGGCTGACCCACCTCCAGCAATCGGAAGCCGTCGGCAAATTCCTGCACGCCCTGCTTCCCTCTGAGCAATGGGATGCGCTCAAGGAAAGCCTCCATTGCTCGCAGCTCTTTCGAGGCATAGTCAAAGTCTGCCGGGACAACACGCGGGTGGTCCACCTTGATGCGACCGCATTTCCGATGCTGGGAGCCGAAAACGATCGAGATCTCTGGATGGTGGCCCTTCGCGATGCGTCAGAAGCCGTCGAAAGGGATCATGCCCTGCAGCTCAGTGAAGAGCATCACCGCCTGCTGGCCGAGGCCATACGCGATCTTGTCGTCGTTCATCGCCCCCAGGATGGTCACTGCCTGTATGCGTCGCCCGCATCGCGAACGATCCTCGGATACGAGCCCCAGGAAATGGCCGCCCGTTCCCTGCATGACCTGATACACCCTGAGAGCCTCTCGCTCGCCCGCAAGGTCTTCGACGGTCATGTCAATGGGCGCCCGGAAACGACGTTCATTCACCAGATGCACCGCAAGGATGGCCGGGCTGTCTGGGTTGAAACAACCAGCCAGACCCGATTCAGCTCGGAAGGAGTGCCGGAAATCGTTTCGACAATACGCGACATCAGCCGGCGAAAGGCCGCTGAAGCCTCCCTCACTGCCATGCACGGGCTGCTGAGTGCCGTCTATGAAGCAGTCCCGCTGGGGCTCTGCCTTCTCGACAGCCGCAACCAGGTGCAGCTCTGCAATCGCGCATTCTCCATCCACTTTGCCGCCGAACCCGCCGATCTGGCTGGCCGTCCGATCGCACCGGTCATTCCCCTCTCAAACATTGAATCAGCCACAGTTCGGCCGGGCTCCCTCCAAACCTTTGATCTCAACCGTCCGGATGGAGGCTGTTTCCCCGCGGAAATCTCCGTCACCAATGTCCGCTTCACCGAGGAGACCTGGCGCCTGCTGACGCTGAGCGACCTGTCCGAACGTCGGCGCATCGATGCCAGGCTGCGCGAGGCGGGAAAACTTGAGAGCCTTGCAACCCTCGCAGGGGGCGTGGCCCATGACTTCAACAACCTTCTCACCATCATTCTCGGATACGCGGGCCTGCTCGGCGACGCAGCGGACGATCCGGGGACATTGCAACGCGCAACCCGTGCGATCATTGATGCTGGCCGTCGCGGGGCTGACGTCGTTCACCAGCTCCAGCTCTTTGCCAGCCAGCATGACGCGGAAATTGTGCCAACTGACCTGCAGGCTCTGATCGAGGACACCGTCGATCGCACCTGCACCAACTGGACCTCCCAGGTCCACGTCTCGTGCACGTTCAACCATACCCATTCCACCGTTCCGATCGATCCCACTCAGGTGGCCCTTGGCCTGAGACAGCTCCTGCAGAATGCATGCGACGCCCTACCTCAGGGCGGCACAATCAGTATCCGCACATCGGAGTCGCCCGCAGGGAGCCTCCCGACAGGCGAGCATCCCGAGGCGATCTGGGTGACAATTGAGGACAACGGAAGCGGGATGGATGATTCGACGCGTGCCCGTATCTTCGAACCGTTTTTTGCGAAGGACCGAGGGTCGTCCGTTCGCGGCCTCGGGCTTGCTGTCGTCTATGGGATCATGCGCGCCCACCGGGGAACGATCGAAGTCGACAGCAAACCTGGTCTGGGGACGCGGGTGCATCTGGCATTTCCTCGGTCGGTTCCCGCAGGCGCCCATGATTCACATTCAACCACGGCTCAGGTGGAGGGCAGGCAGGCGCAACCTCCGGAAAAATACGTGCTCGTGGTCGAGGACGAGGCCGAAATCGGTCATCTCTGGGAGAAAATATTCAGGTCGGAGGCCATACCCATGTTCTGGGCCCGGGATGCTGAGGAGGCACTGCGCCTCTTCTCCGAGCACCACCATGAGATCGGGCTTCTTTTTTCCGACATCGGACTGCCGGGCATGAATGGATGGCAGTTGGCCCAGCGCATCAGGGAAGAACATCCGGGCATCCCCGTGATCCTTGCGAGCGGCGCCTTCAAACCCGGTGACCGCTCTCTGGCGGATCTGGACGAACCCGTCGTATGCCTGCCGAAACCCTTTCCACCCTCGGAAATCGTGAGTCGCATTCGTACGCTCCTTCCCACAGGCAGACAGCCCCGACACATTCCGGGCTTTCCTGACCCACACGAAGCGGATTGAATCCCGTTCGCTTCCGCCCTACGGAAAAGACCCAGCCCATGTCCCTTGAACGAATCCTGGTCCTCGACGACGAGCCCATCATCCAAAAAGTCCTGGAGGAACTGTTTCGCCGGAAAAAGTACACTGTCAGCATCGCCGGCTCCATCGCCCAGGCTGAGGCCCTGCTCGCCCGTGAAAGTTTCGATCTGGTAATGCTGGATGTCCGTCTTCCCGATGGCGATGGCCAGCAGCTGCTCGAGCGCCTCGCCGCGCTGCCCGACCGGCCGCTCGTGGTCATGATGACGGGGCATGGAACGATCGAAAGCGCGGTCGCCTGCATGCGCGGAGGCGCCTTCGACTACCTGATCAAGCCGTTCTCCCCCTCCCAGATCGAGATCGTCCTCAAAAAGGCCGACGCCTTTCGCCAACTCGTCAAGGTCAACCGATACTTCAGCGAACAGGATGGCGGTGACGGGGATCTGCTGGGAAGGACCCCTCCAATCCAGCGCCTGCGCCAGCTGATCGAGCGGGTGGCCCCCACCGACGCCACCGTGCTGATCACAGGCGAGAACGGCACCGGAAAGGAAATGGTGGCGCGGGAACTCTGGAAGAATTCCCCCCGGCGTTCCGAACCCTATATCAAGGTCAACTGTGCCGCCCTCTCGGAACAGTTGATCGAAAGTGAATTGTTCGGACATGAAAAGGGTGCATTCACGGGCGCGACGGACCGCCGCGAGGGTCGCTTTGAACTCGCCAACCGCGGCACGCTCCTTCTCGACGAAGTGTCGGAAATCCCCGCCAACCTCCAGGCAAAGCTGCTGCGGGTGCTCCAGGAACGCGAGTTCGAACGTGTCGGAGGCACCAAGACCATCAAGGTCAATGTCCGCATTCTCGCGACCTCCAACCGCGACCTCATGCAGTTCGTGGAACGCGGTTCATTCCGGTCTGACCTGTACTACCGCCTGAATGTGTTCCCCATTCATGTCCCTGCCCTGCGCGAGCGCCCGGATGACATTCTCCTCCTCGCAGAATCCTTTCTTCGCCGCTTTGCGCGCAAGCACGGAGTGAAGATTCCGGGTTTCACCGACAATGCCTCCAGCGCGCTGATCCATTATCCCTGGCCGGGCAACGTGAGGGAACTGCAGAACACGCTCGAACGCGCGGTCATCCTTTCGGAAAACGGACGCCCCGTCACAACGGCAGCTCTCGGCCTGCCCTCGCTGGCCCGTTCCGCCGGTCTCCCCGGCCTGCAGCATCCAGCGGCAGCCTCATCCGCACAGACACCGGCACCCGCGGCGCCGATGCCCTCTGCCCCTCCCGCGCCCGTTGCATGGACCCCAGCTCCGACAGCCGCCACGCCGGCCATTTCAGAAGAATTCACCGGGCATACCCCATCCTTCGAAGGCACTGCGGATCCGGACGCCCCCGAGTCTTCTCCGCAATCGGAGCCGGCGGAGGTCATCCCCCTGAATGAACTGGAAAAGAGAGCCATTCTTTCGGCTCTGAAAAGCACTGGCGGCAATCGCACCCGTACCGCCGAATTGCTCAACATTTCCATCCGGACCCTGCGCAACAAGATCCAGGAGTATCGCGCGGACGGAGCCGTGATCGAACCGAGCGGCGATTGAGTCCGCGGCCCGGGCCGCACGTGCGAGCCGGCTTATTCGACATTCGCGATCTGCTCGCGAATTCTCTCTAGTTCATTCTTCAGCTCGATCACAGCACAGGAGATTGCATGGTCGTTCGCCTTGCTTCCCATCGTGTTCGCCTCGCGTCCCATCTCCTGAAGAATGAACTCGGCCTTGCGGCCCATCTCCCCATCGGACTTGAGAAGGGCCTTCAGTTGATCGAGGTGACTCCCGAACCGGGTGAGTTCCTCCGACAGGTCGCAGCGGTCCGCAAACAGCGCGATTTCGCGGAGCACGCGCTCGTCATTCAGTTCCAGTTCGAGGCCCGCCTGGCGAAGCCGTTGCAGCAGTTGCTCCCGGTAATTGCCCGTCACCTTCGGCGCCCGAGCCGCAATCAGACCGGAATGAGTCGACAGGCTGCCGATCCGCTCCAGCAAATCCACGAGAAGCATCGCTCCCTCCCGCGCGCGCATTGCGACAAAGTCCCTCAGGGCGGCATCCAGGGCAGCAAACACCTGCTCACGGACCCGCTCCACCGCGGGAGCCTCGTCGAG
This sequence comes from Opitutaceae bacterium, assembly GCA_017994935.1. Taxonomy (GTDB): domain Bacteria; phylum Verrucomicrobiota; class Verrucomicrobiia; order Opitutales; family Opitutaceae; genus UBA6669. Next base: position 115,589 of record JAGOJU010000003.1, read on the forward strand.
GTGTCGCTGGGAATTGGCGACGCTCCAGAGAAGCTCCGGTGTTGGAGCAAACGGAACCCCGCGCTGCGCCGCCAGCCTGGACAAGCGGTCCAGGAGCCCGCCAATTGCCGCTTCATCCCAAACGGGCATTGCGATCCCGGTATCGCCACTCAGTTCGAGGTCCACCTGGACCTTGCCCCGCACGGTACATCCCCGGACACGCTCGGAAATCGCGCCTTCGAGTTCCTCCCATTCTTCCGGAAGCCTGATCGCAAGGTCGAGCAACTTCCGGTTCACCGATCTCACCTGAACCGTGAGCGTGCGAACCCCGAGTCCGACGCTCGCCCGGCCATATCCTGTCATGCTTCGCACGCGAATGTCCTCGGTTATGCGCGCCGTGAGCTCACAGTCTCACGTTGAGCAATTTCGCAACTTGATTCACGTCCTTGTCTCCCCGACCGGAAAGATTGATGAGGACAATCTGATCGCTCCGGAGCGCACGCGCACGCTTCATGCCATGAACCAGCGCATGCGTGGATTCAAGCGCCGGCAGGATGCCTTCCAACCGGGATACGAGTTGAAATGCGGAGATGACCTCATCATCGCAGGCGTACGCATAATCGATGCGTCCCATATCCCTGTAATAGGCATGTTCCGGACCGATCGCCGCATAGTCCAGGCCGGCACTCACCGAATGGGTCAGCTCAATCTGTCCATCCTCATTCTGCAGGATGTAGGTCTTGCTCCCCTGCAGGACTCCCAGCCGCCCCCCCTCGAATCGCGCCGCGTGCTCGCCTCGGCGGATGCCGCGGCCACCCGCCTCGACACCGATGAGCTTCACACTCCGGTCCTGCAGAAAATCAAAAAAGAACCCGATCGCATTGGAGCCTCCTCCGACGCAGGCCACCATCTCGTCGGGCAGCCGTCCCTCACGAGCCAGTATTTGAGCCTTCGTCTCCTTGCCGATCACCCGATGAAAATCCCGCACCATCATGGGATACGGATGCGCCCCAAGGGCAGAACCCAGGATGTAATGGGTTCCGCGCACATTCGTGACCCAGTCGCGCATGGCTTCGTTGACTGCATCTTTCAGCGTTTTCTGTCCCGCCTCGACGCCACGAACCTCCGTTCCCATCAGGCGCATGCGAAAGACATTGAGCGCCTGCCGCTCCATGTCGACGGCACCCATGTAGACGACACATTCCAGGCCGAACTTGGCGCAAACCGCCGCCGTGGCGACACCATGCTGGCCGGCGCCCGTCTCCGCGATGATGCGTTTCTTGCCCATGCGGCGGGCGAGCAACGCCTGCCCCAACGCATTGTTGATCTTGTGCGCGCCCGTGTGGAGAAGGTCCTCCCGTTTCAGATAGATCCGGGCACCCCCGCAATGCTCCGTGAGGCGCCTGGCAAAATACAATTCCGTCGGCCGGCCCGCAAACTCCTTCAGATGACCCGTCAGTTCCTGCTCGAAGGCCGGATCATTGCGCGCCGAAGCATACACCTCGCCCAATTCGGCAAGCGCCGTCATCAACGTCTCCGGGACAAATACACCTCCATACCGTCCAAAGTGGCCGGACAAATCAGGCAGTGTCGTTGTTTCGCTGGGAAGGGTGGCTGGCATTCGATCAGACTAGCCCGCCTTGTCGTCGGGGAGAAGTGCGAAAACGCCCGTCTGCCAGACGGCGAATATCCCTACAAAAGCCGCAATCGGGGCGCTGCCTACCGCTTCTCCTCGTCGATCCGCTGGCGGAGGAAATGAAGGACGTCCTCGAACTTGCTGCGATTGGCCTCCTCCGCCTCGACGAGATTCTCGTGCGCCTGAAGGGCGACCCTCGCATTCTCCAGTTCGCTTCGATTGGAGCAGGGAATTGCCTGCGGTGCCACGACAGGTGGCTGGCCACCCGCGCCAGACTCAATGGCAAGGATGCGGTGCAGTCCAAGATTGCGCACCAGTTCGAGATTGCGCCCCTCGATCCGCAGCAGTGCAAGATGCCCCGGGGGGGTGAGCTTGCGCACCTGCAGCGCTACTCCGGCCAGTACTCCCAGAAAGGTGCTGTCCATCCCTGTGCACGCATTGAAATCGATCGAGAATCGCGATTTCCCCTCGGCCAGCAGGGCCTTGATGAAATCCTGGAGACACCCGCTGTTCTGGAACGAGGCGCGGCCCTCGATCCGTATGGCAACGGGATCCGCTGATATATCAGCCTGATAGACCGATTTGCTGGCTTCCGACATGACAACGATGGCTCACCTGCGACGGCGGACGATTGCGGGAAGGAAAGCTGCTCCCTCCTACCCGCAGGCCTTACGACTTGGCCATGATCTGGCGCAGGACGTAGGGAAGAATTCCGCCGTGCTGATAATAGTCGATCTCGATCGGAGTGTCGATCCGGCACCTCACGCCCACATTCTCAGCGGTGCCATCCTTGCGCGTGATGCGAAGTGTGAGGTCCTGCTGGGGCTTGAGCGCGGTGCCCAGTCCGATCACATCGTAAGTCTCCGTGCCGTCCAGACGCAATGTCTGCGCGGTGACACCTTCCTTGAACTGCAGAGGAAGCACGCCCATGCCGACCAAATTCGAACGGTGGATGCGCTCGAAACTCTGGGCGACCACCACCCTGACCCCGAGCAGCGCCGTGCCCTTGGCCGCCCAGTCACGGGAGGAACCGGTGCCATACTCCTGACCGGCAACGACGATGAGAGGCGTGCCGCTCTGGGCGTATTTGACCGCCGCATCATAGATCGACAGCTTTTCTCCCGTGGGCTGGAACAGGGTGTTGCCTCCCTCCTCGCCCCCGAGCATCATATTTTTGATGCGAACATTCGCAAAGGTGCCCCGGGTCATGATGCGGTCGTTGCCGCGCCGTGATCCATAACTGTTGAAATCCTCGAACGCGACGTCGTGTTCGAGCAGGAAGCGCCCCGCCGGAGAGGTCTTCTTGATCGCGCCCGCGGGCGAAATGTGGTCGGTCGTCACCGAATCGCCAAACACACCCAGCGCCCGTGCCCCCTTGATCTCCCGGATCGATCCGGGGGTCATCGAAAAGTGGGTGAAGAAGGGCGGCTCCTGGATGTAGGTCGACGCCGCTTCGAATTGATAGACATTGCCCGCGGTCGTCGGGATCTCGTTCCACTTGGGATTCTGTGATGCAAAATCGGCATACAGCTTGCGGAACACCTCCGGTTTGAGAGCTGCCTTGAGATGATCCCGCACCTCCTGAAGTGTCGGCCAGAGATCCTTCAGGTAGACCGGTTTCCCCTGAGGGTCATTTCCAATCGGATCATGGGAAAGGTCGATGTCAACCCGCCCTGCGAGCGCAAACGCCACCACGAGCGGCGGCGACATCAGGAAGTTCGCCTTGATGTTCTGGTGAATGCGGGCCTCGAAATTGCGGTTGCCGGAAAGGACCGATGCCGTGACGAAGTCGTGTTTGACCACGGCATCCTCAATCGCTGACGAAAGTGGGCCGGAATTTCCGATGCACGTGGTGCATCCATAACCGACAGTCTGGAATCCAAGCCGGTCCAGGTAGGGCTGGAGTCCGGTTTTCTCAAGATAGTCGGTCACCACGCGTGAGCCCGGAGCGAGCGAGGACTTGACCATCGGATTGACGTGGAGACCGCGCTCCACCGCGCGTTTGGCGACAAGCCCCGCGGCAAGCATCACCGATGGGTTCGAGGTGTTGGTGCAACTTGTGATGGCCGCAATGAGCACGCTGCCGTGCCCTACTTCTCCCGGCCGCTTGACCACGGTGGGCAGCATGGGATCCGGTGTCGGTGTCGGCCGGTTGTTGGCCATCTCCAGTTCGGTGAGCGGATTTGTGTTCTGCGCGAGCGACTTCGCGACCTTCACGGGCTCCTGGCTTCCACCGCCAGATGCCTTGTGGGTCACCCCGCCATCCACATGGGCGCGCACGCTGAATTCCTCGGGTTTCTTCCCGAATCCATTTTCAGCAACCGGCCTCGAAAAGGCTGTGACAAACTCCTGCTTGAGACGTGGCAGCTCAATGCGATCCTGGGGGCGCTTCGGGCCCGCAACACTCGGCACCACGGATCCGAGATCGAATTCGAGTTCGCTCGAATATTCGATGTCACCCTTCCGGGGCATTCCCCACAAACCCTGCGCACGGTAGTACGCCTCATAGAGGGCCACCGCCGCCTCGTCGCGTCCGGTTGCCCTGAGGTACTGGGTGCACTCGGCGTCGATCGGGAAAAAGCCCATGGTGGCGCCGTACTCCGGAGCCATGTTGCCAATCGTCGCCCGGTCGACCACGGGCAGGGCCGCCGCGCCCGGCCCGAAGAATTCGACAAACTTGCCGACCACCTTCGCCTTCCTCAGCAGCTGTGTGAGCGTGAGCGCCAGATCGGTCGCTGTAACGCCTTCCCGCAACGCGCCGGTCAGATGGACACCCACCACATCCGGGGTCAGGAAGTAGACAGGCTGCCCGAGCATGCCGGCTTCAGCCTCGATGCCGCCCACCCCCCAGCCGACGATTCCCAGGCCGTTGATCATCGTCGTGTGCGAGTCGGTGCCCACCAGCGTATCAGGATAGTGAATACCGTTCGCGTCGGACAGCACGCCCTTGGCGAGGTACTCAAGATTCACCTGGTGAACGATGCCGATGCCGGGCGGCACGACCTTGAACGTATCGAACGCCTGCATGCCCCACTTCAGGAACTGGTAACGCTCGCGATTGCGCGAGAACTCCATTTCCAGGTTCTTCCTCATCGCATCGGCGGAACCAGCGAAATCGACCTGCACGGAATGATCCACCACCAGGTCCACCGGCACCAGCGGCTCGATGATCTTCGGATCCCTGCCCAGCCGCGCAGCCGCGGCACGCATAGCAGCAAGGTCCACCAAGAGCGGCACTCCCGTGAAATCCTGAAGCACGATGCGCGCAACCACAAAGGGGACCTCCTCGGTGCGCACCGCCACCGGCTTCCAGTCTGCCAGATCGCGCACGGCTTGTTCGGAGACACGCTTGCCGTCACAGTTGCGGAGCAGCGACTCCAGAACAAGGCGGATGGACACAGGCAGCTTCGACAGCCGGGGATGCCCCGCCGCACCAAGTGCCGGCAGGGAATGGTAAGCATGCGTGGTGCCGCCGGAGGAGAACCTGGCCAGCGTGTTGAACGGATTGGAAAGGGACATCGAGGGAATTTCAGCAACCTACCATGGTGGACGTCAGCCTGGTCGGGAAATCAAATCGGTTTCGACTCAATGGGCGAGCGCAGCCTTCACGGCAGCAAAATTCGGGAGGTCGTGCGGAGTCGGCGTCTGTTCGGCATATTTGATCAGCCCGTCCTTGCCCACGACGAATGCAGCGCGGGCCGCCGTGTCACCAATGCCTAGTAATCCCGGGAAAAGCACCTGGTATGCCTTGGCAACCCCCTTGTTGAGATCGCTCAGCAGGGGAATCCGGATGTTGTTCTTGTTTGCCCATGCCTCCTGCGCAAACGGGCTGTCGACGCTGATGCCAAGGACCGCCGCACCCAGCTTCTCATACTCGTTCAACCCCGATGAAACCTCGCACATCTCGGTTGTGCACGGCCCGCTGTACGCAAGCGGAAAGAAAAGAAGCACCACGGGTTTCCGGCCGGCGAAGTCTCCCAATGAGACATCCTTGAGACCATCGGCGGTCTTGCTTTTCAGTGTGAATGAGGGGGCTTTGGTACCGACGGCAATAGGCATAAGATACGTGAGTCAAGGTTAGCGGTTGAATTCGACGCGAGTAATCTGTCGAAAGGGAACCACAGGCTAGCCACATTCACCCGAGCCGCAATCCCGATCTGCCGTAAGAAGGCTGCTTTCTGTTTTCCGATTGCATCCCATAAGAAACGCTCTTGCCGAGGGGAAACCCAGCGTTGTTACTCACATCCCGGCCCAGACATGACTCTCATTGAAGACCTCCAGTGGCGCGGCCTCCTGGCCGACTGCACCGATCTCCCTGCACTCGACAAGCGTCTGAATGAGGGACCCATCACCCTGTATTGCGGATTTGATCCCACGGGAGATTCCCTTCATGTCGGCCATCTCGTCCCCCAGCTCCTTCTCCGGCGCTTTCAACTGGCAGGCCATCATCCCCTGCCGCTTGCTGGCGGGGCAACCGGCATGATCGGCGACCCGGGCGGCAGGTCGTCCGAACGAAATCTCCTCAGCCGGGAGCAGTTGAACCACAACGTCCGCAAAATCAAGAAGCAGCTGGAGCGCCTGCTCGACTTCACCACACCGATCAATCCCGCGCGGCTCGTCGACAATGCGGACTGGACCGCATCGGTCTCCTTCCTCGATTTCCTGCGGGATGTCGGGAAATACTTTTCCCTCAGCTCGATGCTCGCCAAGGACAGCGTAAAGTCCCGCCTCGAAAGCGAGTCCGGCATCAGCTTCACCGAGTTCAGCTATCAACTGCTCCAGGCACATGATTTCGCCCATCTGCGCCAATCCATGCACTGCGAACTGCAGATCGGCGGGGCTGACCAGTGGGGAAACATAACCGCAGGCACGGATCTCATCCGGAAAAAACTCGGCGTACCGGCGTTCGGGCTGACCTTTCCTCTCATCACAAAATCGGACGGCACGAAGTTCGGCAAATCCGAGGGTGGCGCTGTCTGGCTCGATCCGGAGCGGACAAGTCCCTACCGATTCTACCAATTCTTCATCAACACCGAAGACAACATGGTCATCGGCTACCTGAAGAAGTTCACTTTTCTAAGCCACTCGGAAATCAATGCGCTGGAGGAAAGGCATGCGGCCAACCCCGGTGCGCGCGAGGCGCACAAGGCGCTTGCCAAGGAAATCACGTCGATCGTTCACGGGGCGGAATCCTGCGTCGATGCCATCCGTGCCAGCGAAATCATGTTCGGAGGCAGTCTCGAAGGCATCTCCGCCAGTCTCTTCCGCGATGTCGTCGACGAACTGCCCGCAGTTCAGCTGCCAGCGGACAGATTCGCCTCCGCCTTTTCGCTCATCGAAGCCCTGGTTGCCGCGGGGCTCTCGCCCTCAAAGGGACAGGCCCGCAAGGACATCGAGGGCGGCGGCATCTACATCAACAACGTCAAATGCACGGACATCGCCCGCAGCCTGGGAGCAGGCGATGTTGTTTTCGACCGATTCATTCTGCTGCGCAAAGGCAAACGGACCTACACGGTCCTGTCCCTGACAGGCAACGCAGCATAGCTTGAACCGGCCACGCCTGACTGCCGACAACCGTGGCGGAATCGGATCCGTCGCTGTCCCGCGGCTAGTCGTCCCGGCGACCGGAAAGCAGCATGAGGATCTGCAGCAGCGAACCCAGTGACGCCACAAACGCCGCGACATAGGTCAACGCAGCGGCATCCAGGGTTTCGTTCACTCCGGGCATCTCGTCGCGACCGAGAATGCCAAGGCTCACCAGCTGCTGTTTCGCACGACGGCTGGCGTCAAATTCGACAGGAAGCGTCACGAGCTGAAACAAACAAATGACCGCAAGAGCGAGCGCCCCGACCACCAGGAGCTTTCCCCCGATCGCACTGGAAATCAGCAGGATTCCGGCGATCAGCACGAAGTTGGCGACCCCTGCCGCAATCTTTGTGGCGGGCACCAACGTCTGCCTGACGGTCATCATTGCGTACCCCACCTTGTGCTGGATCGCGTGACCCGCCTCGTGTGCAGCGACACCGAGCGCTGCGAGGCTCGTGCCACGAAAATTGTCCTGTGACAATGCGAGCCGCTTGTGGATGGGATCGTAGTGATCGGTGAGCTGGCCCGGCACCTCAACGATCTCGATACCGGAAACCCCCGCGGCGCGCATGACCGCCTCCGCCGCTTCGGCGCCCGTGATATGGCCACGGGAAGGCACTCGCACGTTCTTGTTGTAAGCGCTCGATATCCGGAACTGCGCGTACATGCCGAACAGCATCGGTATAATAACGAGTATAATCCAGATCATCATAGTGAATAACGAGTTGAACCCAGGATGCCGAAAACCTGCAAAGGAGCAAGTCGGGAGGCATCCCAAGGATTACCGCAGAAGCCATGCGGAACCGCTGAGTTTGCAAGGGCAAGTGGCTCCCATTGGAAACGATGTCCGGAATTGGAAGCCGGCCTCGCGTGTGACGGGCGGGGGAGCGCGCCCCCCAGTTCAGCCGATCACTGGAACGTCCACCCAGCGACGCTCAGCCCAGGACTTGAGTCCGAGTTCGGCGAGCTGCACCCCTTTCGCTCCCTGGAGCAGATTCCACGGGAACGGCGTGTCCTTCACCACATGGCGAAGGAACAGCTCCCATTGGACTTTGAAGGCATTGTCGTAGATGTCGTTCGAAGGTACCCTCGTCCAGCCGTCAAAGAACTTGATAGGACTGTCGATGTCGGGATTCCACACGCACCGCGGCGTGGCGGACAGGTGCTGCGCCGTGCAGTCGCGCAATCCAGCCACCGCCGAGCCATGGGTGCCATCCACCTGAAGTGTCAGCAGATCGTCGCGGCGCACACGCACCGCCCAGGAAGAATTGAAATGGCAGATCACTCCGTTCACCAGTTCGAAGGTCGCATAGGCGGAGTCATCCGCGGTACAGGCGTAGGGTTTGCCCGCCTCATCCCAACGGGTGGGAACATGCGTGGCGCCGAGGCAGGAAAGCGACTTCACTTCTCCGAAGAGGTTCTGGATCACGTACTGCCAGTGACAGAGCATGTCCACGATGATGCCGCCGTCATCCTCCTTCCGGTAGTTCCACGAAGGACGCTGCAGTTTTTCATGTTCACCGGTGAAGACCCAGTAACCGAATTCGCCGCGGACCGACAGGATTCGACCGAAATACCCGGTATCGATCAGGTATTTAAGCTTCAGCAGGCCTGGCAGCCAGAGCTTGTCCTGCACCACGCCGTTCTTGAGCCCGGCGGCAGATACCTCCCGAAAGAGTGCGAGCGCCTCGGCGGAAGTGGTCGCCGTCGGCTTCTCACAATAAATGTGTTTCCTGGCGGCGATAGCCTTGCGCACACCCACCGGACGCTGCCCCGTGAGCGTCGCATCGAAATAGACCTGGTTGCCGTTGTCGGCAAGCGCGGCATCAAGATTGGTCGAGTAGCGCTTGACACCTGCACGCGCGGCAAGCGCCGCCAGCTTGGCTTCGTTTCGGCCGATTAGGATCGGATCAGGCATGATCGTTTCCGAATCGGACAGCTTGATGCCACCCTGGTCGATGATTGCCTTGATGGAGCGCAGCAGATGCTGGTTGGTGCCCATGCGTCCGGTGACGCCGTTCATGATGATGCCGACTTTGTGCGTGGTCATTGGATCGAGCCTTTTGTTGGGGATGGGAGAAATGCGGCCTGATAATAGACCGAAACGGCCGCTTGCGGTTAGAACACAACCGTCCAATTCTAGCACGCAACCGTCATGCTCGCCTGGAGCCCGATACTCATTCAACAGATCGAGATCCATGCGCTTGGCTTCGTCCTGAGGAAGCTGCAATTGAACCGGCACCGCGCGCCCGAGGTGGCCATGCACACCCATCCCTATTCGCAGCTTATCCTGTACCTTGCAGGTGAGGGCAACCAGCACATCCGGAACGGAGTGATTCCCGCCCGGAGTGGCGACCTCTTCATCATTCCTCCCAACATTTCCCACGGATTCTCAAACACAGGCCAGAGCCGGCCGCTGTGCCTGGTGCTCGACTATCGAACACAGAAAAAGCGGACGCGTGCGGTCCACCGCCACCTGCCCCAGCACATGCTCGGCGAACTGCACAGCCTTCTCGCCCAGGTTCCGACCAAGGGTCGCCCGGGACTCTCCGACTATCCGGCAATCATCGCGGTCATCGCCCGCCTTCTTGAACCGAAATTCGAACTCGCCACCCCACAGGCCGCGCCCCGCAGCCTGTTTGACAGGGTGAAGACGCGCCTGCGCGAGACCGATGTCCTCGGCGAGGTTGCCAGGGATGTCGGCTATGCACGCGATGCGCTGAGCCGGCGGCTCAAACGCGATCACGGCCTCGGGCTGCGGGGGATACGCGATCTGGTCAGACTGGAGGCGGCCCAGTCCGCCCTGAGATCCAGAATGCCGATCGCGGAGGCCGCAGGTCGCGCTGGCTTCGACGATCCCAACTACTTCGCGCGCTGGTTTCGCCGCAGGACCGGCATGACCCCCAGCCGCTGGAAAGATCAGGCGTAATTGCGCCCTGCTGCCCTGCCTCAATCAGGCTTTTTCGTGCACTGAGGCGACGCGCCTGCCGGAAGCGGCGGCGTTGCCCCGACACCCGCGGGAGGCAGCGAACCGTCCAGTTCCTGGCGCCAATGGGCGACGTCTCCGCCCGGGCAATAGATATACATCATGTGCAGAGGTTCGTCGCCGGTATTCGTGAGCTGGTGAAATACCGTCGGTGGAAGGAACACCGCCTGCCCTGCTGAGATATCCCGCCTCTCCGTTCCGACGCAAATTTCACCCCGGCCTTCCAGGATCATGTAAACCTCTTCCTGTTCCTGGTTGTGCCAGGGCACCTGGCCACCGCGCGCTTCAAGCACCACGTAGCCCATGGCGAATCCCTTGGCTGCGATGGGTTGCCCTGCCTGGCCCACCATCCCTCGCGTCCAGCGGCGCGCAGGAAATGTGCGGCCGGGTATCTTGGCAATGTCTGCAATGATCATAGTAACGGGACACCGTCACACATTCGCCATTGAGGCACGCACAAAATGCAGGCGCCGCGACGGATGCGACGCCTGCCTCCAATCAAATTGCCGGATCGGGCGCGGGCTGAGGCTCTTCAGACCCGGCCTCAGCGGGCGCCTCCTCTCCGGCGAGTGGCGGAACAGGAGCGGGAGACGGATTTTCCTCCAAAGGCATCGCGACTGCGGGCGCAACGGCACCGGTTTCGTCACTGGACGTAACCAATTCCGAATGAGATTCGCCGGAACCGTCCGTTGCAGCCGTGACGGAAGCCGGTTCCGAGGCCGGCGCTTCTGGAAAGTTCTCAGGGTCGTGCTCCGCGCTCTCGATCTCCTTCTTGCGCGCCTCCACCATCGCCGGAGGTGCAAAAAGCCGGCCGTCGAGAAACTCCGTGACGTAGCCTTCCGTCACGAGCCAGCGCAGATCGCCCTGCATGCGGGAGAGCCTGCTCTGATCCTCGGCCGACAGGATGGATGCGGGAGCGACTCCGCCTTCCGCCGGTGGCACCGCCACGGCGGGCGCAGGCAGGGTGACGGTGAGACCAAGCAGTTTTGCAGGCAGGTCGCCCGCTCTCACCATCGGATGCGCCTCAATGAAGGCAATGAGGCTGCCAATGCTTTCCGAGAATGTCTGCCCGGGTATCCTGAACTTGCGTTTGACGGCGCAGACATAGCTTATGCCCTTCGAACCCTTCTTGAATATGGTGAATCCTTCGCGGCGGAGGCGACCACGAAGCGCATTTGCAGTATCCAAGGGGAATCGACGCTGGCGCTCAAGCGCGCCATCAATGGAACGGCGAATTTCCCCGTGGGGAATTTCGCCGGCAAGCGTGCCGTGAAACCGCGCGCTGTCCACCTGCTTGACAACCCTGTCCCTCGCCTGGCTCAGAAGATGCGCCCGGGCCTCCTCGTAGGAGTCGAACGCCACCACCGGAGGCGGCTGCCCCTCCGGGGACGGCGCGCCCGCCTGTTTCCATGTGTAGCGTGTCGCCTTCTTCATTTTCTCCAGCCAGCTGTTGACGACCTCGGGATCCCGTACCGACTCCACCCGCGTGCGATACGCTTCGAGGGACATCCCCTTGATTCGGGCCCCGAAATGCTGCTGCAGGATCTGGTTGTAACGATGATAATTGGGCGGCCCCAGCAGTTCACCTGTGACGCCGCAGCGATTGACAATCAGGAAGTTCCCCTTGGGTGGATCGACCTCAACTTCAGCCACGTCGAAGAACGAACCCAGATGCTTGTCGAGGGCATGAGCTATGGCGCTCTCTTCGTTTTCGAACGGAATGCCATCCGGCACCGAAATCGCCATGGGGGCCGACTTGCCTCCGGTCACAGGCGCAGCGGGAGCCGGAGCCCCGCCGGGCTGCGCATCGGGTAGTTTCCGCGCAAGCACGACAACAAACCGCTCCGGCTTTCCAATCACCGTTTTCGCAATGTCAAACAATTCGAACGTGCGGCAGGAGCTGCGGATGGTTTTCGCCAGCGCCGCAAAACTTGCGTCCTCTGGATAGAAGGTGACCGTGAAATGAGGGCTGATGTAGAG
>JAGOJU010000098.1 GCA_017994935.1 Opitutaceae bacterium
AACACGTCAGGTCCGACCCGATTTACTCACGTAACGAAAGCTCAGCCATGAACCCGATCATCAAAGAAATCACCGCAAATCAGGTGAAAACAGACCGTCCGCCCTTCAAGGTGGGGGATGGCGTTCGAGTGCATACGAAGGTGCGCGAAGGCGACAAGGAGCGCGTGCAGATTTTTTCCGGCGTCGTGATCGCACTGAAGGGCTCCGGCATCCACGAGACCTTTACCGTTCGCCGCATCAGCTACGGCGAGGGGGTTGAGCGGGTGTTCCCTGTGAACTCCCCGAATGTCGTCAAGATCGAGATCGAAAAGGAATCCGAAATCATGCGCGCGCGGCTCTATTACCTTCGCGATCGCGAGGGCAAGGCCGCCATGGCGGTGAAGCGCAAGGCCTATGACGACAAGGCCGCTGCCTCCGCCGAACCGGCCCCCGCTGCCGCAAGCTAGGGCAATTGTTACGGCGGCCTGGCTGCAGCCTGTTCCGCCGTTCGTTAACTTTCATCAAGGCGAGCCTTCTTGGGCTCGCTTTTTTGTGCCCGGAATCGAGTATTGTACGCCCGTGCCCACTGTGGCGCCCTCACAACTTTCAAGTCCGACATGACCCTCCAGACACTCCTCCTCTCCAAAGCTGCCAACCAGGCCCGTGGACTCGCCATGGATGCCATTCATGCCGCCCAGTCCGGGCACCTCGGCCTGCCCCTGGGTGCCGCTGAAATCGGTGCGGTTCTGTACGGTCATGTCCTTCAGCACAATCCCGAGCGCCCGCGGTGGATCAACCGCGACCGTTTTGTTCTCTCCGCGGGCCACGGCTCGATGTTCCTCTATGCCTGGCTCCACATGAGCGGCTACGACCTTTCGATCGAGGATCTGAAAAAATTCAGGCAGCTGCACAGCCGGACCCCCGGACATCCCGAGTTCCACGACACGCCGGGAGTCGAGGCGACGACGGGACCGCTGGGACAGGGGATCGGCAATGCCGTCGGCATGGCTGTTTCCGGCAAGATGGCAGCGGCCCGGTACAACACGGCTGAGCACACGATCCTGGACAATCATGTCGTCGTGCTCGCCGGGGATGGCTGTATGCAGGAGGGCGTGGCGATGGAGGCTGTGGCGTTCGCGGGTCACCAGAAGCTCGACAATCTCATCCTGATCTACGATTCGAACGACGTCACGCTGGATGCTATGGCCGAAAAGACGCAAAGCGAGAACACGGCCGCGCGATTCAAGGCGATTGAATGGGACGTGCAGACCGTCGATGGCCACGATATGACTGCCTTCCTGAAGGCGTTCAACCGGGCGAAAAAGTCGAAATCGGGCAAGCCTCAGTTGATCATTGCGAAGACCATCATTGGCCGTGGCATTCCCGAAGTACAGGGAACCCCGAAGGGCCATGGCGAAGGTGGCGCGAAATTCATCGACGCGGCCAAAGTAGCGCTCGGGCTTCCGGTTGAGAATCACTTCTTTGTCAGCGACGAGGTTCGCGGCTATTTTGCGCAGCACAAGGTCCGCCTGGTGCGCGCGTGCAACAAGTGGCACAAGACCTACAAGGCCTGGCGCGAAGCGAATCCGGACAAGGCATCGCTCCTGGACAAGGCCCAGGCGGAAACGCCGGTGACGGCCGCGGAGCTTCTTGGGAAGATTCCTGCGTTTGCGGCCGACTCGAAACTTGCAACACGTGCAGCCGGCAAAGCGGTGCTTCAGCCGATCGCAGCGGCCATGCCCTGGCTCATCGGGGGGAGTGCGGACCTCTACGGATCGACGCTCAACCAGATCGCGGATGCACCGGATTTCGACGCGTCGAATCGCGCCGGACGCAATATCCGCTTTGGCATCCGCGAGCATGCGATGGCCGCGATGGCCAACGGACTTGCCTACGACGGATTATTCCGTCCCTCGGTTGCAACCTTCCTCGTCTTTGCCGATTACTCCCGCCCGTCGATGCGCCTTGCGTCGCTCTCCCGACTGCCGGTCGTCTACATTTACACCCACGACTCCGTGGGGGTGGGGGAGGACGGCCCTACACACCAGCCGGTGGAAACGATCGCGTCGCTTCGGGTGTTTCCGGGGCTGGATGTGATTCGTCCCGCCGATCCGGAGGAGACGGCCGGCGCGTTTGCCGCGGCATTCGAGCGCAAGGACGGACCCACATTGATCGCGCTGACCCGTCAGACGGTGCCGATGCTCAACGACATTCCGGTCGAGCAGCGCAGGAATGGAGTTCTCAAAGGCGCCTATGTGGCTATCCGCGAGACATCGGTGCTCAGCACCATCCTGCTCGCGAGCGGCTCCGAACTGCAGCATGCCGTGGCTGCGGCAAAAATTCTTGGACCTGGCACCCGGGTGGTGTCGGTGCCCTGCTTTGAACGTTTCAGCCGGCAACCTCAGGATTACCGTGATTCGGTCTTGCCCTCCTCCGTGCGCCGACGCGTTTCGATCGAGGCGGGAGTCACCTCTCCCTGGCGCCAGTACGTGGGCATCGACGGAGTCTGCATCGGCATCGATCGATTTGGAATCAGCGCGCCCGGCGGCATCGTCTTCAAGGAACTTGGCATCACTGCGGAAGCGGTGGTCGCTGCCGCAAACAGGATCGACTAGATGTTTGTAATCGGTTGATGGGAAGAGTGTTCCTATCGAACCGATCCCTTCAGAAGGGCGGCTTGGTGATTTCACCGGCGATGATTTGAAAATTTTCATCGCCGGCTTGCCTTTTTAATTAGGCTCCTAACTATTTCGCGCTTCAATCGATTTTGTATGCCACTGCTGATGCTGAAGGATCTGCCGCGATATGAGTGCCTCCTCAAAGGCGCCACGCGATTTCCTGACTTGGATCCATCAGCGCTGGAAGTCTACCTCCACCTTCTGAGGACAGGGGATGAAGTCTTTCGGGTGACGGATGCGTTTCTTTCCGCGAACAACATTTCCCAAGGGCGGTTTACGGTCCTCATGCTTCTCACGCAGCGGGATGAGTCATGCGGAAATCACCGCACGCCCGCGGAACTGGCGGAGATGGCTGGTGTGACGCGTGCCACCATGACGGGGCTGATCGATACGCTCGAGAGGGACGGTTTTGTAAAACGTGAGCCGGATCCGAATGACCGGCGGATGATGTTGGTGAACCTCACCCCGATCGGTGAGGCGTTTCTCGCCAGGTTTCTTCCCGAACACTTCCGGAGAACCGCGGCCCTGATGACGAAGCTCACCGAAGCCGAACGAAAGACCCTTGTGCAGCTCCTGGGCAAGGTGCTTCAAGGCACGTTGGCGGTTGCTGCGGGATCACAAATGAGGACGCCGCAGGCCGCGACCCCCTGAGCCGGCTGCCCGGACCATCGCAGACTTTTCTCCCCTACAAACATGCTAAAGAGGTTTCTGATTCTTATCGGAGGAGTTGCCCTCGTATTCCTGTCGCTGGGTGCCTTCAAGGCGGCCCAGATCAAGGAAATGTCCTCGCAGTCGCACGTCATGCCTGCGGCGGCGGTCACTTCCGCCAAGGCGGAACAGGACACGTGGCACCCGACCCTGAAATCCATCGCCACGCTCTCCCCGGTTGAAGGCGTTCTTCTCGCTGCGGATGCCGAGGGAACCATCACCCGCATCGCCGTGGAGAACGGCGCGGCAGTCAAGGCGGGCGACGTGCTCGTCGAGTTCGACACGACGGTTGAAAGCGCGCAGCTGGCCGCGGCCGAAGCGCGCCACCGTATTGCCGGCCTGGATCGCAAGCGCGCCGAAGAGCTTCTTGCAAAAAACACGATCAGCCAGGCGGAACTGGACGCGGCGGATGCGCAGTTGCGGCAGACCGAGGCGGATGCCGCCGCCGTGCGCGCGCTGCTGGGAAAAAAGATCGTTCGTGCGCCCTTTTCCGGACGTGTGGGCATTCGGTTGATCAATCTCGGACAGTTTGCGGCAAGGGGTGCGCCGCTCATGCCGCTGCAGCGCATGGATCCGATGTATGTCGACCTGCAGATTCCGCAGCGTCAACTTCCAGAGGTCGCTGTTGGGCAACAGGTCAACGTGCGCGTGGATGCCTTTCCCGGTCGCGTGTTCGAGGGAAGGATCAGCGCGATCAATCCCGCAGTGGATTCGGCCTCCCGCAATGTTTCCGTCCAGGCAACCATCAGCAATCCTGACGAAATCCTGCGTTCGGGCATGTTTGCCCGCGCAGAGATCGAACTGAAGTCCGGCAAGCCGGAGGTGGTGCTTCCGGCGACCGCCATTTCCTATGCATCCTACGGCAACTCGGTGTTCATCATAGAGAAAATGAAGCATGCCGACGGATCGGAGTACCTCGGAGTCCGGCAGACTTTCGTCAAACTGGGCGTCGCGCGGGGTGATATGATCAGTGTTCTCGAGGGGGTGAAGCCCGGGGAGGAAGTCGCGACCTCAGGGGTTTTCAAGCTCCGCAATGGCCTTGAGATCCAGGTGAACAACACCGTGCGGCCCGGCCACCAACTCGATCCGAAACCCGCCAACACCTGAACGCACCGGCCGTGGCGCGTCGCGCAAGGGCGATGCGTCCGGCAATACCTGTGCCCGAAAATATTGTCCTGAAGGATACTCCATGAAATCGAGTTTTACCGATCTGTTCATTCGCAAGCCGGTCATCGCGCTCGTGGTGAACATTGTGGTCCTGGTGGTGGGCATCGTGTCATACTTTTCCCTGAATGTCCGCCAGTACCCGAAGAGCGACAGTGCGGTCGTCAAGGTGACCACCATCTATTTCGGCGCGAGTGCGGATACGGTGAGAGGCTACATCACCACGCAACTGGAGCGGGTCATCGCGAGTGCGGACGGCATCGACTATATCGAGTCGGAGAGCCGGGCTGGCATGAGCACGATCAATGTTTTCCTGAGACTCAACTACGATACGAATGCCGCGCTTGCACAGATAGGATCCAAGATCGATCAGGTCCGGAGCGAGCTTCCTCCCGAGTCCGAGGCGCCGTCGATCTCGGTGGAGACGAGCGACAACCAGTTCGCGTCCATGTACATCAGTTTCTATTCGAAACAGATGGAGGCCAACCAGGTCACGGATTACCTCAATCGTGTCGTGCAGCCACAGCTCGCCTCTCTCAAGGGCGTGCAGCGCGCCGACGTCCTCGGCGGGCGTGTCTTTGCGATGCGAATCTGGCTGAAACCGGATGCCCTCGCAGCGCACGGCCTCAGCCCCTCCGAGGTCCGCCAGGCGCTCGCCAACAACAATGCCCTGGCGGCAGTCGGGGCGACCAAGGGTTCAATGATCACGGTGAGCCTGGTGGCCGACACTGACCTGAAGAACGTTGAGGAGTTCAAGAACCTCGTCGTGGCCGAGCGCAACGGGGCGATCATTCGCCTGTCGGACGTGGCGGAGGTTTCACTCGGTGCCGAGAGCTACGACGAGGAGGTGCGCTTCAGCGGTGAACGCGCGACGTTCATGGGAATCTGGGTCATGCCCACCGAGTCCACGCTGGAGGTCATCAAGCGGGTGAGGGAGGCTCTGCCCGGCATCGAAAGCGGGCTGCCTTCGGATCTGAAGATGAACGTGGGCTATGATGCCACCGCCTATATCGACGATGCGCTGAAGGAGATTGTGAAGACGCTGGGTGAAACGCTCCTGATCGTCGCGGTCGTGATCTTCCTTTTCCTCGGATCGATCCGTTCGGTTCTGATTCCCCTGGTGGCGATGCCGTTGTCGCTCATTGGAGCCATGTTCATCATGCTGCTCCTGGGTTTTACGATCAACCTGCTGACGCTGCTCGCGATCGTGCTTGCGGTGGGTATTGTGGTGGATGACGCAATCGTCATCGTGGAGAACGTCGAGCGCCACGTCAGAGAGGGAAAAAGTCCGTTCGATGCGGCGGTGCTCGGGGCGAGGGAGCTGGTTGGACCGGTCATTTCGATGACGATCACGCTGGCGGCGGTCTATGCGCCCATCGGATTCCAGGGGGGATTGACGGGAGCGCTCTTCCGCGAATTCGCCTTCACGCTGGCGGGTGCGGTGACGGTCTCGGGATTTGTCGCACTGACGCTTTCACCGATGATGAGTGCGCGCCTGCTCAAGGACCACGAACATGAGGATCGTGGATTGTCGGGGATCACCAACCGGCTATTTGACCGGTTGCGGGTGGCCTATGACAGGGTCATCGGAGGGATGCTGGCGACACGCGAACTGAGGAGACTGAGCTGGGGCGTTCTCCTCGTGGGACTGGTTGTCACGGCGCTTCTTTTCATTGGAGGCTACTTTGCCATGAAGGCGGGCGGCGTCGCAATGAGCGGCAGGAATACCTTGCTCCTCGCCTTCGGCTCATTGCTGTTTGGACTGTTTCCGGCGTTCCTGGTCACGGGGTTTGACCTGGCCTTCGGCCGGCGTTTCCAGAAGTTGCAGTTTGTCATGGCGGCGGGGGTCATGCTGTGCCTCCTGCTTCCGGTCTTCTTCATGTTTGCCCAGCATGAGCTGGCGCCGAAAGAGGACCAGGGGTTCATCGGCACGTTTCTGATTGCCTCTCCCACATCCACGATCGAGCACAATACCCTCTATGCTGAAGAGGTGCAGAAGCTTTTTGAAAGTGTGCCCGAGTACCAGGCGTCCTTCCAGCTGACGACGCCCAATTTCGGCTTTGGGGGATTGATTGCCAAGCCGTGGTCGGAAAGGAAGAGGACGACCGTGCAGATCGAGCAGTCGCTTCACTCTGCAACCGCCAAGATCACGGGCATGAACGTGGTCCTGAATACACCGGATGCGCTACCCTCGGGGGGGCAGTACCCGATTGAATTTGTCATCCGTTCCACGGCGGATCACCGGCAGATGATGGACATCGCGGATCAACTGACGCTGTTTGCAAACACGGAGGCCAATGCACCCGACCAGGCTCCGACGTTTTATTTTGCCGACAGCGATCTCAAGTTCGACCTCCCCCAATATGAGATCGAGATCGACAAGGACAAGGTTGCCGCGATGGGCCTGAATCTCACCGATGTCGCGCGTGACCTTGGATCCATGCTGGGGGGCGGCTACGTCAACCGATTCGTAAACGATGGCCGAAGCTATCGCGTCATACCGCAGGTCGAGCGTTCGCAGCGGCTTACGGCGGATCAGATCCTCGACTATCACGTCCGGGGACCGAACGGCCATCTCGTGCCGCTGTCCACGATCGCCACGCTCAAGGAGACGGTGCAGCCGCGTACGCTCAACCGCTTTCAGCAGCTCAACTCGGTCAAGATCATCGGAGTGGGCCCGAGTCCCGACCAGGCGTTGAAGAAGCTGGAAAAGAAGGCGGCGGAAATCCTTCCTCCGGAATACTCGATCGACTACGGCGGGCAGTCGCGACAACTGCGCTACGAGGGCAATGCCCTCGTGCTCTCGGGTCTGCTCGCGCTTGTGCTGATTTTTCTGGTGCTTGCGGCCCAATTCAACAGTTTCCGCGATCCGTTCATCATCCTATTGGGATCGGTGCCGCTGGCACTTGTGGGTGCGGCGCTGCCCATCTTTCTCTGGAAGACATCGCTGAACATTTATTCCCAGATTGGCATGATCACACTGGTCGGGTTGGTTGCGAAGAATGGGATCCTTATCGTGGAATTTGCGAACAGTCTCCAGGAACAGGGCGTGGCAAAACTCGATGCGGCGCGCCGCGCTGCGGCGACCCGTCTTCGCCCGGTTCTCATGACGTCGGCAGCGACGGTGTTCGGTCACTTGATGCTGATTTTTGTGACGGGACCTGGCGCCGCAGCCCGCAACAGCATCGGCTGGGTGCTGGTGGTAGGGATGACAGTGGGATCATTCTTTACGCTCTTCATCGTTCCCGCATTTTATGCGTTGATCGCCCGCGATCACTCGAAGGATCGTCACATCGAACGTGAGTCGACGTTGCTTGCTCCGCAGATTCCTGAACTCGCCATCAAATGACCATGCATCTTGTTCTCTCCCGAGTTGCGCTATGCGGCGCATTCCTGATCCCCATGCTGGGGCTCGCCGCCCAGCCGGTGACCTCGAAACCCGTTCCTGAGTCCCTGGACCTCCCCACGGCGCTCCAGTACGCACTGGAGAACAATTTCTCGATCCGCCAGGCGAGAGAACGCATCAAGCAGCAGGAAGGCGTCGTGCTCGAAGTCTCATCGCGTCGTATACCCAATGTGTCCGTCGGTGCATCCTACCAGCGGAACGATCGCGACATCGCCACGACATTTCCGCAGGATGATTCGGCCTGGAACATCCAGATTCAGGCGCGGCAGGCAATCTATGCGGGGGGCGGGATAGACGCCTCTGTATCCAGCTCAAAGCTCGTGCGGGAAGCCGCGATCCTCGAACTGCAGGGGGTGATCAATGATGCCCTGCTGACCGTGCGCACGCGTTTCTACGATGTCCTGCTCGCACGCGAAAGCATCAAGGTGCGGGAACAGTCCGTGGCCCTGCTTCAGGAGCAGCTCCAGAATGCGAAGAACCGCTTTGAGGCGGGGGCCTCCTCGAGCTTTGAGGTCCTGCGTGCTGAAGTGGCGCTCGCCAATGCCCAGCCTGCTCTGATCCAGGCGCGCAATGCCTTTCGCCTTGCGATCGAGGAACTGCGCCAGGCGCTGGGATTTGCGAACACCGAGGGCGACAACCTGAAAAAGGTGCCCGAATTTGTGGGTGAACTGAAGGCCGAGGCTGCGTCCTTTGACTTGAAGACATCGCTGGAGGCCGCGCGCACCAATCGCCCCGAACTGGCGCGTCTCTCGAAACTGGAGGAGGCGCGCGAGCAGGGCGTCAGGGTGGCCCGCTCGAGTTACCTGCCATCTGTGGACGCGGTTGCGGGCTACCAGTGGCGCAAAACAGGCACGAGCGATCGTTTTCGCGATGCCGCCGATGGGTGGCTCGTGGGCGTGCAGTCACAATGGAATGTCTTCGACGGCCGCGCCACCGCAGGTCGCGTGGCCCAGGCCCGCTCGCTCCTCGCCCAGTCCCAGCTGACCCGGGGGGAAACCGAACTTTCGATCGAGGTGGAGGTTCGCCGCGCGCTGTCGTCGCTTCAGGAGGCCTGGGAGCTGGCGGAAGCCTCGCGCAAGGTGGTCGACCAGGCGGCGGAGGCGTTGAGGCTGGCGAACGTAAGGCAGTCGGCGGGCACAGCGACCCAGTTGGATGTGCTCACTTCCCAGGTCGACCTGACCCAGGCCCGCAACAATCAGCTTCAGGCCAACTACAACTATCTCGTCGCCCTGGCCTTTCTGCGCAAGGCAATCGGCCAGTCGGATACGTTCGCGGCCTCGCCCTGACAGTGCTCCAGCGCGGCGGTACGGCCGCCTTTTTTGTCGGTTGGACGCCGGGTTCACTCGCATTTCACGCAAATTCGAGTTGAATCACGCCCATGAAAATCCTGCGCATTCTGCTGGTGGTGATCATTGCGCTGGTGGTGCTCCTGATCATCGGGGTGGGGGTGGGGTTCAATTCGGGCTTTCAAACCTGGATCGCCCGCCGTGCAGTTGCAGGCCAGGCGGACCTGAAAGCCGAGATTGGCCGCGTCTCCGTCGGACTGAATCGTATCGAGCTGACCTCGATTCGTATCGTGCGGCCCGGAATGATTCTGGAGCTGCCCTCCGCGACGGTGGAGGTTCCGGTGCTCAAGGCGGCCGGGAAAAACGTCGCGGTCAGGCGGCTTCTTGCCCACGGCTGGACGCTTGATCTCACGGCTCCGGACAAGCTTGCCGGACAGTCGCCCGTCGGGCGTAGGGGACTGGCGGGTTACATCGCGGTTCTTTCCTCCGCCGACGCGGCTCCGGCGGCAAAGTCGGAGGCATTCGATGGGATTTTCGGCGAATTGAAACTTCCTGTGGCTCTGTCGGTGGACGGCGTGGATCTGGCGGGAGAAATCATCTTCCCGGCGGAAGGGGGGAAACCTGCCAGGGCCAAGGTCACCCTCGCAGGCGGGCAACTCGCGTCCGGGCGTGAAGGAAGGTTCACGCTTCAGGCGGAGGCGGCGTTGAGCGGCGCGGTGTCAGTCCTCGATTGCAAGGGAGAACTGGGCGTGCACATGGATACGCCCTCATCAATCGATCGTGTGACCTTCAGCAACCAGGCCACGGCAAAAGGGACATCCGTTCCAAACGGCGCTGCCATGCAAATGGACCTGAAGGCGGAGCGGAGGAGCGACGGTGCGGAGGTCTATTCGTTGGGAATTCAATCGCAGGGCAAATCCCTGGTGAGTGTTACGGCCGCGCTACCGTCGCGCGGCGCAAAGCTCGATGGGAAACTTGTCCTTGAGGCACGCGATTCTGATCTGGCGCCATTCGCACTCGGGCACCCGGTGCCTGAATTTGATGCCAAGGCCGAAGCCGATTTCGGGGTCTCGACCTCATTTAATCAATTCATGGCGAAGGGCCGCCTCGATATCGCGATCAGCAGACTGGAGGTTCTTCAAAAGGAACTGTCGCCCGTCGGTCCGCTGAGAATCAGGGCGGAGTATTCATTTGAAAACACAGGGGGCCTTCTCCGGGTGAGTTCGCTTCGTGCGAACGTGGAGGGCGACGCACCGGTTGTGGGAATCGAGGCAAGGCAGTCGTTTGAATATGAGATGCCGCAGCGTGAACTCCACGTCGCCGATGCCGGCAAGGAGCTGATTGCGGTGAGGCTTGAAGCCATTCCACTGGCATGGGCACAGCCATTCCTGGACAAGGTGAGTCTGACGGGTGGCGAGGCAAAGGGAG
>JAGOJU010000031.1 GCA_017994935.1 Opitutaceae bacterium
CCCACCTTGAAGGGCGGACGGTCTGTTTTCACCTGATTTGCGGTGATTTCTTTGATGATCGGGTTCATGGCTGAGCTTTCGTTACGTGAGTAAATCGGGTCGGACCTGACGTGTTTTTTCCACCTGCTTCGCAAACCGCCACTTTTCGATCTCGGCATGATTGCCCGAAAGGAGAACTTCGGGAACGGACATGCCTCGGAATTCGGCGGGACGCGTATACTGAGGAAAGTCGAGCAACTTGCGGGTGAACGATTCGTGCGTCAATGACTTTTCCTCCCCCAGTACGCCGGGGATCAATCGTGCGACGGCGTCCACCACAACCGCCGCCGCCAATGTGCCATTGGTGAGGACATAGTCTCCGATCGAAATCTCCTCATCGATCACGTGATCGCGGATACGCTGGTCGATCCCCTCGTAGTGCCCGCTGAGAAGGATGAGGTGGCGTTCCCCCGCAAGACGCTCCGCCATCGCCTGGTCAAACGGTTTTCCGTCGGGTGTCAGATAGATCCGTCGCGATTCAGGACGCGTCAGTGATTCCATCGCGGCAAAGACAGGATCCGGCTTGAGCACCATTCCCGCACCACCTCCAAACGGCCGGTCATCCGCAGTGCGATGGCGGTCCGTCGTCCAGCCCCGCAGGTCATGCACTCCCACCTGTATCAACTTCCGTTCAATCGCCTTTCCTAGAATGCTTTCGACAAGGAAGCCATCCAGCATCCGGGGAAAGAGAGTGAGGATGTCAATGGCGAGTGACATGCTGAATCAGGAAAACGGGACGTGGGACGCTCTTCCTGAACGCTGGCGGTTTGCCGACAAAAAAGCCCCGGTGAACGAGGCTTTGCCAAGCGGATTTGAATCTCAGCCGTGCAACCGGCCGGGGACTCCGGTTCAGGAAGCCGCAGTTGCAGCCGCCTTGCGAGCCTTCTTTACGAGGGAGTGCACCGTGTCGGAAGCCTTTGCCCCCTTGCTGACCCAGTAGTCGACACGATCAACTTTGAGGGACAAAGCATCCGCTCCCTTTGAACGGGGTGAGTAGGTCCCAAGCATTTCGATGGCAGCGCCATCGCGACGGGAACGAGCCTCGGCTACCACAACGTGATAGATGGGTTTATGGGTGGCCCCGATACGGGACAGGCGGATACTGAGTGCCATGATGCGAAAGTATAACCGATGGTTTGCTTGAAAAGCCGACAAGTGCACGGCCCGACAAATGGCTTGTCAAGCACCGAGTCCCATCGCTCTGCTCTGCCTTTATGCTCAAAGCTGGAATCGTCGGACTCCCCAATGTGGGCAAGTCCACTCTCTTCAATGCCCTGACCCGCTCTCGCAAAGCGGAGGCGGCGAACTATCCCTTCTGCACGATCGATCCCAATGTCGGGGTCGTGATGGTACCGGACGAACGTCTCGCGGTCCTGCAGAAAATCGCGAAGACCAGCGTGGTCATTCCCGCGGCCATCGAATTCGTCGACATCGCCGGACTGGTCGCCGGGGCAAGCAAGGGGGAAGGACTGGGAAACCAATTCCTCGCCAATATTC
Organism: Opitutaceae bacterium; assembly: GCA_017994935.1. Taxonomy (GTDB): domain Bacteria; phylum Verrucomicrobiota; class Verrucomicrobiia; order Opitutales; family Opitutaceae; genus UBA6669. The sequence goes on from JAGOJU010000031.1 coordinate 1,537, forward strand.
GCGAAACGGACGCCATCGTGCACGTCGTGCGCTGTTTTGAGGATCCCGATGTCATTCACACGATGGGAACCGTCGATCCGGTGCGCGACATCGAGGTGATCACGACGGAGCTGATCCTCGCGGACCTGGACGCTGTCACCAAGCGCATTGAGAAATCCCAGAAGAAGGCGAAGAGCGGCGACAAGGAGGCCCAGGCCGAAATCCAGCTTCTCGAACGCCTCGCTCCGCATCTGAACGCCAACAAGCCCGCAAACATCCTCCCGGCCAATGACGAGGAAAAGCGACTGCTCCAGCTCTTCCAGCTGCTGAGCGCCAAGCCGGTGCTCTACGCGTGCAATGTTGCCGAGGCGGAACTCGCGACGGCCGAGGACAACCCGTTCGTCAAACAGGTGGCTGAGTTCGTGAGGACGCATCATGACGCTGCGTACGTTCCCATCAGCGCCCGCATCGAAGCGGAGTTGATCGACCTCGCACCGGACGAAGCAAAGGAATTCCTGAAGGATCTCGGTGTGCAGGACTCCGGTGTCTCCCAGCTGATCCGAGGCACCTATGCCCTGCTGGGTCTGCAAACCTATTTTACCGCCGGTGAGAAGGAAGTCCGCGCATGGACCATCAAGAAGGGATGGAAGGCGCCCCAAGCTGCCGGCGTGATCCACACCGATTTTGAGAAGGGCTTCATCAAGGCCGAGGTCGTCGCCTACGATGATCTCGTTCGCCTCGGAAGCACCGCTGCCGCCCGCGAAAACGGAAAGTACCGCCTCGAGGGAAAAGACTACGTTTTCGCCGACGGCGACGTCGCCCTTTTCCGATTCAATAACTGATCCGGACGGGACCGGCCTCGTCTGGATCCCTAAAACGTATTGACTGCGGCGATCACCGCGTCGACCTGGGCATCCGTCAGTTCAGGAAATATCGGCAGGCTCAGGCAGGTGGCGGCCGCCTTCTCCGCCACCGGCAGGCTGCCGGGCTTCAGGTTCAGGTGGGCATAGCAGGGCTGCTGGTGCAGGCACTTGGGATAGATCAGATCCGTCCCGATCTCACGTTTAGCCAGATGTTCCCGAAGCGCGTCACGGCGCGGGTGGCGGAGGGTGTATTGATGGAAGACGCTTTGACCCTGCCCGGCCGGAGCCGGAAGAATTGTATCAGGAAGCCGGATACCGCTTGTGTAACGCGACGCAATTTCCCTGCGTCGTGCCGTCCATCGCGCGAGATGCGGCAGTTTCACTCCGAGCACGGCGCCCTGAAAGCCGTCCATCCGGAAATTGAATCCCACAAAATCATGGTGATAGCGACGCAGCGAGCCATGCACGCGCAGTGCCCGCGCGCGTTCAAACACCTCCTCACGGCGCGACACGAACGCCCCTCCTTCTCCACACGCGCCCAGATTCTTTGTCGGATAGAAACTGAACGTGCCGCAGTCGCCCAGGATTCCGACGGGCGTGCCCCGGTACCGCGCCCCGACCGCCTGCGCACAATCCTCGATCACAAAAAGCGAATGCCTCCGCGCAATTTCCAGGATCTCGGTCATGGCGGCGGGCTGCCCGAACAGGTGTACGACAATGATCGCCCTCGTCCTCGGAGTGATCGCCGCCTCGATCCGCGCCGGATCAAGGTTGAACGTGGCCTCCTCGATGTCGACAAACACCGGCGTGGCACCCACGTAGCTGATGCCCCAGGCACTCGACGCAAAGGTGAAGGGCGTGGTGATCACCTCGTCACCGGGCCCCAGTCCCGCACACACCACGGCCGCGTGCAACGGCGACGTGCCGCTGTTCATGCCGAGCGCACGCTTGTAGCCCAATGTCTCGCAGAACGCGGCCTCAAACCCCTCGACATCCTTTCCAAGGCAGAAGCGGTTGCCGTCGTAGGCAGCCGCAATGGCCGCAAGGATTTCGGTGCGTAGCTCACGATGTTGAAGGGACAGGTCGAGAAAGGGGACTTTCATGCGTGGATTGACCGGCAGGATGGAGTCACTTCCTTCGTGGTTCCAGTTTCTTCACCAACGCCGCCACCAGGGCGGAAAGCCCGGGTTTTGCGGCTTCAAAGTCAACCGGTACGCCCCGCGCCTTCATTGTGGCGGATGTGAGCGGTCCGATGCTTCCCGCCAGCGGCCGCCGCGCGTCCTTCTCCAACCGAAGCACCGCCGCCTGAGCAACGAATGACTCAACCGCGCTGCTGCTGGCAAAAAGCATGGCATCGGCACCCTGTGAACGGAACACCTCCGCGCGCGGATCATCCGCCAGGTCCGTTTTCGTCGTTCGATAGACCGGCAGGATGTCCACGATGGCACGGGCCTCCTCCAATTTCCTGACCAGGATATCCCGGTTCAGGTTGCCGGTGACCACGAGCACCTTCGCGCTGTCAAGGCTGCCGGTGGCAATCAACGCGTCCGCGAGCGCCTCACCCGTCGCGACGTCGGGCTGGCATTCCACCCGGAGGAAACGTTCCTTCACCGCACGCGCCGTACCCTCGCCGACACAGGCAATGCGCATCAGGCCCAGGCTTCGGATGTCGTCGAAGACCCGGTGGAACTCCTCGAAGAAGAACCTGACGCCGTTGGGACTCGAGAAAACCAGCCAGTCGTACGAGCCGAGTTCCGGGAAAACCTCCGCCAATCGCTCCTTTGACACGTCCTTCACGACGTCAATGAGCGGCAGTTCCAGGACCTCCGCACCGAGTTCCTCCAACTGGCCCCGCAGTTCACTCGTCTGCGCCCTCGTGCGCGTGATCGCGATGCGCCGGCCAAAAAGCGGAAGGTCCTCGAACCATCCGATATGTTCACGCTCTCCCACGACATCACCGACAAATATGATCGCCGGAGCCCCCAGCTTCGCCTCAGCCACCTTCTGCGCAAGATTCTCAACCGTGCCGACCACCGTCCGCTGCCGGCCAAGCGAGGCCCACTGCACCACCGCGGCGGGTGTCCGGGGGGACATCCCCCCCGCGATCAACCGGGAGATGATTTCCGCGAGGTGCCCCATGCCCATGTAGATCGCTAGCGTGGCATTTGAGATCCGGGCGAATTGTTTCCAATCCGTCTGCAGGGTGTGCTTCGTCGGATCCTCGTGTCCCGTGAGAAAGATGAGGGACGAACTCGTGTTGCGCTGCGTCAATGGAATGCCGGCATAGGCTCCGGCCGCCAGCGCCGCCGTGACTCCTGGAACAACTTCAAACGGGATGCCATCGTTTTTCAAGCGCCGCATCTCCTCGCCTCCCCGACCATAGACGAAGGGATCCCCGCCCTTGAGGCGCACAACTGTGGCACCGGCCCTTGCGTGCTTCACAAGGAGCGCCTCAATCTCCTCCTGCGGGAGAGCATGCAGACCCGCCTTCTTGCCGACGTAGATTCTTTGCGCATCCGGGCGGCACCACAACAAGAGATCGGGGTGTACCAGGTAGTCGTATACCAGCACGTCGGCACTTTCGATCAGTTCCCGTGCGCGGAACGTGACGAGACCGGGATCCCCCGGACCGGCGCCAACCAGATAGACCTTTCCGAGCGGCATGGTGAAAAGGGGGAGTCAGATGCTCTGGGATTGAACTCCAATCCTGCTCAACCAGGTGCGCGCATAGGCAACAGGCTCGTCAAAATCCTGTGGCCGCAATCCCGCCTCGTGCACGCCCACCTGCTCATGGAAAAAATAAAGTCGCTCGTTTGTCGCGTGGACTGCGACCGCGGTATGACACCCGGCGCCCAACTCCCGCTGGAAGGCCCGCTCCAGGCTGACGGTGCGGGCCGTGGCCGGATCGAGTGCGCCGGCCCACTTCCGCCCTTCGCCGGCCCGGCACTGGACGGCGATGGCCGCCTGACCGACCGCGGGCACCATGCTCGAGAGATCCAGGAAATTGAAATCGAGCCCAGGCCAACCCTTGATTCCCAGGCGCTTCAACCCGGCGGCTGCGAGCACGGTGCCGTCGGCGGCACCCAGTTCGGCGATCTTGCGAAGGCGTGTATCCACATTCCCCCGAATCTCGCAGAAGGACACTCCCGGGTGCAGCTTCTCCAACTGAAGTCTACGCCGCGGACTGCCGGTGGCCACGCTGCGCGGCGCCGGGCTGCCGGCGCGCAGCACGAGGACATCCCGAGCATCCTCGCGAGGGAGATATCCGGCGATCTCCAGGCCTTCGGCCATTTCTCCAGGCAGGTCCTTGGCACTGTGCACCGCCAGATCCACCTCACCCCTTAGCAGCGCCTGCTCGAGTTCAGAGGTGAAAAGCCCCTTGCCTCCCTGTTTTTCGAGCGACCATTCAGCCTGCCTGTCCCCCGTTGTCAGGATCTTCCTGAGTTCGACATCGACCCCAAACGCCGCTCGCAGGCAGTCGGCCACCTGCGAGGCCTGAGCGAGCGCAAGCGGACTCTTGCGGGTGGCGATGACCAGTCGGTTCACAACGAGTCAGGTGACCGGGCGCTGAAGTGAAGGCAGGTTCCCTGATCAACGGAGGCGCCGTTGATCGGGGAGTCGGCGTCAGGAAAGGAGGAGATCAGTACGAAGCCTGAACGCCCTTCAGGTTCTTCTTGGACATCCAGGGCATCAGTCCGCGCAGGTAGGTGCCGGTCTTTTCGATGGAGTGTTTTTCGCCCGCCTTGAGCAGCCTGTTGTAGTTCTTCAATCCGCCCTTGTACTCCTTCACCCATTCCTTCGTGAACTTGCCCGATTGAATCTCCTTCAGGATTTTCCTCATCTCGGCTTTTGTCTTCTTGCCCACGATGCGCGGTCCCCGGGTGATGTCGCCATACTTCGCCGTTTCCGAGACGGAGAAACGCATGCCGGCGATGCCGCTTTCGTACATCAGGTCGCAGATCAACTTGAGTTCGTGCAGGCATTCAAAATAGGCCATTTCGGGTTGATAGCCGGCCTCGACCAGGGTTTCAAATCCCGCCTGGACCAGCGCGCTGGCTCCGCCGCACAACACGGCCTGTTCCCCGAAAAGATCGGTTTCCGTTTCCTCCTTGAAGGTCGTCTGAAGCACGCCGGCGCGGGTTGAACCAATTCCCTTGGCCCAAGCGAGAGCGGTTTTTTTGCCCGCCTTCGACTTGTCCTGCGCAACCGCAATGAGTGCGGGCATGCCCTTCCCTTCGGTGTAGAGCCTGCGCACCATGTGGCCTGGTCCCTTCGGGGCGACCATGATGCAGTCGACATCCTTCGGCAGTTTGATCAATCCGAAGTGAATGCTCAATCCGTGCGAGAAGAGCAGGGTCTTGCCCTTGGAAAGATTGGGCAGGATGTCCTTTTCATAAACGTCGGCCTGCTTCATGTCGGGCAGTGCCACCATGATGACATCGGCGCGACGCACCGCCTCCGCGGTGTCAACCACCTCGAATCCGTGCTGCTCTGCAACAGCCCGCGATTTCGAGCCGGGGTACAGGCCGATGATGACCTTGCAGCCTGAATCCTTGAGATTCAATGCATGGGCATGGCCTTGGGACCCGTAGCCGAGAACGGCGAGGGTCTTGTTCTGGAAAACGCCGAGATCGGCGTCCTTGTCAGTGTAGACTTTTGCGGGCATGGTAAAAATGCGGGAAGAGGGAGAGGTCAGCGCTTCAGCGCCAGTTGACCCGTGCGGGCGAGTTCAAGGATGCCGAAGTCGTCGACGAGCTTGAGGAACGCAGCCGTCTTGGCATCGTCACCCGTGACTTCAACGATCACGGCATCCTGCGCCACATTGACGATCTTCGCCCGGAAGATGTCGCAGATCTGCATGATCTCGGAACGCACCTTCGAATCGGCCTTGATCTTCACCAGAACCAGCTCGCGCACGACCGCCTGACCCTCCTTGAAGTTCACCACGTCGACCACGTTGATCAGTTTCCGCAACTGCTTGGTGACCATGTCGAGCGATCCGTCCCCGCCCTTGATCACGACAGTGATGCGGGACAGGGAGGCATCGTGGGTCGGAGCCACATTCAGTGAATCGATGTTGAAACCGCGTCCGGAGAACATTCCGGACACACGGGCCAGCACTCCGAACTTGTTTTCGACGAGGACCGAAATCGTATGTCTCATGAGAAGGTTTGGATAAGGAGATGACGGCTTTTACGCCGGGACGATGCCGGCGTGGCTCCCCTCCCGGCACCCCTGCAGCACCGGGAGCCAATCTCACGTGCCGCCGGGCAGAATCCGCAAGACTGGTGGACGGCGAGGGACTCGAACCCCCGACACCCTCGGTGTAAGCGAGGTACTCTAACCAACTGAGCTAGCCGTCCGGACAGGAAGGATCAGATAAGCCCGCAGGAGCGCTCGGAGGCAAGGGTTTATTCGGAATTGATGGCGGCGAAAGACTAAGGCGCCTCCTGGCTGACGAGTTCGCCCACCTCGCCCAAAACTCCGTTCGAGGCCATCCATTCGGCATTCTGCACTGCGTTGAGGGCAGCACCCTTCCAGAGATTGTCGCCGCTGACCCAGAACGAAAGACCGTTCTCCAACGCGGTATCGATACGAAGGCGACCGACCCCGCACCGCACTTTCTCTGCAAAATCCAAGGGAGTCGGATACTTCGACCCCGCGGGATCGTCGACGAGTTGCGCTCCTGGAAATTCAGCAATCGCAGCCCTGGCCTTCGCCAGATCCACGGGACGTTCAAACTCGGCACTGACTGAAATCGAGTGGGCGCGGACCACAGGCACCCGCACGCAGGTCGCGGAGACCTTCAGGTTCGGGAGCTTCATGATTTTCCTGCTCTCCTGCGCCATCTTGGTTTCTTCACCGGTGTATCCGTCAGATCCAAATGAATCGACCTGCGGTATGCAGTTGAACGCAATTTGATGGGGATACACCTTTCGCTGCATGGGTTTGCCGCTCACATGTGCCTTGATCTGGCCTTCGAGTTCCTGAACGGCCTCCGCACCCGTCCCTGACACCGATTGGAAAGTGGATACGATGAGACGCTTGACGCCGAAGGCCTGGTGCAAGGGCCACAGACCCATCAGCATCACCGCCGTCGAGCAATTCGGGTTGGCAATGATCCCGGCATGGCGTCGCAAATCCGAGGGATTGATTTCCGGAATCACCAGGGGAACTGTGGGGTCCATACGCAGTGCCGAACTCTTGTCGATGACAAGGCAGCCCGCCGTCACGGCATCCGACGCCAGAGCGCGGGTGACGGACCCTCCGGCTGCAAAGAATGCCAGGTCAATTCCCTCAAATACGCCCTTCTTCGCCTCCTCCACGGGGTATTTCTTTCCCCGGATCTCCACTACCTTGCCCGCAGAACGCGCCGAGGCGAAAAGCCGCAGCGAGCTCATCGGAAAATTCCGTTCGTGCAAGAGCCGTACAAGCTCTTGACCGACCGCGCCAGTGGCGCCGACGATACCGATAGCGTAACGAGTTTGATTCACAATGGAGTCTCCTGTTGAACAAATCATTAAAGCCTCAGACCGGCTGGGTATCAAGCCCACAGACCGGATTCTGGTCGTGCGCTTGGCCTCGCAGACGCTCCAGTTTTTCTACCGCAATTCGCTGACAAGGAGCTATAGTGTTTCCACCTCCCGGAGGCCTCCTTCAAACATCGCCCATTCGCTGGGCACTCCCAGCGGCTTGCATGAAATCGCCGAACGAATCGGCGGCGGACAGCCGTCCGGCATGGTGTTCAAGGCGCGTTTGCCGACCGGCAGGCACTATACGGAGTACGCCAGTGACGAACTTGTCACCGATGACCTGATCACCAGCCGCATTCTCTGGCTGAAAGGCCTGGAACCCGGAATCAATGCAGGTGGAAATGTCGATACCTACAGTCGCTACATCTACATCCACGGCACCCGCCATGAGGACAAGCTGGGCACTCCCGCGAGTGCGGGCTGCATCCGCATGTCCAACGGTGACGTCATTGCCCTATACGACGAGGTGCGTGCGGGCGACTGGGTGTGGATCGGAGACTGACCCGCCGATATGATAGGCCTGCGCGATGATGCAGAGTTTTCACCGACGCCCTCCAGCCGCCCCGGCCAGGCGCGACCATTGACGTCCGCACTTTTTTCGGAAGGCGGCATCCTCCAGTGCGCTCTCAAGCTCGAGTATCGCCCTCAACAGGAGGAAATGGCGTCTGCGGTGGTAAACGCGTTTGCAGCGGACCTCCCCCTGCTCTTCGAGGCGGGCACCGGCGTGGGCAAGTCCCTCGCCTACCTTCTTCCAGGCATCGTGCAGGCGATCGACCAGAATAGACAGATGATCGTATCCACCCACACGATCTCGCTCCAGGAACAACTGGAGACCAAGGACCTCCCGCTTTGCCGGCGGGTGCTTTCCGCCTCGGCCGGAAAGGAAACCTACGCTTCCTTCAAGAGCTGCGTCCTCCTTGGCAAGGGCAACTACCTGTGCACCACCCGGCTCACCCATGCCCTCGCGGATCGCGGCTCGCTCCTGCCGGATGACGAATACGGTGAACTGCAACGCATCGCGGCCTGGGCGGAAAAATCCGAGACCGGGTTGCGCCACGATCTCAGGCCCCCGCCGCGAGCGGAGGTCTGGGATCTGGTCAATGCCGACTCTTCCTCGTGCACACGGAAACACTGCACCGGAGGCTCATGTTTCTACCAGCGTGCGCGTGCACGCCTGCGCGACGCCCATGTCATCATCGTCAATCACGCCCTGCTCTTCGCGCTCATCCATGCCGGCGGTGCCCGCGCAGCGGGCGGAAAACGCGATGCCCGGGGGGTGCTTTTCCCTGATGATTTCGTCGTTCTCGACGAAGCCCATACCGTGCCGGAAGTCGCCAGCGATCACTTTGGGCTTCATCTCAGCAACCATGGCATCGAGCGCGCGCTCAAGCACCTGTTCAATCCAAGGACAAAGCGCGGATTGTTCAAAAAACACGCGCTCGAGCCCGGTCCCCAACTCGTCGTCAATGCCCTCGAGGCTTCACAGTTCTTTTTTGGCGGCCTGGCCGGCTCCCTGCTTGCCCAGCGTGCGATTGCCCGTCTGCGCGAAGCCGGGAGCATTGAGCCGCTCCTCGATGGCCCGTTGGGAGCACTGGACCGGCATCTCGCGAAACTCGCGGACAGGCTGGACGAAGGACTCGAACGCGATGAGCTGCTCGAACAACGCACACGAATCAAGGCCCTGCAGGCCGGCATTTCCGAGTGGTTGAATCTCGCGGAAAGCGGCAGCGTGTACTGGGCGGAACGCGGCGGCAGGAGGCAAACGATCGTGACGCTGCGAAGCGCGCCGCTGGAGGTGGCGCCCCACCTTCGCCAGCACCTGTTCGGCTGCCGCACGAGCGTGGTCTGCACCAGCGCAACACTTGAAATCGGCGGAAGCCTTGAGTCGTTCGCCCGGAAGATCGGCGCTGAGGGAGCACCCGCCACCGCCGTCGCCTCCCCTTTCGACTTCGAGCGGAACATGCGCGTCTACATCGCCCAGGATGTTCCGCTGCCGACCCGCGAGGATGCACGCCTCGCCCTGGATGTCCTGGCGGACTACGTGGGCTTTTGCGCACGAAAGGTTCCCGGCGGCACCCTCGTGCTGTTCACGAGCTATTCGGACATGCGGGCGGTCGCCCAGTCCCTCGGCGAAACGTTTCGCGCGGAGGGACGCACTCTTCTGATGCAGGGGGAGTCTCTCTCCCGCACCGAACTCGCCAGGGAGATGCGCCGCGCGGGAGATGCCGTTCTTTTCGGCACCGAAAGCTTCTGGACCGGCTTCGACGTCCCGGGCAGCGCGCTCTCCCAGGTCATCGTGACCCGCCTGCCATTTGACCCGCCCACCCATCCGCTGCTCGAGGCAAAATGCGACGCCATCCGCAATGCGGGGGGAAATCCCTTCTCAGAACTGACGCTGCCCGAATCGATCATCAAGTTCAGGCAGGGCGTGGGCCGCCTCATTCGAACGGCCACGGATCGTGGTGTCATCACCATCCTCGATTCGCGAATTCTGGCGAAGACCTATGGCAGACTCTTCCTGGACGCTCTCCCTCAGCCGCATTTTGTACGGATCTCCCGCGAGACGCGGGAGATGAAATTCCTGCCGCCGTGAAGAACCGGTTCGTCAATCACGTTCGCGTCAGGCTTCATTTGTCCCATGGATAGGATCGCCCATTTCTCGAAGCTCGTGGACGCACAGCCCGGCAACGTGCTCTTCCGATTCAGCCTCGCGCAGGCGCTTCTCACGGCCGGACGGCCCGGGGAGGCGGAGGGTCATCTGCGGCAATGCGCCGATGCAAGGAGCGACTGGATGATCCCACGCATCGAACTCGGAAAGATCCTGCTTTCCCGGGGTCAATTCAATGAGGCGAATTCAATCCTCAACGCCGCCCTTGAACTGGCGATTGCGCAGCACCACGAAAGTCCTGCCGAAGAGGTGCGGGCACTTCTCGCGACCCTCCAGCAACGGACCGACTGATCACCACCGTCAGGCGCGTCGGGATGAAAATGGGATAGTGAGACCGGGGAATGCAGCGACATCTTCATTCTTGCCGGAGTTCGCGCTGCACCCCAGCGTCGTAGCCCGAAAAAGAAAGAGCCCGCCGCGTACCCCTACACGGCGGGCATTGTTTTCTTAGTTACCCCAAATGTCCTCTGCTAAGCAGAGTGACAGTGATGAGGATCACCGGAATCACCGGTTTCGCAACGCGAATGGCCCGCGCCTCTGCGGACAGTAGCGCAGCCACTACCCACGATTAGCGCGCAACCTGATGCACGTGGTCCGGACTCACGACATTCGTTTATCATCATATCAATTAGTTGCTTACAAAACAGACCATAGGCTGCCTCGTACTGCTTGTGATCGGATCCCCCGGTTTTCCCTCAATCCCCACCCACCTTGGAAGGGTTGTGACGCAAAGGCTTGTGAGCATTCGCGTCACGTTGTTGCCTTGACGGTTCGCGGTCCGCGACAATCCCCTCCCTTCCATGCCTTCGGTTCCTACCATCCTTTACACGAAAACAGATGAGGCTCCCGCCCTCGCCACGCATTCGCTCCTGCCCATCATTCAAGCGTTCACCAAACAGTGCGGGATTCGGGTTGAAACACGCGACATCTCACTTGCCGGACGAATCCTCGCGCAATTTCCCGAATGTCTGACCGAGGCGCAGCGCGTGGGCGATCACCTCGCCGAGCTAGGAGCGCTGACGCTCAAACCCGAGGCCAACATCATCAAGCTACCCAACATCAGCGCCTCGGTGCCGCAGATGAAGGCGGCGATCGCCGAACTTCAGGCCAAGGGTTTCAAGATCCCCGACTTCCCGGAGGTCCCGGCAACCGACGCCGCCAGGGACGTGCGCGCGCGCTACGCGAAAGTGATGGGAAGCGCGGTGAATCCCGTGCTCCGCGAAGGCAACTCCGATCGGCGCGCGCCGAAGGCGGTCAAGGAATACGCGCGCAAGAACCCCCACCCGATGGGTGCCTGGTCGGCGCACTCCAGGACAAACGTGGCAACGATGGGTCACGATGATTTCTTCTCCAACGAGAAGTCTCTGACCGTGCCTGCGGCGACGAGCGTTAGGATCGAATTCGCCGGCGCAGACGGCACCCGCAAGGTCCTCAAGGACAAGACCCCCCTCAAGGCCGGTGAAGTCATCGATGCCACGGTGCTAAGGAAAAAATCGCTTGTGGCCTTCCTGGAGAAACAGGTCGCGCACGCCCGGGCCGAGGGCATCCTGTTCTCGGTTCACCTCAAGGCCACGATGATGAAGGTGTCGGATCCCATCATCTTCGGCCATGTGGTGCGCGTTTTTTTCAAGGATCTCCTCGAGAAACACGCCGCAACTTTCGCGGAGCTCGGTGTCGACCTGAACAACGGTCTCGGCGACCTCCTCGCCAAGATCCAGAATCTTCCTCCGGAAAAGAAGGCGGCCATCGAGGCCGACATCAAGGCCGCCTACGCAAAAGGACCAGCCGTCGCGATGGTGAATTCGGACAAGGGCATCACCAACCTCCATGTTCCCAGCGATGTCATCGTTGACGCCTCCATGCCCGCAATGATCCGCAGTTCAGGGCAGATGTGGAATGCCCAGGGAAAACTGCAGGACACCCTCGCGGTCATTCCGGACAGCAGCTATGCCGGCGTCTACCAGACGACGATCGATTTCTGCAGGAAACACGGCGCGTTTGACCCGCGGACCATGGGCTCCGTGCCCAATGTGGGATTGATGGCGCAGGCGGCTGAGGAATACGGATCCCACAACAAGACCTTCCAGATTTCCGGCAATGGAACCGTCCGTGTGGTGGATGAATCCGGCAAGGTCCTCCTTGAGCATCCCGTCGAGGACGGAGACATCTGGCGCGCCTGTCAGACGAAGGATGCCGCGATCCAGGACTGGGTAAAACTCGCGGTCAATCGCGCCCGAGCCACGCACACGCCTGCGGTGTTCTGGCTAGACTCCAGGAGGGCGCACGACGCCCAGTTGATCGCGAAGGTAAGGACCTGCCTGGTGTCACACGACACCGCCGGCCTCGACATTCGCATCCTCGCGCCCGCGGAGGCCTGCCAGTTCAGCCTCGAGCGCATCAGGGAAGGCAAGGACACGATTTCCGTGACAGGCAATGTTCTCCGCGACTACCTGACCGACCTCTTTCCGATCCTCGAACTCGGAACCAGCGCGAAGATGCTTTCGATCGTCCCCCTGATGAACGGTGGCGGCCTGTTTGAAACCGGCGCAGGCGGCTCCGCACCAAAACACGTGCAGCAGTTTGTGGAGGAGGGCTTCCTTCGATGGGACTCCCTCGGTGAATTTCTCGCACTTGCAGTCTCATTTGAACACCTCGGTGAAACGTTTGGAAACAGCCGGGCCAGAATCCTCGCCGACACGCTCGATGCAGCGACAGGACGTTTCCTGCTGAACGACAAGTCGCCCGCACGCAAGGTGGGAGCCGGCATCGACAATCGCGGCAGCCACTTCTATCTCGCGCTCTATTGGGCACACGAACTCGCCTCGCAAGAGAACGACGCGGAACTGAAGAAGGTTTTCGCACCGGTCGCCCGGAAACTCGCAGACGCGGAGCAGACCATCATTGCAGAACTAAATGCGGTGCAGGGGAAACCTTCGGACATCGGGGGATACTACCGTCCCGACGAAACGCTGGCTTCCGCAGCGATGCGCCCGAGCAGGACCTTCAACGCCATCCTGTCGGCGATCTAGCGTCACACGACGCGAGTTCCAGACGCGGGGCGATTTCACTTTTCACGAACTTCCTTCGAGCAGAGGGAGGCGCGACCGGAACTGCCGGCGTGCCATGGAAATCCCATCGACAACTCCGGGATGTGGCGTTGCAGTGCGGGTCTATGGGACAACTCGATCACTTGTTTGCCAGAAATCGGGACTGGTCGGAGACCATCAGACGGCATGACCCAAATTTCTTCGAAAAGCTCTCCCAGCAGCAATCGCCCGAGTACTTGTGGATTGGCTGCTCCGACAGTCGCGTTCCGGCCAACGAGATCGTCAATCTTCTTCCCGGAGAACTCTTCGTCCATCGCAATATCGCCAATCTCGTCATCCACACCGATCTGAACTGCCTTTCCGTGATGCAGTTCGCCGTCGATCTGCTCAAGGTCAGGCATATCATCGTCGTCGGACACTATGGCTGCAGCGGAGTTCGGACGGCCCTGCGGTGCGACAGGATCGGGCTGGCGGACAACTGGCTGCGTCACGTCCAGGATATTTGCGAACGCCACAAATCCTGCGTGCAGGCAAGGTCCGGCGAGAAGGGTCGCATCAATACGCTCTGTGAGCTCAATGTTGTCGAGCAGGTCGCAAATGTCTGCCAGACCACGATCGTGCGCGATGCGTGGGACCGCGGTCAGCCCCTGACGATTCACAGCTGGATCTACGCGCTCACGGACGGAGTCATCCGGAATCTGGGCATGAGCATCTCTTCCTTCGACCAGCTTGAGGCCCAGTACAAGGGCGCCCTTGCCGCCATAGAGGCAGGGAAAATCCGCAACGTGACGGAAGGGCTGGACTGACGCCCCTTCGCGCCAGCAGGTTCAGGTACGGCCGATGAAGGGCCTCCGGGGAGCCCCACCCTACATGTGCTCCTCGTAGGTGATGTCTATCTTGGCGGTAAATGCCTTCTTCTTGGCCGCGCCCTGAAACCGGATGCTGTGCGTGCGCTCATCGTAGGTGAATCCGTTCACGGGATCCTCGGGGATTTCCACACCATCCACGAGGACACGAAAGCTCTTCCTGTAAAGCGTCGCTGTGACCTGAACAGGCTCCAACGCCACGGCAACCGTGTCCGCAATCCTATCACCAAGCGCCGCCAGTTGCGCCGAAAAGTCGGACTCGATGTCGAGCACGGTACCGCCTGTCAGCTCCGCCGCACGGCGATGCGAGAGGTTGTCACGGCTGACCACCGCCTCCATCTCGACGTTTCCACGCTTGTTTCCCTTAGCTATGACAAAAGGCCGCAGCACCCAATCGTGTATGTAGCTATCCAGTGTCTGGCGCGCCGAAGGATTTCGTGCGTTGTACTGCCTGATGAGATCGGGAAGCTTCCCGTCTTCAATCCATTCGGCACGACGCGTTCCATCCCGATTGACCTTCCAGGTCGCCATGCGTGTCTCCTCCTCGTCCATAAAAAACACCACGAAGGTCGCAGCGTCGGGCCTGAGAAAGGTGTGCTGCCTGTTGTAGTAGCCCGCGACAAAATTGTACACCGCAGTGAACGCGGTGCGGTTGCTGTCTCCATTCGTGCCCACCTTGACAAGCTCGGAAAAGATTCCGTCGGGCGTCTCGCGGGTGACCCATGGCTGGGGCATGACGGTCAGCGAAACAAGATTGCCGTTGCTTGCCACCCGTTTGGTGATCGACTTTGGACGCCCACGCCGGTCGAGCACGGGATTGCCCTTCGCGTCGAGTTCAACCGAGCGCACATCCTTGTAATACCTGGCGCCACCCCATCCTGCCCGTGAGTCCTTGTTCACGAAATCGGTCGTGAGCACGCCGATCCTGTAGTCGAGGTCGCGGGTATCAAACAACCTCCGGAAACGGCTGAGGTTTTCAGCAAGCCGGGCCTGGTGCGCGGCCATTGACGGTGAGTTGTTGATGACAAAAACGAGGTCGACCTCCCGGCTGCGCGAACGATCAGCCACGAGGTGCTTCTTGATTCGGATCGGCTCGACCTGGATGGTTACGGTGTTCTCCGCCCCCAGGTGGGGATTGTTCTCATCGGTGGTGTAGTATTTGAGATGGTCGGTACCGATGAAGCCGGGGTTGGGAGAGTAGGTCAGCTGCCCCGTGACACGATCGAGCCTGGCGGTGCCGTTCTGAGGCCTGGCGGCGTCGTCCAGCACGTACACAGGTTTGGCACCCACGATCGACAGTCGGTCCGCCTCTGACATGAAGTCCTCGTGACTCGGCAGCTTCTGACTGACCTGCGAGTTCGGACGCGTCGTGAGCGTAACGCCGCTGACGTTGAGAACCCGCCCGCGGTCGGCGCTCACCTCGAATTTCTGCAATTCCACCGGCGGTGGCGGCTTCACCGTCACGAGAACCCTGTTCTTGTAGACAAGGCCCGAGGTCTCATTCCGCACGCTGTAACCAAAGGAATCCGCACCGACATAGTCCTCCTGCGGACGATAGGCAAAGTAACCGAGTCGCGAAGTGGTATTCTTGAAGACATCCGAGTCATCTCCGCCCGCCAGCCCCACCCGTCCGAATTTCGGCGGCTCCGTGATCGTGTAAACCAGGTCACCGCTTGTGTCCGCAGTGATCATTTCCTTGGACACCACAAACTGTCCATGCACACCGGTCCCTTCCGCTTCAATCTCCATCGGCTGGCTCGAGACGATGGTAAGATTGTCCGGAGACGTCGCCGCGACTTGGGAAAACCCTGGCGCGGCGATCAGCAACGATGCGAGCAGCAGCTCCAACAACCGCAACGGTGTGAAACCCTGAGTGCGAATCGAAACGAGTGAATTCTGGAGACGCATAGATGTGAAGGGTCAGCGTAACTCAACCTTGGTTCCCGGCAGCGGGGTAAATCACCCGCATTTAAGTTCATGCCCGCGAGTTGAAAAGCCCAAACATTGTCCATCAATGGCTTGGGAATACCGAAAGTGACTGCCTCGGTCACCTTTGACAGGCAGATTGGAACGCTTCTCCGAGGAAACGGACGCGAGCCAGCCTCGATTCGCCCAGAAGGACGTTCAGCATGAAATCATGCGTCATGGTTTGGTGATGACTCCAATACCCTCATGAGCCGCGGCGGCATCCATTGCCTGCCGCGCCTGGCTGGGAAATCGCCCGGATGCACGCCGGTTCATGAAAGAAACCGAAGCACCGCGGAAGTGCTCATGCCATTGCACCTGGCACCTGACCCTCGCTCAGGCACCAGCCACCGTCGACCGCCAGGACCTGCCCGGTGACGAAACGTGCGGCATCGGAAAGCAGAAAGACGGCTGCGCCGTCACAATCGTCCGGCCGCCCGATTCTTCCTCCATCGAGGGGCTGCTTGGTCCTGATGAATTCAAGGATGCGTTCATCCCCCGCAGCACGGCGCGCCATCGGAGTTTCGACGAGGGCCGGCGCAATGACGTTGAGCCGGATGTTGTCACCCGCATAGCGTGCGGCAACCGACTGCGTGAACCCGATGATGCCGGCCTTCGAGGCCGCATAGACGTGCGTGGAGAAGTAGGGAGGCGAAGGCGACCAGCCGAGCACGGAACTCATGTTGAGAATCACGCCGCCTGTCTCTTGGGCCAGGAACTGGCGCACGGCCGCCCGGTTTGAATAGATGAGCGACTGGAGATTCATCTCCAGCGTGGCCTTCACACCTTCATCCGTGATTTCATGAAGGGGTCCGTCCCCAAAACGGCGCCCACTGCCGCCGGCGACGTGATACAGGCCACTGAAGGCTCCAAATTTTTCCAGCGCGAGCGCGATGGCCGTCGTTGCATGCCCCGGGTCCACGGCGTCGCCCGTGTAAACAGCGGCTCCTTCGCCGAGATTGCCCGCCGCCGCACGCGCGGAGTTTTCATCCCGACCGGTGAGCACCACGCCTTTCGCCCCGGCCTCGAGCATCGCCCGGGCGGCTGAAAAGCCGAGCCCGGTCGTCCCACCGACAACAACAATCACTTTTCCGGATAATGACGCCATGGACATGCAGCCATGCTCCATGCGCCGCCACGGGCTTCAATCATTGGAACATCGCTCGACACAACATCTGATATGATAATGCTGGACGGAAATGTCCCGTCCAAGATCCAGGCGCATTCTGGAGATCAAGGCAGCACTTATGGTGCGCCTTCGTCATGAGACCCTCCTGCCCGGAACCCGCTTCCTTTCGGCCCGCGCCCTGGCTTCGCGTCACGGTGTCAGCTACCAGACCGCACACCGTCTCCTGCGGGAATTGCACACCGAGGGCCTTCTGAGGCGTGTGCCGGCCAGCGGGACCTTCATGCCGGGTCCACGCACGCCCTTGCGCGGAGGACAGCAAAAAGCGGGCGTATGCGGTGAAATCACCCGCCATAACGCCCGCTCGTCGTAGAATCCGCCCGCGCGGATTCCGGAAAATCAGTACAGGTGCAGCCTACGCGGTGGGAACCGTCTGGATTGTCCTGATGATCCTGCCCGCCACAAGATACGGATCGGCGGCGGAGTTCGGCCGGCGGTCCTCGAGATACCCGCGATAGCCACTGTTGATGAAACTGTGGGGGATGCGAATCGACGCGCCACGATCGGCCAGGCCGTAGGAGAATTTGTCGATCGACTGGGTTTCATGCAGACCGGTCAGTCGAAGATGGTTGTCCGGACCATAGACGGCGATGTGCTCGTCGCGATGCTTGTCGAAGGCGGCCATGAGCTTCTCGAAATACGCCTTTCCGCCCACTTCGCGGAGATGTTTCGTCGAGAAATTGCAGTGCATGCCGGATCCATTCCAATCCAATGCCCGGCCCCATTCCCCCCGCACGGGCTTGCAGCCCCATTCAATGTCGACGCCGTATCCCTCGCACAGGCGACTCAGGAGATAGCGGGCAACCCAGACCTGGTCCGCCGCATTCTTTGAACCCTTGCCGAAAATCTGGAATTCCCACTGTCCCTTCGCGACCTCGGCATTGATTCCTTCGATGTTGATTCCGGCTGCGACGCACAGATCGATGTGTTCCTCGACAATCTTCCGGGCCACGTTGCCAATGCTGCGGTAACCCACACCGGTGTAATAGGGTCCTTGCGGAGCCGGATAGCCTTCCACCGGGAAACCCAGCGGGCGGCCGTTCTGAAAGAAAAAGTACTCCTGCTCAAATCCAAACCAGGTGTCCGGATCATCCGGAATTGTCGCCCGGGAGTTTGAAGGATGCGGTTCACCCTTGGGCATCAGCACCTCCGACATCACGAGAAAGGCATTCTTGCGGGTGACATCCGGAAAGAGTGCCACGGGCTTGAGCTGGCAATCCGAGCTTTTCCCCTCCGCCTGCTGGGTCGAGCTTCCGTCAAATCCCCATACAGGGAGATCCTCCAGCTTGAGGGACGAGACATTGCCGTCGATTATCTTGGTCTTGCTTCGCAAGCCAGCCAACGGGGTGTAGCCGTCGAGCCAGATGTATTCCAGTTTGATTTTCGCCATGATGGGTGGGTTTCAGGAAAATGTGAACAGACGTGCTAGTTGAAGCGCAATAAGCACCCCAGACGCCAGCGCGAACAAGCCAAGCACCTTGCATGCCAATGCTCCACCCGGAACCAATTCGTCGTCGGTTTCAGGAAAAATGCTCATTCTTGATGCCGATCGCCCCATTTTCCCCCCTTGCCTCGCAAGATTTCGCTCTAAACTGTCCACTTCGCAGATGCACGAGGTCAAAGATACCCAGCGGGCAATCGTAAGAATCGGCTTTGATGGCCGGGTGCACAAGACGTTCCGTGGCCCGCAGGCCAGGGAACGATTTGAAAACGAGGTCCTGGTGCTCAGACACCTCGAAGAACGGGGCTGCCACTTCGTCCCTCGCCTGCTCGATTCCGACCCGGGAATTCTCAAGATCGTCACCACCAATTGCGGCCGCATCGTGGAGCATCTGGACCCAAAGCGCATGGCAGAGCTGTTCGGCGAACTCGAGGCCTTCGGCGTCCGCCATGAGGACCAGTTCATGAGAAACGTGACCTATCGGACCTCCGATGGACGATTCTGCATCATCGATTTCGAATTCGCCACCTTGCTCGACGACCAGGGCAACCCTTTGACGGTCTCGCCCACGCCTCCGGCAGATGCCAACGCTTTGTGACGCCCCCCCCCGCCACCGTGAAACAGGATCCGCTTTTCCGTCCAACCCAGTCCCTGCCGATCGTTCGATGGTCGGGCATCACCGACAGGGGACGCGTGCGCGAAAACAACGAAGACGCCTTTCTCGCACTCGCGATTGACGCCCACGAGGTTCGTTATCTCGGCAAGACGGGTGAGGCATTCCTTGCCGCCAACGATTTTGTGTTTGCCGTCAGCGATGGCATGGGCGGCGCCAAATCCGGCGAGATAGCGAGCAAGCTCGCGGTGGATCGAATCACGCAGTTGCTTCCTCCCATCGTACGTCGATCGCAGACCAGCCAGCCCGAGGCCAGAATCGAGGTCCTCGGAAAGCTCTTTGCATCCATACACCAGGACCTGACCTTCCTCGGCCGCAGCTACGAGGAGTGCGCCGGAATGGGAGCAACCCTCAGCCTTTGCTGGATTGCCCATGACCAGGTCTATTTCGCCCATGTTGGCGACAGCCGGATCTATCATTTTCCGGCCCCCGGCGGCAGCCGGCAGCTCACCGACGATCACAACCACGTGGGCTGGCTTCGCCGCAAAGGCCGGATCAACGAACGTGAGGCCCGTTCCCATCCGATGCGCCATTCCCTTCACCAGGCCATGGGCGCGGGCATCCGAAACATCGACCCGCAGGTCGGGATTGCTTCCTACGCGATTGGAGACCGTTTTCTGCTTTGCTCGGACGGTGTCATCGACGGTCTCTGGGATCGGAATCTGGACGATCTGATCCGGGAGGCGCCTGCCTCCCCCGCAAAATCAACAGCCCAGCGCATTGTTGAGGAGGCGATTGAAAAGTCTGGCCGCGACAACGCAACGGCTTTGGTCGTCGAGTTTCTCCCAGCCGAGCCACCGGTTTCATGACGCGTCTCTTCGTCTATGGAACGCTCAAGCGAGGGTGCCGTTCCCACAGGTTGCTGGAGAATCAGCTCTGCCTCGGGGAAACAAGAACCGTTCCGGGTTTCCGGCTTTATCATCTGGGAGAATTCCCCGGCATGGTACGCATGCCTGATTATCCCTCATCGGTGAGCGGGGAGGTCTATCTTGTCGACGACGACTGCCTGAGCGCACTCGACAGCTTCGAGGGTGTTGATGAAGGGCTCTTTTCGAGGGAATGGGTGCAACTCGAACCTCCGGCGGAGGCGGCCCAGGGATATCTGTACCTGCCGGACACGAAGGGAAGGCAGCCGCTCGAAGGCGCCTGGATCGAATAGGAACGGCGGTGCGATTCGCAGTTCTGCCATCCTGGCACGGCGGGATCACTGCCTCCCCGGGACCGCCTTCGCACAGGCCTCCAGCACCGATCGCGGCACACGCGTCACCTGCGTGAACCTTGCTCGAAAGAGCGTCTCCAAGGCGTCGCGCACCTCGGCAGGGATTTGAACAACAAGTTCATTCAACGAGGGAAGCGGCTTCACGGTGCCTGCATCCTCCTCGATTGACGATCCCCCTGAAGAGGACCGCTGCATCTCCTGCTCCGACGCAATGCCCGAACTTTCGTCCGCGAGAATGACATCGAGCGGTGGCTCATCTCCATCAAGGGAATCTTCCACTGCCGCATCAGCCCCACGCTCCTCAGGCGCACTCTTCGAGGCATCATTCTCCCGCAAGTCTCCGTTTGCCGCAGCCGCCGGACCCTTTGGCAGCTCCACGCTAGCTGTTCCGTGCCGGCTGTCCCTGAGTGGCACCGCTGCGGGCGATCGCGAAGACGCTTCCTCCTCGGAGGAAGTCATCCTCTCAACGAGCCGATCCAGCCGGGTCAGGACTTTTTTTTTGAGCCGCTTCCGGATTCGTCCGGAGATTCCTCGGCAAGCGCGGCCAGTTCCTTGATCAGGCTGTCGATCGCCCGCGCACGGCTCGCCTCCACCGCCTTGAGCAGTGTGATTTCGAAGTTGATGCGCTCCGCCAATCCGAGCTTCACACTGCCCTCGCCTTCCCGAAGCGCGTCTAGGAGACGGGTGATCTGCTCCGTGGTCAATGCAACGCCACCCAGGGCGGTCGACTTACCTCCTTGGGAAATGGCATCCAGCAACGCGTCACGGACCACCGCCTGCAGGTCGCCCAGCAGACGCACCAGGTCCCGGCCATCGCGATCACACGCGTCGACCATTTCAAGAATCCGCGCGTGGTCGCCCGCGGCAAGGGCCTGGGCGAGTCCGGCGACCTTTTCCGCGGACACCAGTCCGTACACTTCCAGGACATCGTTCTCGGATATCTCCGATCCGCAAAACGAGATCATCTGGTCAAAGATGGACTGCGCATCGCGCATGCCGCCCTCTGCCATGCGCGCGATGCAGGACAGGGCGGCATCCGCCGCTTTCACCTTCTCCTCGGCCGCAATCTTTTTCAGCCGGGCCACGATCAATTCGCCAGGAATGGGCTTCAGGTCGAACCGCTGGCACCGTGACAGGATTGTCGGCAGTACTTTCTGCACATCCGTGGTCGCAAAGATGAACTTCACATGCGGCGGCGGCTCCTCAAGTGTCTTCAGGAGCGCGTTGAACGCCTGATTCGAGAGCATGTGCACCTCGTCAATGATGTAGATCTTGAATTTGCCCTGGGCCGGCGCATAACGCACGTCATCCCGCAAATCCCGGATCTGATCGACCGAGTTGTTCGACGCGCCATCCACTTCGATCACATCCATCGAGGTGCCATCCGCGATGGACTTGACAACCGGATCCTCAGGATCGAAGTCCGCCCGGGGGCCACCGGGGCAGTTCAACGCCTTGGCGAAGATTCGCGCCGTCGAGGTCTTGCCCGTGCCCCGGGGCCCGACCAGGAGGTAGGCATGCGCGATCCGGCCCCTCTCGATGGCATTCCTCAGCGTGCGGACGACATGATCCTGCCCCACGACATCGTCGAATGTCTGCGGACGCCACTTGCGGGCAATGACCTGATAGGCGGTGGACACAGTGGCTAGTCCACGCACGACAGCGGTGCGCGCAACTGAAAACATTCGGCTGAACCGGGCACACCCGGCGCCGGCGTCCGATGTGCCCTCACCATGACTCAGGGCACCGGCGCTGCAGGGAGGCTCCAGATGTCGCGCGCATACTCGAGAATGGTGCGATCGCTCGAAAACTTGCCGACGCGAGCCGTGTTCAGCACGGCCATGCGCGCCCATCTCGCCGTGTCCCGGTAGGCAAGATCAACCCTGGCATGCGCGTCGGAGTACGAGCGGAAGTCCGCGAGCACCATGTAGGGATCCCCGCCCTCCAGCAGGCTGTGATGCACGGCGCCAAACGCATTTTGCTCGTCCGGAGTGAAGTAGTTGGATCCCAGCCAGTCCACCACCGCCCGCAGTTCCTCGTCCTTGTCGTACCAGATTCTGGGATTGTAGCCCTTGGATCGCAGGTCAGCCACCTCCTCAACCGTCATTCCGAAGATGAAAATGTTGTCATCGCCCACTTCCTCGCGGATCTCGACGTTTGCGCCGTCCAGGGTGCCGATCGTCAGCGCCCCGTTGAGCGCCAGCTTCATGTTTCCGGTTCCCGACGCCTCTTTTCCTGCCGTGGAAATCTGCTCCGAAAGGTCCGCTGCCGGAATGATGCGTTCAGCCAGGGAGACCCGGTAGTTCGGAAGAAAAACAACCTTCAGCTTTCCGCCAATGCGCTCGTCGCTGTTGATGCGTGCCCCCACCACGTTGATCGCACGAATGATGTTCTTCGCCAGGTCATATCCGGGCGCGGCCTTCGCCCCGAAAATGAAGACACGCGGCGTGACCAAGAGCGAAGGATCACGCAGCAGCCTCCTGTACAGCGCGAGAACATGGAGCAGGTTGAGGTGCTGCCGCTTGTACTCGTGAAGCCGTTTGATTTGAACGTCAAACAAGGCGTCGGGTGACACCTCAACGCCGCATTCCGATTCGATGATCGCCGCGAGTTCCCTCTTGTTCTCGCGTTTGACTGCGAGGAAATCGCGCTGGAACTTCGGGTCATCCGCAAATGCCTCGAGTCCCCTGAGCTTGTCCAGATCCCTGACCCAGTCCCTGGACTTCAGCCTTCCCTCGATGAGCGCCGACAGTCGTGGATTGCAGTCCAGCAGCCAGCGGCGCGGCGTGATGCCATTGGTCTTGTTCTGGAACTTGCCCGGATAGAGCGCATCGAAGAGCGGAAACAGATCCTTTTTCAGCAGGCGTGTGTGCAGCGCCGCGACGCCATTGACCGCGTGGGAGCCTGCCACGGCAAGGTTGGCCATACGAATGTGTTTGGCGCCGCCTTCCTCGATCAGGGAGCAGTCGCGCTTCTTGGCATCGTCGCCCGGCCACTTCTTTTCCACCAGTTCCATGAGGCGCCCGTTGATCTCATAGATGATCTGGAGATGCCGTGGCAGGACGCGGCCGAAAAGGGGAACCCCCCATTTCTCGAGCGCCTCGGGCAGGAGCGTGTGATTGGTGTATCCGAACGTGGCTGTCACGATCTCCCAGGCTGCGTCCCATTCAAAGTCATGTTCGTCCAGCAGCAGCCGCATCAGCTCCGCCACCGCGACGGCGGGATGGGTGTCATTCAGCTGGATCGCCACCTTCTCTGGAAAGTTTTTCCAGGAATTGCCCGGTGCCCGGACGTGGCGGCGAATGATGTCCCGCAGCGAGCAGGCGACAAAGAAGTACTGCTGCACCAGGCGCAGTTCCTTGCCGTTCTCGGTCTTGTCGTTCGGATAGAGAACCTTTGAAACCGTTTCGCCCACCGCCTTTTCCCTGACCGCATCGACATATCCCCCCGAATTGAAGGCGGCCAGATCGAACTCCTCGGTCGATTTCGATGCCCAAAGCCGCAGGAAATTAACGGTTTTGGTTCCATAGCCCGCGATCGGGATGTCATAGGGCACGCCCAGGATGGTACGTGTCTTGACCCATCGGGGCCGGTAGTCGCCCCGGTCGTTGAACACATTCTCCACTTCGCCGTATACCTGAACCTCGGTCGTGTACTCCGGCCGGATGACCTCCCATGGTGTGCCGAACATCATCCAGCCGTCCGGATGTTCAACCTGATGGCCGTTGACGAACTCCTGTTTGAAAAGCCCGAACTCGTAGTGAATGCCGTACCCGATCGCAGGAAGATCAAGCGTGGCCAGGGAATCCAGAAAGCATGCGGCAAGTCGCCCGAGGCCACCATTTCCAAGCCCCATGTCGACCTCCGCTTCACGAACCGATTCGAAATCCACACCGAGTTCCTGCAACGCGGTCCTCGCCGCCTCCATCAGGCCGGTGTTGTGCAGGTTGTTCTCGAGGAGCCGTCCCATCAGGTACTCGAGCGAAAGATAATAGAGCCTCCTCACATTCTGCTCGTTGTGCACCCGCTGGGTCGAGATCAGCCGGGCAAGAATGGTCTCCCGAGTCGCCATGGCTGTTGCGATCCACCAGTCGCGAGGCACGGCGGTCACCCGGTCGCGGGCGAGCGTCGCCGTCAGATTCCGCAGTATCGACTGCTTGAAATGCACACTCGTACTTTCCGCGATGCTCGGCAGAGCCGGAGTGCCCTTGGAGGATTTGACAGAGGAAGCGGCGGGTTTTCGAGTGGCAGCGGACATGGTGAAAAGGTGCGAGATGTGACTTGAACAGGCGACTCTCAGACTGATTGAGCCGGAAGGCAGTGCAAGCCGCGTCCGCACATGCCACTCAGCGAACTACTGCACTCCATCAGCGTCTACCTTTGAAAGCGCCGCGCAAGCTCACCGTGATTGAGCTCGATGTAGGTTGGTTTGCCTGCAGGGCTGGTCAACGGCGCCCGCGTGGCAAAAAGTTGCCCGAGCAGGGAGCCGATCTCATTTTCCGTTTGCACCTGCGGCAGTCGTATCGCCTTCAAAACTGCCAGCCTCGCAAGCTCCTCCCGGGCAAGGTCGGCATCCTTTTCGTGGAAACGCCCCTCACGCAGCAGACCGATGAGATCCCGGAGAAACCCCTCTGCATCGCCGGGCTCCATCCATCCCGGCAGGCCCTCTATCCGGAAAAAGTTTCTTCCAAACTCGACGATTTCGAAGCCGTGCCGGTTCAGAAACTCCAGGCTGTCGACCAGTAGCGCCGAGGAGACCGCGTCCAGTTCGACGGGCACGGCCAGGAGCAGACGCTGACTGGGCACCTGACCGGCGCGGAATTGCGCCTGCAGGCGTTCGAACCAGATCCGCTCGTGGGAAGCCCGCCGATCGAGCAGCACGAGGCCGGCCGCAGTCTCGAACAAGGCATAGGACCCATGCGCCAAGCCCACGTACCGCCATGCGGGCAACGCCGGAATGTGGCCAGCCGCGTCAGCCGAACCGGGAACAGCCTCGCGCACGGGTGGTGCCGGAGGTTGCCTGGTACCCGGTACCACGGCAGGCGACGGGGTGGCGCTCGCAAGGGCGCCGGTAACGGCTGTGATCGGTGCACGGTGGAGAACGGTTTCGCCTCCCTTGAGCCCTCCGGGGCCCGCAGCCGGGGCTTCGGGAGGAAGATGGGAATGACCAATCGGCGTCGAAAGGGGCACACCCGCCGTCGACACCGGTGCGGAGGACTGCCCCCCCAGTTCCCGCAGCCGCTGCAGGACGCTCCTGATGACAAATCCACGCACCGCAGCCTCCCCCCGAAACCGGATTTCGCGCTTCGCGGGATGCACGTTTACATCGACGGAGGCCGGATCGACATCGAGAAAAACGAAGGCCAGCGGATAACGGCCCTTCTGGAGCGACTCCTGATAGCTCTCGATCAATGCATAGTTCAGCGTCCTGCTGTCGACCGGCCTCTGATTGACGAAGGTTATCATCTCGTGGCGTGTCGCCCGGCCGATGCCGGGCCTGCCGATCAATCCCTGCAATCGGATTCCGCCTTCCCGTGCGTCGATGGGTACCAGGGACTCGGCAATCTGTTTTCCAAAGATCTCGGCGACTCTTTCAGACAACTGCGTGCATTCAGGCGAGCGGAAAATGATGCGTCCATCCTCGACGAGGACGAATGCGACATCCGGGCGCGCCAACGCATACAGTCGCACGCACTGGACGATGTGGGCCGCCTCCGTCTGGTCGCTCTTGAGGAATTTCCTCCTCGCAGGAACCGAATTGAAAAGCTGGGCCACTTCGATCCGGGTGCCGACAGGCCGGCCGCAGTCGCGCACGTGGACAAACCTGCCGCCATTGACGAGCACCTCGGTGCCGGTGTCATCGCCCTTCGCACGGGTCTGGAGGCTGAAACGGGAGACGCTTGCGATGGAGGGCAGCGCCTCGCCGCGAAACCCGTAGCTGGCCAGGTGATCGAGATCGTTTGCCTCCTTGATCTTGCTCGTCGCGTGACGCTCCAGCGCGAGCATGGCGTCATCGCGATCCATGCCACTGCCATTGTCCTCCACGCTCATCAGTGCGCGCCCACCCGTCCGGAACTCCACCTCCACCCGGCTGGCCCCCGCGTCGAGTGCATTTTCAACCAGTTCCTTCACCACCGCGGCCGGCCGCTCGATCACCTCGCCGGCGGCGATCTGGTTGGCAACTCGATCAGGAAGGATGCGGACTTTGGCCATCTTGAAGACTCGATAGAATCAAGCAGGAAGGCCCGGGTTAAAAGCGAAATTTGCCCTTGGAGAAATCCGCCCCCGCGCCGGGATTCGCCGCACCCGACTCGTGAGAATGAGTGTCGGCATTTCGCGCTAGGGCGCCAGCGTCCGCCTCCACCGCGCGAGTTGTTTTTTCACCTGGCCGGGGCCGGGCATTCCCGTTCCCTTGCGCATCGCCATCGCCCGCTTCAAATCGAACACCTGCCCCCAGTCGTTTCCAAATTTCGGATGAACTTCCCGCACGGATTCGGCTGAAAGCTGATCGAGGCGGACATTGTTCTCTTCCGCCAGTTTGACCACCGCGCCCACCGCATGATGCGCCTCGCGGAAGGGAACGCCGTGCATCACCAGGTAATCCGCGAGATCCGTCGCCAGCAGCAAAGGATCGCGCACCGCTTCCTCACAGCGATGCCTGATCACCTGCATTCCCTCGAGGGTGCCCGCCAGCACCTCCGCGCAGATCAAGGTCTGGTCAAAGCTGTCGAAGACGGGAGGCTTGTCCTCCTGCAGGTCGCGATTGTAGGTCAGCGGCAATCCTTTCGTGAGCGTGAGCAGGGTGTGAAGGTTTCCCTGCAGACGCGCAGATTTCCCCCGAAGCAGTTCGCACGAATCGGGATTCTTCTTCTGCGGCATGAGCGATGACCCCGTGCAGAAGGCATCGGGCAGTTCCACAAACTTGAACTCGACGCTCGACCAGAGGATCAGGTCCTCGGCAATCCGCGAGAAGTGCACCCCAGCGGTGGCGCACGCGGTGGCAAAGGCGATAAACACATCCCGATCCGCCACGGTATCCATCGAATTCTGCGTCACGCGCGGCCGGCCCTTGTCATCGACAAAGCCCAGTGCCCGCGCGGTGAATTCGCGGTCGATCGGAAGGGTCGTGCCCGCAATGGCCCCAGATCCCAGCGGACACCAGTTCGCCTGGGCATGCACGTCATCGAAACGCTGCGCATCACGATCGAGCATCTCCATCCATGCCAGCAGATGATGGGCCAGGGGCACCGGCTGTGCACGCTGCAGGTGGGTGTATCCCGGGATCATCACACCTCCGTCCCTCTCCGCCAGCGCCAGCAGCGCCCGCTGCGCACCGCGGAGCTTTTCGGCAAGGCTCCTGCAGGCGTGCTTGAACCAGAGGCGCATGTCGGTCGCGACCTGGTCATTGCGACTCCGTGCGGTGTGAAGCTTTGCCGCAGCAGCCGCCCGCCGGGTGAGCGCCTGCTCGATGTTCATGTGAACATCCTCCAGTTGCGTGCTCCAGGTAAACCTGCCTTCCCCGATTTCCTTCTCGATTTCAGAGAGTCCCCGATGAATGGCATCGCGCTCCGCTTCCGTGATCAGGCCGACATGGGCCAGCATGGCGGAGTGCGCCCTGCTTCCCGCAATGTCGAACGGAGCGAGTCGCGCATCGAACGAAACGCTCTCGCTGAAACGGAGCATCAGCTCCGCCGGCGCTGAAGTGAACCGACCGCCCCATGTCGCCTGAGATTGCTTGGCCATAAGCCAGACAGCACAGAATGGGGCGGCCGGGTTCGCAACTGCGAAAGCGCAGCCTACAGGTGGGTGCAGATGACATTTGCGAAGCGCCGGCAGGCGGCCCAGCCTGCTTTCATGCTTCGTAGTCGCTTAGTCCTCGTGGGGTTGGGTGCCACCCTGCTCCTTGGGCTGCCCATGCGTGTCACCGCCGCGGAAGAGGCCGCCTCGGTGTCGACGGCTCCTGCCTCACCCGCGGATCCGCGCAGTGTGACGGTCGAGCGCGCCCGCACGTCGATTTATATCGGAATTGTGACGCTCACCCTTCCTCCCCTGATTCGAGACGGTCTGTCCTTTCGGGGAACTTACACCACCAAGGTATTCCCGTATTTTTTCTACAACGAGCACGGTGGCCTGACCATCGAGTTTCCCGAAGACGCCTTTGCCAGGCTCGCCGCAGGGGAATCCGTTGCCTTCACCGGCAGCGCCCAAAATACCAAGGGAGAGCACCGGCGCATTGAGGGCCGCGCAGATCCCGCAAACGCCCAGCAGGGCAGGATCAAGGTCCGGGTCTTCGTCACTCCAAAAATCGAGCTCATCTTCAACACCTCCTACCAATTTCAGACCGGAAACCCAATCGTGGACGGATACGGAAGGAAGAAGCAAGAAAACGGGAAGGACGAGGCAACAAAGACGCCTGACCGGAACTCCATGCGTTCCGCGTCCATGCGGTGATTCAAGATCCGGCCGAATCTTGCGCTGTCACTTCTTGACGGCTGATTGGACTAGACAGCGGGGGTGGTCACGGGAGGGACCAGCCGCACCTTGGCATCCGCCAGGCGTTGGAGGAGAAGCCAGTCCTTCCGGAAAGGCCACCAGTCGTAAAGGTAGATTTCGAGCGGGCGCCACATTGCCACCCACCCCACGATAACCATGCCTTCGCGCACGATGTCCGCGGTTCCCTCCGAAAAAACCCGCCTCGCCATGGCAGCCACGGACAGACAGGTTGTAAGAAACAGGACACCGATCGTCAGGACAAAATACGCCCGCCGGAGCAGCTGATGCAATTCCCGCTGCTTCAACTCCGCCCGCGCCACAAAATAGCGGCGCACCGCGTCCTGAGCCTCCTGCGCACGGTGGGGATCGGGGTTTGTGCCCAGGTGGATTACGACTTCGAAAGGCAGGTTCCTGCGCGATTCCCGAGCCCAGCTTACGATGAACTCCTCGACATCACGATCCAGATCCCGGTCCAGAAACGGCGAAGGATCCAGGGAGTTGAAAAGCTGATTGATATCCCGGAGACGGAGGCTGATTCGGGCGGCTGGCAACGCGCTCATGCGGCAACAGATCAAAAGGACGATACTCCCCTACCCTTGCGCATCACGGCGTGCCTCACAAGGCTGGTTTATCGAATCACATACAGAGCCGCTGCCATGAGATCTGACCACCATTGGACACGAATGGAAGGCAGATTTGAATTTGCCGGACTCGACGGAGTCCCTGAAAAGGAGCTTCGCTACGTATAAATTTTGACACGCAAACGGCAATGACCGTCCCAAGGCCAATGCAGTGAAAGGTGCAAAGCGCCCCCATCCCCAAAAAATCCAGCGCATCCCGGACGCGCGGGTCAATGGTGTCTTGCATGTTCATTTGAAAACCACGGCGCACCAACGAAAGCCGCGGGATTCTTGATACGCTCGAAATCTATAGGGATCTACAGGTATGCTGACCCTTTCTTTCCATGCTCCCGCAGCATCCTCCCGCCGGATTCGTGCGGCTGCGCGTCAGCATGGACTGCCGGTTTCTCGCTTCCTTCGCGACGCAGCGGAATCAGCGGCTGGCGTGTCACCCGGCGGTCTGGGACGCGAATTGGAACGTCTGGCCATCGATGCCTTGGGGCAGATTTCCCTGGAGCGCATTCGCCGCCGAGCCAAGGATACGGCTGCGGACAAAATGGCAGGGGCACAGGTCACGGCGCTCGTCAAAGCGGCCCGGCGTCCCCGCCATGTCTGAGGACGTCGTCCTCGACACGAGTGTTCTTGTCGCTGGTCTGCTTTCACCTCGAAAGTCCGCTGGCGCCCTTGTCTCGGCTTTCTTCGCTGACCGGCTGCGCCTGGCCTACACAGGCCCGATGCTGGTCGAATATGCGGAGGTCCTGGAGTGCCCGGAGTTTGGCAGGATCATCACCCCCGTGGACCGGATCGGCTTGATCCTCAAACTGCGTTGCTCGGGGATTTTGGCCGAACCGGTCGAAGTGCCGGATGCGGATTGGCCAGACCTTGACGAGCTACCGTTTGTCGTGGCCTTCAATTCGACCGTGCTCGCCCCCCGCACTTTGGCCGCAGCCGGTGAAGGGAACGGATTTCCCTGCGGCAGGTCTCGCCAATGCGTCTTCGGGAAGCTCGACCAAACGCTGCCCTTGCCGAAATGGCACCGCTCTGGTGCGCCCGGCGGGATTCGAACCCACGACCACCAGCTTAGAAGGCAGGTGCTCTATCCAACTGAGCTACGGGCGCAAAATGAAGATCAAAGTCTCAGAACTGAGCCTTCGGCCAGCTGTCACGGTCGATGTCACGGTTGGAAGTGCCCGTCAAGTTCCACAGCAGGGAATCGGCGCTCGGGGGGCACAAACGGCGCGCCGCCCGGAGCGTTGGTCCCGCATCCGCGGCAACTACTTGCGCCAGGCGGCGCGAAGCTGAGGGGGCCACACGTGCCAAGCGATCGCCCATAGCCGCATTGCCCAGCATTTGTTTTCCTGGGATTTTATGGACCTTTGGTTTCCACGGCATCTCTGCTCGCTTCATTTTGCGAACTCCCGATGAATAGACCATCGCCGCGAGCCGGGAATGATCACTCCGTCAACAACCTCCTGATGTCTCCCGTATGAAAAACTGCGTAACACTCCTATTTGGGATCCTCGGATTGGCTGCCACCACTGTCGCCGAACCGCTGCCACCACTGCGAATAGCGGCCAATCAACGCCTCTTTGTGGATGCCCAGGAACGCCCGATCTTCATCTTGGGAGATACCGCGTGGGCGCTTGTCATGCGTCTCAAACGGGAGGAAATCACCGAGTATCTCGAACATCGCCACCGCCAGGGTTTCAATGCCATTGCGGTGGTCATCTACGCGCCGGCCAACACCGAGATCGCCCATTCAACCGTCAATGCCTATGGACATTCGCCCTTTGCAACCGTGGATGGCCGCCTCGATCCGCTTCAACCTTTGGTGACTCCTGGATCTGACCCCACCAGCAAGAGCGAATATGACTACTGGGATCATGTGGACTTCGCCGTGGCAGAAACAAAGCGTCTCGGCTTTTATCTTTTTCTGCTGCCCTGCTGGGGCAACGAGGTGGTGCACGTTGTCAACCCTGCTTCCCCGACGGCGCGCGACGTCGGCCCACGTCCCTTGACAAATCCGGACAATGCACGCGCATATGGACGTTGGCTCGGGGAACGCTATCCACACGCCACACATGTCGCGTGGATGTTGGGGGGAGATCGCTCGGCCGTAGACGCAAAAACGGGAACCGACTTTCGCCCTGCCTTCCGCGCGATGGCCGCAAGCTTGAAGCAGGCCGCACCGGAGGCGCTGATCAGCTATCATCCACAGAAGGCGGGCCTGCAGTCGGGCGACTGGTTTCACAACGACGAGTGGCTCGCGTTCAACTCCATCCAGCTTTGGCCCGACGCCCAGGTGGGAAAGATCGCACGCGATTGGAATGCCAAGCCGACGAAGCCAACATGGCTTTTCGAGGGCAGATATGAAGGGTATTGGAAAGGCGGTTACAAACCCGAGGATTGGGGCGAATGGCAGATCCGGCAGCAGGCATGGCAGACCGTACTGGCCGGCGCATTCGGACATGTGTACGGCCATGAACGCATTTTCGCCTTCGGTGCGACCGGCTCGGACTGGCGTTCTTTTCTGGAGACTCCCGGAGCAAGCGGCATGACCCATCTCGCGGCCTTCATGCAGCGGCTGGATTCCCGGGTCGCGCTCTCCCGCGTACCCGCCCAGGAACTCCTTGTGGGCCCGCCCGGTCAAGCAAGGCGTCTCACATCCGACCTGATTGTTGCCAGTCGCACGCCCGATGGGCGTTTCGCCATGGCATACTCCGCCAACGGTCGCACGGTAACCATAAAACTCTCCCTACTCACAGGGACGTTGTCTGCAGCTTGGTTCAATCCACGCAATGGCCTTTGGCATGCCAATGAGGACGAAAGCGCCAGCCAGACTCCGTTTGCGCACAACATCGTCGCTGGCCCAGGCGCACCCGATCGCGATTTCGATCCACCCGGGGAAGCTGGGGATGGCAATGATTGGATACTGGTGCTAGGCGCGGCCAATTGACATCAGGTTTAGCAATGCCGTAGTCCAAACGACAGAAAGCGCCGTTAGTTCACATGCAAAGCCAATCCAAAGCGCAGCTGTTTCAACTCTTTCAGTTTCCGACGATCCCCATCAGGGGATTGCTCCACGCTTCACCATGAAACTTCTTTCCCTGCTCACCGCGATCGTCGCATCGGTTTCCGCGTTTCCGCTGCCTGCAACGCTCGCCGCCCCTCCTGACCGCCCCAACATCGTCCTTCTCATGGGCGATGATCACGGTTGGGACGAGACCGCCTATAACGGCCACCCTTATGTGAGGACTCCGGTGCTCGACGAGATTGCGCGGACCGGCCTGCGGCTTGACCGCTTCTACTCTGGCGGCTCCAGCTGTTCGCCCACGCGGGCGACGATCGTCACCGGCCGTCATGGCCATCGCTCCGGGGTCTTCAATCCCGGCTACTCGACCCGTCCAGAGGAAATTGGCATTGCCCAGCTCCTGCGCGATGCTGGTTACGCCACTGCCCATTTCGGCAAGTGGCACATCGGACCGGTCAAGGCAGGCGCGCCCACCAATCCCGGCGCAATGGGCTTTGATACCTGGCTCGCGCACGACAACTTCTTCGAGCTCAATCCCTGGTTTTCCCGCGATGGCGCGCCACCGCAGCAGTTCAAGGGCGAGAGCTCCGAGATCCTGGTCGCCGAGGCCATCCGCTACATTGACAAGGTCAAGGACGCCGGAAAGCCCTTCTTCGTCATGGTGTGGTTCGGCTCGCCGCACGAGCCCTACAGCGGCCTCCCTGCTGACCTCGCGCTCTACGACAACATGCCTTCCACTTTTGCCACCAAGAAAGTAAGGCTCACCTCCAACGAGACCGGCAGATCGACCCAGCGTGTGCAACGCGAGGTCCTCCGTGAGCGTTTTGCCGAGATCACCGCGATGGATCGCTCCATCGGACAGCTACGCACCCACCTCCAGAAGACTGGTCTCCGCGACAACACCCTTCTCTGGTATTGTGGCGACAACGGTACTTCCGCTGACGCCAACGCCACTATGCCCTTCCGTGGTGAAAAGAGCAAAATTTACGAGGGTGGAATACGCGTCCCATGTGTCGTCGAGTGGCCGGCTCGCATCGCCCAACCCCGCATCACCGCGGTCAATGCCGTCAGCACCGACATGCTTCCCACCCTGTGCGAGCTGGCAGGTGCACCGCTGCCCCGGCGCCCGCTCGACGGCATCAGCCTTGTCCCGCTCTTCGATGGCACGATGACGAGCCGCCCAACTCCCATCTGTTTCTGGAACGGAAATCCGAGCCGCCTCAACGCCAAACCCTACATTGATCGCAAGCTGCAGGAAGGCACCACCCCACTGGTCAAGCTGGGGCCCGACGGCAAACCCACGCGCAACTTCATCAACTACGTGTATCCCGACATCCAGGAGAAGGACTTCGGCGGCCCCCGTGCGATAGTCGACAACCGCTTCAAGCTTGTCATCGACGGCGACAAAGCCAGCGGTACCGAGCTCTTCGATCTCCGCACGGATCCCTACGAAAAGAAAAACATCCTTGCTGCCCATCCTGCCGAGGCGAAGCAGTTGGAGTTAACCCTACACGCGTGGCAGCAATCCGTCCTCGAGAGTCTGACGGGGGCGGACTATCGATAGAATGGGGCATGGACGGCCCATGTTGCCCCGGGACTTGGCGAGCAGCCCAGGTTTGATCTCCCGACCAACGTCGTCCTCCCTTGAGTGGACGAATTCAAAATGCGCTTTGACCCGTCGAGTGCGATGACTTGGGTCGGCAAAACCGAAGCGGCGGCTGTCAGGGTCGACAGGCACACCGCATTGTGACCCAGCAAACATTCCTTGCGCCTACCTCTACGCGAGAAGGGCACCCAGGCAACACAACCCGCTGCTGAAGCTTGGCCGGAGAATCGAGTCTGACTGAACAATTCACGATTTCGCCGCAGCCCGACGCAGTCGATCATTGAGCGATTCGCCTGCGCCTGCAGCAGGAGCCAGCTCGGCAACGATGAGGTCGAAAACCTTGGCGTCGATTTGTCTCAAGGTTCCAAAAAGCCGGCGGGCGGCTTCGGCGACATTTCCATCCCGGCTGAGCCAGAAGACGTTCTCTCGCGGTATGCCGGGCGGTAATGTTGCAGGTCTGGCAAAATGGATCCATGCAACAGATGTCACCCCCGCCGCGTGCTCGCGCCATGCCTTGGGACCGATCTTCTTGACGAGCCGCAATGGCGTGCGCGGGCTGTAGTGCTTGGTCATCATGCCAGGTGCGGGCAATCCCACGTCCGGTTCGCGACGAATGCTGGCCTTGGTTGCGGAACGCGGCTTTGCACTCAAGACCCGCAGGCCTGTTTCGTTTTCGATGTCTTCAGCGGTGATCCAGCCGGGCCGGAGAATGCGTGGCGCTTTCGGCCTTCGCAGGTCAACGATCGTCGACTCAAGCCCAACCCGGCACGGCCCCCCATCGAGAATGCAGGCAATTCGTCCTCCCAGATTGTCGCACACGTGCCGGGCACTCGTCGGGCTGACATACCCGAACGGATTTGCGCTGGGTGCGGCGAGCGGCAACCCGGCGCGCGAGAGGAGCGAACGAAATGCCTTGTGCCGGGGAACACGCACGGCAACCGAGTCCAGTCCCGCGGTCACTATGCCTGGAATGCATTCCCGTTTGGGCAAGACCATCGTCAGCGGCCCGGGCCAGAAGGCCCCCGCCAGCCGGCGTGCCTCTTCGTTGAATACCGCGACCTTCTCGGCCGCAGCCCGTGAATGCACATGCACGATCAGGGGATCGGAAGAGGGTCTTCCTTTGATCTCAAAAATTCTGGCGCAGGCCGCCTCATCCAGCGCATTGGCCGCCAATCCGTAGACGGTTTCCGTCGGAACCGCCACGACTCCCCCGCGCCTGAGTGTGCGGGCCAGGCGCTCGATATTCGCCGCTGTTGCCGGAACAATGCGGGTCCTCACGGGTTGCCGAGGAATTTCCGGATGTCGGGAAGCTCAATCACCCTCGATCCATTTGCGCGGCGCTCAAAATAGGGCTCCACCGCGGATGCCCCATCGACATCCTCGCCCTCCGCGCCGTCGCTGCCTTCGTCGTCATCGGTGCCAAACTCTATTTCCGCATCCGGCGCGAGTTTCCGCGCAAGGATCCAATCCCCGTCATTCTGATCAAACACCTGCGACATCCGCCGAGCCTGCGGCTCAAGCACAAGGGCTGGATTCTTCACCCTGCCCTCCTTGACGAACTCAAACAAGGCCGGGATGAACTTGCTCCGAAAGTGCTCCTGGAAGTCACTGATCCATTTGTTGGGCACTCCCACGCGATGGGACAGCAGGACCACATCGCTGAAATGCACACAGGCGTCCCACCAGGGGCCCAATTCACGGTGGCGGCTGGCAAGCGTGCAGTTGATGAACGTGATCACCCGCGCAAACTCCACATCAAAGGGCGCGATCCATGCCTTTATGGCCTCAACCTGATCAACCGGGTTGCCCGATCCCTCGGCGACAAAAAAGACATGACTGAAGCGAGGTTTGTCCGCGCCGGTGTCCGACGCATCGGAAATGCTGTCGGGCATCTCAGCAGCCACGCCTTTCGCTTCCCAGTGCCACGTTCTCAGCTCGCCCAGGGCACGATCGAATTCGCTCGCCGCCTCAGCCTCATGGAGAAAGGTCAGCGCAAGATCACCTTCATCCAGTCCATCCGCAATGAGGTCAACAAGCACGGACCGGCGCTCGGATCCGGGAGTGCCTAGAATGAGGTAGAACAAAGGACGCTGAGAGGTCGTCATTTCGAGAAGGTTCTGTCACACACGTGCATTCGGCAAGCCGCTGGCAGACGACTTTCACCGCCGCGGATCTGGATGCTTTTTGTCA
This sequence comes from Opitutaceae bacterium, assembly GCA_017994935.1. Lineage (GTDB taxonomy): Bacteria > Verrucomicrobiota > Verrucomicrobiia > Opitutales > Opitutaceae > UBA6669. Next base: position 37,917 of record JAGOJU010000031.1, read on the forward strand.
GATGTCGAACGAGCGGGTCTGCGCAAGATGGCGCATCCAGTGGTCCACGATGACCAGCGCCGCCATGGCTTCGACGATCGGAACCGCGCGCGGAACGACACAGGGATCATGTCTGCCCTTGCCCATGAGCTCAACCGCCCGACCGGAAACATCGACCGTTGCCTGCGGGCGCAGAATGGTTGCGGTGGGTTTGAATGCGACACGGAAAACGAGTTCTTCGCCGTTGGAAATGCCACCCTGTACGCCTCCGCTGCGATTCGTTGCGGTTCGGATGCGTCCTTCGCGCGATTCAAAAACATCGTTGTGTTCAGAGCCTCGAATTCGTGTGCCTTCAAATCCGCTGCCAATCTCGAATCCCTTCGTGGCGGGCAGGGACAACATCGCCCTGGCAAGATCAGCCTCCAGCCGGTCGAACACCGGCTCACCCAGCCCCACGGGCAGTCCCCTCACGCGGCATTCAATCACGCCACCAACGGAGTCCCCTTCACTCCGCATTGCCTTGATCCGCTCGATCATGACCGCCGCTGTCGCCGGGTGCGGGCATCGCACCGGCGTGGCCTCCACCTCGGCAAGGCTCGGAAAAGCCTCCAGAGCATCGCGTGGGACAGAAATATCGTGGATTTGCGTTATAAACGCCCGGATCTCAATTCCGGGTAACACCTTGCCTCCCAGAACTGCCAACAGCTTCTTTGCAACAGCACCCGCTGCCACACGCCCGATCGTCTCGCGAGCCGAACTGCGGCCTCCTCCATTGGGATCCCGGATACCAAACTTCATGTGGTACGTGAAGTCCGCGTGAGAAGGGCGAAACTTGTCCGCCATCTCGTCATAGGCACTGGGGCGCTGGTCCGTATTCCTAACCCAAAGGGCCAAAGGGGCGCCGGTCGTCCTGCCTTTGTAGACTCCCGACAGGATTTCGACCAGGTCCGATTCCTTTCGCGGAGTGACAATCTCGCTCTGACCGGGACGCCTTCGATCGAGTTCAGCCTGAATTTCCTGCGGCGATATGGGAAGGCGTGGCGGGCATCCGTCGATGACGACACCAATACCGGGTCCGTGGCTTTCACCCCAGGTTGAAATCGTAAAAAGTTTTCCGAAGCTGTTGGGCATCGCAGTGCAAAACCGTGGATTTCGATATTCCTTCCCGCAAGGGCGAACTCATGGAAACCTTCGCTGGTCAGACCGCATCTCAGGAACTTGCTGACAACGCGGTTTACAATCTGTGGAGTTTTCTTCAATCCCTTTACCTTTACTTTCCCGTCGCTCGTCCGATGGCAGTCCAAAATCCGCAAGCATGACCCTCCGCACGCTGTTCATTGTCATTCTTACCGCTGCCGCGGTCGGCCACGCCCAGGAGCCCACCCCCTCGCAGCCGGTGCAGAGGGAAGCGGTGAAGTCGCTCGTCATCAACGACGAGCTGTTCGAGTCGATGAAGGTGCCGGACCTGACCATCGAGTCGGCGCTGCAACTCATTGAACAATGGACAGGGCGGACGGTCATCCGCCCGGCAGCCCTGCCGACAACGC
>JAGOJU010000004.1 GCA_017994935.1 Opitutaceae bacterium
CCAGCCAGCCCTGGCGGACAACGATCGCGATGCTCGCGAGGATCAGACCGAGACCGGCCAGGACAATGACATTGCGCATGGAGAAATGAGTTGAAAGGAACCAGTCTGAGCCGGCGACAGGGAAAGTGCAAATCCGGGATTCCGTACCCGGAACTCCATTGATTTCGCCCCAGTCCCTTCACTGGAAAAGGTATTTCACCACTTGAATTGAGTTTCCACCAAGGAATTCATCGTCCTTTTGGAGAAGCAGCAGTCCCCACGTTTGACTTCACCTGTCACCTGACGCACCTCGAATGGCATGAGGCAACGGCGCGTCATGCGGGCAGCTTGCCAGACAGGGGATTGAAGCCCTATGCCCGATCTTCCTCATTTCCTCGTCATTGGATGCGGTTCAATTGGTGAACGGCATGTTCGCACATTCCTCGCGACTGGGCGATGTGTGATCACGGCGTGCGACAACTCCGCTGTCATTGCTGAAGGCATGGCCACGCGCTACGGAGTTGAAACCGCTTCTGATTGGGAGAGCTGCCTCACGAGACCGGGATTGATGGGCGTCATCATCGCCACTCCCGCCCCCTTGCACATCAGCATGGCAATGCGCGCCCTCGCCGCGGGACTCCATGTGCTGATTGAAAAACCGCTGTCCATCGGGTTGACCGATTGCGATGCGCTTCTCAGGCAACGCGACAGGAGCGGAAAATTTGTCGGCGTCGCCTACATCCATCATTTTCAGCCTGCCTTGGTGCAGGCGCGCGATTTTCTGCACGCAGGAAGCTTTGGCCCATTGAGACACGTTGTGGTGAATGCCGGCCACCACTTTCCTACGGCCCGGCCCGCGTATCGCACCATCTACTACCGTGAGCATGCGCAGGGAGGCGGAGCCATCCAGGATGCACTCACGCACATGGCCAATGCCGTTGAGTGGGTGGCCGGACCTGCAACGCGCGTCAGTTGCGATGCAAGCCATCAGGTGCTGGAAGGGGTCAGCGTTGAAGACACTGTGAATGTCGCTGCGCGGCACGGAGACGTGCTTGTGGGTTATTCCCTCAATCAATTTCAGAGCATCAACGAGACCCGTCTTGATTTTCATGCTCTCCGCGGATCGGTGCGTGTCGAGTTGCATGCCCAACGCTGGGGTTCCTGTGCCGCGGGAGCCACCCAGTGGACGTGGTTTCCCTGTCCAGTGGCCGATCGAGACCAACTTTTCGTCTCGCAGGCGCATGCGTTTCTCGATGCGTGTGAGGGCAGGCGCAATGCCGTTTGCACGCTGGAGGAGGGAATCCAGACACTGCGTTTCAACCTTGCCGCACTGAAGTCGTGGCGCGATCAGCGGCCAGTCACTCCATGAGCAATTCAGAAAACATTTTCAGCCTCAAGGATCGGATCGTTGTCCTTACCGGCGGCGCAGGCCTGTACGGAAGAGGGCTGGCACGGCAGATTGCCTCGGCCGGCGCAACACTTATACTGGCTTCCCGGAATACGGCGGCCCTTCAGGCGGTTGCCGATGAGGAGAACGCCGCCGGACATCACGTGCAAGCCTTCCAACTCGACCAGGGGGACGAGCATTCCGTGCTGGCGCTTCGAGACAATGTCCTTTCGAAGTTCGGGCGCATCGACGGTCTGGTCAACAATGCGGTTTCGCGGCCCATGAAGACTCCGGATGCCCCTCTCTCCGACTGGGAGGAATCGATGAAGACGAATGCCACGGGCCTGTTTGCGATCACGCGCGCCTTCGGCGACGTGATGGCAGCGCGTGGTGTTGGCAGCATTGTCAATATCGGCTCAATCCAGGGCATGGTCGGCCCGGATTACACCCTGTACGAAGGCCTCGGCATGAACGCCATCCCGGACTACTTTTTTCATAAGGCTGGCATGGTCAATCTCACCCGTTTTTTTGCCGCTCGCTATGGTCCCCGCGGCGTTCGCGTGAATTGCCTCTCGCCTGGTGGATTTCTCAGCGGTCAGCCGGCCGAATTCATCAAGCGCTATGCGCGTGAGACCTTCCTGCAACGCATGGCCGACGATCGGGATCTCGGAGGCCCCGTCGTGTTTTTCCTAAGTGATGCCTCACTCTACGTAACGGGAACGAATCTGCCCGTCGATGGTGGTTACACGGCGCACTAGGCAGTGGTTGATTATTCTAGGAGAAAGCACGTTCCACACATCATGAAAACAGGTCGACTCGAAAATCTGGTCAGTATTGTCACCGGCGGATCCTCCGGCTTCGGTGAAAGCATTTGCCGCACCTTCGCTCAGGAGGGTGCGCGTGTCATAATCGCCGACATCAATGAAACAGCAGGCCGAAAGCTGGCAGATACCTTGAATTCCGGGCAGATCCGCGCTGAATTCATTCGTACCGATGTCAGCTGTTCAGGGGACATGAAGGCTGCGGTTGAAAGGGCCGTCGCGTTGTTCGGTCGCCTCGATATCATGGTCAACAATGCAGGCATGAGCCATCCGAATCAGCCAATGCTGGAGATATCAGAGGAACTCTTTGATCGTCTCTACGATGTCAATGTGAAGAGCCTCTATCACTCCGCGATCCATTGTGTTCCGATCTTCCGACGTCTCGGCGGCGGCTGCTTCATCAATATCGGTTCGACAGCAGCCGTGCGCCCGCGACCAGGTCTGTGTTGGTACAGTGGCAGCAAAGGGGCGGTGAACCTGCTTACCAAAGCCATGGCGGTGGAGTTGGCACCCGACCAGATCCGGGTCAACGCAATCAATCCCGCCCTCGGTGAAACACCGCTGCTTGCAACATTCCTGGGAGGATCGGATTCGCCGGAGGTGCGCAATCGATTCCTCCCATCAATACCGCTTGGCCGGTTCTGCCAGCCCGCAGATGTCGCGAACGCAGCGCTGTATCTCGCTGATCCCCGATCCAATTTCTTGACCGGCGTCTGCATGGAGGTCGACGGCGGACGTTGCATATAGGCGCAGACCGACGAAATTCTCCCCAGCAAGGTGCCTGGCTCTCCGTTTACCATGAAATCCTCCTATCCGCTCTACCTGGCAAATCGTCCGCAGCAGCCAAATGATTCGCTTGAGGTTACCGACAAGTATTCGGATCGCGTCGTCGCCCGTGTTCCCCTTGCGGATGCTTCCATGATCGATCGTGCCATTCAGGCGGCAGTGTGTGCGGAGTCGCCGATGCGAATGATGCGCCCCTACGAACGCCGCGCGGTGCTCGAGCATTGCGCGGCGCGGTTCACCGAGCGCAGGGAGGAGCTGGCTGAAGTCCTCTGCGTCGAGGCGGGCAAGCCGATTCGAGACAGCCGGGGCGAGGTCAATCGTCTGATTGAAACTTTCCGGCTGGCTGCGGATGAGGCCACCCGCATGGGAGGTGAGGTCATCAACCTCGAGCTTTCCCCGAGGTCCCGCGGCTATCGCGGCATGTTTCGCAGGGTTCCCGTCGGAGCCTGTTCCTTCATCTCGCCATTCAATTTTCCGCTCAACCTGGCTGCACACAAGATAGCGCCCGCCATCGCAGTCGGATGCCCGTTTGTCCTGAAGCCCGCGAGCCGCACTCCGATTGGCGCGCTGCTGATCGGTGAAGTGCTGGCTGAGACCGATCTGCCACCCGGAGCGTTTTCAATTCTTCCCTGTCTCCGCGACGGAGCGGACCTTTTCACCACTGATGATCGCCTGAAACTCCTGAGTTTCACCGGGTCTCCGGAAGTCGGCTGGAATTTGAAGGCCCGTGCCGGCAAGAAAAAGGTGGTTCTGGAACTCGGCGGCAATGCGGCGTGCATCGTTGAGCCGGACTGGCATGATCTCGATGATGCGGTGAGGCGGTTAGCGTACGGCGCATTTTATCAAAGCGGACAAAGTTGCATCAGTGTGCAGCGTATCCTTGTCCACACTTCCATCTACGAAGGTTTGCGCGATGCCCTCGTGAAACACACGCGTGGGTTGATTGCAGGCGATCCCAGGGAGGAGGGCACCTTCGTGGGCCCGCTCATTTCGGAGGGCGATGCGGTGCGCTTGGAAGGCTGGCTTCACGACGCGCTTTCCAAGGGCGCAAACCTCCTGTGTGGAGGCCGGCGCGAGAAAGCGATCATGGATGCTACGCTGCTCGAGAACGTCGCCGATGGATCGCCCCTCTGGGAGCAGGAAGTTTTCGGACCGGTCGCGGCGCTGCGTCCGTACAAGGATTTCAATGAGGCTCTGCAAATCGTCAATAACAGCAAGTTTGGGCTGCAGGCGGGGATTTTTACCCGCGACCTGTACAAGATGCATCAGGCGTGGGATGAACTTGAGGTTGGTGGCGTGATCATCGGCGATGTTCCCTCGTGGCGGGTGGACAACATGCCCTATGGCGGCGTCAAGGACAGCGGGTTCGGCAGGGAAGGTGTGCGTTTCGCCATGGAGGACATGACAGAAATCCGGCAACTGGTCATCCGCACTCCCTAGGATTGTGTTTCTGGATCAGGCCATTCCACGGACCCTGCTGTGTTGTGGCTCCCCGGATACCCTGACTTTCCAGACGATGGGGGACGTCACAGCAGCATCCTCCCACATCCCCATGTTTCAGAAATCTCCAGCCGATCAACCGCTCCACTTTCCGCTCTCCCGAATCTCCTTGGGAAGCGCCACCTTTGGCCGGGAGATCGATTCGAACGCCGCCTTCGCGATGATGGATCATGCCGTCGCGCGAGGCATCACGTTGTTCGACACGGCGGCCAACTATTCAGGCGGCGCTTCGGAGCGTATCATCGGACAGTGGCTTGCTGCCCGTGGTGCGTTCTCGGCCAGGCCGGCGCTGGCGACCAAGCTTTTCCCTCCTTACACGGCGGCGACGATTGAGTCGGGCACGGCGGCAAGCATGCAACGACTGGGGGTTGAAACCCTCGATCTGCTGTATCTGCACAAATGGGAAGTTGCAGTCGGGAATCCCGCTGTTCTCAGCGCGCTCGACAAGCTGGTCCGCACTGGCCGTGTGCGCAGCATTGGGGTGAGCAATTTTACGAGCAGGCAGGTGCGGGACCTGATCCTCCTCCAGAAGCGCCTGGGCGTTGTTCCCATCAAGGCGCTTCAAAACAACCACAATCTCGCCGTGCGCGAGTGCGAGGGTCCGATTCGTGAATTCTGCTCTTCGGAAGGCATCACGATCATCAGCTACAGCCCTCTCGGAGCCGGCTACCTGACCGGCAAACACATGGGAGGTGTGCAACCCGGGTCCCGTTTTGACGTCATGCCGGGCCATCAGGCGATCTACCTGCAGCCCGCTGCGGAGGCGTGCCTGAGACGCCTGGCCGATCTCTCGGCAAGATGCGGTCGGTCCATGAGTCATCTCGCCCTGGTCTGGGCGCTACGGCAGCCTGGCATTGGTTCGACGCTGGTGGGAGGGCGGACTCCCAGCCACATCGATCAGGCCTTCGTTGCGCTGGCAGAAGATGACCCTTCCATCCTCCAGTCGCTGGCGCAGATCTGATCGAGAACTCGGATGGAGATTTTCCGATGGGCCGGCGAATCCGCCCAACAGGTTCTCCGGAATCCAGTCACCGCCTCCACTGGCAATCTCATCCGTCCAGCCGGAACGGCTCCTCGTAGGTTGGCGTGCAGGCGTGCTGAAAGGATCCGTTGCTGATGAAACGTTTGGCGCGGGCGGTACGGTATCGAGCGCACGCACGCGCAAAGCCGGTACATGATCGCCGCCTGGAGCCGGGTGCGCATGGCCAGGCTGATCGGCCGGGGACTGCCGCAATGGAGTTCGTCTATCAATACCGGGAGTTTTTCAGCAGCCGGTAAGCAAGCTTCCTTCGATTTCGTATCCTGGCTTCAGGGAGAGGTGGGATTCTTCCAGAACACGGACGCGTCGAGTGACGCCACGCTTGGGCGGCCAAGCAGCGCAAGGCTCTGGCGCAATTCCTCCAACAGAATATTCTGTACGCGGGCGACGCCTTCGGCACCTGCGATTGCGAGACCATAGACATACGGTCGACCGATCAGGACCGCGGCTGCGCCGAGAGCCATGGCCTTGACCACGTCGGTGCCGCGACGGATGCCGCCGTCCACCAGTACAGGTGCGCGGCCCGCGATGGCCGCGACGATGCCAGGCAGCACTTCGATGGTCGCGGGCAGGGTGTCGAGGCTGCGTCCACCGTGGTTGGAGACGATGATGCCGGCAGCGCCCGCCTCGAGGGCCATCAAGGCGTCCTCGGGTCGCATGATTCCCTTGAGAAACAGCGGCACGCGGGCGTGCCTGGCAAATCGCGCGACATCGGCCCAGACGAGCCGCCGGGGCGCGCCGGGTTTGGGTTCCACTGCCGGGCTGCGCGATTTTGCCCAATCGAGATGTGGATAAGTGAGCCCGCCGGCCCACGGGTCGAAGCGGGCTTTGGCCTGCCGGTCGCGCAGACCGGGCACCGGGGTATCCACGGTGAGACAGATGGCCTCGCAACCCGCATCCTCTGCCCGACGGATCAGGTCCATCGCGGCAGGAACGTCAGGGGTCACATAGAGCTGGAACCAAAGTGGGAAGGTGGTGGCCCGAGCGACATCCTCGACCGGGGTGTTGGAGGAGGTGCTGAGCACGTAGGTGGTTCCTGTGCGGGAAGCAGCTTGAGCGACAGCGAGTTCGCCGTCAGGGTGCACGGCCCGGTTGCTGGCGGTCGGAGCAAAGAGAATGGGGGACGGCCGGCGGCGGCCGAGCAGCGTAATACCCAGGTCGAGATCGCCGAGGTCCGTGAGAACGCGAGGTTCGAGCAGCAGCTGGCGGTAGCTCTCCATGTTGCGGCGGAGTGTGATCTCGTCGGCGGCCCCGCCAGACACGTAGGCGTGGGCGGGTGTGGTCATATGTGCCGGGGCGGCGGCCTCAAAGTCTGCGAGGGTGATGAAGTCATCGAGCGCGGGCGCAGCCTTGACCGGATCCGCTGCAACTCGGGGAACAAGCGCGAGCCCAGCGGCGCCCCCGGCCAGTTGGAGAAAATCGCGCCGGCGGGGTAGGAAAGCATGCGGGGTGGAGGACATGGCGGAGTCGGGCAAGAGTCTTAGCCGCGCATCTGCGGGATAATGCCGCCGGTGGCTTCCGGTGGGATGTAGAGCCAGCGAGCGTCGTAGAGCCCCGTTTCGGCGTCGCAGACGCGGCCGTCGCGCAGCGTGTATTGGTTGGGCATGCCGGGTCGGAGACCGGAGAGGAACTCCGTCGCACGTGTCCGATCGGCCTCCAACTGCCGGTGTGCCTCGGACCAATTGAATCCCTGTTCCAGCATTGTCCGCATCTCCAGCAATCTCTCAATATGGACGGGATCGGTCGCGAGGTTGGTGCGCTCGTCCGGATCCTCCCGTAGATTGAAGAGCAGTTCGTCACCGCGCTCGACCTGCACATATTTCCAGTCGCGGGTGCGGACGAGACGCATCGCCTTTTGCGGGGCGGCGTCGGCGACCCGGCGGTGGTTGATGCGGACGCCGTAGCTGTAGAAGGAGGACGGAGCGAACCGGCGGGGCGGTGCGGCCTCCCCTGGCGCTCGCAATGCCGCGCTTTGGTCCACGCCATCGAGCCCGGTGGGAACAGGCAGGCCTGCGAGCGTGCAGGTGGTGGGGAAAAGGTCCATCAGGGATACTGGCTCTGCCCAGTCGTGCGCTCCGAGTTTGACGCCCGGGCCGCTGATCAGGAGAGGGACGTTGACCGATTGGTCGAAATATACCCGTTTGCCCCAGAGGCCGTGGCGCGCGGCCATGTCTCCGTGGTCGGAGGTATAGATGATGATGGTGTTGTCGAGGATACCGGAGGCGCGGAGGCCCTCGAGCAGTTCACCGATGCAGTCGTCGAGGAAGTCCACGCTGGCATAGAATGCCTCGAGGGCCCGTTTCTGTTCTTCAGGGGAAGGATGGTCGCCTTCGACCGCGATGCGGGCGAAGGGCTCAAGACAGTCCGGCTCGCCGGGCGCCAGTGGCGGTAGCGGCACGCGGTCGCGATACCGGCGGATGTAGCGGCCGGGCGCGGTGAACGGACTGTGCGGGCGGGAGAAGGACGCGCACGCGAACCACGGCTGAGTGGGCGTCTGGTCCTGGTGCTCGCGCAGGAATGCGAGGGTCTCACGGACCACGACAACGTCCTGCATCATGCTTTCCGGGACTTCGCTAATCCCCGCGCTGCGGACGTGCGCGTAGCCGGGAAAGAGGTCGATGGGCTCGGGCTGATGGCCGAGACCGTGCCGCAGATCGCCATAGGGGCGGTGCTGGAAACCCTGATACTGGTCGCGCCCGCCGAAGTGCATCTTGCCGACCAGCGCGGTGGCATAGCCGTGCGCGGCGAAGTGCGCCGGCCAGGTGACGTGCTCGGGGAAGATCATCCAGTGATTGTTCCAAGCGGCGCATCGATGAGGCTCCTTGCCGGTGAGCATGCTCATCCGGGAGGGAGAACAGACTGGCGAGGCGCACAGAGCCGTAGTGCAGCGAACACTCTGCGCAGCGAGCGCGTCGAGATGCTGCGTTCGGACGACGGAATCACCGGCGAAGCCGGCTAGGAAGGCTGGATGCTGATCCGACATCAGCAGCAGGATGTTGGGACGGGAAGTCATGTGGCGGTCGGGTTGCGATTCAGAAAGAATTTCGGGCCAATATCACGACCGTCAATTGGAGAAGAATGATCAGCACACCGGCCGTAAGCCCGACATAAAGAGAAGTCCGGAATCTTTCCCGTCGCGGACCGAAGTAGCTGATGCCGATGGCGACGACGACGTCTGCGACCAGCGCTGCCGGTCCGATCCAATGATAGGAGATTTCAGGCTGGCCGGTCAGCTTGTTCCAAAAGCCGACGATAATCGCAGTACCGATGCCCGCAATGAAGCCGAGCCAGGCGCCCAGTGGGGTGGCGAAAGGAACCCACAATGCGAGCAGGAACAGGCAGAAGATGGGCTGCACGAAAAGGTTGCCTGTGCGGTTGACAATCTCGAGGAAATTGCCGGGCACAAACTTCACGAAATAGCTCAAACCTATGATCGTGATGCCAATGCCAAATGACATGATGCGCGCGATGCGAACCTCTGGCCATTGCGATTGTTGGCTGATGCCGAGCCGTGGAAGGAGATCCTTTGTAACGACTGCAGCGATGGCGTTTACACCGGAGTCTGCGCTGGAGGTGGCCGCTGCCAGCAGACCGCAGACAACGAGTCCCGTAATGCCGACTGGCAGATAGTTGCCAACGAAGTAAGGAAAGAGCACATCGGCGTCCTTCTTGATGGTCATCCCATTCGGCAGCGCGTCCGGAACGCTGTTGAAGAACCCGAGCAGTGCAAAGCCGAGCAAGCACAGCAGGACGGAAATGATCAACGCTGAGGATTCTGTGACCAGATAGGAGCGGCGCGCGGCGGCTGCGTCCTTAACGGCCATGTAGCGCTGGACTGCTGTCTGATCGCTGGACGCTGTGGCCACTCGCCAGACGACGCTTGCCACGACGGCATTGAAAACGGTGACGCGGATTGTAGGATCCCAACTGAACCATGGTTGCTGATCCCAGTGAGGGGACCATTCGCTTGGAAACCATTCCAAGCCACCCATCTTCAAGGTGATGACGCCAATGGTTGTGGCTGCGCCCAGGAAAAGCAGGGAAAACTGGATCACGTCTGTGAGGATCACTGTGCGGATGCCGCCCATGGAGGCATAAGTGATGGAAACCAAGGCCGCGCCAGCCGTGACGAGGAAGGTATACTCTGAGGGGATCCCGAAAGTAACCACCAGTGCGATTGACGAAAGATGGATGACAGTGGCCATCCAGATAAGCCGCAAGGCGATGAACATGAGCGCGCCAATGAGGCGGATGCTGGAGCCAAGCCGAGATTCAAGGAGTTCAAAGGCGCTGGTGACTCGTACGCGCATCAACCTCGGCACCACCAGCCATCCGACAACGACAAACGCGAGGGGCGCGGCGATGAATTGAGCCACTATGAGAAACGGACCCTTGTTGATCACTTCCCCGGGCTTGCCGAGATAGGTAATGATGCTCAACAGCGTGGCATACAAAGAAATGCCCGTCAGGATGGGGCTGACATGCCGATTGCTGGCCGTAAAAAATTCCTTCCGATTCGTCTGCTCTCGTGAGTAGTACCAGCCCACCGCTAGAACGATCGCCAGGTAAACTGTCACTACGCCCCAGTCCACCAGTTTCAAGCCGCCAGAGCCATATCCCCCTCCCCCGGGTGACAGCCCGTCATGGGCGGGCAGGGCGGATGCCGCTTTGAGAGCACCGGGGAATGCAAGGCAGACCAGTGCAAACAAGGGAGATGTGACCTTGAAATAACTCGGGGTGAATCGAAGAAACATGGCCTAGACTTGCTGCGCGACCGGGTATGACAATTAGTCTTATCTGGCTACAATACATGACCAGTGGGCCTCGATGCTCAACTGGTCTGGCGTGTTGACCATAGATTGCCCGTTGAAGGTATGCGTGGCCATCTGCTTGATGAAGTTTGATTCACCGGCAACCTCTCCAATGAAGTTTTTCATCGCCCTCCGTTGTCATTTGCCGCTGCTGCTCATGATCTGTGCGGTTCCGTTGCGGGCCGATGTTCCTGCGGGCACTCGCGTAGGTCCTCTCGGGTTTTATCGCAAGATCGATCCGAAATGGCTGCCCGATGATTCGCGGCAATGGCAGCGCACGGCCGAATCGGTGTTTCTCACTGACCTGTCCAAGGCGGAGCCGGCCGCAGCGCTCACGACCGGGCGGCGGCAACTCGGAAAGTGGAAGCTGCTGCCCTTCGAGACTGATGCTCTGAAGGGCATCGCACTCTCCACCTACATGAGCACCGGTGCCCCGGAGGTGCGAATCCCACTGGATCGGGCAGGATGGTACGCGGTCTACATTGGCCTATCCACGACGTCTGGAGGAATTTCCAAGGCGACCCGCAACGGCGTGCGCGTAAAGCTTTCGCGGGACAGGACTTTTCGTCGCATGGCCAACAATCTCGAACTGATCAGCCCGCGACGCGATGTCGTGCAGGAGCAGTTCCTAGACGTGAGCCATCTTGAGGCCAGTGATGCAGTTGTGATAATGCCGATGCACAACCAGCCGTCGACGATTGTGTATGTCCGGCTGGTGCCGCTGACCAACGATGAACAAATCGCCTGGCACCGGGAGTTGGCTGAGACCCAATACAACACCTCCATATTCACGGCAGACGGAGGTAGCTGGATCTGGCCTTACGAACCCCGTTCGGTCGCCGATCTCCAGGAGCATTTCAGGGGAATGCCTGCTACGGATGTGGGCAAGTGGTGGTTCCAGATCGGAGCGGACCAGGTGTATTATCCGTCAAAGGTCGGCACACTCCGGTTCGAGGGGGTTGAGGATTATCACAAGCCGCTACGCAAGGACCACGCCGAGTCACTTCGATGGTTGCTTGCAAAGGGGATCAACCCGCTGCAAGTGGCACGTGAGGCTGCCCGTGAACAGGGGAGTGAATTTCACGTCATCATGCGGCCGGCGGCGTGGGCGGCCAGTTATCCGTTCGAGGAACTCTTCGCCAGCCGGTTTTACAACGAACATCCCGAGTGGCGGTGCGTCGATTACGAGGGAAAGCAGGTAATGTACATGAGTTATGCGGTGCCCGAGGTGAGGCGGCACGTTGTGGCCATGTTCAAGGAAGCCGTCGAAATGGTGGACCCGGATGGAGTGGGTTTCATCTTCACCCGGGGCATGCCGATGATGCTTTGGGAACCGGCCTTCTGCGAGGTATTCAAGGCGGTTTACGGCCTCGACCCACGCCGCCTTCCCGAGAACGATGCGCGGATCTACGATGTGCGCGCACGGACAATGAATCAGCTGCTGCGCGAGGTTCGCGCCATGCTTGATGAGGCCGGGGCGCAACGCGGAGGCAAGCGCTACAAGCTCTCGCTTTCTCCCTATTCGAATGAGGCGGGAAATCGGCGTTTCGGCTTCGACGTCGCAACCTGGATCCGTGAGGGACTCGTGGATGATATCGTGATCGCGGTCAACTCGGGTGTGGTGCGGGGGCCCGACGGCGGCATCGCGCCTCCAGACCTTGAGTACTACAAACGGCTCGTGCAGGGTACATCCGTGAAGATCTACCCGATGGTGGTGGCCGTCACCTGTACCGACAGTAAGAGGCATGCTGCCACGGTGTTGGACTATCTCCGGCGTGGCGCCGACGGCATCTCGGTCTGGGATCCCGTGATGGAGGCCGGTTCCGCGGGTTCATCAATCGACACGGGTTCGACGTCCTACCGCGGCAATACGATGGATCTGCTATCCTATATGGGACACCGCAAGCTTTTCGAATACTGGAACAAACACGGTTTCCCGAAGATCCAGAGCTTCCCGATGCAGCGCCTGGGCGACAATACCTACAGCAAGTGGTATCCGAACAGCGGCTATTGAGGCCGGGCCTGCGGAATGCGGGACGCGTTTGGGTTGTCACAATAAGTGACCAGTTGGCGGCGGTTGCACCAATTCTGACTCACTGCAACCTCGGTTCCTGAAGCATGCATCATGCATCCGGTCTCCGGATGCCAGTTCCGGTGCACGACGTATTCCCCTAACGTTACCAAGCAGTACAGGCGGCAACCCGCAATGCCCTCAACCCACCCAAAGCCATGCCAGACTCGAACAGGTCGTCCCTTGCCTTGCCCCGATATCCGGGATCTCTCATGACCAATAGCATACAGAAAATCCAAGACGTTCCTACCGTTGCGCCTCCCCTGCGATTGGTCGGAAAATCGTACCTGACCGCGGTGCTGACTGGATGGATGTTATTCGCCTTGTGCCTGGCGGCAGTGCCCGTTGGTGCCCAGACAACTGGCACCGGATTCATTGACGGCACGATAGTCAATGCATCGACCCAGGTTTTGATCGACAATGTTCGTGTCACTGTGGATGGGACGGAGATCGAGGCGGTGACTGATCGCAGTGGACAATTTAGGCTCCGCAACGTCCCGGCGGGATTGGTCCGTGTGCGCACTTCCTATTTCGGCTTGGACGAACAAATCCAGGTGGTTGAGGTGGTGGCGGGGCGGACCGTACAGGCTGACTTCGCCCTGGTACGTGCTGGACGCACGCCAGCGTCCGGCACGGAACGCCCGGAAAAAGTTGTCATGATGGACCCGCTCGCGGTCGTGGAAGAGCGGGAGATGAGCGCCCAGTTTCTGGCACTCAACGAGCAACGCAACGCCCCGAATCTTAAGAACGTAGTTGCGTTTGACGAATACGGCTACACCACAGATGGAAACTTGGGCGAGTTTCTGAAGCACATTCCCGGTGTTTCCGTGGACTACTCGGCTTCGATTCCGGTGGGTGTTTCCATACGAGGCTTTCCAAATCTCGCGACTGCCATCTCAGTTGACGGTACGCTGCTCGCCGGAGGCGAGACTACAACGGCTTCCAGGGGAACTTCCCTTTCGCAAATTGGGACCGACAACATCTCGCGCATTGAGGTGACCAAAGTTCCAACCCCCGACATGCCGGCTGCTGGTTTGGGCGGATCGATCAACATCATAAGCGATTCCGCATTTGCACGCAAGAAGCCGCTGCTCAAGTATACCGCATACAGCACCTTTCGGGGCGACTTTCCATTCAAACTGAAAGGTCTGAGCGTTGGTATTCCGATCGAGGGCATGGGCAGGGCCTATACAGCCTCGCACATTCTGCCTTCGTTCGACTTCAGCTACCTCAAGCCTGTCAGCGATTCCTTGGCCATCTCAGTCGCGGGCACGCAGATTCTGCGCTATATCCACAACGACACGTTCTTCCCTGAGTGGAATGTCAATACCGGGATCCAAACCGCCTCGCGCTACCGTGTGGTTCCTCAAGTGGCGACAATTCGCTCCGGTCAGGTCAGGGTCGACTACAAGCTCAGCGATCGTAGTCGGATCAGCGCCAGCTTCCAGGCCCGCAAGCGACAGGCGACTCAGGCGCTTGGCGACTTCCGCCCCGTCTACGGCACGGGAGCTACAGGTGACGCCACCGCGGTGCAAGGTGCGGTGTCTGGAGTGGGGCAGGTTCAGCTCCTGACTGGGTTTATCCAGCGCAACAACGCCAATCAGACCTCTTCGATCAAATGGAACCACGATGGCGATGATTACAAGATTGAAGCCGCACTATCCTTTTCCAGCGGGCAGACGGACAACTACGATGAACCGAACGGCTACCTGGGCACGGTAAACGCCAACATTACCAACCTCGTTCTCAGTGGTACGGGCATCACAAGCGATCCCGATGAGCCGAGCACGCATCTGCCGGCCAAACTGACTGCCGTGGACCGAACGGGCAAACCCGTGAACCTTGGGGACGGCAGTATCTATTCCTTGAACTCCGCCACCACTTCGGACCAGCGATTTGAGAACACGCGGCAGGGTGCGAGTTTTAACATTCAGCGGCAATTCAGCAATTCCGGTCTGACCGCGCTGAAGACGGGGTTTGCCGTGACACAGGAGAAACAGACGACCCAAAACCACGCAGTCACCTTCAATTTCCGCACGGGGCAATCAGCCGCGGTCCGACAAGCAGGGAACTACGGTGTCGTCGATCCGACTTTATTTTATCAACTCCCTTCGCTTCTCGGAGTAAAGGTGGAGCGCATCAGTCCGATTCTCGTGTATCGGCTGAGGGAGTCCAATCCTGAATATTTTATCGCGGACGAGGCACTCGCCCATCGTACCAGAGTGAGCAACGCCTTCAGGCTTAGGGAGACTATCTCCGCGGGCTATATCCGGGCGGATTTCCGATTCATCGGGGGAAGGCTGAATATTGTGACGGGCGCACGCTACGAACGAACAGCGGACTCAGGGAGTGGCCCGCTGGTGGATCCGTCTGCACAATTCCGGAAGGATGCGGCAGGCAATCTTGTGCTCAGCGGGAGCGGCGCCCCAATCCCCCTGACTACCAACCCTCTCGAACGCGACCGCTTGATCTACAAGGAACTAGGCACCTCGCAGAAATCCAGCTATGACGGCCTCTACCCCAGCCTCAATGCGAGCTACCAACTCACGAAGAGCCTCATCGTGAGAACCGGGTACGCGCGGACTATTGGGAGACCGGATCTACCGGATATCATGCCCGGGGCTACGATATCGGCGAACGCCGATGCGGATGGCGTGAAAACCATCACAGTTATCAATACCGGACTGAAGCCGTGGACCGCGGATAGTTACGATCTTTCGCTGGAGAGCTACCTTTTCAAGGACGGCTACGGCTCAGCCGGTGTCTTCATGAAAGATATCGCCGATTTTTTCGGATCAATACGTCGTCCTGCCACACCTGAGGAGATTGCCCAGTATGGTGGCGCGCCCAACGAGAGCTATGACATCATCTCGACTTTGAATTCAGGGGATGCGCGTATCAAGGGCTTCGAACTGGGCTATAAACAGGCTCTGACATTTTTGCCAGAGTGGGCGCGTGGCGTGCAGGCCTTCGTGAACTATACGAGGCTCAATCTCGAAGGATCAGCCACTGCAGATTTCACCGGCTACAATCCGGAGACCATGAGTTGGGGAGTGAGCTTGGTGCGCCCACGTTTCTCGTTTAAGTTCAACATGGCGCATCAGGGGGAAACTCGCCGTGCGCCGACCACTCCCGTGGGCTCATATTTCTGGGCGGGTGCAAAGCGGCGAGATACGTGGAACATGGAATTCCAGGCGACGAAAAACCTGTCCATCTTTGCACAGGCAGTGGATCTGCTCAAGGGAGGTTACATCGACGTGCAAAAGCGCTACGATCCGATGCAGAACACCGCCGAGTACCTGCGCTACCAGCGCCTCATCAGCACTGGCGTTGAACTGACAATCGGCGTCAAGGGTAGGTTC
This sequence comes from Opitutaceae bacterium, assembly GCA_017994935.1. GTDB lineage: Bacteria > Verrucomicrobiota > Verrucomicrobiia > Opitutales > Opitutaceae > UBA6669. Next base: position 15,757 of record JAGOJU010000004.1, read on the forward strand.
TGAGCGCTGCAGGAATCCATCGTTTTCGTCTTTGCTTCAGCCGGAGGATTCAGGCCGATGACGCGTTCTCTCTTTGTATTCTCCGGATGCGGGCTTCTGCTGGCCGGCCTTCTTGAGCTCGCAGTCACCGCGTCCGCGGCGGAACGGCCCAACGTCCTGCTGATCGTCGCTGACGACCTGGGTTAGTCTGATCTGGGTTGCTATGGTAGTGAGATTCGCACGCCGCATCTTGAACAGCTCGCGGCCGAGGGGATGCGGTTTTCGCAGTTCTACAACAACGCGGTCTGTGCTCCGACCCGGGCTTCCCTCTATACCGGGGCCTCGCCCCGGCAGGGGCCCGATGGTCTGTTCCGGTCGAACATGGTAACCCTAGGCGAGGTGATGCGTGCGGCGGGGTATACGACGAGCTTGATCGGCAAGTGGCACTTGGGCATCCTTCCGACCATGCTGGATTTCACTGGTATCGACTATCGTTCCCTATCTGGGGCAGAGCCTTAGTGCCGCTGGAAGGCCGGAGCTTGCTGCCTTTGATGCGCAACCAGGGGGCGGTGCCCCGCGCGGGCAACCTTTTCTGGGCCTATGGGGGAAGTCGTGCGTTCCGCGACGGCCGATGGAAACTCGTGTGGGGCGCCGGCCGATCGCCGCTGGGAACTCTACGACATCGAAAGTGACCGGACGGAATCGACCGATCTCTCCGCCAAGATGCCCGAGCGGGTCGGGCATCTTGCCAGAGCTTGGGAGCACTGGGCAAAGATGACCGAAGTGGCGGGGTTCTGATTCGGATCAAGCAGTTCGTTCCTCACTTCCTATCGTCCGGTCAAATCCAGCCAAAAGGCCGGGGCGAGCCATCGAGCGGTCAAATCTGGGCGATCTTCAGTATCCAGTGTTTGGATACCATGGGCTGTATTCATTTTCGCCCAAGCGTGTGACCAGGCGGTTGATGGGCAGGGGCACACCATGCTCGGCCCAGTAGGCAATCAGTTCGCGATGGTCGAGGTATGCCAGCAGGTCAAAGGGTTGTCCTTGGTAGGCATTGTCGCCGTAGCCTTTTTCCGGATGAGGGTCCCAGACACAGATGCCGTCGGCGCCTTCCTTATACCACTGAAGTACGAGTCGGCAAAGACCCTTGGGGTTGGGCTCACTCCATAGTTTAGTGCTCCATGCCACAACATAGGGAAAGACCTTGACGCTGGACCCTGTAACCACGCGCCTGTAGTAGGCCATGTCGGGGGGCGCATACGCCTGCCCTGGTACGGCAGTGTGGTAGGCGGCCATTACACTGAGCTGATCAATGCAGCCCTTTTCTACCCAGGATCTAAGATCCAGGCCGAAGCGCGTGTTGAAACGCTCCGCTGCAAGGGTCGATGCGGAAATCTTGTATCGTCGCACCCCCTTGGAAGCACTGATCTGATCCAGCATGGCACGCAGCTCAGCCATGAAGCCGGTCATGATCTTGCATCGCAACGCGTGAATTCGCTTATCCTCGGCATCGACCTTCATGATATCCAGGCCATACTCCTCCCGAAACTGATCGGCGAACGCCTTCTCCCATAGCATTAGCGGCATCCCTCTGTTGAAGAAAACACCCACTCCCTCGGGGTCGGAAATCTCCACCGCCTCTCGGAACACCGCGAGCACATGCTGGCGCACTTGCGGCACCGCCCAGCTCATATGCAGAGTGCGTCGACCTTCGCGATCCACGCACCGCCACTCGGGATGGTCATGGAAGAATCTGCTGTCGAAAGTCTCCTCAAACGGAATGGACGCTCCCCATGCCTGAGGTCGGATGAATACGTGGAATTCGCGTCCCTGCTCCCGTGCTGCTTCGCGTGCGACCAGCAATGGGTTCACTCCGACCTTGATCAGGTGTAGGAGCGATTGGGTATATTGCTCATGCGCCTGCGTGGGAAAATCCAGGGTGGTGGCGCCTGCGATGGTACCTACCTTGGAAGGATAGACAACCAGGTCTGCCCCCGTGATACCGAACCACCACTGACTGTAATCGGTTCTCTCGAAACCCCGAAAAACGCCTTTCAGGTCTGCTGCGGTTTTGGGCCGATAGGGCCAGATCCATGAGTGCCCGTCAAAGGTCGCTACGGCAGATCGACGCGCGACCTCATTGCCGTCCGCTTCCCAGGCACGGCGTTCATTGTCCTCCAGGGGGACCATTCGAACGTACATGACCGTGGCAGGAAGATTCGGATAGGGTTTGATTTCGAGCGAATCCGACGGATTGAGATTGGCGACCGAAAGGAAGACCTCCTGAACCACGTCCCCACGGATTGAAGTCAGCCGCATGTTGTTCTCCATTCGTCGGAATACGGGTTCGCGATCTAGCCTGGCCATGATTCCGCTGGTTTGAGCCTGGGCAATCCCACCCGATACTGTCGAAAGGCCAACATAGACGGCATGCCACCCTCGCTGACCCAATTGAAGTTTCACCGGAGGGGGATTCGTGGAGTAATATGCGGAAAGAGCTCTTCCCTTTACGTTTCCAATTTCAAAGGGCAATACCTTCCATTTGCCCTTTTCACGCCTTCCTGTGGTCAGACCATCCTGCGGCTGAACCTGGGCCAGGTCGGTGATCACGAGTGACTGTAAAAAATGGCTCCACTGACGAGGATCGTCGGGAAACCACGCCGGATTTATTTTCCGTTTGAAGCCGAAATCACCCTTTTCCGCTGCGGCGGCCATGCTCGCCAAGGCGAGTGAAAACAAAGCAAGTCCAAGGACAAGGCGTCGGGAAGAATGCATCATTATGGATTCGCGGAATCGTCCGGCATGAGGTTTGTCCATGGAGATTGCAGAAGATCTGTTACACCCGCTCCTACAGGCTGTCTTCGTCTCAGAAATCCTTTCCAACGGTGATCCAGTATTCCCGCATGCGTGCACTGCCGTAATTGCTGTAGTAATATGGTCCTCTAAAGGCATCGAAAGGAGGGGCTGTGTTGAACACGTCACGGATGCCTGCTTTCAGACTCAATCCCTTCAGCAGGGAGCGTACGACTTTGCTCTGACCGGGCTTTTGAGCTCCGCGTCCGAAGAAGTAGCTTCCAAAGATATCATGATATAACTGACCAGGTACATGGTCACTTCCCTGCATGGTCGTGTAGGTGGATGATTCCACCGGCGCGCCGGGTGCGCCGTAGACGCCGTACGGACTGACGTAGCGCGAGGTCCAGCCAAGGGTCAGGCCCTGGCGTCCCCATGCAAACGTACCGCTGCCCCGCCAGTCCGGAACGCCTCCATGGTGGGGCCAGCCGACGTATTCTAGAAAAGGTGAGGTCGAATTGATCTGCTTGATCAGCGAGTCATACAGCGTGGCCTGGGCTGAAACGCTGATACGGCCAATCGGAGTCGATTTTCGGAAAGCGGCGGATAAATCCCAGCCAGCCATCTTGTAATAACCCAGGTTGAGCAGGCTTGTATCCACCAACGTGATCAGGTTCGTAACCGGATCGCGGGTGACGCGATCCTGCAGGCTGGGACTGTTGATGATCTGCTGGACCGACAGGCTTCCGATGAGGTCCTTTTCCTTTATGTTGAAATAGTTCGCTTCCAAACGCAGGCCCTTCAGCTTTCCCTTCTTGGGTTCGTAGATCAGGCCCGCGTTCCAATTGACGGTGTTCTGCGGTGTGAGGTCCCGATTGCCTCCGCCCTGCGTTTGTACGCCATAGGTTTGACCAGTCACCGGGTCGTCAATCGTGGTTGTGTTCGTGCTTGGCAGGGGAGCAGGCTGCAGTTGTCCGGCCGTGGGAGGGATGAAGGCGGTTGCGAACGACCACCGTAGGATAAAATCATCCTGTGGCACGTATTTGAAACCCGCCGTATAATTCATTGAATCGTATTTGGTCGTTTGAAAGAGAGGCGTGGAAGTGTTTATATTCGGAGCGGCGTATGAGAGTACTGGCGGATTGCGCAAGTAATAGTGTAGATAGCTCGGCGTGCCCGTACCGACTTCGAACAGCTCCAGCCTTCCTGCCATCTGCATGTCCAGACTCCTAATCAATGGGATCTTGTTGATCGGGCGCACCAAGGGAATCTGGGCCTCGGCGTAGGCATGGCTTGTTTTTGCCTCTTGGGGCATATAGACGAGATCCACGGTGTTGTTCGTTGTAAAGGGCATGCGCTGCATGATTTTGGTATCACCGTATCCCTGAATCTGGTGTCCCGCACCAATCGTAATCATAGGCCGACCTGCCCACAGATCAAACACCGTACCTGAGACTCGGGTCGTGATGGACTTGTTCTCCGCCGTGCCATCATAGGAATACGAGGCAACATAGGGTTTCAGGTCGACCGGATAGAGCGTTGTATCGACAAACGGATTCACCGCACCGCTGGCAAGCGCGGCATTGCCCGCCGGTGTGTCATCAACAAAGGAATAAAATCGGTGGTGATTCTCAGACCAGCTGATGTCCAGGACCCCTCGCCAGTCGCCCGGTAGTTGCGCCACGGCGCCAAGATTGGCTATCTTCGTTGTGGTGTGTGTCCGCAACTTCGTGCCGAGGTGGGAGGGAAAGTGGATTGAGACTGTCTCCCGGAACGGGTTGTTTGGGGCATTGCCGGGCACGGTATAAACAACCGCTCTCGAAATGCGGTTGTAAACCTGTTCACCTTGATTGTCGCCGTAGCGGAAATCGGCATTCAGCTGAAGCCATGCACTCATCTGGCGGACGATGCTGGCTGAGAATGCCTTGGCTGTCGGCGCCGTGCCGATCTGATTGTTCAGGCTGTAAACTCCATCTCCGGAGTCAATTTCGAGATTGTATTTCCCTGCATTGGCGAGCAGACCCGCGTAAAGGGTCGCCGTGGGCGTGGTTGGTGATGTACCGACCGGGATGTGGGTGAATCGGGCGTTTAGCGGCGTACCATTGTCCAGCGTAAGCGTTGCGCTTGATGTCGCGATATTGGTCGTGGTGCCTAGTGAGGGTGGGCTCGTCTGACTGTAATAGGTGGCGGGACGGTTGGCCAGGACGTTTGCGATGCCACGCAGGGGAATCTCGGGCCTGTCCTTATAGAAGATTGGCGCTTGATCCCGATAGGTTGCCGTCACCTGAATCTGCGTACGCCCCCCTTCCAATCCCAAGCCGTAGAGAACGTTCGCCACGCGTACCGGCGAATCGGTGTCGAAGGTGTTCTGATATGTGACCGACGCCCGACCTCCCGTGTATCCCTGTTTCAGGACCACATTGATCACCCCGCCAATCGCGCTGGCGCCGTAGATGGCGGAAGCACCCGAGGGTAGAATCTCGATGCGATCAATGGCGGATTGCGGGATGGAATTCAGGTCGGGCTGGATGCCATAGACGTTGCTGACTTGCTGGTCTGTACCCTGCACACGCCGACCATTGATCAGTACGAGGGTGCGATCGGGTCCGAGCCCCCGCAGGCTGATAGAACTGGTTGTACCAATGCCACCGGTATAGATTTGGCTGTTTGACCGTTCTGTACCGTCCATCGATAGTTTTTCCTTCAGGAAATCCTCAACTGTCAGGGAACCTGAGAACTCCATTTCCTCACCCGTAATGATGCGATAGGGCTGCACGTCATTTTCGCCGCGAGGAATGTCCACGTTTGCATCGGTGAACGCGGGCGGCTTGGCGCTCTGCACCACAAAGCGGTCGAGTTTGAGAACATCGGTCTCGCGCTGGCTCTGGACGGATTCCTCATCGGGCAATAGCTTGCCGTCCCGGAGAAGGATCGGCATCTCGCGACGACCGACATCTGTCACGGAACCGGCCTCGACGGACACCTCCGTGATGCGAAGGCGGGAAAATCCTTCGCCGACCGCAAGCAATGTGTAGGTGCCCGGAGGCACGTTGATGAATTGGTACCTGCCCGCATTGTCGACGGCAGCCGTCTGGCCGGTCTCTGCGATTCTCACTGTAACCTTGGTCAAGTCTTTCGCGCTGACCGTCGGTACCGTTAGTATGCCCCGAATGGTGGCGCCAGGATCCTGCGCCTGGGCCGACACTGAAGCCGCGCTGACCAGCAGCCAGATGGCAAATCCGGCAGAGGTGAAGATCACTCGTGGATCGAAGGATCGAAGTACGGTGCGGGATATCTGAAGGGAGAGGAAGCTTGGGTTCATAGTTTGTAATTGCGGAGGTGCGGGGTTGATGGTGACTGACCCTGCAGTCATCAGGCATGGAGGATTGTTCGGGCAGCTTGATCCACACAATGTGACCGAACTGGTCATATGCCTTTCCCTCTGTTGCGGTCTGTCCTCCTGCTCTCAGCGAATCGCAAAGACGGATCCACTGCCGTCACCGCCGTCCTCGCGGTTCCCCAGCCATGGCGGTGATTCAATCTTGGCTTCAATAGGGTGGCGTGGATCTCATCGCCAGAACCTCACCCGTTCATCCGCGGTTCCATTTGAGCCCATGGAGGCCTGTGCGACGCGCCACCGGCCGCAGCCGGACTCAGCATCACGGAGCAGGCGCCACCCTGCGCTTGTCGTCCACGGATGTTGCCTTGTCAAAGCGGTCGAATGTGCGATTTAGGGGAATCCAGTTGGGCTGAAGGCGCACGTCCTTCTTTCCAGAAACTGCACCTGGCTCCAGCGGTGGAGCGGAGGCCTCGGAGGCCGGATGCATCTCCCACCAGCATTGACCCTGGTGATTGTGCTCATGATCGATGACGAATCCCGCGTCACGCATCATGGGACCGACCCACCCCATGCAGTGGTCACAATAGTCGGAATATTGCTCGAGCTTGTTGCGCAGGAGGAATCCCTTCGACGGGCAGTCGTGCATGTCTATGCGAAAGACCTGCTGCGTCTTGGAGATGGTGAAACCGCGATCCGGGGATTCCTCCAGCAAGGTGTGCCCCCAGTATTCCGCCATTCCGTCGAAGCCCTTCCTTCCAATCAGTTCGCGCGCGTGCCTCTGGCTGTCGCGACTGATGGCGTCCTCCCAATAGGCCTTGAGCAGTTCCCTGCCTCCCACCTGTTCGAGCCAGTCGAAGGTCCACTCGTAGTGACCACAGAAATCGTAGCAGCCGATCATACGCCTGCCTCCCGGATATCCGCCATGTTCTGGGGTGGCAGCGCCGCACCAGGCAGCGCATAGGTGTGACGACAGCTTCCGTTGCCTCCCTTGAGCCGCATCGTGAGGCCGCAAGCCCCGGCACGTGCAGAACCCAGGAAGTAGCAATGCTGACAGTATTCGCGGACAATTTCACGCCCGCCCTCGCGGAGATGCTTGATTGCCGGGCACTGCCTGACTTCCACTTCGACCCGATCGCCAGCCTCTCGCACCTCCACCTCAGCTCCCGGCTCCGCAGCAAAAAAGGCTCGCCAGTAGCGCGCCACTTCCGCGAGTCCCCCCTGACGCCAACGAGCATTGACAGCCTCGCAGTAGCCGCGCCCCATGGCTTCCAGGTAAGACTGCCAGCCTTTGTGGCCCAGTCGCGCAATCAGGAATCTAAAGGTGGCGTTTATCCCGTAGAAGAAGTCCGCTGAGCCCTGTGGCTTGGTATCCTGATAGGGTAGTGCGGTGTTCATGGTGGGACAACTTGAGCCTGGACCAGCCTAGGTCTACTCTCAGCAGCCTTTCAAAGCGAAAGAACTGGTCCAGATCCTTGCCCAGTTGGGGGCTTTGAACCTGGAACCTCCGAGTTCCGGCCACAGATGGACGAGAACTGTTGCCTATCCGCCGCACCGAACCCGTTTCGGATGTCACGCTGGTTCTCCAACAAGACCGCCTCGAGTTGCCCATGCAGCCTCCCCCAAGGATCCGAACACCTGCTCCGTCCAAACCAGCCTTGTAGGCCCGACTTTTCGGATGCTTCAACGATGAATCAATGACTTGCGCATTTTATCCCCTCCAGTTGGCGAAGTCGGGCTAAGCATTCAGCCGGGAATACACCGGCAAACGTGGGCAGATTTCGGTGGGGCTTACTACCGTTTACTGCAGCTTCGGCCTCGCCGGCGAAAGCGCTCAATTTCTCAATTCCCTATGTCGCTCAGCATTGGGTGAGAATGGAGCGGGTGGACGGAATCGAACCGACGATACCTCTTTGGAAGAGAGGAGTTTTACCACTAAACTACACCCGCAAAGGCGGCCTCACGCTTTTCGAGGTGGCGGCGGACGTCAAGCCTGCACGGAGGGTTCCCCATAATCACCAAAGTCCTCAGGATGGATTCAGCCCGTTCTTGTCGATGCACGCCGCCTGGGGCAACCTTGCTGCATGAATTTGGAAACTGATTTGCTGTGAATCTTGTTCTCTTTGAATCCTCGGAACTGGAGTCGCCGCTGCCGCGCGCGGATGCGCGTGCGGCGCATGTGCTCGACGTTCTGCGGCGCAGGGAGGGCGATTCACTCGATGTCGGCCGGGTGAACGGCCCGCGAGGCAAGGCAGTGGTGCGCCGCATCACCGATCGGCATCTCGAACTGGTGTTTCATTGGGGCACCCCGTTGCCGCCCCGTGTGCCGCTGTCGCTGATTGTCGGACTTCCAAGGCCGCAGACAGCGCGGAAAATCCTGATGGAGGCCGCAACGCTGGGGGCGAGCAGCCTTCATTTTGTCTCGACCGAGCGAAGCGATCCCAACTATGCAGCCAGCACGCTGTGGGTATCGGGGGAATGGCGCCGTCACCTTCTCGCTGGTGCCGCCCAGGCGTTTGATACGAGGATTCCGGTCGTTACGTGGACGATGTCCCTGCAGGAGCTGGCCGGTCAGCAGGCGGAGGTGGCATCCGGGCAGGGGAACGGGCTGGGTCCCCGGTTGCTGGCGCTCGACAATTATGAAGCAGGCATGCGTCTCGGGCAGGTTGAGATTGAACCCCAATGTCCTGTGTGTCTGGCATTGGGACCCGAGCGCGGCTGGGGAGCAGGCGATCGCGAAATCCTGCGCACGCACGGATTCTCCCTGGTGCATCTCGGCGACCCGGTGCTTCGAACCGAGACCGCGATGGTGGTGGCGCTCGGAATTGTGGCGGCGCGACAGGGGCGGATGTAGCGGGGAGAGCCGATCCGACCGGCGCCGGCAAATCTTCAATCCCGACCTCAGCAATCAAGGTTTGAATCGCAACTTCGCGCCTGCGTCAGCGGTCGTTGTCTGCGTGCGACAGCGTTGCGTTCCAAACAGGGCACGACGAAGCGCGCCCCTCCTTGGGGATTCGGGTCAACCGGGGGGCGGTGGGCGAAGGCGGAAGGCCGAAATGCCGGGCTGGCGCGGCCTGGTGCTGCCAAGCCGCTTAAACGGTATCCATACATCGGATACGATTGAAATCTCCCCCGGTGTTTCAAAAAACACCAACGGGTCGTCGGCGGGGTTGACCCACTGGGCGAGGCGTCCAAGCAGCGCGGGTGCCAGTCCGGCGATGAGGTCGTAGGGCGGGTCGACAAATATCAGATCGGGTGTCGGATCTCCGGTGCGAGGTTTCCAGACGCCGACATCCGCCGAAGAAATGTGTGCGGGCGGGTTCGCGGATTTGCCCAGGGACTTGGCGACCGCGAGAAGATTGCGACGCAGGCAGGCCAGACTGCGGGAGTTGTGTTCGACGAAGATACCGCTGGCTGCGCCGCGACTCAGCGCCTCCAAGCCATACGCGCCACTGCCGGCAAACAGGTCGAGGAATCGGGCACCGTCCACGCGCGCACCGAGGCTTGAAAAAAGGGCCTGACGCAAACCATCGGTTGCCGGGCGCACGGCATCGCCAGCCGGCACCACAAGCGGAATGCCTTTTGCAATGCCACCACTAATACGCATGGATTGTTTTGTCCCCCGATTGGAAAATGAGCGCTGGGTGACCTTCGGGACAGGCGCTGTTCGTTGGTGGAGAGATGAGCCTCGGCAAAGGCATTTATGGAATCCCCCACATAGGTTTGGCGCACTTGGAAACATGGACGACGGAATTCCGCCGAGCCCGTGGGTTGATTTCACAAAAGATACCGGCAAATAGCGACTTGCGGATGTCAGTTTCCATGAAGAAGCCGGAAGGGATGCTGTAAGAATAGTGGCTGGTTGAAACGCGGGAAGAAGCGGCGATGCAATTCACAGTCAATTAGTTTTGCAAAGAGCGAGTTCGGATCGAATTTCGCGTATTCTTGGAACCTCGTCGACTAAGTTGGGTTGTGTGGAGTGACAAAGCGATTGCCTTCTGCTTCCGATATATTTTTGATTAGGCGCCTAACTATTCATGGCAACTCGCGCTCGCTGGAGCGCGGATGCCATGGATGCCGTGACGACTGATTGCCACCGTGACCACCATGAACCGTCCGCCCTTCCCTGCCGTCTGCCGGCACGCTGCAGCGTGGGCTCTTGCCGCGTTGTTCGGTGGGGTACTCTTTCAGGAACTGCGGGGCGGAGAAGTGAATGTCTGGCCGTTTTATGTGGGACAGTATTCCGACAACAACACGACGAACGCGGAATCGTGGATGGCCGCGGGACCGCTCTTCTTTCTTTTCCCGCAGCCGTCGGAGGATGTGCCCGGTGGCAGGGACCTTGTGGGCGGGATTCGACCCTTTTACATGAGCAGGAGGGCACCCAACGGGGACCTGAAGGAGGCGCACGGATTGTATCCGTTTTTTACGTACAGGAGCGGCCTGGCCGGCTCGCGCCGCTGGAGTTTCCTCAGCCTGATCAATCTCAGCACATCACCGGCTGTCGGCGGCAACGGAGCCGGCTCGCCATCGGCGGTGCCTTACCGGGCATTGGATGTCTGGCCGTTTTATTTCTCGCGGCGCACGGGCAACGAGTCCCTTGACTACCAGGCCTTTTTCCCGATCGCCGGGGAAGTGAAGGAGCGCTTCGGCCAGGACCGCATGGCGTGGGTCCTGTTTCCGCTCTACGGACGCTTCGAGAAGAGGGGTGTCACCACGATGACAACGCCCTGGCCCTTCATCAAGTCGGTGAGTGGCGATGGAAATTCGGGATTCGAGGTCTGGCCGCTCTTTGGCGGGCGGCAGAAACCGGGAGTCTACCGGGAGCGGTTTGTGCTGTGGCCGTTTTATTATCACAACCAGTCCGGACTGGAGAAGCCGCAGCCCGATGAAAAGCTTGGCATCCTGCCGTTCTACGCGCGAGACAGCAGCGAAGGATATCGAAGCGAAACCTGGCTGTGGCCATTTTTTGGATACGTCGATCGGACCGCGCCCTATCGTTATCACGCGCGCAACTATTTCTGGCCGCTCTTCGTGCAGGGTCGGGGAGAGGGACGCACGGTGAACCGCTGGGCGCCCTTTTACACGAGATCGGTGATCAAGGGCGTCGACAAGGAATGGGTTCTCTGGCCGCTCTGGAGACGGCTCTCCGTCCGCGAAGGCGAGGTGGACCAGACGAAGACCCAGTTCTTCTATTTCCTCTACAATGCGACCGAACAAAGGAGCGTGAAGAATCCCTCCGCCGCTTCCGCGTTCAAGGCGCACCTCTGGCCGCTGGCTTCGGTGTGGGACAACGGGGCCGGCAGGCGCCAGGTCCAGGTGCTGAGCCCGCTGGAGGTGTTCCTGCCCCAAAACCGGCAAACGCGCATCGTCTGGTCACCGCTGTTTGCGCTGTACCGCTACGATCATCAGCCTGACGGGGAAGTGCGGCATTCGTTCTTGTGGGATGGGATCACGTATCACGGCGAACCTGCAAAACAGGCGAGTGAATTCAACATCGGACCCTTGTATTCCGACACCCGGACAGCCGGGAGCCGGCGTGTCTCGCTGCTGTTCGGTCTATTCGGTTTCAAGCGCGATTCCGATCGCGGCTGGCGGCCGTTTGTTGGTGAATTCAACTCCGCAAGAACGCGGCGGGCACCCGCCACCGAACCATGAAACGCATCACCGACCTCCTCGAATCCCTGGGCAGCGCCCTCCTGCTCGCAGGGAAGGCCTTTGTCTCACTGCCGGCCGCCCCTCGCATCCTCAAGCGCGTCGCGGAGCAGGGATACCTTGTCGGGTACACGACGCTGCCGATCGTTGCGATCCTCTGCTTTTTCATCGGTGCGGTCCTTGCCCTTCAGGCCGGCATCACGCTGCGTGATTTCGGGGCGAAGCAGCTGATCGGGACGCTGGTTGGCGAGTCGATGGCCCGCGAACTGGGACCCGTGATGGTGGCGATTCTTCTCGCCGGCAGGGTGGGATCGGCGGTGACCGCTGAACTGGCTTCGATGAAGGTCTCGGGTGAGATTGATGCGCTTGTCACGATGAACATCCCTCCGGCCCGGTTGCTCGTCCTGCCCCGCCTGCTCGCCGTGCTTCTCGTCATGCCCCTGCTCACGATGATGGGCAACATCATCGGCTGGTTTGGAGGCGCGATTGTCAGTGCGCAGGTGAAGATGATCGGGGTGCCTACGGAAATGTATTTCCAGAATCTGAAGCAGTATCTGTCCGTGGGGGATGTGATGGATGGCCTGATCAAGGCAGAGATCTTCGGTTTTACGATCATGCTCATTGCCTGCACCACGGGGCTGCGAACGCGGGGAGGTCCGCGTGAGATCGGATTCGCGGTGACCAAGTCGGTCGTGTTTTCACTCATCGCCATCCTCACGCTGGACTACTTCATCACCAAGGCCCTGTCATGAGCACGCCATCTCCTTCACCATCGTCTGCGCACCGGGGCGGCAGGATTCAAAAACCGCGGCGGCCCGTGCTCGTGCGTGACGACCGCAATGCCGTTCGCGTCGATGTGGAAAAACTGTCGAAGTCGTATGGAAGCCAGCAGGTCCTTGTCGACGTCAGTGTCGATGTGAAGCCCGGCGAGATCTTCACGATCATGGGACCGAGCGGATCTGGAAAGAGCGTGCTCCTCCGGCACATCGCGGGACTGGAGGCTCCGACCTCGGGCACGGTGAAGATCAACGGGCATGACCCCATTCTGCCGGAGACACGGGATCGATTTGCGGTCGCCCTGGTCTTCCAGAGCGGCGCGCTTTTCAATTCGCAGAGCGTGTATGACAATCTTGCGCTCTATCCGCTCGAGCATCGGCTCTGCCCCAAGCCCGAGATCCGCGACCGGGTGATGCGTGCGCTGAAAATCCTCTCGATCGAAAATGCAGCCCACAAGTTCCCGTCGGAATTGTCCGGCGGCATGAAGAAGCGGGTTGCCATTGCCCGCGCGCTGGTGATGGAGCCGCAGCTGATACTTTATGACGAACCGACCAGCGAACTCGATCCGCTGATGAGCGCGACGATTGCGGAGATCATTGCCACGCTGAAGGAGGAGATCTCCGTCACCACGGTGGTGGTTTCGCATGACCGCGCCCTGGCGCTGACGATTTCCGACCGTGTCGCGCTGGTGCATCAGGGCCGCCTGCGGGCCGTGGAGAAACCGGAAGGCCTGAGGAACAGCGCCGATCCGGTGGTAAAAGCCTTTCTCAATCCTGAAATCGACATCAGGAATCCCCGTTTCAAGCAACTGGAGACCGTAAACCATGACTAACGCACAAATGTCGGCCCGTGTGGGCCTGTTTTTCATCCTCGGGGTCGCCCTGATCTGGGTGACCTTTGAAGCGCTCACAACCGGGCAGGTGCGGCGCGACCGTGGGTATCGCCTGATCGCCCATTTTACCAATCTCAAGGAGCTCAAGGCCGGCGACGAAGTGCGCATGGCCGGAGTGAAGGTCGGCGCCGTTGCCGAGACGCGGCTTGCGAGCAGGCAGGCCGAGGCGGTGCTCCTGATCAATCCCAAGGTCCAGATTGCGCAGGACTCCGTCGCGACCATTGCGATGGCCGGCCTGCTCGGGGCGAATTACGTGTCGCTGGACATCGGCACCGCGGGCAGCGGCTATCTGCAGGCCGAGAATCAGATCCGCACCGTGGACACGCCCGATTTGAACGCGATCGTTTCGCAGATTGGAGATATCGGTAAGAAGCTCGACGGGGCACTCAGCCAGATCACGGGTGCGTTGAACGGTGGAGGGAAGGAGGGACCCGGTTTGATCGGCAAACTCGACAAGCTCGTCGACGAGAACAGCGCGAAGATCGGGCAGATCACCAATGACCTCAGGGACATCACGAACAAGGTGAACACCGGCCAGGGCACGCTCGGCAAGCTGGTGAACGACACCGCGGCATATGATTCGCTCGTGGCGGCGCTGGGCGACATCCGCGGTGCCGCGACGGATGCAAAGACGTTCATCACGAACACGCAGGGCATCATCGATCAGGTGAAGAGCGGCAAGGGAACCCTTGGCACGCTCATCTATGACGAGGAAGCGGCCAGGAACATCAAGGTGGTGAGCAACAATCTGCGCATCCTTTCGGAAAAACTCACCACCGGCGAAGGCACCTTGGGGAAACTCATCAACGACGACAGCCTGTTCAAGGAGGCGCAGGGGGTCATGCGCAAGGTCGACCGTGCGGTCGACGGCCTTTCAGACCAAGGGCCGATTACGGCGGTGGGTGTGGTGGCCAACGCCCTGTTCTGACGTTTCGGGATTCATGCGCGCCCCTGAATTGGGGCTTGAGGACGGGCCGGAATGCGCGAAAACAACTGGATTAATGACATTATACTGCATTAATCCCGTGTCATGGATCGCGTGTTGATTGTCAAATGGGACTGCCTTTACGCCCGCTTCCTTTCGGAGGCGGTGCACGAATTTTATCCGGGCGCATTCACGGAGACTGTCTTTACCTCCGAGGCGGCGCGTCAATGCCTTGCGCGGCATAGCTATGATCTCGTGATTGCCGGGCTCAGTTTCTCCGATGGCGATGGGCTGCCGTTGCTCAATTCGATGGCTCAGGCGAGCGGTGTTCATGGATTGCTGCTGGTCACGTTGCGCAAGGATGCGGAGATGCTGGCGCTGCTTCGGCAATTCCGGCGCATATCCGTCTTCGATCCCGTGCGGGATGCGCCGGAACGGTTTGCATTGGCGCTTGCCCATGTGGCCCAGGATCGCCGGTACCTGAGCCCGGCGTTTCACGAGTTGCTGATGAGCAGTGACGGCGCTCATCATCTGCTCTATGCGCAGATGACGGATACGGAGCGCATGGTGCTTTCCGTTATCGGTGACGGATCGGACGACAAGAGTGCGGGCGAGCGGCTCGGCCTGGAGCCAGCCAGTGTTCATGCGCATCGCAAGCGGCTGATGAGAAAGCTCGGCGTGCAGACAAGGGACATGCTTTTTCGTCGAGCGCTGGAGTTGGGCATTGTGCGCATTCTGCCCGACGGACGCACCGCGCGCCCGAGTTTCGATGTCCTGAAGCCACAGATCGAGTCGCGAAAACGCCAGTTGGCTACGCGTCGTTCGATGTCCTGCAAACTGCGCAAGGACGCGGTCATGCTTGCGGCGGAGGCCGGTGCGTAGGTGGCGCGGTCCCATCCGCGCAATTTTCCGGAAAGTCGCAGCTTTCGAAGATTCGCGTTGCCGGAGACAGGAGTGGCGGGCTGGCGGCCGGGGTCGCCTGCAAATATTCAATTGCGCCGAGTAGTCGGACTCGATCTTTGCCCGGAGAACCCGCTCAATGGGAAACTCTCCCGAATGAAGATTCTTATCCTCGTTGTCATTGTTGCCGGCGCAGCGGCGCTCTTTCTTGCAATCATGAAGGTGCGCTGGAGCGGGGAGGGAGGGAAAGGTGGTTCGTCGGCGGACTATGAAAAGCTGGGATCGGTATTGTCACCCGCCGAGCGGAAATTCCTTGGGATCATGGCTCCGATCCTTCCCCAGGGTGTGGGCGTCCTGGTGAAGGTTCGGCTCGCGGAGGTCTTCATTCCCAGACGCGGACTTGAGGCGTCGCGTCGCCGCTCCGCGGGCGAGCGCATGCGCGGCGAGACCGTCGATTTCCTGCTTGTGCGCGCCGAGGACTTTTCGCCGCTTGCCGGGATGGCGTTTCACGAGGAGTCCCGGCGCCAGGAAACCCGGGAGTCCCGGAGCTATTTTGTTGAAAACACGTTTGTGAGAAACGGACTGCCGTATTTCACGGTGGCGGCGCAGGAGGACTACGACAGGGATGAACTCCGCGACCGGCTTGCATCCCTGCTCGGACGGCAACATCCGCGGGGGTGACGCGAACATTTACCTTTCCGGCCAGCGTGTGGCGGGGCAATGTGCGGAGCAAACCCATGAACACGCCGACCCGACGCCAGTTCCTCCAATCTACCCTGCTGGCCTCAGCTCCTTTTGTCCTGCCCAGGGGCCTGTGGGCGCAAGCCAGTGCGCCGAACAACCGGATCGTGCTTGGCATGATTGGCATGGGGCGCGTGATGCAGGGGCATCTGAAAAATTTCCTCGCTCACGAGGAGGTCCAGGTGGTTGCCGTTTGCGACGTCGACACGACGCGTCGCGAGGATGCCCGGGGTCAGGTGGACGCTGCCTATGCGGCGAAAACGGCTTCCGGCTACAAAGGGTGCGCGGCCTACAATGACTTCAGGGAACTGCTGGCGAGAAAGGACATTGATGCCGTTGTGATTGCGACGCCGGATCACTGGCATGCCTTCATAGCCATTGCGGCGGTCCGTGCGGGCAAGGACGTGTATTGCGAGAAACCTCTCACGCACAACATCCACGAGGCAGACCGCCTGGTGAAGGAGGTGCGCAAGGCCGAGCGTGTTTTTCAAACGGGTTCGCAGCAGCGTTCTTCGAAGGAGTTCCGGGTTGCGGCGGAACTGGTCCGCAACGGCATCATCGGACGTGTGGTGGCGGTCAACGTCTCTTTTGGCGACCCCGCGGTGCCCTATGCGCTCCCGGAGGAGCCCATGGAGCCCGGCTTGGATTGGAAAATGTGGTGCGGCCCGGGCCCATTGGTCGCCTACAATCCGGTTCTCAGTCCGCGGGGTGTGCACCATCATTTCCCCATGTGGCGGATGACCTGGGAGTTTGGCGGCGGCATGATCACGGACTGGGGTGCGCATCACATCGATATCGCACAATGGGCGTTGGATGCGGATGGCAGCGGTCCGGTCGAGATCCGGGCTCCGCTCCATTGGGAAACCGCCAAGCGCGGCGCGCAGCTTGTCTATGGCGACGGGGTTGTACTGACCCATGTCAACGGCCGTGGAGTTTCGTTCTATGGCTCGGAAGGGGAAATCCACGTCAACCGCGGCAAGTTCGAGTTGATCATGGGAGGAAAGACGGTGCACAGGTTCTGGGACAAGGCCGTCGACAAGACGACCTCACTCGACCGCGAAGTGGTGCTCACCGAACGTGAATTTCTGGCTGATGCCAAGGTGAAGCTTCCTGTGAGCAATAACCACGCGCAGAATTTCCTCGATTGCGTGCGTTCCCGTCACCGCCCGATTGCGGATGTCGCGATTGGCGCCAGCAGCGTGATCGCATGCCATCTGATGAACTTTGGTTATCACTATGGCGCGAAGGCGAAATGGAATCCCGCGAAAACCCGATTTGTTTCCGGCGGCGATTCCCGGTGGCTTACGCGCGCCCGGTACACTCGGGGATGGGAGGTTTGACGGCCTGGCAACCTCCGCGGGTTCAGCGCGGTGGCAAACCCGGCGCCGAAGCGGCGGGTAGCGTCGCAGGTTGGAGTTCGTCCAGCAAACCCTGAATGATTTCGTCGACGAAGAGTTTGATCTTTTGTGATTCGTCGGCGGGTGTTGCACTCCCAGAGGAGCCTGCGGCAAATGCCGCTTCGCTGCGAAGGCGGGCGGGTGCGATGACCGCCTGTTTCGCGTCGTGGAGCGTGAGCCCCCTTGAATTGAATTGGGGAAGCAGCTTGTCCGCGATCCAGAGCGCCCATTCGCGTCGATCCGCGTAGTAGACAGCCACGACGCCGGAATCCTTCACGCCGAACCTTTCGGCGAAGCGCCTCGCGAGGGTCCCTGGCTTCGCGTTTGCATCGGCAGGTTCCCGCGCGGTGAAAAGGCGCACATAGAGCGGCAGTCCCGTGAATCGATGAAGGTTCGCCAGCTTGGTTTGAAAGGCACGTGCCGAGGAAGGATTCTGGGGGAGCAGCCGGTCGCGATCGTCAAAAAAGGGATACGGGAAACGCGGCGCTCTTGCGGCGAGATTTTCGAACGCAGGCTTTTCGGTCTGAAATGCCTCCGCCTCAGGCCCGATACGCAGAATTCTCACGCTCATTGCATCGCCCTGCCTTATGTGCGGCAGGAGATCGAGTCCCTGCACGACGCGTCCGAACACGGAGTGCAGGAAATCAAGGCGCCGCACGGGTTTCAACGTGAAGAAGAACTGCGAGCCGTTCGTATCGGGTCCTGCGTTGGCCATGGAGAGAATGCCCGCCGCGTCATGCCGGAGATCACTCCGGAATTCATCCGCAAATTCGTACCCCGGTCCGCCGAAGCCAGTGCCGAGGGGATCGCCTCCTTGCACGACATAATTCGGCACGACACGATGGAAAATCAGCCCATCAAAAAAAGGGTTCCCTGGGGTTGGGCCTAGTTTTCCTTCCGCGAGGCCCACGAAGCTCGCAACGGTCAAGGGCGTCCTCCTGAAGAAGAGTTCCGCGACGATTTCGCCGCGGGCAAGGGAGAATTCCGCGTACAGTCCGGGTGCCAGACCGGAAGGGGCTGCCGTGTTCCCGGCCTGGGAAGCGACGGATCCGGGGACCTGTGCACGGAGAGACATCGACCCTCCCAGCAGGGCCAGGAAGATCGGGAGAAGCGGGAATCGTTTCCACATGGGGTTCCCTGGATAAGGGTGAAGAGATTCAGAGGAACGAGCAGATGTATTCGCAGATTCCGGCTGTGACACTGATGTTGAATCCGCTCTTGCCCGGGACGTCGAATGTCGAGCCGGCGGCGTATTCCATTTCCGCCTTCTGGCCATCAAGCGTCACGCGGCACTTGCCCGCGACGATTTCCATGCGTTCGGGTGCGCCGGTGCCAAAGTGGTAGCTTCCCGGATAGATTAGCCCAAGGGTCTTCTTTGCTCCGTCGGCCATGATGAGGCTGTGGCTGACGACCTTTCCGTCGAAGTAGATATTGGCCTTGGTGTGGGCCGTGACATTGGCGAATTGTGTGGGAAGGATGCTTGCCATTGAGACGGCATGGCCAGCCTGCGTGGGAGAGGCAAGCCGTGATCAATCGAATCTCTGGCAAATCTCCGTGATGAGTGCCGCCGGGAATCTGCGCGCGCGGTGTGACTCAGGGCTTGATCGCGACCTTCCGGCGGGAGACAATCGGGATCCTATGTCACTTCGTATTATGGCTTCCACACTCGCTTTCGGTGTTGCAGCAGCATCCGTTTCCCTTGCCGCCAACACGGCGAAGGTTGTCAGAGACAATGTCGGTATTCAGCTTTACAGTTTGCGGGCGATGACCGCAAAGGAGGGTGCGATTCCGCCCCTCGATCTGGTGAAATCCTGGGGGCTGAAGGAAGTGGAGCTGGCCGGCACCGCCGGTCTTCCGGCCGCCGAGTACAAGAAACTTCTGGATGACCGCGGGCTGAAGCCCGTGGCGGCCCATGTGGGATTTTCTGACCTGGAGAAGGATATCGATGCGGTGATCCGCGATCTCAAGACATTGGGCGTGACCTACGGCATTGTCCCGTCGATCCCGCACAAGGACGATTTCGATGATGCCGCTGCGCTGCGCGCCGCGGAGAAATTCAATGCCTGGGCCAAGGCCTTTCAGAAGGCGGGACTGAAGTTCGGATACCATCCGCATGGATTCGAGTTCCGGAAATCCGAGACCCCTGGTGCCGATACCGTGTTCGATGTGCTCATTGGCGCCACGGACGCGAAGCTTGTGCTCTTTGAAATGGATGTTTTCTGGGTCTATCACGCGGGCATCGATCCTGTCAGCCTGCTCAAGAAATATCCGAAGCGCTGGGTTGCGCTGCACGTGAAGGATATGCGCAAGGGTGCGCAGCGTGGCAAAATCCTCGGTAAGGCGCCGCCGACGGACAAGGTGGCAGTGGGGCTCGGGGAGATCGATTGGCCGAAACTCTTCGGTGTGGCGGTCAATCTCGGCATCAAGCACTTCTTCATCGAGGATGAAACCCTGTCGCCCCTCGACAACATCCCAAAGAGCATCGCCTACATGAGAAACCTTCCCCTGAAATGACGAGGCGTGCGAGGGAAGGCTGAGATCGACCGGACGCGTCGGGCGCATTTTCGCTCGGCGCGTTTTTTGTTTCGGATAGACGTTCATTCATCATGAGCGCGGACGCACCCTTGACCCGAAGATGGATACCCTGGGTGCTGATGGTGCTGGTGGCGATGGCTGCAGCCGTGGTGCGCCTTACCGATCTCGATGCACGTCCCATGCATGCGGACGAGGCCAATCAGGCGGTGAAACTGGGGGCCTTGCTGGAGAAGGGCGAGTATCGCTTCGACCCTCAGGATCACCACGGACCGACCCTTTACTATTTCGCGCTTGTTCCGGCCTGGTTGAGCGGGGAGAGGAGCCTTGCCGCGCTCACTGAAACAACGGTGCGCCTCACTCCCGTGCTCTTCGGAATAGCCGGAGTGATGCTGCTCGCCGCCGTGGGGGCCCCCTTGGGCTGGCCTGCCGCGATCATGGCCGCTGCCCTTGCGGCCTTCGCGCCGGCAGCCGTCTACTACAGTCGCTATTTCATCCAGGAAACACTGCTGGTCACCTTTGGCCTGGCCGCCTGGTTTTGCGCGGCGAGAGCCTGTCAGACACGACGGGCGACATGGGCGCTGGCCGCAGGGGCTTTTGTGGGATTGATGCAGGCGAGCAAGGCGAGTGCGCCTGTTTTCATATTGGCCGCTTTTGCGGCCTGGCTGATCGTACGACCGCGCGCCGCCAGCCGAAAGGTCGCCGATGGGGAGAATACCGGCCGATCCATGAGGCTGCTGGCATGGGGGCTCTCGGGATTTGCGGTGATGTTCGTGGGTTTCTATTCTTCGTTCTTCACGCACTTCGAAGGGCTGAAGGACGCTCTTGGCACCTATGCGGTCATGACGACGCGGGTTGCTGGGCAGGGTGAGGCACATGACAAGGCCTGGTGGTACTATGCGGACCTGTTCTGGTGGCACCGCCGTGGAGGAGTGCTCTGGGATCAGACCCTTTTCCTTGGTCTCGCAGCTGCCGGGGTTGTTGCGTCACTCTTTCTCACGGACCGCTTTGCGCGAGGGGTTTCCCTTTATCTTGGCATTGTCGCTGTCGTTCTCTCTGCCACGCCCTACAAGACCCCGTGGATTGTCATTCATCTCATCCCGCCGATGGCCATTCTCGCCGCGTGGCTGCTCTCGCGGGTTGCCGTCCACCGTATTGCCAAGGTGCCGGCGGGGCTCGTGTTTCTTCTTTGTCTCGGCCTGCTGGCCCGGCAGACGCTTTTAGGTGTATTTCGGTATTCATCGTCGGAGCGCAACCCGCTCGCCTATGTTCACAGCTCACCGGACGTGAAGAAAGTCCCTGCACTGGCTGAACGGGCGCGTCCGGGGCCGGTCAAAGTGATCAGCGAGGAGTACTGGCCGCTGCCCTGGTATCTGCGCGACCGCAAGGAAGTGGGCTATTGGTCGACGATTCCGGACGACTGTGATGCGTCGCTGCTGTTTGTCTCGGCGGATTATGCCGAGGCGGTGAAGGACCGGTTGAAGGGCAGGTACCGTCAGGGCTATCTGGGCCTGCGGCCGGGGTTCGTCATGGTGACGCTGATGGCGGAGCCCTGATCGCAGGGAATAGGGAGATCAGGCGAGCTGGCGACTCAGTCGATGCAGGTAGGGTTTGCCCACGGCGCGGTTGTATTCGATGGCGCCGGGAAGATTCTGGCTGCGCAGCAACGGCGGCGTGTGACCGTTCGCCTGCAGCCATTCGATGACGCCCAGCATGAGGAGATTGAGGAGCATTGCACCAATCACGGTGGAGGTGGGACCTGACAGGAGGGGAGTGGAGCCGGCGGCTGTTTTCGATGGCTGACCGGAAAGCTGTTCGGGACGCACGTCGATGAGGGTGTCCCCGGGCACACCACCGTTGTCCAGAATGAAGTCGGCGATCTCGTGAAGGCGCCGGCCTCCCGGATGCGCGGTTGCCGTGCCTTGCGACATCGGAAGTGAAAGCAGACCGACGACGTGGAGTCCCTTTTCCTTTGCATAGAGTGCGACCTCGATGGGCGACACGTTCTTGCCGGAGTTGGAGATGACGATGATCGTCTCGCCGGGGAGCATCTGGTACTGCCGGTCGTGGCGCGCGACCAGTGCTGCACCGTAGCCGACCAGGTTTTCGATGAAGCCGTTGGTGGGATCGAGTATGCCGCTGACGCACGCCAGACCCCCTGCGCGGCCGATGATTTCGCGGGCGATGACCTCGCTATGGCCGCTTCCGAAAACATGAAGCACGCCGCCGCGGGCCACCGACTGTCCGATCAAGGGAGCGACATCTGCAATGACCCTGGAATTCGTTTTGCGGGCGTCCTCGAGACGTCGCATGACTTCGTTGAAATAGCGCTCGGAAAAGGACATGGGATCAGGAACAGCGGCGTGAGGGAGACTAGGCATCGGCCTCCCAGCGTCCATAAATTCCGCAGGGGAGCACCTTGCCGTCGTGCTGAATGGGGAGTCCCACCTCGCCGCCCGTAAGCGAACCGGGGCGGCCGTGCATGAGTTCGGCGAGAAGATTCAGGACGACGGTGGGGGACAGGCGTGCGGTGTAGGCATTGATGAGCACGAACAGCGGTTTTGGCTGCAGGACCGAACGGCACTCGCAGAGCAATTCCCACAAACTGTCCTCGAGGCGCCACATCTCACCGCCGGATCCCCTCCCGTAGGTGGGCGGGTCCATGATGATGGCGTCGTACAGTCTGCCGCGCTTCTGTTCGCGGCGGACAAATTTGAGGCAATCATCGACGATATACCGGATGGGGGCGGCTGATAGACCGCTGAGGGCGGCATTCTCCCGCGCCCATTTCACCATCCCGTCGGCCGCATCCACATGGCAGACGCTGGCTCCGGCGGCAGCAGCGGCGACGGTGGCGGCGCCCGTGTAGCCGAAAAGATTGAGGACTGACACCTCACGGCCGGCTGCCCTGGCCGTCTTGATCCTTGACGAGAACCAGTCCCAGTTCACGGCCTGTTCTGGGAAGAGACCGGTGTGTTTGAAGGAAGTTGGGTGGATCTTGAATTTCAAACCCAGGGGACCGTATTGGATGGTCCAGTACTCGGGGATCTCTCGACGAAACTCCCACCGCCCGCCGCCTTGGTCGCTTCGATGGTAAAAGCCATCCCACTTCTCCCATTTTGCACCTTTGGTTTGCCCGTGCTGAGGCCATATCACCTGCGGATCTGGACGCACGAGCGTATAGTCGCCCCACCTTTCCTGCTTCATGCCGGAGCCGGCATTCAGGAGGGCGTAGTCTTTCCAGCGGTTGGCGATCAGCAGCGGAGAATAGGTGGAGGAATTTTGCATGAATCCGATATGCGCTAATGGGGAAAATCAGATGAACTTCAACATATTGTTCATCAATATATTATAAGTTTCATTGGGTTCGGTTTGACCCCCGATACAGGTTCGACGGCCAATGACGGAGCCAATTTTTACAGGAATGACGCAACGAAGGCGCGGCCCTGCTGTCGAGCTCGCAGGACAGATTCGGTGGTTGCGCCGCGCAACCTCCGCGATCGTCTGCGGTCGTCCAATTGGGCTTTGACTGCAATAACGCCATCCTTCAACGTCTACTTTCTCCATGAATAGAACTAAGCTAACTTGTTTGTCATACGTACTCAGCGCGGGTTTCGGCCTCGCTGCGTTGCTCTCGACGGTGGTGCATGCCGATGTCGTGGAAACGAAGAGTGGCGCGCGGCTGCTGGGCAAGGTTGTCAAGATTGACGGAACGGAAGTCACCCTCGATACGCCCTACGCCGGCACGCTCAAGATCAAGCAGGCAGAAGTGGCATCGGTTTCGACCGAGGAGCCGCTGAATGTCCGACTCGCGGCGGGAACGGTCCTTGAAGGCAAATTGTCGCCGACGGCTGCTGGCGGGGTGCAGATTTCCGGCAAGGACGGAACGATCACGACCACTGTCGACAAGGTGGCGGCAACCTGGGCCCCGGGCGCAACGGATCCGGCCATCGTCGCCCTGCAGCGGGTCTGGACCTATGAGGCAGCTGCCGACATCACCGGCAAGACCGGCAACAAGGAGCAGACCGGAACGGCCTTCAGCTTCCGTGCCATTCTCGCTGGGCCGCAGGACACGCTTCAGTTCTATTCGGCCTATGACCGCCAGATCAGCGACGGCTCGAAGTCGGCTGACCAGTTCAAGGCCGGGGTCGACTACCAGAACAATTACTCGGGCCGCAAATCGTGGTATGTTCGCGATGAAGGCGGCTTCGACCGGATCAAGGATATCGATCTCTACAATGTCGCTGCCGCGGGTGTTGGCTATGATTTCATCAAGGAGGCAAAGCAGACCCTCACGGGCCGCGCGGGTGTGTCGTTCCGCTACGAAGGTTATGGCGATCCGCTGACGGAGGACGTCAGGGATGCCGGTCTGGACTTCGGCCTCAACCATCGCCTCCAGATGGACAATTCCCTGCTGGTCAACCGGGTTTCCTACGTGCCGAGTTTCAAGGATTTTGGAAATTACCGGCTCATCCATGAAAGCTATCTCGAACTTCCGCTTGCCAATCCGGCTTGGAAGCTGCGTCTGGGTATCATGAACGACTACACCAGCCAGCCTCCCCGGGGACTCGAGAAGCTGGACACCAGCTACTTCACGCGACTGGTGCTGAACTGGAAGTAAACTTCCGCGCGAGATCAGCCGGCATTCCGGCGGACCTGTTGCGAATCTCAGGCAGCGGGCACGTTGTACCCGCTGCTTTTTTTTTGCCCGCAGGCTTTCGTGCCGGGACACGATTTGCTCCGATATCGTCACCCTGGCTTGAGGATCCGTTTCTGGCGCCGCTCCCAGGCGAAGAGGAATTGCTGGGCTGCGCCGGCATATTCCCCAAAATGGATGCGGCCAAATTGCGCCAGTTGCGACGGCTTCCAGCCGTTGAGTCCGTAGCGCAGTTCGAGGGTACGCAGGATCCAGACATCCACGGGAAAGGCTTCGAGTTTTCCCGCCCCGTAGAGGAGCACGCAGTCGGCCACCTTCTCACCGACTCCGGGAAGCTGACACAGTCTTTCCTTCGCAACGGAATAGCCGGCCTTTCCGGTTTCCTCGAGCCATCCCGGATTCGCGTTCAGGAAGATTGCCGTTTCATGGATATACCGCGCGCGGAAACCCAGGAGGCATGCGCGCAATTCCTTTTCCGAGGCCGCGGCGATTTCCGGCCACGTTGGCAGTCGATGGATTCCTGGGAGGACCTGCGCGCCGTGACGCTGTGCAAGTAGCGCCATCATCTGCTTGATCTGAACGATCTGTTTGGTGGCACTGCAAAGAAATCCGAGGAGCGTTTCAGCCAGGGGCTGCCTGAGGATCCGGAGACCGGGAAACTCAGGCAGACAACGCGTGAGATGCGGATCGCTGCGCCAGGGGAGCGCATTCACGATGGCATCCCAATCGCGATCAAATCCAAGATAGGTTTCCACTTGTCCGCGGGTGCAGAGCGGCTGGCCTTCCACCAGCGGCGAGCGCCACTGGGGGCGACCGTCACGGTTGAGGCGAATCATCACGAGGCACCGATCCCACTGTCCCGTCCAATGGTTTTCGACGTTTCCGGCTCGCCAGCGGAAGGCCTGTCCCCCGTCGAGGATTTCCCCGAGCGTACTCGGGTCGATGCGGAAGGAATCAGGAAAGTCGGCCCAGGCTGACCACGGACCTGAGTAGGACGATGACATGCGCGAAGGTGGGATGCCCGGGCAAGTGGGAACGTCAGAGGTGCGTTCTGCAACGCAATCCGGCTTTCCGTAAACGGACTCTCAGGCGACAATCCTCGCCTGATTCGTCGGATAATCGATGAACGTTTTCTGCACGGCGCTGTGAACCTCGTTCAGCCGGACCTGGATGGTGTCGAGGAACTCATGCAGGCCATCGGTTATGGTCCGTTCCGTGTCGGTCCGCTCTAGATCGCGGATCAATGCCTCTGTCAGGACGCTGGCGCGGTTGTTTTCGAGATGGGCTGCGCCATCCACGATTTGCGCGAGGGCGTGGGCCGCCGCCTTTGCGGAGTACAGGACGCTGCGGGGAAACTGATCGTCGCGGAGCAGATAATCGACCACGCGTTCAAGCGAGAGCTGGCCCCGCCTGCTGCGGCGGAAAGCCTCAAACCCCGAGCAGGAACGCAGCACGGATGCCCACTGCACCATGTCGAGTGCGGTGCCCACGGCGGAGACCTCCGGCAGGAGCATGAAGTATTTCACATCGAGGATGCGCGACGTATTGTCTGCGCGCTCCAGGTGCCTGCCGAGTTGGAAAAACCACCAGGCGCTGCCTCGCGGCAGCATCGAATCGGCGACACCGTTGAAAAGGTGGATGCGAGCCTTTACGCGATTGAGATATTCGACCGAGCCCAGCTGCGCATAACGCGCAAAATCATCGTCCTTCAGTTTCAGATGGAACGTATTGAGCGTTTCCCAAACCTCGGCGGCCAGCAGGTCCCGCAGGCAGCGCGCATTCTCGCGGGCCTGGCTGATGCAGGAAATGACCGACGACGGATTGCGCCGGTCGAAAAGCATGAACTCGACGACGCTGCGTTCGGTTGCCTGCCTGCCGTAGAGCTCGAAGAACGCTTCTTCACCGCCCGACACGTAGACGAGTGGTTCCCAGGACTTCGGATCATCCGCCGCCTGTCGTGACTGCAGGTCGAGCACGAGCTGGGAATTGACATCCACGATACGTGCGGTGTTCTCGGCCCGTTCAAGCTGGCGGGCCATCCAGTAGATCAGATTGGCGACACGTGAGAGCATGGTGGCAAAATAGGGGTGCCCGGGATCACACGATCAGTTTTTCAGGACTGTGCGGAGTCGGAGTCGTCGATTCATCGTCGTCGGCCAGCACCCAGGTGTCCTTGGATCCGCCGCCCTGGGAAGAGTTGACGACGAGCGAACCCTTTCGCAGGGCGACACGGGTGAGGCCGCCGGGCATGATCTTGATCGATTCGCCGTTGAGGATGTAGGGACGAAGGTCGATGTGGCGTCCTTCGATACTGCTTTCGCAGACACTCGGACATCGCGAGAGTCCGATGGTGGGCTGAGCGATGAAGTTGCGCGGATTCTCCAGGATCTTTTCCCGGAATTCGCCGATCTGGGCCTGCGTGCTGTGCGGACCCACGAGCATGCCGTAGCCGCCGGCTTCATTCACGCTCTTCACCACGAGTTTCGGCAGGTTCTCGAGGATATAGGCGAGGTCGGTCCGGTCGGACGAGAGGTATGTCTGCACATTGTGCAGGATGGGATCCTGGCCGAGGTAGAATTTGATCATCCTGGGCACGTAGTAGTACATGGCCTTGTCGTCTGCGACGCCGGTGCCGATCGGGTTGCAGAGGGCGACGTTGCCCCTGCGGTGTGCGTTCACGAGGCCGGGCACGCCGAGCAGTGAGTCCTTGCGAAAGACCGTGGGATCCAGGAAATCGTCATCGACGCGGCGATAGATCACGTGCACCGGCGCAAGGCCGTCGCTGCGTCGCATGTAGACACGTTCGTTCTCAACAACCAAATCGCTGCCTTCGACGATCTCGATTCCCATCTGGCGCGCGAGGAAGGCATGCTCGAAATAGGCCGAGTTGAAGACGCCTGGAGTGAGCAGGACCACGGTGGGTTCCGGAACATGCGCCGGAGCCAGGCTCACGAGAAGGGCGAGCAGGTCGCTGGTGTAGGTCTCCACCGGTCGGACGCGGTAGTCGCGTATGAGGTTCGGAAACACCCGTTTCATCACCTGGCGATTCTCCAGGACGTAGCTCACGCCCGAGGGTGTGCGCAGGTTGTCCTCGAGCACGCGGTAGCTGCCGTTTTCGTCGCGTATGAGGTCCGTGCCGTTGATGTGGACATGGAGTCCCCGAGGGAGCGGAAGCCCGACCATTTCACGGCGGAAATGTTTTGAGGTTTCGACCATCGCGGAGGGGATCACGCCCTCCCGGAGGATTTGCTGAGGGCCGTAGATATCCGCAAGGAAGAGGTTCAGGGCCTGCATGCGCTGGGTGAGCCCTGCCTCGAGCGTCGCCCACTCGTGAGCGGGCACGATGCGCGGAATCAGGTCGAAGGGAAATATCTTCTCCGTGCCCTCCGTGTTGGAGTAGACCGTGAAGGTGACTCCGCGATTGATGAACGTCTGCGTGGCGGTGCGCTGGCGTTCGAGCAGGCTGCTCATGCCATCGAGGCGGCCGAACCGATTGAACAACCGCCTGTAATGGGCCCGCGGCTGGCCGGCTTCCGAGAACATCTCGTCGTAGAAACGACCGAGCTCATAAGTTTCGAAAAGGTTCGGCATGGGGCAGGGAAGGGGTAATGGGGCGGGGTGGTAACTCCAATCAGGGCTGTGCCCAGAGAAAACTTTTCTCGGACGCAATTTCGATGCCGTCCGATCGCTGCAGGGCCACGCGCCACGCCACAGGCCTGATGGCTGGCCCGGGCCAGTCGCTGCCCGTTATGCCGACACTGAGAACCGGGTGCCCTTGGGGAATATCGACCGGAAGCGTGAATGCCTTGGCGACAGGGCTGTCTGAAAAGATTATCTGGACGCGCACGAGGGCGCCGGGGATCGCGTCCGTCTTCCGGATCCGAATGAGAAAATAGTAACCGCTGCGATCGTCCGGTTGCGTTCGCAGGAGGATGCGTCCCCCGGTATGCTCCTTGCGTCCGAAGAACTCGCCAATCGTCTGGAAGGATTCCTCTGACCGGTAGCCGGGCCATACGCGGACGAACTCGACGCTTTCTGCAGCAGGCGAACTTGCGAGAACGCACAGAAGCAGGCCAATTGAAAGCGTGAGTCGAGGCATGGGACGAGACTACCCGGGAGAGGAAGATATCGGCAAGACCCGTGTCGCACGTGAAGTTGAAAGGTCTTCGATCAGGCTGATGCAGTCGCGCGTTGGTGGTGAATGAAATCGCAGGCAGGGGATTCCGCTTGATGGGGTTGCGCAGGAAGACGCGCGTTTTCCAACGGAACCTCTTGGAGGATGACCCGGGAAAACATCAGGGCTGGAGCGAGACGCGCTGGTAGCGATGGAAACCGAGGAGCGCGGGCTCCCAGCCTTTTACGGCCGGGTGGATGAGGTAGGGACGCGTCCCGTGATAGAGAGGCGCGATCGGAGCCTCGCGCAGCAGGATGGACTCGGCTTCCTGAAACAGGGCGTACCGGCGGGAGCCATTGGTCTCCGAGGCCGCGCCGCGCACAAGACGGTCGTAGTCAGGATTGCTCCAGCCCGTCGCGTTGTTGCCGCTGTTGGAAAGGAACATGTCCAGGAAGGTGCCGGGATCGACGTAGTCCCCGATCCATCGGGCGCAGGAGATCGCATAATTCCTCTCGCGCTCGTCGTCGAGCCATACGCGCTGTTCTTTCATGGTTAGCGTGACGTTCACTCCCAGTTCCCGCTTCCACATCTGCTGGATCGCCTCCATGAGGCGTTGGTTGAGCTCATTGGTGAACGACATGATTTCGAGTGTCGGAAAGTTTCTCCCACCGGGATATCCCGCCTCGGCGAGCAATCGGCGTGCAGCATCAAAGTCGTCTGGTATGCCCGCCTCGGCGGTGTACCCTGCTGTGTTGGGAGGTGTGAGGCTGTGCGCGGGCTGCTGCCCGGCCAGGGCCACGCGGTCGACGAGTGTCCTGCGGTCGAGCGCGCGGGCCAGTGCGGATCGGACGCGGGAGTCCCTGAGCGGGCCGCGATCGACATTGAAGCGGAAGAATCCGGTTTCGAGAAAGGGATCGAGCCTGAGTGAGGATGCCTCGGGGCCCGCCTTATAGGAGGCGATTTTCGAGAGAGGGATTTCGCTTGTCAGGTGGATCTGTCCCGCCCGAAACGCGGTCTCCTGGGCGGTTGCGCTTTCGTACGGATAGAAGATCACCGAGGAAAGTTGTGTGGACGCGTTGTCGCGGAAATTCGGGTTGCGCACCGTGACGATACGTTTGTTGGGCGTCCATTCCTTCACCCGGAACGGTCCGTTGGAGGCGATGTTGTCGGGACGCGTCCACCGGTTCGCGCGGTCGTCGATGCCTCCGAGTTTCTCGATGACGTGACGGGGAACAGGGAAACTCACCGGCAGGGCGAGAATGGCGAGCAGAGTCGGCGTGGGCGCGGCGAGCCTGATCTCAAGCGTGTCGCTGTCGAGGGCGCGAACACCGAGGCTTGAGGCATCTGGATTCCTGCCGGAGTTGTACGCTTCGGCCCCCTGGATCGGGAAAAGCACGTAGGCGTATTCGGAGGCGAGTCGCGGGGACAGCGCGCGGCGAAAGGAGTGGACAAAATCCTCTGCGGTCAGTGGATGACCGTCGGACCAGGTCATGCCCTTGTGCAGGAAAAACGTCCAGGTCATCCCGTCTTTTGAAGCCTGCCACCGCTCGGCACAGGCGGGTTCTGGGCGGGAGGTCGTTTCGTCGACTGCGACGAGTCCCTCGAACAGGGCGAGGCAGACTGTCATGTCATTGTAGGCGACAAGAATGTGCGGGTCCAGGTCACGAGGCTCCGCGCTGATCGCCATGTGCAGGGTGTGGGTGCGCAACCCTGTTTCGACGGGAGTTTCCCGTTTCGAACACCCGCTGGAAGCGAGGGCAATGCCCAGGAGCAGGAATGCCGAAAGGCCGCTTGGTGAAGCAAGACGGAGGAGAGTGCTCATTCGAGGAGACAGGTTGGTGAACGATGCGGAACGGGACGAACTGATCCAAGCCGGATGACGCTCCGTCGCGAGACTTCAAAATGGACAATGTGAAGGAAGGCCAGAGTGATGCATGGAAACCGCGGATTTTGAGATTCACGCGGTTCGAGTGTGGCGAAGTGATTCCGGAATCCGCGGATCAACAGGATTGGGAATCAGTGCGTCCGCCGGCAATCCGATCGACAGGGTTCCTGAACTGGGGGGGCACGCGCCGTCGTGCCAGGTTTGAAAGCACTGGACTGAAGGAAACGCCAGGTGGGAGCACGTGGTGACGGCCGATGGGCATCCTCCGTGCGGCTTCAATTCGGATTTGCGCCTGTTCAGGGATGCGTCTTGTTGAAGTCATGCCGTGGTACTACGCCAACTCCGGGGACAGGCAGGGACCTGTCAGCGATGAAGAGTTTATCCAACTGACAGCCAGCGGGCGTGTGCGCGACGACACGCTGGTCTGGAAGCAGGGGATGCCGGAGTGGCGGCACTATGGCGAGATCGCGTCGTCCGTGGGGCTTCCTCCTGCGCTGCCGGCCTCCGCGGGGGCGCCTGCGGCATCGGTTTCTCCAACAGGTGTCATCAATCCTGCGGGGGCTTCCGCTGCCGGGCTGACCGGACGGCAGTATGCCGGATTCTGGCTGCGGCTCGCGGCCTTTGTGATCGATACGATCATCCTGGCGGTGGCAGGTCAGGTTGTCGGCAGCCTTGTGCAGGCGATGGTCTTTCCGAACGGCCTTCGTAAACTGGCCGAACTCCGCGAACATCCGGAGGCGGCTGATCCCGCGGCTCTCGTGTTCATTTTTCAGATGACGGGGGTCATGCTGGTTGTGGGGCTTGTCATTGGAATTGCCTACGATGTCTTTTTTCTTCGGCGGTATGCCGCGACACCGGGAAAGCTCGCGGTGGGTGTACGGATTGAACGGGCCGATGGCTCACCGCTTTCGACGGGAAGGATCATCGGGCGATACTTCGGACGCACCTTGAGCGGGCTCGTGATGTGCGTGGGCTATCTCATCGCGGCATTCGACGAGCAGAAGCGCGCGCTTCATGATTTCCTCTGCGACACGCGAGTCGTGAAGCGTGGCTGAAGGAGGACGCCGGCTCGAATCCCGCCGGGAGCGATGACAGGTCAAGGATCACGGCGCACATGAGCGTGCAGGCGTTCCGTTCCTATTTGAAGTATGCCCATGCCGCTCGCGTCATTTGGCTGCTGACCGGCAGATGTCTGCTCTTCGTATCCCGAGCGAGCGCACAGCCTGAAGGCGATTGCCATTTTCAAGACGAATCCCCTGCCTTGTTTCAGGCAGGCGGTCTCCGACCTCGGCAATGACCTGTGCACTTCGGCTCATGTCACCCTATCCAATGGAATCATCACCCTTTTCAGATCGACCGTTGCATTGTGAGCTGTCCATGTGCCGCACTCTGCGCGCCTCCCTGTGGCTTTGTGCGGTCCTCGCTGTCCAGTTCGCCGGCGCATGGGCGGCGACCCCGGGCGATGGCCGGGATCTTCCGTGGCGGGCGGGTGTGGCGGTGCGCAGGCTCACTCCTCCCGGGCCAATCTGGCTTGCGGGATACGCTGCGCGCAACGCCCCATCGGCGGGGGTTGAACTGGATGTCCATGCCAAGGCACTTGCATTCGACGATGGGCATGGCGGGCGTGCCGTGATTGTCACGATGGACCTTATCCGGGTTCCGCATGCGCTCCGCGTATTTGTTGAGACCGAGGTGGGGAAACGTTTTGGGCTGAGACCCCATGAAATCCTGCTCAATGCCTCCCATACCCACAGCGGTCCCGAGGTGGAGCCCGAGAGGCTGATCCTCGAGCCGGTGTTTCGAAGGTCGGCGAAGCCCACCGACATCGCAGCGGTGAACGCCTACCAGAAATTTCTCCGCGAGACGATTGTGGAGCTTGTGGGCGAGAGCCTGGCGACGCCCTTTCCCGCACGCGTGGATTTTTTTCACGCCCGCGCAGGGTTTGCCATGAACCGGCGTCGCCTTGAGGGCAACGGGACCATTTCCAACAATCCCAATCCCGCCGGCCCCGTCGATCACGATGTGCCGGTTCTCAGGGTGAGCGGTGCGGATGGCAGGCCGCGCGCAATCGTCTTTGGCTATGCCTGTCACAACACCACACTCAGCGGTTCCATGTTGAGTTCTGATTATGCCGGATACGCTCAGCGCGACATCGAGGAGGCCTATCCCGGAGTGATCGCCCTGTTCGTTGCCGGTTGCGGTGGCGATCAGAATCCCTATCCCCGCCATGGCAGCGTGCCCGGCAAGAAACCCGCGGACATCGCGGCTGCACACGGCAGCACGCTCGCAAATGCCGTGCATGCGGCACTCGGCACGCGGGCAAGAGCGGTCGCGGGGCCCTTGCACGCTGCCTATGGGCAGGCGCTGCTCACGTACGAGGCTCAGCAACCGGCAGACCTTGCGGCCTTCACACCGGAAAAATTTCCTCCCGAGGTGGTGGAGCGGGCTGACGTGTTGAAGCACATGATCGAGCGTAAGGAAAATCCTCCGCCATTCTCCTGTCCCGTTCAGGTACTGCGATTCGGGCATGACCTCACGCTTGTTGCCCTGGGTGGTGAGGCGGTGGTCGACTATTCCCTTCGCCTCAAGCGGGAACTTGCAGGGGAGGCGGCGGTTTGGGTGGCGGGCTACTCGAATGATGTATTTGGCTACCTGGGCAGCAGTCGAGTCATCAGGGAGGGAGGGTACGAGGGGGGGAGCGCCAACACCCGGATCCTCAATCACCCGGGCCGATTCACTCCCGCCGCGGAAGAGGCGGTCATTGCGAAGGCGCATGAACTCGTCCGTCAGGCGAAATGATCCGCATTGCCGCAACGCGGCGTGACGCGGGGAGTTTATGGCCTCTGTTGCAAGTGAAGGTGTTCAAGGGGCAAAGGATTGGGGGACGCTGCCGTTTTTCGTGATTTTCTTTTGAAGCGGCCTAAGAAGAATCGGGGTCGAACGTAGTCTCCCTGAAAGTCGGCATGACTTCACCTCGACCCAATGAACTCTCAGGAGACTTCGTGGAAATGGCGGTTGCGCGTCACCAGGCGTCGCTCCTGCGTTATGCAAGCCGGCTGCTGGGGGATGACGACCGTGCGAGGGATGTTGTTCAGGACACGTTTATCCGGCTCATGGCGCAGGAGCCCGAGTCGGTGGCAGGTCACGAGGCGGAATGGCTGTTCACCGTCTGCCGGCATCGCGCATTGGACATCCTTCGCAAGGAGGGGCGCATGAAACACTTTGAAGAAGGTGAAACCGAACGCCTGCAGGCGCCGGATCCGCGTCCGGGAGAGGGGATGGAAAGGGAGGAGACCCGTGCCATGTTGCTCACGCTGATGGACCGTCTTCCCGCGCGCCAGCAGGAGCTGTTGAGGCTCAAATTCCTGAATGGTTTCAGCTACAAACAGATCAGCCGGATCACGGCGCTGTCGATGGGCAATGTCGGTTTCCTGATCCACACCGCCGTCACCCGCCTGCGCCGGGAATTTGCCGCTGCACCAAAATGAAGCCCGAGCATCAGAACCCACGCCATGAGTGACCCCAACAAGATTCTTTCTGCGGATGACCCGCGCCTGACGGCCTATGCGCTGGGTGAATTGGAGGGTGCCGAGCGTGGCGTCGTGGAGGCGGCTGTGCGGAACGATCCGGTGCTGCGGGCTGTGGTCGCAGAGATACAGTCCTTTGGCGGCGAACTTGCCCAGACCCTGGAAGCGGAAGACGCCGCCTTCGCCAATCCTTCACCCGGCCTCGAGCCGGATGCGAAGATATCCCACGAAGCCGCTGGGGATGTCCCGCCACCCCGTGGGAAACTGCTGCGGTTTCCCGCGCTCTATTACGTCTTTGCCACCGCGGCCGCCGCCGGATTCGCGGTCATGGTGGCGCTGCATTCCCCCACGGAGGCACCGTTTCGCGCCAGGCAGTCACCGATGCAGGTGCACTTCACCGATCAGGGCGCAAACGAGACTGAGGAGGGGGCGGGAGCGACTGCCGCGCCTGCGCTAGTGATGGCTGAAGCCGCGGAGCGTAAGGCGGAAATGCCGCAACGGCCGGTCATGCCTGAGATGGAAAAACGCGTCACCCTTGCGCAGATCCGGCCACCGGTAAACGTCGCGGCCGATCTGTCGATCGCATCCACTCGTCGCACGACGGCAGACGGCTTTGTCTCGGCGAAGGATCGGCCCATGTCGACGTTTCCCATCGAGGTCGACACAGCGGGCTACCTGAGCGTTCGACGGTTCCTGAAGGACGGAAAACTGCCGCCGGTGGAAGCGGTGCGGATCGAGGAGCTCCTCAACTATTTCCCCTATTCCTACAAGCCTCCTGTGAGCGGAGCGACCCCGGAAGCCACGCCGCCTTTTGCAGCGAACCTGGAGGTGGCTGCGGCGCCTTGGGCTCCGGATCACCGTCTTGTGCGCGTGGCGCTGAAGGGTCGGGAGGTGGGCGCGGGGGAGCGCGGACCGGCCACCCTCGTCTTTCTGATCGATGTTTCGGGTTCGATGAATGCACCCGGCAAGCTTCCGCTCGTAAAGCATTCCCTGCAGACGCTGCTGCCTCGCCTGCATGGCGATGATCGCATCGCCATCGTGACCTATGCCGGGGAGTCGGGTTTGGTGCTGCCCGCGACGCCCGTGCGGCGTCGCGAGGAAATCCTCGCATCCCTTGAGAAGCTCGAGCCCGCGCACTCCGTGCACGGGTCTGGGGGGATCCAGCTTGCCTATGATATCGCGAAAGCGAATCAGTCCGCGCCGGGCCTGACCCGGGTGATTCTGTGCACGGATGGCGACTTCGATACAGGCATCGCAGGACAGGGGGAACTCGTCCGCCTGATCGAGGAAAAGGCGCGCGACGGTGTTTCTCTCACGGTGCTGGGTTTTGGAATGGGCAGCTACATGGATGGCACCGTCGAACAACTGGCCAGGAAGGGCGGGGGCACTCATGGATATGCGGATTCGCGCCGGGAGGCGGAGCGACTCATGATCGAGCAGGTTGATGGCGCGCTGGCGACGATCGCCCGGGATGTGAAAATCCAGGTCGAATTCAATCCGGCAAACGTGGCGCAGTACCGGTTGATCGGGTACGAAAAGCACGGACCTGTGGCTCAGGACTTTGCCAGGGATTCCGCCGATGTGGAAACCGCCGGCTCCGGCCACAGCGTGACCGCGCTTTACGAAGTCATTCCTGCCGGTCCAGCAGGCGTCGGGGCGGCGCCTCCGACTCCGCCCGCGCATCCTGGTCAGGCAGAACGTATTCAGTTTCCAGATACCGACAGGAAGCTGCTGACGGTACGCGTGGGGTACAAGGATCCTGCGGGAGACACCCGCAGGATCCTTGAGTTTTCGCTGGCCGATGGCGGACAGGCATTTGAACACGCGTCTCCTGATTTCCAGTTTGCCGCGGCCGTAGCCGCTTTCGGAATGATGCTGCGGGAATCCCCGCTCCGCGGCAGCGCCACCTACGCAGCCGTGAGCGAATGGGGAGCCAGCGGGCCTGCCCACGATCCCGATGGCTATCGGGCGGAATTCATGGATCTCGTGCAGCGAGCCCGGCACCTGGTTCGCTGATGGCGGGCAGCCGGACAGCAGGAGGACGGGGGGATGGCGGAGGGGATCGGGTCAAACCGGCAGTCCGGGAGTCCGGCGACGCCCCGAGTGACCAGTTTGCTTCACCGGAGTCTTGCACGCTTGTCCCGTGACGTTTCCATCGGGGCATGGGAAGCAGTGAGTGGGTATTGGGATTCGATGCGGACGACACGCTCTGGCACAATGAGACCGTCTTCGAGGACGTGCACGTGCGGTATCGGACGCTGCTGTCGCGTTTCCACGATGCTGCAACGGTGGACCGGATGCTCTTTGCGACAGAGATGCGGAACCTCGAAAGGTACGGGTACGGGATCAAGGGGTTCATGCTTTCAGCGATTGAGACTGCCATTGAGTTGAGCGATGGCAGGATCGGCGCGACCGAGATCCAGGAGCTCATCGTGCTAGGGCAGAACATGCTGGCGCATCCGGTGGATCTGCTGGACGGAATCCGTGAGATCATTCCCCGCCTGGCGAGCGAGCACCGCCTCCTGTTGATCACCAAGGGAGACCTCAAGGACCAGGAGCGCAAGCTGGAGAAGAGCGGGTTGCTGGCGCATTTTTCCCACATCGAGATCGTGTCAGAAAAGGATGTTGTGACTTACGGGCGGATCCTGCGCCGCTATGATGTGAATCCCGGGCGTTTCGTAATGGTGGGAAATTCCGTGAAGTCGGACATATTGCCTGTGATCGAAATTGGAGGTGCGGGTGTGCACATCCCGTACGCACTGATGTGGGGAGGGGAGAAGGTCGATGCCATGCCCGTCGCCAACGGTCGGTTTCATCAATTGAAATCGGTGCGGGAACTGCCTTCCCTGCTTGGGGAGATCGTCGGGCATTGAGCTCGGGGCGCGGCATTGCTTCCGCATATCCCGCAGCATACGGTCCGCCGGTGTCAGGACTGAATGGGAACGGCGAGCGTAACCCGCAGGCCGCGTCCGCTTGAATGATTTCGCGCGCGGATCGTGCCGCCGTGGAGTGTTGCGATGCGCTCGCAGAGAGTGAGTCCAAGGCCCGCGCCTGCCGGGGTGGTGGCGATGTCCGAGTGCACGTGTCGCACGAAGGGTTCAAAAACACGATAGTGCTGATCGACGGGCAGCCCCGGGCCCTCATCCGTCATGACGAGCTGCCAGCGACCGTTCCCCGTGAAACACTCGACCGTGATGGTGCTCTCACGGGGGCTTGCCGAAAGCGCGTTCGACAGCAGGTTGAGGAAAAGCTGGCGGAGGAGTCCCTCGTCGACGACCTGCATTCCGCCGGCGGACTTCGTGGCGACAACGCGCACGCCGTGTTCCGTCGCAAGGTCTGCGGCATCGCGCACCAGTTCGTCGACGAGTGCTGAGAGATTGGTGGGCCTCAGATTGACCAGGAGAGTGCCGCTGTCCGCCTTTGCGAGGAAGAGCACGCCGTCGATCATGCGTTGCAATCGTGCGATCGCCGCGATGAGGTCGCCGATGGCGGCCGGGGCCTCACGATGGAGGGAAACGGCAGGGCGAATCCGCTCGGCGGTCTGCTGCATTTCCAGGAGGGATGACTTGATTTCGCGGGCGGAGGCTTCTGTCAGCGAGTGGGCCTGTGTGGACAAACTCTCCACCCTTTCGAACAGCTCGTTCAACACGATGCCGATTGCAGCGATGTCATCCTGGGAATCACCGGACTCGATGCGTTTGTCATCGGGGCGCCGATCCGCCGCCTCGACGGCTTTGCGGAAATCCCTCAGCGGACGCAGCAGCAGGCGCGACCCCAGCCAACCCAGCGGGATGCTGCACAGCAGGCTGGCGAAAAGCACCATGCCGGAGGCAAGTGCGTAGTCCCTGAGGAATGCCTGTTGGAATGTTTGGAACTCCCCGCGCTGGAAGATCCACAAGCCGGCGAGAAGCATCCCGCAGCCGAGGAGGGTGAGTAACGTGGTGACGACCACGGCGATGGCGAGGCGCCTGGCGACCAGGCGATCGAGGGATCCAGCGGGAAGTGCCATGGGTGGACAGCGGCTTACCATCCGCGGGTGCCGGGGAGAGTGCAAGCCCTACAGGATTCGCGAGTGTGTGAGAAAGCGCATCTCCTGTGCGGGTTTGCGGCGCGATCGCGACTTGGTTTTCCCTCGCGTTTGGCCCGCATTTACGCGCACGCTTTTGACGTATGGCGGACAAGCCTTTCCAATTCATCTGTGGTGCGGATGACTACCTGGTCAGTCGGGTGGGCAGGGAGCGATATGATGCGCTGGCGGCGGAAATCACCGATGAATTTTCCCGGGAAATCGTGAGCGGTTTTGCGAACAATGTGGGCGAGGTCGAGACGGCGGTGAATCGTTTCAGGGAAAGCGTCCAGACGATTTCGATGTTTGGCGACCGCCGGCTGGTCTGGCTGAAGGACGTGAATTTCCTCGCCGACACGGTCACGGGCAGGGCTGAGGGCACGCTGAAATGCGTGGAGGCGCTGCAGGAGATACTGGCCTCGGTGGATCCCCGGCATGTGGCGGTACTGGTCACGGCGGCGCCTGTCGACCGGCGCAGGGCGTTTCCAAAATGGTGCGAGAAGAATGGCGAGTTTGCGCTCATCGGCGGAGGGGACGGACAGGCTGCGTCGGAGGCGCTGGCTGGCATCGTGCTGGCCGAGGCGAAATCCCTGGGGGCGTCGTTTGGGCCGGGTGCCCTTGACCTGCTTCTTGCGAAGGTGGGCGCCAATTCCCGATTCCTGATCGAGGAGACAAGGAAGCTTGCCACCTATGCGGCAACCGGCGGCGATGTGGGGTCTGAGGCGGAAGGCAGTGTTGCGCGGATCGAGGAGGCCCACGTGGCCGAACTGACCCCGAATGTGGCTGAAGGGGATTTTTTCGAGGCGGCCGAGGCGTTTTTTGGAGGGAATCTCGTGCGCACGCTCAAGGCCTTGGAGCATCATTTTTTCAATGGTGGCGATGCCCGCCCCGTCCTTGCAGCGCTGCAGAATCGTAACCGGTTGCTGCTGCAGGTACGTGCACTTGTGGACTCCGGTGACGCGCGCCTCGGTTCACGCGGACTTGAAGGCTTGCCCCGTGCGGCGGGTGTCTATGGGAGGCATTTTGCCGGAGCCGGGGAGAAGACCTCCTTCAATCTCTTCAGCCAGAACCCCTGGTATGTCGGAAAGCTGGCGGGCGGCGGCAGGCTTCCAACCATGCGCAGGCTGATTGACAACCAGATTGAATTCGTGGCCGCGTTCGAGGAGATCATCCGCCGACCCGGCGAGCAGCCCGAGGTCCTCCGTGACATGGCGGTGAGGTGCCTGGCACCGGGCTGAAGCGTGACAGGAACAGAGGCCAGCCTGTTTCCCGTCCGCCCTCCGACCCCTGACCTCCGGCCTCAGAGCCACTTCCGCTTTCGCATGAAACGCAGCATGGCGAACGTGCTGACCAGCACGAGGGCTGCGGCACCTGCGTAACCGTGCTTCCATTCGAGTTCGTGCATGTTTGAAAAGTTCATGCCGAACCATCCGGCAAAAATCAGGACCGGGATGGTGAGCGCGGTGATGCCCGTCAGGACGCGGATTCCTTCGTTCGCCTCGTGGCTCGACCGGTTGAGGTAGACGCGGAATGAAAGGATGAGCTGCTCCGCCCAGGCGTTTGCCTGGGCTTCGATGCGCGCAAGATCCTCGGTCAGGTCGCGCAGGTAGGGAACCATCACGCTGCGGATCAGCTTCAGCTTTCCATCGGAAAGCGTACCCACGATCTCCCGCTGGGGACGCACGATCTGGCGGAGGGCGGAGAACTTCTTGCGGAGCGAGATCACGAGAGGGAAAAGTTCGTCGGGAGACATTCCCTGGAGCACTCCCTTCTCGACGCAGTCCAGCTCCTCGTGAAGCGCATCCATCGCCGGCTTGTAGGCCTCGACCATGAGGTCGAGGATGACGTGGGTAAAACGGTCGGGGCCGCGGACCACTGTGGCCGGGTTCTTCTGATAGCGCTCCAGGGCCGCCTGGACGGACCGCAAGGGCTGCTTGTGGAAGGTCAGCAGAAAATTGCGGCCCAGGAAAAAATTCAGCTCGGTCGTCGTGAAATGCTCGGTCTGCTTGTAGTCGACCGCATGCATCACGAGGTACAGGTAGTCATCGAACTCCTCGAGTTTCGGAAACGGCGTGTCGATCACGCAGTCCTCGATGGCGAGCGGATGGATGGCAAAGGCGGTTTCGAGCACGCGCTGGGTCTCTTCCGGAGTCGGTTCGGAGAGATCGACCCAGAGCAGGACGCCAGGTTCGGTCCGCAGGACGCCGAGCGACTCGACCGGCGGATTCTGCGCGACGATCTTGTTTTCCCGGTAGACGAGGGTCGTGACCATGGCGGGCGGCTAGATCCAGCGTTTCCGTTTGCACCAGCGCCACATCAGGTAGGTGCTGATACCGGTGGCCAGGATCACCCCCGGATATCCGTAGGGCGACGCCAGTTCCGGCATGTGGGTGAAGTTCATGCCGTACCAGGTCCCGAATACGATGCCGGGAAGGCTGATTGCGGTGAGGGCGGTCAGAGCCTTGATGCCCTCGTTTGCCTGGAAGGACGATTTGTTGAGATAGAGGTCGAACGAGATCAGCAGCTGGTCCGCGAATGACGCTGCGGTTTCGTCGATGCGGATCAGATTGTCGCGCAGGTCGCGAAAATAGGGCAGCATCACCGAGCGGATCATCTTGGATTCACCCCTGGAGAGGCGGGAGATCATGTCGCGCTGCGGACGCACGATCTGCCGGAGATGCGCGATTTCGCCGCGGACCTCCAGAAGCTGGGTGGTTAGCCCGGGGTCGGAACTGCCCAGGACCGACTCCTCGATCGATTCAAGCTCAGCCCTCAGTTCCTCGGTGGTCGGCTGGA
The DNA here is from genome assembly GCA_017994935.1 of Opitutaceae bacterium. GTDB lineage: Bacteria > Verrucomicrobiota > Verrucomicrobiia > Opitutales > Opitutaceae > UBA6669. The sequence continues at coordinate 56,730 of JAGOJU010000004.1, forward strand.
AATTGTCGACGAGTGCGTCGATGATGAGGTGGGCCAGCCGGTCGGGTCCACGCGCAACCGAACCGGTGGCCCTGACGCATCGATCGATGACGCTTTCGATGGATTTCACCGTGGGTGCATGGTAGGTGACCAGAAAATCCTTGCCGAGAAACAGGTTGAGTTCGGTGGTATTGAACTTCTCGGTTCGCGAGAAATCGACTGCATGCGTCACCACGAACAGGTAGTCGTCGTAGTCCTCGGCTTTTGGCAGCGAACTCGGTGTGCGGCAGTCTTCGATGGCGAGCGGGTGAAACTGGAACACTCCCTCGAGGATTTCATGCACCTCCTCGTCGGTCGGATTCACGAGGTCCACCCAGAGGAGGAGCCCCTTGTCCGCACGCACGAGCCGAAGGGCCTCGGGCTCGAGGTCGCGGCCCACCAGTTTTCCGTCGCTGAAAACGAAGGATCGAATCATGCTCGGCGGGCGATGCTGCCCGGCCCCTCCATGGTGGCAAGCCTTCTGCCAGCGGTGCGCGCCGGTCCGGCGGGGAAAAATCATGGCGGAACCCGGGATGATTTGCGAAAAAGACTGGGAAATCCGCCGCCGCTGTGCCTCAACTGTCGCGCGTCACAGTGTGCCTCGGAAGCCGGCGGTTGAAACGTCCCCACGGACCTTTCCTTCTGGTCTTCCGGCCATTGGGTCTGCCTGTTTCCGTTCCATTTCTCCAGCGTCCCTCCTGCGAATCCTCTCCACCGTCCCATGCACAAGACCTTCATTGTTGGAAACAAATCCTTCGTTCTCGACCAGACCAAGGCCGAGGAGGCCTTTGCCGCCAAGCGGGTCATCAATGGCCGCGAAACCATGACCTTCAACCTGCTGCCGCTCAAGTACCAGTGGGCCTACGAGCTTTATCGGAAGATGAAGGCAAATCATTGGGAGCCCGAGGACATCCCGATGGGCAAGGACATCGAGCAATGGAGGGACGCGAAGACGGTCACCGACATCGAGCGTTGGATCATTCGCATGGGCATCGGCTACTTTTCGGCGGCGGAGGGCATTGTCGGTGACAACATCCAGCACGTGGTTCGCGAGCTGGTGACCGCGCCCGAACTCAAACTCGTGCTCGGCCGGCATGCGCACGAGGAAAACATCCACGCCGATTCGCTCCTCTACATGATCTCGTCGCTGGGAATCAATCCGCACGAGTGCGAGGCGATGTTCGAGGATGTGCAGACCATCCTGAGGAAAAACGAGTTTGTTACCCGCATTTCCCGGGACCTCCGCCGCGATCTGGATCTCACGCAACCCGAGAACAAGCGGCTTCTTGCAAAGAACATCTTCGTCTTTGGCCAATGCATGGAAGGCACGCAGTTCTACGGGCTGTTCGGCATGATTCTGTCGCTCTACCGCCAGAACAAGTTTCCGGGCATCGGCCAGATGTTCCGGTACACCCTGCGTGACGAAAGCAACCACATCGAGGTGTTCCGGAATCTCTTCATGGATCTGGTTGAGGAGAATCGCGACATCTGGACCGCGGAATTCAAGGAGGAGCTGCGTTCGACCATGGCTGAGGCCGTGCAGCTCGAGAAGGATTTCATCCGCGATTGTCTGCCGGTCAACGCGGTGGGGCTCGCCGTGGACGAGTACCTGCAATACATCGATTACATCGCTGATCGTCGCCTCGAGGGGGTCGGTCTGGCGCTGCTGGCGCCGGGTGTGAAGAATCCGCTTCCATGGCTGGCCGAGATGATGGACATCAAGAAGGAGCAGAATTTCTTCGAGGGTCGTGTGACCGAATACCAGAAGGCGTCTTCCCTCGAAGGCGCGCACGACGACGACCTCTGAGCGGCAGCGGACCCTGACCGATTTTTTGCAGCCAGTCCCCTGTTCTGGGTGGCGGTCGCTCACGCGGCATCATTCGATTTGTCTGCGGCGAGTTGGTATCCGATTGACGGGCGCGCTGAAAAAATCCTGTCCGGTGCGCCAATTGCACGGCAGCGCCCTTCCGACAACACGATCACCTGGTCGCAGAGCGCAAAAAAATCCTCCGGTGAATGGCTCACGTACACGAGGGGAACGCCAAATTCATCCCGGATGCGCTGGAGCAGGGGAAAGACGGCGGCCTTGTGATCGGCGTCGAGGCTGCTGAGCGGCTCATCGAGAAGGAGCAGGCGCGGAGAGGCCAGCAGCGCGCGGGCGAGGGTCACGCGTTGGCGTTCGCCCCCCGAGAGGTGCGTCACGTGCCTCTGAAGGAGTGTGGCAATGTCGAGACGCTCAATGATGGAGTCGCGCGTGATGGGGATTTTCCCCGTGGGAGCGCCTTCCGCGTCCGTCCGGCGCGAGCGGCAGCGCACGCCGTAAACGAGGTTGGCATGAACATCAAGGTGCGGAAAGAGCGCGCCGTCCTGCGGCACATACCCCACGCCCCGCGATTCGGGCGGAATGAAGCGGTTTCCCGCGGTGTCGCAGAGCACGGTCCGGTCGAGCGCGATTGCGCCAGCGTCGGGCCGGCGCAGCCCTGCGATCAGTTCCATCAGCGATGTTTTTCCCGCGCCTGAATTGCCGAACAGCCCAATTGCCCGGCCTTCGACCTCGACCGAAAGATCGAGTGAAAATGCAGATGCGTTCCAACGAAGGGAGGAGAGATTCAGCTTCATGGCTTTGCGAACCTGCATGAATGGATCAGCCGTTGCGCGCGAGCCGGCGCCTGCGCAATAGAAGCTCGCTCAGGATGACCGCACCAAAGGCCAGCGATGCGGAGATGCCGAGTAGAAGGAAGGCTTCGGTGTCGCGCCCGAGTTGAACCTGATGATAGATCCCGAGCGACAGCGTCACGGTTTCGCCGGGAATGAAACCCGCGACCATCGCGGTGGCTCCGAATTCACCCAGCGCCCGCGCAAAGGCGAGGACGCCCCCCGCACAAAGGCCTCGCGAGGCGAGCGGAAGGGAGATGGTGAAAAAGACACGCCAGGGACCGGCGCCCAGCGTCCGCGCGACCTGTTCAAGGCGCTCGGGCACCTCTTCGAAGGCCACGCGTGCGTTCCTGACCAGCAGGGGGATGGCCATGACAGCGGCCGCGATCACAACGGCCTTCCAGGTGAACACGATGTCCACCCCGAGTGCTGCCAGAAAGCCCCCCAGCGGGCCCCGGCGTCCCAGCAGTTTGAGCAGAATCAGACCCGTGGCCACCGGGGGCATGACCAAGGGAAGCGCGACGAGCGTTTCCACCAACGCCTTGCCGTACCAACGCTTGCGCGCCAGGAGCCAGCCCAGCGCCACTCCCCCCGGCAGTATCAGCAGGGTACCCAGTGCGGCGACCCCAAGACTGAAAAGAGTGATGTAAAGTGTGGCACCCATGATCACGCTAGCCGCCTGGATTCCAGTCACCCTTTCGGTGCCTCCTGGTGAAATGAACAGACGGCACAAATTGTCGGTTGGTTGATTTCACTCTCGCCGAAGAATGCCGCAGGTAGCATCGTGGCCAATCCATTTCATATCGAATGAAGACTACATTTTCGGGATGCATTTGTCGGTGTGCGCGGTGGGCGGGTTTGTCCCTCCGGATTCTGGGCCTCGGACTGGGGCTCGGGCTGTGTGCGGGTGTGCATGTCAGGGCGGCGCTGCCCTTACCCACAGGGGCGACGGCTGCGCCAAACACGGCGGCGACGACTGCGGCTTTTCCGAAGCGCCTGACAGCACGCGATAGCAACTATGCCATTTGGAATAGCGGCATGGTTGCACCACAATACGGTCGTGCCGGTTACTACTCGACGCCGACCATCGACGGGCAGAATCACACCGGAATCGGAGGCATGCTCGAATTCGATTCGGCGGGGAATACCACGACCCGGATTTCGCCGGTGCAACTGGGCGTGACCCTTCTGCCCGCCGTGGATGCGTCACAGTTTTTTGCGGAGCAGGCCACAGCGACGGAAACCACGTTCGGCCTCTACCCGAAAGCAGGAGGGGCGCCAATTTTTCAGCGGAAACTGACGACCGACCCTGCGCGTACGACGGTGATTCCCGGTTCGACGCTGAACCGTGTGTTTGTTGTTCGGGATCTGGATGCGACAATCGAAGTTCTCGCCTTCAACAATGACGGCAGCCTTGCGTGGGGCCGGTCACTGACCGGTCCGGGCTTTGCACCCACGACTCCTAATACAACCCCCGTCATCTTCGGCCTGCCGATGGCGGATGGCTCCGTTCTCGTGCACGTACTGCGCATGCAATTGAACCTGTCCACGTTTTCGTTCGGATATGAGACCACCATCATCAAGCTGACCTCGGCGGGTGCCGTGGAGTGGTCCAAGCGCTCCAACGCCAATGCGATCTTCGTGGCGATCCCCTCCGCGACGACGACCAATCTCTATTTCACAGGAACCGAGATTTCGCTTACAGGCACGGCGGGCACGATTGTTGCGAAAGCGACCGCTGCGGGGGGTGTCCTCTGGAGCAAACGGATCACCGGCGGCAGCGGCGGACAGATCGCCACGGTTGCGGCCGCCGGCGAACTGGCGAACGAGAAGGTGCTTCTTACCGGTGCCATGGCGGGAGTTCAGGGACCCACAAATCCCGCGACCAACGCCATTTTGGGTGTCATGAGTTCGAGCGGTGCGATCGAAGCACAGACACAGATTTCGTTCGGCACGGTCAATATCGCTGCTCCGCAATCCGAAGGAAATCGGATCTGGATCGGCCTGGCATCCGGAGGGGCGACCGATGTTGTGCGACCGGTTTATGCCGGCCTGGCGGATCTTACCTTGAGCAACATCAAGTGGAAGAAGTACAAGAACAACATGAGCGTGGTGATGGTGTCGCCCGATTATGACACCGACGACGTGGTCGCCTCATTTTTCAACTCCACCGATCACGCGATCGAGGCGGTCACCTTCAAGGACGACTTCGGCGCCAGCGTCAGTACGGAGCTTTTCACGGATGCCACACCAACCGTCAGCAGTCCGGGACTGGTCGCGACTGATTTTGCCTTCTCGCTGGCGGATGTCGCCGTGACCGCGACGTCGATCAATCCGGCCTTGGTCACGGGCACGACGCTGACGTTTGAAACCCTGCCCACCACCGAAACCAGCATCGGCTCCGGTGGCGGAAATCCTGTCACTCCGGTGACCATCGCGACCCAGCCGGTGGCGCAGGCGGTGAACCAGGGTGCGAGCGCATCCTTCTCAGTGGGCATCAACAATCCCAGTGGCCTGGGTGTCACGTATCAGTGGAATTTCAATGGCACTCCGATCTCCGGGGCCACGGGCTCGTCGTACACGATCCCGTCGGCGCAGCCTTCGCACGTGGGAAGCTACACGGTTACCATCACGTCGAACGGGTCCACGCTGACAAGTTCCGCAGCGACACTTGCGGTGACTCCGGTTACGCCCGTGAGCATTGCGACTCAGCCGAATTCCCTTTCGGTGATCCAGGGGTCCGGCGCGTCCTTCAGCGCGACGATCAACAATCCCAGCAGCCTTTCCGTCGCCTACCAGTGGAGACTCAACGGCGTGGCCATTTCAGGCGCCACCTCGGCGAGCTATTCAATTCCCAGCGTACAGCCGGTGAATGTCGGCGTCTACACGCTCGCGGTGACGTCGAACGGCAGCACGGTGGCCACCAACCCCGCAACCTTGTCGATGACGGCGACGCAGCGACCGGCGGGAACCGCGATCCTTCACACTCCGGACATTGTGCATCCCGCGACGGGCAATGTCTACGACCAGTTTCTTCTGACGGGACCCTCGGCCTCGATCACTGCCGATCCAGGCCAGATTGCGCGTATTTCGTACATCGATCTTAGCGACGACATTGTACAGCTTGAGTTTTCGGGTGCGGGTACGCTGACCGTCACGCTGGCCAATCCCTCCGGACCCGCGATTGCGGTGAATTACAATCAACCGTCGGTCAGCTACATGAAGGGCCACGCCACGGTGACGATCACCGGAGCGGATTCCACGACCAACTTCGGTGTCTACAGCGTCGGCGCGGCGACCGGAAATGTTCTCGTGCTCAAGCAGGGTGTTACCTATGACGGGTTCGCCGACCTTGCGCTGGTGAACATCGTCAGCCCGACAGGTCAGTTCGCCGGAGTGCGTGTGGGCAATGTCAGCTTCTTCGGAACCTCCGGCAACGTCGGACTGTACGCTCCCGGGGTCAACTTCGCTGGGCCGCTCAATCTTTATGACATTGATGCACGTGACAACGCCTTTCCCAAGCTGCTCACGGGCACGGTGGGAACCAACATCCTGATCACGGGAGGCAATCTCCTTCAGACGAATGGCAGGGCTATCGAGATCGGCGGAGCGACAGCGATCAAGATGAACCCCGGCCAGCGGTCCGATGGATTCCTCATGTCGGCACAGGCGAACCAAGGGCGACTGGAGCGCAACGGCGTGGACGTCACTTCGTCGGTTATCATTCCGCCATCCCCCTGAGCGGAGGCGGGCTTGAGCTGCGACCGGGGCACAGGGAGGTGATCCGGTCCAGCCAAGCAAGGAGGTTTTCCGGCCGGAGCTCTAGGTGGCGGCCATGAAGCGAGAAGTTTTTTCGCGGGAATCAGGTGGGGGTTTTGACCTGCCTGAAAAAGCGGATTTCATTCACGAGTTACAGACAACTCCCAGTTCCCATGATTTCCATACGCGTTTATGAGGCGGGCGGCCCGGATCGCCTCGCCGTGGAAGAAGTTCCCGTCCCCGCTCCGGGCCCCGGCGAGGTTCGTTTTGCAGTCGAAGCGGCCGGCGTAAACTTCATCGATACTTATCAACGTAGCGGGCTCTATCCGGTGAAGCTGCCGCATGTCCCGGGATCCGAGGCCGCGGGGGTGGTCACTGCCGTGGGATCGGACGTGACGGAGCTCTGTGTGGGCGACCGCGTGGCCTCGGCGAAGGTCAGCGGCGCCTATGCGGCGGAGGCGGTGTCGCCCGCGGCGCACACCGTGCGGGTACCTGAGGCGGTGCCCTTGCAGACCGCAGCGGCGTTGATGCTTCAGGGGATGACGGCGCACTATCTTGCCTGCGATACCTTTCCGCTGAAACCGGGCGACTCCGCGCTGATCCATGCGGGTGCGGGTGGTGTCGGACTGCTCCTCACTCAGATTGCGAAGATGCGCGGGGCGCGCGTGATCGCGACGGTGGGCACGGATGAGAAGGCTGCGCTTGCCCGGGGCGCTGGAGCGGACGCCGTATGTGTCTACACCCGGGAAGATTTCCCCGAGGCGGTCCGTGCGTTTACCGACGGACGCGGAGTGGATGTGGTCTATGATTCCGTGGGCCGCTCCACTTTCGAGGGCAGCCTGGCAAGCCTCCGGCCTCGGGGCATGTTTGTGACCTTCGGCAATTCGAGCGGCCCCGTTCCCGCATTTGTCCCGTTGCTGCTTTCCCAAAAGGGCTCCCTGTACATGACGCGGCCGACGCTCACTCACTACACGCTTACAGCCGGCGAGACGCGCGCGCGTGCGGACGACCTGTTTGCCTGGGTGATGCTGGCTGCATTGAAGGTCCGCATCGGCGCAACGTACAGTCTGGACAAGGCGGCTGATGCACACCGGGCGATTGAGGGGCGGGCGAGCACAGGGAAAATCCTGCTCCTGCCGCAACGATAGCCGGTCGGGAAATTTTCCGGAGGTCGTGATTGCCTTGGCGGACGGAAGGAATTTTCATCGAATCCCCTCGCGTCCACAAGCGAGGCCCCTGCCATGCCCATTCGTTCCTTCCTCCCCCGTCTTTCAATCCTCGTACTTTGCCTTGGCCTGTTCTCCATGCCCCGGCTCCCCGCCGCAGAGGCGCCGTTTGAGCTGAGGGACGGCGACCGCGTGGTCTTCATCGGCGACCGCCTGATCGAGGGGGAGCAGGAGGCGGGATGGATCGAGCTGATGCTCACCACCCAGTTTCCCGGGCGATCGGTCACGTTTCGGAACCTGGGCTGGAATGGTGACACCCCCGGGGGAGAATCGCGGGCGAGCCTTAGTCTCATCCAGGCGGGGCGCGAACCACCCGATGAGGGATGGCGCCAACTCGTGCGTCAGATCGAGGAAACGAAACCCACGGTCGCGCTGCTGGGTTACGGCATGGCCAGTTCATTTGCGGGCGAAGCCGGGTTGCCTGCATTCAATGAGCAGATGAATCGCCTGCTCGACACGCTGGAGCGCGTGTCGCCGGGTGTACGTGTCGTCCTGCTCGCCCCGGTCTCGCACGAGGCGCTGGGTGCTCCCTGGCCCGACCCGGTCGCGCACAATCGCGAGATCGACGCCTATTCCCGTGCGCTTGCGGACATCGCCTCGGCCCGGAAACTTCGATTTGTCCCGCTCCAGGAACTCACCCGAAACCGTGCAGGGGGCAGGTTTCTGACGTTCAACGGTATCCATCCCACTGATACGGGCTATCATGCGCTCGCGGGAATCCTGGAGGAGTCGCTCTTTGGCGGAAGCGCCCGGGGTGCGTGGCGCGAGAGTTCGCCGGTGATGAAGTCCCTGCGCGACACGATTGTGCGGAAGAACGACTGGTTCTTCTATGAGTCGCGGCCGGCCAACTACGTCTATATCTTTGGCTTCAGGAAACGCGAACAGGGCCGCAACGCCGCGGAAATCGCGCAGTTCCCTGCTCTCATCGCGGCGGAGGAGGCGCGTATCGCGAAGCTGCGCACTCCGGGGGCGGTGCCGACGCCGGACATGGTCGGGAAGCCCACTCAGCCGGAACCCGTGAAGCCGTTGCAGCCGTTTCCTGATTTCACGATTGCGGACAATCTCGAGGTCAGGCTCTGGGCGGAGAGTCCCATGCTGCACAAGCCGGTGCAGATGAATTTTGACGAGAAGGGCAGGCTGTGGATCGCCACCTCGGAACTGTATCCGCAGATTCAGCCCGGGCAGGATGCCAACGACAAGATCATCGTCCTGGAGGATACGAAGGGCGCCGGGCGGGCCGACAAGTCCACCGTGTTTGCAGACGGACTGCTCATCCCGACGGGCATCGAGGTGGGGGATGGCGGTGCGTACGTGGCGCAGAGCACCGACCTGATTCATTTCCGCGACACCGATGGCGACGGCAGGGCGGACGAGCGCCAGACGGTGCTGAGCGGGTTCGGCACGGAGGATACGCACCACAACCTGCATACCCTGCGTTGGGGAGTGGATGGGCGGCTCTACATGAACCAGTCCGTGTATACGCGGACCAATGCGGAGACCCCCACCGGAGTTGTGCGGTTGAAGGCGGGAGGCATGTTTCGTTTCGACCCTCGCAACCACCGCATGGAGGTCGCCTATCGCGGGTGGATAAACGCCTGGGGCCATGCGTTCGACAATTATGGCGACTCATTTGTCACCGACGGTGCCGGCTATCAGGGTGTCTCCTGGGCCTTTCCCCGGGCGACGTTCCGCACGCTTGCGCCCGCGCGGCGCGAGGCGAAGTCGATCAGCCTGGGGCAGTATCCGAAGTTCTGCGGCGCGGAGGTGATTCGCAGCCCGTTGTTTTCGTCGGACTGGCAGGGCGACATCGTGACCGCGGATTTCCGCGCCCACCGGCTGGTTCGTTTCAAGTATTCCGAGAGTGGTGCGGGATTTGTCACCCAGGAGATGCCGGATTTTGTGCGCGCCACGGCGGATTCCTTCCGACCGATCGATCTTCGCATCGGACCGGATGGTGCGTTGTACGTGGCTGACTGGAGCAATCCCATCATCCAGCACGGCGAAGTGGATTTCAGGGATCCCAGGCGCGACAAGACCAATGGTCGAATCTGGCGGATCGCTCCCAAGGGGTCCAAGGAAGTTGCGAGGCGTGATCTCGGCCGGCTTTCCGTGTCCGAGTTGCTGGATCTCCTGACATCGCAGAGCGGGTATGATCAGGATCAGGCGACGCGACAGCTCAAGGATCGTGGAGTGGAGGCGGTGCTTCCTGCGCTGGATCGCTGGACCGCGGCCAGGCAGTCAGACATCGCCCGGTTGCATGCGCTGAGGATCTATCAGGTGTTTGACCGTGTTCCGCCCGCGCTGATCAAGACGCTCGCGGATTCCGCGGACTCCCGGGTGCGCGGTGCGGCGGTGCGAGCGCTTCCCGCAGACATGGATATCGATATTCTTGCCCAGCGGGTCGCGGATGCGCATCCGCGTGTCCGACTCGAGGCGGTCGTTGCGCTCGGTGCGCGTGGGACCGCCCGTGCGGCGGAACTTGTTCTTTCAGCGCTGGGCAGGCCGATGGATCCGTTTCTCGACTATGCCATCTGGCAATCCATCAATGAACTTGCCAAGCCATGGCTGGAGGCGGTGAAGAGCGGGACCTGGCAGATCAAGGGACACGAGGCGCAGCTTGAGTTTGCATTGAAGGCAATCGAACCCGCGGACGCATCCCAGGTACTGGGAAGTCTGATCGCGAGGGGTGTGGTTCCGTTTGACGGTTCTGGCAACTGGTTTGAGCTCATTGGCGCAGCCGGTGGCCAGCCTGAGATCGATGCCCTCTATTCCCGCATAGCAACGGGGGCACTCCCGGAGCCGGTGAAGTTGCGTGCCATGGAGGCCCTGCTTTCGGCAGTCCGCCTGAGGTCGGTGATTCCTTCGATAGCGGCCGACTCCGCCATCGCGATGGTGGGGTCTCCTTCGGAGAAGATCCGTGTGGCTGCGCTTCGTCTCCTGGGCGCATGGAAATCGGGCACTTCGATCCCGACCTTGCGCGCGTTGGCCGAGAAGGGAGGCGCCGACGAGCGCGAGGCTGCAATCACGGCCCTGCGCGAAATCGGAAATGAAGGAGCTTCCGCGGCGCTTCGGGCGCTGGCGGGATCCGGTTCGTCGCCGGTGGTCCGACGCGATGCGGTCGTCGCGCTCGCGACGATCGATTTCAATCCCGTCTCCAGGCAGATCGTGTCCGTTCTCGCCGAAACCCGTGATTCGTCGCAGTCGGAGGCATTGTGGCGTTCGCTGCTCGCCATCAAGGGGGTTGGGAAGGCCCTGCCGGCGTTGCTCGCAACCGAGTCACTGCCGATGGAGGTTGCAAAGGCAGGCCTGCGGCCGGCGCGCGAGGGAGGACGTTTCCAGGAACTGGCGGACCTGCTTGCGAAAGCCGCGGGGCTGAGTGCGTCCTCGGAGCCGCTCACCACGGCGCGGTTCCAGGAACTCGCAAGGGAAGCTGCGGCGAAGGGCGATCCCCATCGTGGCGAGTGGCTCTATCGGCGACCCGATCTCGCGTGCATTTCCTGTCACGCCATCGGAGGGGCTGGCGGGCATCTCGGCCCCGACCTTACCAGCATTGGCGCAAGTGCGCCGCCGGACTATCTTGTGGAATCGCTGCTCGCGCCAGGTGCCAAGGTGAAGGAGGGTTATCATGCCATCTCGATTGCCACGAAGGACGGTCAGGAACAGATGGGCATGGTGGTGCGCGAGACTGCGACGGAAGTCATGCTCCGCAATGCCGCGAATGTGGATGTTTCCATTCCAGTGTCACAGATCGTACGGCGCACCAACATCGGGTCGCTCATGCCTTCGGGCTTGATCGACACGCTGCTTCCAGAGGAGCGGCTCGACCTGTATGCGTTCCTGGCGTCGTTGGGCAAACCGGGCGATTTCGATGCAGGCAAGGGCGGGGTGGCCCGCGTCTGGAGGGCATACCTTGTCTCGTCCGCCAATGAACATCTGGGAATACAGCGTGTGCTCGCGGCCGATCCTGCGCTCGGGGACTGGGTGCGGATTGAATCCTTTGTGAATGGGACGCTTCCCGTTTATGAGCTCGAGGCGGCATTTCCGACACGCGCCAACAACCGCGGGTTTTTCATCATGACGCAGTTTGACGCCCCACAGGGAGGAAATGTTTCCTTTACGCTGTCAGGTGAATCAGCGGCCTGCTGGCTGAATGGCAAACGCGTCACACTCGGCAAGCAGTTCAGCGTTGATGCCAAACCCGGAGTCAATTCCCTTGTCCTTGAGATCAATCCCTTGAACCTTCCCGCGATCCGCCTGAGCTCCGACACGGCAAATTTTGTGCTGCAATAGGCGTGCAGTCCTTGGGGCTCCGAGGGCCTTCGGCGATTGACAACCCTTCCGCACGGGGAGGGGCACGCTCCGTCGTGCCCGGTTTGATCCGAGATGCGGTCACGACCTGGCGCATGGACATTGTCACAACGGACCACGATCCCGTTGAAAGGGCGAAAAGGCCGGCGTTGGGATGCGCTGGGCGAACCCGGGCACGACGGAGCGTGCCCCACCCGGGGGATTTCAGGCGGGGTTACTTTGTTGGCGTCCATCAGCGTTCATTGGATCGACGAGGGAAGGTGCGCTGGGTCTCACTTCGGCTGCGGAGTTCCTTCGGCTTGCGTGTGCTTCAGGCGTTGACCTTCGCGTCCGAAACGGAGGGCTTCCGCATGTTCACCGGATGCATCAAGCAACTGGGCGAGCAGGAGGTGCGCATCGGCGTGGGTGGGCTGGGCGGCGATGAGTTCGCGGAGACGGCGCATGGCTTCTGCCGGCCGCTTTTCGGCCGCCAGCATCACGGCAAGCAGCCAGCGGCTTTCCTGCCGGTCCGGATCCTGTCGCAGCGCGGATTCCAAATGGCGGATTGCCTCCGTTCGACGATCGAGTGCGATGAGCGTCAGCGCGAGGTTGTGCTCAGCGTCAGGAAAATCAGGTGCTGCGGCCAGTGCCCTCTCAAACGCGGTGAGCGCGTCGGTCAGTTTCCTTTCAGCGAGCAGTAGTGCCCCAAGCTGATTGTGCGCGGCAGCATAGGACGGGCGCAGGGCGACGGCCCGTTCGAGATGGGTGCGTGCCTGGGCGGTGCTGCCGGCGGCGAGCAAGCTCATGGCCAGATTGTATTCAGCCTCCGGATACTCCGGCCTCAGCTGGATGGCAGATCGAAACCACTGTTCGGCCTCGGGCAGGTGGTTCGCCTGTCGAAGGGCAACACCCAGATTGTTGGCCACTTCCGCCGAGCGGGGACGCAGGCGGGCTGCCGCCTGCAGATGGGATATCGCCTCATTCGCCTTGCCGGCGTCCAGCAAAAGCAGCGCAAGGTTGGTGTGGCTCATCCACGAATCGGGATTCCCTGCCAGCGTGGAGCGATAGAGTGTCTCGACGTCATGGTACGATTCACTCTGCCGCCAGGTCAGTCCCCCGAGAACGATCAGCAGCGCTGCAGTTCCCGCGCGGATCGCAATCCCTGCGGATTGCCGTCCCCTCTCCGGGAGGCGTGAGAGCCCCGATCCGGCGAGCGCCAGCGGTGCGATGCACGGCAGGTACTGCCAGTGATCCGCGACGTAGGAGAAATTGAATCCGTAGACGTTCATGAATCCCATGACGGGGAACAGGGAGCCGAGAAAAAACAGCAGCGCTGCGAGCGGCGCACGATTGTGTCGACGGTACAACCATGCCGCCGCAAGCAGAACGAGCGTTCCGACGAGGGGAATCCAGGCTATCGCATTTGCAGCATCGATTGTCCAACGTGGATAGATGAAGATGAGATCGGTCGGCCACAGCAGTTTGCCCAGGTAGAACCAGACGATCCTTCCCGAAAGCGCGAAGCGTGCGGCCCAGCCGAGATCGAAACTTTCTCCCTTCGCACCCACGATCGTGTGTTCGACCCATGCGCTGAACAAGCCGAAGGCCGCACCGGCGATGAACCACGGCACCAGGGGGCGCATGTCCCGCCAGGTGATGCGTCCCTTTTGCCACCAGAGGACCACCAGCAATGCGGCGGGAAGTGTCGCGCAGACGGATTTGCTCAACAGGGCGGCGACAAAGATTCCGGTCGCAACGCCATAGCGGACCGGCGAGGGGCTGTGCCGATGGCGAAGATAGGCGAGGGCGGCGGCCAGGTAGAGAAACAGGGAGAGCGTATTCTTCTGCTCCGAGATCCATGCGACCGATTCGACGCAGACCGGATGGAGCGCAAACAACGTCGCGCCGATCCATGCGCCGCGAACACCGAGACTCAGCAGCACGCGCCAGAGCAGGAGGGCTGCAAACGCGTGAAGGGCAACCGTCGTCAGGTGGTAGCCGATCGGAGAGTCGCCCCAGAGCCTGTGCTGGATCCAGAAGGCGCTGTGAAGCGCCGGATAGTACTGCTCGGTGGCGCCGAGTTTTGTCCAGATCTTCCCCAGGCCCTCCAGCGATCGCAGCGGTGGAGCGGTCACGTAGTCCGAGTCATTCCAAACGAAGCCGGCCCGATAGGTTGGGATATAGGCGACGACAACCGCTGCGAGGAGCGCCCACCCGGGAAGCCAGAGCCGAAGTTTCACTGGGTCAGAGGATCGGCGGCCGCAGGTTCAGGACGCAAACCAAAGTCGCGGCTGCCCTCGCCGGATGCCCGTCAGATTCCGGGAGGATCCGTCTCGACGTCGGGGGCCTGCCGATGCAGACCGGTTGCCTGCCATGCTGCCACTTCTCATAGCCGTTGCGGTCCTTTGTGCGGCCATCCTGGTGCTGCTGCTGGTCCTGACCTTTCGCTGGCGCGGTGGGGAGACGCTGGATCGTACGATTGAAACACGGTTTGACGGGGTGAGCGATTCCCTGCGACGGGTGGAGCAGGCCTTTCAGGAAGGAGCGGCTCAGGCACGCAGGGAGACGAATGAAAATGCCGGGGCTCTGCGCGAAGAACTGTCGCGTCGCATCGAGGCAAATCATCTCGCCGCCAGCACCCGGGCGGACGAAGCGCGGCGTGAGGCGCGCGAGCAGATGGAAGGCGTGCGCCTGTCGGTCGATACCCGGTTGCGTGAGTCGGCGGAACGCACGGAAGGCAATATCGTGCGGTTGCGCGCGGAGCTGACGGATTCGTTTTCGGTTGCGCGCAATGAAACGCGGCAGCTGATCACCACCTTTCAGGCGAGCGTGAAGGAGGCGCTGACTGACGCGCGGAGTCACCAGGGAAGCCAGCTTGCGGATTTCTCGCAGCGGCTGCGTGAACTGAATGTCTCCGTGACCGAGCAGATGGACAAGGTAAGGCAGACGCTGGATCTTCGCCTGAACGAGTTGTTGACGCAGAATGCGGCCAAGCTTGACGAGATGCGACAGACCGTCGACCAGCGACTGCAGGCCACGCTTGAGCAGCGCCTGGGCGAATCGTTCAAGATCGTGAACGAAAGCCTTGAGCGGGTGTCGCGTGGCCTTGGAGAAATGCAGGAAATTGCGTCCGGCGTGGGTGATCTCAAGCGGGTGCTGACCAATGTGAAGACCCGCGGCACATGGGGCGAGGTCCAGCTTTCCGCGCTGCTCGAGCAGGTTCTGACCGCCGACCAGTTTGCCGCGAACATTGCGCCCAATCCCGCTTCGGGCGAGCGGGTCGAGTTTGCCATCAAGCTTCCCGGGAGGGAGAATCCCGACAAGCCGGTCTGGCTGCCGATCGATGCGAAGTTTCCGGTGGAGGACTATCAGCGCCTGGTCGATGCGGCGGAAAACGCCGATGTGCAGGCGGAGCTGGAGGCGGGCAAGGCGCTGGAGGCCCGCATCCGCGGTTCGGCGCGCGACATCTCGACCAAGTATGTGGCGCCGCCGTACACGACGGATTTCGGCATCCTATACCTACCCACGGAGGGCTTGTATGCGGAGGCGCTGCGCCGTCCCGGCCTGGCAGAATCGCTGCAGCGCGAGCACCGCATCGTGATTGCAGGTCCCACGACGCTGGCCGCGCTTCTGAACAGTCTGCAGATGGGATTCCGGACGCTGGCAATCCAGCAGCGCTCCAGTGAAGTGTGGTCGGTGCTCGGTGCAGTGAAGACTGAATTCGGAAAGTTCGCGGAGATCCTTTCCAAGGTCAAAAAGAAGCTCGACGAGGCGAGCACTCAGATCGACCAGACGGGGGTGCGTTCACGTGCCATCGAACGCCGGTTGCGCAGTGTGGAGAGCCTGCCGGCGGACGAAGCCGCGAGGTTGCTGCCCGGGTTGGATACGGAACCTTCATCGGAGGAGACACCCGAGTAGTTCGATGGCTGCCTTTTTTGGATCCGCCGGTGTTTGTGAGCATGAAAACCTGCAACAAAGGGCCTCTGATGCGAAGCCTGACTCGAGTTTCGAAGAGCCAATCCCTGCAAGGGTTCCCGAAGTGAAGGTCCCAACGGTCTCCGTTATCCTCGCGGTGATCCTGTGTTTTTCAGGACATCCCGGCACAGCCTCAGGGCAGGGTGCCTCCCAGGGAGTGAGCAGCCTGATACCGCAACGGGGTGCGGTGACGCCTCAGTCACCTGTTGTAGTTGACTGGGTGACCCTGAATCCATCCGCCGAGGAGATTCCCTTTGATCCGCCGCGCGAAATCACCGCGAGCTTGCTGGCGGGCAACCGCTCATGGCAGGTGCTTCTGGCGGCTTCGCAACAGGCGCCGGTATCGATCCTGCCGGGAACGTTCGCAGTTAGATCGTATACGCTGACTTTGCCCTCCGGTGCCAAGGGCAGAGCCATCCTTGAAGTACCCGGTTCGAAAGGAGCCAGTGCACTCCAGGCTGTGATTGTGATCCAGGATGACGCCCCGCCGGCATTGGCGCAAGCACCCGCACCGCTCACAAATTTTGCGGTGCGGAAACCCGCGGCGTCCGCAATAGAGCGCAGTTTTGCGGGACGCCTGAGCGCGCACGAGAGCATCTATTTCCTTTATGGAGCAGAGAAGCCCTCGGCCAAGTTTCAGTTCAGCTTCAAGTACCGCTTGCTGAGCATGGGAGGCAGCGGCTCGCCGAATACTTTGCAATTCGCCTATACGCAGCGGTCGTTGTGGGACATCACGAGTCCGTCGAGTCCATTCTACGACACGAGCTACATGCCCGAGTTGATGTTTGAGTCGCTTGCGCCGATGCCGACCACGGCCACCGACCGGTTCATCTGGCTCGGGTTTCAAGCAGGCTACAAGCATGAATCCAACGGGCGGGATGGACCGCTATCCCGGAGCGTCAACACGCTCAATCTCCGGACGGCATTCGTGCTGGGCAGGCCGGATGGCTGGCGGGTGATCGCGGTGCCGGAAATTTTTGGCTATATCTGGGATCTGGACAACAATCCGGACATCGCCGATTTCCGGGGCTACGGCCAGCTCAGGGTGGTGGTCGGAAAGAATGACGGACCCGCGCTGATGACCACCTGTCGGTCGGGAAAGGACTTCGATCATTTCACGTATCAGCTCGATCTGACGGTTCCGTTTCGCACGCGCCTGCTGGAGTTCGAGTCGTACTTTCTTTTTCAATACTTCAACGGCTATGGCGAAAGCCTCCGGACCTATCGCGTGAAATCGGATCAGGCCCGATTTGGAGTTTCCTTTGTTCGCTGAGAAAGCAGACCCGGTGTGGACCGGAAATGTTGCACCGGTTTGAGCCGGTGCCAGTGTTCTGGCTTGAGCCTGCGATCATCTTTTTTCTTGGTTAGAGGCTCCCGGCGACGATCGCCTCCACCCACGTCCTTCAATACTTCCTTCCATGAGAATTGGCTTGAACACATTCCTGTACACATCGCCCTTCACAACCGCGAACACCTCCCTGTTTGCGAAGTTCAAGAAGTGGGGGTTCGATACGATTGAGATTCCCATCGAGGATCCGAGTCACATCGACACCGCGAAGGTGCGGGCTGCGGCTGAGAGGGCGGGCATTGCCATCGGGAGCGTGTGCGCGGCGATGGGGCCTGGAAGGGATCTGCGCGGCACTTCCGCGGAGCAGAAGACAGCGTTGCATTACATCAAGTCGATCATCGGCCAGGCTGCCGAACTGGGGTGTCCGTCCGTGATCGGACCCGTCTACTCGGTCGTCGGTAAGGCCGACGCGGTACCGCCCGACCGGCAGAAGAAGGAATGGGCGCTGGTGGTGAAGCATGTGAAGACTCTGGCCAGGCATGCGGAGGCGAAGGGCGTGACGATCTGCATCGAGCCGTTGAACCGCTTCGAAACGGATTTTCTCAACACCTGCGATCAGGGCCTCAAACTCGTCCGTGCGGTGAATTCCCCGGCGGTCAAGCTTCACCTCGACACGTTCCACATGAACATCGAGGAGAAGAACCAGGCGGCTGCGATCCGGAAGGCCGGCGCTCTTCTGGGGCATTTCCACGCCTGTGGAAGCGATCGTGGCACGCCGGGTGGCGATCACATCGACTGGCCGGGAATCGTGAAGGCGCTCAAGGCGATCCGCTACAAGGGCGATGTCGTGATCGAATCCTTCACGACCGACGTGAAGGTCATTGCGCGCGCCGCCGCGATCTGGCGGAAAATCGAACCCAGGCGCGACGACATTGCCTTGGGTGGCCTCAAGTTTCTGCGCAAGGCCTTCAACTGACGCCGGCCTGACGCGGCTTGCGTGCGGTGAGCACGCTCCGGTCGGCTACGGTCTCCCGGAACTGCATGTCCTGGAAACCGACGTCGCGCAGGAGCGTTTCCATTTCGCTGACGGAATAGCATTTCCCTTCCGTCACGCTCATCAGCATTGCCGAATACTCGGCCACGGCCAGTGGTCCGGTCTTCGCAGCGTTGATGTGTGCGTCGTGGATCATGAGCATGCCGCCGGGTTGCAGCGTCTGGAATGAGCTCAGGAGCAGCGCGCGGACCTTGTCGAAATCCCAGTCGTGAAGCACGTTTGAGAAGAGGTGCAGGTCGTGCCCTCCTGGTAACGGGTCGGAAAACATATCGCCGGCCATCACGGCAACACGGTCACCATAGCCGCGCTTTGCAATCATGGTTCGCGCAATCTGGTCGACGGGCGGGCGTTCAAACACCGTGGCCGAGAGCTGCGGATGATGGGCTGCGAGGATGCACGCGTAGATCCCCGAGCCGCCGGCGATGTCGAGGAGGCGGGTGAGACCGGTGGTGTCGACCGCGCGCGCCAGGCCCAGGCCCAGGTGGCGTCCGCGACAATCCATTGCGGCCGTGAAGCGGGTGGCAAACGCCTCGGTTTGCATCGCCTGGCTCCATTCCTTCTCATGGGAGAAGCTCCCCCAGTTGGCGGGTTTTCCGGTGCGGAGAACGGTCACGAAATCCCTGACCACGGGCCGGTCTTTTAGCGAGGCGTAGTAGGGACCGAGAAACCACGGGGAGGTGCGCACGAGGTGTTCCCGTGCGGTGGCGGTTGTTTCATAGAAACCCTCGGCAGAACGTGTCAGCCATCCGTTGGCGGTGAACAGGGTGAGCATGACATCCGCAGGACGCTCCACGATTCCAAGTTCCCCGCAAAGGGTGGGAAGGTCGGAGGGATATTCGCTCAGCCAGGTGAACAGGTCGAATTCGGTGAGGGCGGCGGTGACGAGGTCGGCGGCGTACAGGCCGTCGCGATAGCGGTAGACTTCGATCGGGTCTGTTAGGGGGGCCTGGGTGAAATCGGATCGTGACATGCTGCCGCCCAGCCTGACCTTCGAAAGCGCGCACGCGAGCGTTTGTTGTCGCAGCAGGTGGGGTACAGCGGCCGGCGCTCCGTTGAGAGGCCGCCCTAGGCAAGCAAACCCTGCACAAGATTTCCATGCACATCCGTCAGCCGGAAATCGCGCCCCTGGAAACGGAATGTGAGTTTCGTATGATCGAAGCCGAGCAGGTGGAGAAGCGTGGCATGGAGGTCATGCACATGAACCGGATCACGCACGACGTTGAATCCCAGTTCGTCGGTCTCGCCGTAGGCAATGCCGCGTTTTACACCCGCACCGGCGAGCACCATGGTAAAGCCGCGATTGTGGTGGTCGCGGCCGTCAGTTCCGCCCTGAACCATCGGTGTGCGCCCAAATTCGCCACCCCAGATCACCAGGGTATCCTCGAGCAATCCGCGTTCCTTGAGGTCCTTGATCAGCGCGGCAGTGGGTTGATCGGTGTCGTGGCAGTTGTTGGTCACGCCGCTGACCAGATCCCCGTGCTGGTCCCATGCCTCGTGGAAAAGCTGCACGAAGCGCACGCCCCGTTCGATCAGTCGCCGCGCAAGCAGGCAGTTGCGCGCATAGCTGGGCTTGCCCACATTCGGACCGTACATCTCCAGTGTTGATGTCGATTCATGCGAGAGATCCATGAGGTCCGGGGCGCTCTTCTGGAGGCGGTAGGCCATTTCATATCCCTGGATCCGCGCGGCGATTTCCGGGTCACCCGTAGCCTCCAGGTGTTTTCGGTTGAGCCGCTCGAGAGTGTCGAGCGACTCGCGTTGAAGTTGCCGGTCGATGCCTGATGGATTGGACAGGTAGAGAATCGGGTCTCCCGTGGCACGCAACGGGGTTCCGCTGTAGATCGTGGGAAGGAAACCGCATCCCCAATTGCTCGCGCCGCCGCTGGTGCCTTTGGCGCTGCTCAGCACGACATACCCGGGCAGGTTTTCCGCGTCGGAGCCGAGCCCGTAGAGTGTCCATGCGCCGAGGCTGGGGCGCCCGAACTGCTGGGAACCCGTATTCATCATGATCTGGGCGGGCGCGTGATTCACTGCGTCCGTCTGCATGGACTTGATGATGCAAAGTTCGTCAACCACCCTGGCCAGGAAAGGAAGGCGATCCGAGAGCTCCAGACCGGACCTGCCGTGTTTCTGGAACTTGAATTTGGGCGCGAGCAGAGCCGAGTTGGGATTGATGAACGCGGCGCGATAGTCCTTCAGAAGCTCGGCAGGGGGAAGCTGTCCGTCGCGTTTGGCGAGTTCGGGTTTGAAATCAAAGAGTTCCAGGTGGCTCGGCCCGCCCGCCTGAAAAAGATAGATGATGCGTTTGGCTTTCGCCGGTAGCGGCGGAGCCTTGGGCGCGAACGGACTCGCCCCCGCTGCCAGTGCATCACGCTGGAGCAACTGCGCGAGCGCGAGACTGGCGAGCCCGACACCGCAGTCACGAAGGAACCAGCGTCGCGTGAGGTTCTGAGCCGAGGCCCGTCGAAGATCGGAGGAAGGGGTCATGAGACGTGAACTTTTTTTGGACTAAAGTTGAGGCTTCAAGGACGGAAGGCTTCTCAGTCCTTTGTCAGTGTTTCGTCGAGATTGAACAGGACGCGTCCGCAGAGGGTCCATGCAGCCGCGTCGTTCGGCGTGGTTCGGGGCGGTAGCGAGGGCAGTGTGTCACCGTCACCGAAGGCAACGACCCTTGCCGGGATCCAGCCGTCGACCATGCGCGCGCGACTTGATGCTGCGAGTGCGACGAGGTCATCGACTTCGTCCGCATGGGGATGCCTGCCTGTGCACAGTCGAAATGCGTAGTCGGCGCGCTGGGCGTCGGTGGATCCTCCTTCGCGGAGGACGCGCAGTGCGAAAGCCTGGGCGGCTTCGACAAAGACCGTTTCGTTCAGTGCGGTGAGCGCGGCGAGCGGCGTATTGGACCGCGGCCTGACGACGCACGCGGAATCGCCGTTCGGGGCATCGAAACTCGCAAGCACCGGATCAGGCATCGATCGACGCCGGAAAACATAGAGGGAGCGCCTGTAGCGGTTGGTTCCAGTGGCGGTTTTCCAGAAATCCACGTCGAGATAGCTCTCCGCGAAGAGGCTTTTCGGCACCGGGGGAAACACGCTGGGGCCGCCAATCTGCTCATGAAGCAGGCCCGCGGCAAGCAGGGCGGAATCCCGCACGATTTCGGCATCGGCCCGGAACCGGGGTCCGCGCGCGAACAGGCGGTTGCGTGGATCGCGCTCCCGGAGCGCGGCGTCGGCGACGGACGACTGGCGGTAGGTCTTGGAGAGCAGCACCTTTCTGATCAGCTTTTTCCGGCTCCATCCGTTTTCCATGAGTTCGACGGCGAGCCAGTCCAGAAGCGGCTGCTGTTCAGGCATGGGCGCACGCACGCCGAAGTCCTCGGGCGTATCCACCAAACCAAGACCGAACAGGGCCTGCCAGATACGATTGGACTCTACCCGGGCAGCCGTGGGTGAACCCCGGTCGACCAGCCATCGGGCGAATTCGAGGCGGGCGGGTTCACCGTGCGATTTCAGCGGTGGCAGGAACGCGGGCGTGGCAAAGGTCACCGGCTCCTTTGGCTTGTCCCAGGCGCCTCGGTCGAGGCGGTGCGTCTGGCGCGTTTCCTCTGGAGCTCGTGCGGCGAGATTGAGGACGGAGGTCCGGGCTTTTGGAAAAGTTTCCCAGAGCCTGCGCGCGGCTTCATTGAGAGCCTTGAACTCGGGATTGGCCTCCCGCCAGGCAGTGAACAGAAGGTTCTTCTGCTCCGCCGTTCGTTTACCCGACGGGAGAGTTGCGGCTTCACGCACATCCGGTCGGACGGGTGCGGTGAATGGGGACTGGGCTCTGGTCAGCGAAACGCGGTACCTGCCGAGATGGTTGTTCTTGCGTCCGTGGGCATCGGCCCCGCCGTGTTTGAAGCGCAGCCTGCACACCAATTCCTGTCCCTCGGGAAGCGTAAGGGGTTCGGCAAAGCGCGCTGTCAGCTCAACGGGCGCGTTGCGGCGTCCCGTGCCGCGATCCGGTGCCCAGGCAGTGTCGACCTTGCCATCGATGAGAAATGCGGAAGGACCAAGCAAACGCTTGTCGGTGTCGTTCTTCCTGAACGGGTCCTCCATACCGCGCTCCGGCGACTCAAAATCGGCTTTCGCATCCACGAGCGCGTGTTTTTTCCCTTCTTTCGCACCGATCGGACGGGTTTCTATGATCAGCTCCGAGACCGCGAAGAGACCTTCGATGTTACGGCCGGGACCCTGGAAGATAAGGTCGCCGTGCGTGAGCGCCTCGAGGCGGATGCCGGTGACCTGGGTCAAGGGCTTCCTGCTCGTGAACCAGAGGTCGCCGTCGTTGGGCCGAAATCCGAGCGTTATGACGGAACCGTCTGGTAGCGCCTCGGGGTGGGCGAGACCGTCCTCCCAGGTGGGTGCTGTCGGGTGGAGCACCTCCCAGGGTGTGCCCGATTTCACGAATGTCCCTGCCCACGACTCCACTTCCGATTGCCAGCCGGGATGCGCCGCCTGCGCCTGGGAGTTGATTTCGGCCAGTTCCTGCTTCAGCCGCCCGATCGCCTTGAGAGCGTCCGGATCGTAAACGCGCTCGATCGCCTCGTAGGTGTCGTCGATCGCGGCAAACAGCTGGTAATACTCCGTCTGGGTGATCGGATCAAACTTGTGGGTGTGACATTGCGCGCACTGGAGAGTGATGCCGAGGACCGCCTTGCCGAGGCAGTCCATTCGATCGAACATGCCTTCCTTGCGATATTGTTCCGCGACGATGGCTCCTTCCTGTGAAACCATGGAGTTGCGCAGGAATCCGGTGGCCACACGCAGGTCCTGCTGTTCCCTTGAACTTTGAGTCGGCGCCACCATCAGGTCGCCTGCGATCTGTTCGATGATGAAACGATCGTAGGGTTTGTCAGAGTTCATGGCGTCGATGACCCAATCGCGCCAGGCCCACTGTTCGCGCGGGAGATCCTTTTCGTAGCCGTCAGAGTCGGCGTAGCGTGCGGCGTCGAGCCACAGTCGCGCCCATTTCTCCCCGTAGCGGGGCGATGCGAGCAACTTGTCGACCAGCTTAACGTAGGCGGATTCCCCCAGGCGGGCATAGGCTGAGACGAAGGAGTCGAGTTCGGCCAGCGTGGGAGGAAGCCCGGTCAGATCGAGGTGGACACGGCGGCAAAGCGTTTCAGGTGACGCTTCGGGAGAGGGGGACAATCCTGCGCCTGCCCGTTTCACGTCGACGAGACGATCGATGGGACTTACCGATTTTCCGGCGGGCACCTCAGGTCGCGTTGGTGGGATGAATGCCCAATGGGCCTGATACTTGGCGCCCTGGGAGATCCATTGTCGAAGTTTCTCGACCTCGGCCGGCTTCAGTGGCTCGCGGGCGGAATCTGCCGGCGGCATCCGTTCGTCGTCATATTCGGAGGTGACACGAAGCAGCAATTCGCTTTCGTCGGGCTTTCCCGGCACAAGGGCGGCCATGCCTGATTTTCCTCCCAGAATGGCGTCCTCGCGTATATCGAGCCTGAGTTTCGCCTCGCGTGACCCCGCGTCCTGACCATGGCACTTGAAGCAGTTGTCCGCGAGAATCGGCCGGATGTCCCTGTTGTATTCAATGGGTGTGACATTGTCATGGGTGCCTGCATGCGCGCAGTTTCCGAGCATGACCGCGGCCGTTGCGGCACAAAGACGCGACCTGAGGCGATTGAGAAGGGAGTTCAACGGGAGTGTGATCTCTCGATATTGAGTCGAAACGAGGGGCCGAGGGAGGATGGGAGATCAATCCATGCCATGCCCGCCGGTCCGGAATGCAAGAAAACAAGCCTGTGGAGCGGATTCGCACCGCGCGATGTCCCACCCACGACCGAACCCGGTTTGCGCTATTCTATTCCTGGGCGGATCTGATTCCGGGTTTGCCGCGGGTCGCCTGGTTGGGTTGCCTGCCGTGTCACCCATGAAACATTCATTCGCAACCTTGCCCCGGAACCTACTCCTTGCCCTGTCGCCCGTCCTGCTGGTGCTGCCGTCCCGGGCGGCGAGCACCAGCCAGGCTTTTTATGGCGATCCGCCGGATGACTTTCATCCCTGGGCGGTTCACGACCGCAATCGGCTCCAGCCTCAACGGGTCGTGCCTGGCACACCCGGCACGCAGCAGAGTCCGGGCCGGCCGCCATCGGATGCCGTGGTCCTGTTTGACGGCACGGAGGCGTCGCTCGCGAACTGGATCTCCGACAAACCTGAGGGCGGCCCAATCAAATGGGCACTGAAGGAGGGCGCGTTGGAAGTCGTTCCGAAGACGGGCTACATCCGGACTCGCCGGGAGTTCGGAGACGTGCAGTTGCACGTCGAATGGGCGTCACCCACGGTGATAAAGGGTGAAGGGCAGGGCCGGGGCAACAGCGGCATTTTTCTCCATGGGCTGGTCGAGGTGCAGGTCCTGGACAACAACAACAATCCCACCTATGCGGATGGGTTTGCAGCGTCCGTGTATGGCGTGAACCCTGCGATGGCGAATGCGCTGCGGCCGACCGGTGAGTTCCAGTTCATCGACATCGTTTTCCGCAGGCCCATTTACGTAGGGGATATTTTGGTGGATCCGGGATATGTGACGGTTTTCTGCAATGGAGTGCTGGTGCAGGATCATACTCCCCTGGAGGGTCCGACTGGACACATCAAGCGCACCCACTCGAAGCCGTTTCCTGAAAAGGGACCGCTCAGGCTTCAGGATCACGGCGACCTTGTGCGTTTCCGCAACATCTGGATCCGGGAGTTGCCGCCCCGGCCGCAGGCGGGCGCAACGGATTTTGCCTACACGGCGATCGAAACGGCAGCGAAGCGGGCGGAGATTGCGGAAAGCATACGAAACGATGGCGCGAGATTGGCGGCGGGCTCAAATGCGCGAATGCTCCGGCTCGCGGAGTCGCTTGTCTACGCGCCGGATGCCGATACCCGCAAGGAAGTCGAGGCGCTGGCATCGGCGTATGTGGAGTCGATTGTGCGTCTCTCGGGTGATGCGCTCGAGGCGAAAAAGGATGAGGTCACGGGAGTGCTCAAGGCGTTGCAGTACCTCGCGAAGTGCGCAGCGCTATCGCCTGATTTCGAACCCAGGGTGACCTTGGAAAAGGTTTCGCTTGCGGCGGGTTGGGAGGACGCAAAGAAGAAGTAGAGGACTCAGGCACGCCGGTTTCCTCAGCCTGCGGAGAAAAGAAAAACCCGCCCCCATGCAGGGCGGGTTTTGGCTTTTTGCTTCTGAATTTGAAGGGCCTTCAGGAGGCGCGCCTGCGACGGCTCATGCCGAAGAGGGCGAGGAGTCCTGCGCCTAGCAGCAGTGCGGTTGCGCCGGAATCCGGAACGCTTGTGCTTCTGCCGGTTTCGAAGTCGTACGTGCGGCTGAGGCCATTCGTCTCGATCGAGACATTGTCGAAATAATCGTCCTGATTGATGTTGTAGGTGCCGATCCCCATCTGGAGGCCGATCACGCGTGCATTCGCGAAATCGGTTGCGTCATTGGTTTGGAAGACAGCGGCCCATTCAGCGAGGGACTTCAAAGGAGGACCACCGGCTCCGCTAGCGGTTTCGAAGCCGCCATTCCACCACCAGCCGCCTGCGGCGTCATTTCCGGATCCGGTGTTCTGGTTGATTGCAACATTGATCCAGTCGCCCTGCGTTGGGGTGCCGGCACCGTTTGGCAGGAGATTCCAATACGGCTCATAGATGAGCGCGCCATAGTTGTCACCGGAACCACCGGGAGCGGCAATGAGGAGCTTCAAGGAAGGGGCCGCCGCCATTTCGGTCGTGACGGATTTGAAATAGCTGTAGCCCAGACTGATGTTGCCCAGCACGGTTGCTGCATCGCCGAAATCGCGGTACGTCGTTACTTCTGCCTTGGCGTTGTTTTGACCGTCGGTCGTCAGGTGGGCCGCGCCGGTGGGCAGCGGCTGGTTGTTCTCGAGGTTCCCCCCGGCGCCAGACAGGTCCACGATGGAAGCACCGCCGCCTGGGCGGATATCATTGCCATACCATGCATCCGCCACTTCCGAACCAGGAGCAACGGGTGTCTGAAAGGAGTTTACGACGACTTGGCCGAACGTCGGCGCTGCAATCAGGATTGCAGAAACGAGTGAGGTGGCTGGGAGGACAAACTTCATGTTTTTTGTTCTAGTTGTAGGTTGAATTTGGACAGGCCCAGGGAGACCAGATATCGTGGATCTACGCCCTCCAAGGGATGGAATTGCGCAGCTGCTAGCAGTGGCTGTGCCGACTCATATCGGATGCGGTATATATCGGAAAAGTATCTATCATTAAAACATGTTTATCATTTGTTTATGAATGTGCTTATTCAGTGTATTAAATCATATTCTCATAAGAATTTTGACCCGATTGTAAACGATGCCGACAGTCATCCCGCGGTGAATTTTCATCACCCGCCGGCCGCTGATTTTTGAGGGGCTTTCAGTGACCGGAACTGCCTGAGGCGAGACCCAGCGCGCGGTAGTCGATGACGGTGTGACTGATTCGTCCGGACTGGATTGCCTGATGATCGGTGAGGTGGTCCGATGGGGAGCAGTCTCTGCCTTCCTGAAAGATGAAACGGTGGGTGCCGTCGTCTGCTGCGGGACTGAAAAGCCCGGGCACAATGACGTGGGCCGGAATGGTGCGCACAACCGCGGCGTCCGGGCGGCATCCCAGCGGGAAATTGAGATTGTTCACGATGAACGATCGGGCGGGCGTCGCGGCGACGAGTTCCGGCACGAGTTGCGCGGCGCGTGCTGCGGAGATTCGTACGGCCGCGAGCAGCTCCGCATCGGGCTGGCCTGAGGATTGCCGAAGGCGTTCGTAGAGTGCGGGTGACATTTCCTGCGAAAACGCCATGGCCGGGTAGCCGTGCACCGCGCCTTCCCAGGCTCCTCCGATCGTTCCGCTCGCGAGGATGAATCCGAGGGACGTGTTGCGTCCAATGTTGATGCCGGAGACCACGGCATCGATGCGATGGTCGCGGGGCAGCAGGTGGGCGAGCCCGATATTCACGCAGTCGCTTGGTGTCCCATCGACGCTCCAGGTTTCGCATCCGAGTCCGGCGTCGATCTTCGCGGAGGTGACGGCACGATGGCGGGATTTGGCGGCGCCGATCCAGCTCTGTTCCAATTTGGGTGCGACGACGTAGAGGGTGTGGCCTTCCCCGCGGAGTGCCCGCACGAGTTCGTGCAGGAAAGCTGAGCCGATGCCGTCGTCGTTGGTTGCAAGCAGATTCATTGCTCCCACCGTAGCGTGGCGGTGTGGTCTGGCGATTCAGGAAATGCGCCCGCCCTTGCGTCGCTTTCGTGGCTGCGGTAGGTGCTGGGAATGACACCGCTCGACAACCTCACGGCCGCGTTCGAACTGCTTTGGGAGGCCAAGGTCCATCTGGTCCGCGGGACCGAGGGACTTGATCCGGATTTCGCCGCGCGCCTGCGCGGGGTGCATGGGCAGATAGCCGCGAGCCGCGATCAATTGCAGCACCTGCTCATCGAATTGCAGGCGAGACATCCTCCCGCTGCGCACCGGCCTCCGGCATGACCCGGCGAATGGCGTCCGGCGGCGTGTCCGGAAAGGCCTTGCGCGTATCATTCGTTTTCCACCGGCCTGAAAAGTTCGGATTTGCCCAGCAATGGCGGCAGATGTCCATTCGCCCCATCAGCTTTTCCCGGTAACCCGCCATGTAATTCATGCCCACCGGCACGGCGATGTGCGGGATCTGCATCACGTCGACGCCCTTGGCCTTGGCTGCACCGAACACCGGGGGGCCGCAGTAGGGGAAGATGTGATCGTTGAACAGCATGGGACCGAAACAGTTGCAGCCACCGGTTGCGGGTGCGGTCGCTGACCGGTCGGTCGAGTGTTCCCAGAAATAGGTGCCGTCCCAGAGCGAAACCTTCGTCCCGTGCCGCTCGCGGAAACGGTCCAGGGAGTCGTGACGGTTGTAGTTTGCATACACCGATACAAAGAGCCGGTCGAGGCAGTCCATGCTTTCCTCGTTGATGCGTTCGAGCAGCAGTCCGTTGGTGACCATGGTCATCCAGCCGATGGCGCGCGAGCGTTTCAGTCGCCGCAGTCCCTCGTTCAGATGTTTCCATAGAAACGGTTCACCCGGTCCGTGGATCGAGAGGGAGCGGATGAAATAGTTCGAGCGTTCCGTGTAGAAAAGGAAACGGTCCAGCTGTTCGAGAGAGAGCTGGAAGCCCCTGACGTGCCGCATGAGATCGGCATGGGCGCAGAGTTCGCAGTCGTTCTGGCAGGGGGAGGAGACCTCCAGCTTGAACTCGTAGATCGTGAGCATGGCGCCGGCGGCTAATTCGTTTGTGCGTGTGCGGGGTGCGACAGGACAGGTGACGTGCCATGCCCGGTGTGCGCTGCAGATTGAGCGGCGGGCCCGGACGAATCCGGAATGCTTTCAGCAAATACCGGCGTCATCGGCTGGTTCCTGGTGGCGTGATAGAGAATACGGCTGATGTCGATTTCAGAAAGTTCACCCTGGCCGTGTATGATCGAGGGAAGCACCAGCACCTGTTCGTCGAGTCGTTCGACGAACCGCAGCTTGATATCGGCGGGGAGCGGCTGGTCGACGACCTGAGAGAGTGCAGCCCGGGGGTCGGCGATGGTCAGCGCGCGGAATTTGGAATCAAACAGCGCCCTGCGAAACACCGCACGTATGGCGTCAATCCAGCGCTCATTGGTCCAAGGATCCATGGGACTAAACGGTTTTAAGCCCTCCGGTTGAAGTCAACCTGCAACGTCGGCACTCGGCGCAGGGGCACGCTTCGTCGTGCCCGGATAGTGGATTTCCCGCTATGACACAGGGTCTTTTTGAGACGTATGTGAAGTTTTATAGGTCACTTAAATGCTATGAGTAAATTGAGAACTGAGCAGCGTTTTTGTTCGTAGCGCGCAGACGGGCACGGCGACGCGCGCCCCTCCCATTGAGCACCAGCGTCAATCGCCTTTTCGGCATTTTTTGGCGGATGAACCGTATTGAGAATCGGTGCTGTTGCCGAAGGGATTTGGCAGATTTCCGGTAGTGACCGAAGAGCTCAGACCCAAGCCGGACCGGCGAAGCGCCGGTTGCGGGGGATGCCAGGGAGAATTTGCTGGCGGGATTGTGATGCTGGCCTCCCCCCGGCCTGCCATGGTTTCACTACCTGCGCCCGGTACGTTCTTCGCATCGGGTTACCGGACACGGCTTAGATTGCACTCGCCATTTCGTTTTCGGTCACCCCAATGACGGAGATCACCAGTGAATACCCCGAGCACGCCGGATACCCTGCCTATCGAAAGACAGACGCGATGGTTTGTTGAGCAGGTGCATTCGCACGATGCGGCCCTCAAGCAATATCTGCGTTCCTCTTTTCCATCGGTCGGCGACGTCGAAGATGTGGTACAGGAGTCCTATTTGCGTGTCTGGCATCGTCAGATGCAACAACCTCTCGCGTCCGCACGCAGTTTTCTCTATCGCGTCGCCCGGAATCTTGCTGTCGACAGATTGCGTCGCACCGCCATTTCTCCAATCGAGCCTTCGGCCGAATTCATCAGTTCGCGTGCAGCCGACAACAACCCGGATGCCGCCGAAGCAGCGAGTGGAAAGGAAGAGGTGCAACTGCTGCTTGATGCAATCGAGTCCCTGCCGCCCCGTTGCCGTGAGATCCTAGTGCTGCAAAAGCTCCATGGACTGTCGCTCAGGGAAATAGCCCACAGGCTGGGCATTGCCGAAG
Source organism: Opitutaceae bacterium (assembly GCA_017994935.1). Classification (GTDB taxonomy): domain Bacteria; phylum Verrucomicrobiota; class Verrucomicrobiia; order Opitutales; family Opitutaceae; genus UBA6669. The sequence continues at coordinate 86,714 of JAGOJU010000004.1, forward strand.
GCACTGTGCAGATTCAGGGAGCGAAGGGCATGCGGCGTTGTGCGGAGTACCTGCGCGAGCGGGGTATCGGCCGAAAGGAGAGCGCATGAGCAAGGTGGGAAAGGACATAGCGGAAGACATCGCCGACATTGCTGCACAGTGGCTGTTTCGGCGAAACGCGGGATTTTCTGCTGCGGAGCAATCCGAATTGGAAACGTGGAAAGCGGCCGATCCGCTGCACGCGAGTGCGTTTGCAGACCTCGAGCGCGACTGGTCCATTCTCGATCGTCCCCTCAAACATGGCCGCGCTCAGGCAATGCTCGCGCAGCTTGTGAAGCGCGCCCGGCACCGCCGGCTCCGCCGAATGGCATGGACCACAGCGGCGTGTTTTACACTGCTGGGCACAGGGGTGCTGTGGCGGACGGCCATTGCGCCGCCCCAATCGGACAATCCGCAGCGGGTCGCGATTGTTGTTCCGGACACGCGCACACTTCCCGACGGGAGCATCGTCGAGTTGAAGTCCGGCGCGCAGATCCGTGTGGATTTCAGTGGTGCCACCCGGGCGGTGGCGCTGATTTCCGGCGAGGCGCATTTTCAGGTCGCCCACGACGCGAAACCTTTTGTCGTCACAGCCGGAGCTGTCGAGTTCCGTGCCGTTGGCACCGCATTCTCGGTGGAACTGGCAGCGGAGTCCGTTGCCCTTCTGGTCACCCAGGGGCGGGTGGCGGTGGAAAAATCGGTGCCGGCCTCAGCGTCGCGAGTGCCGTCCGGCACACCAGAGCCGGCCGAGAGACTGGCCACGGTCGATGCCGGCAACCGCGTCGTTGTGCCCGCTGACGCCCCTGCCGGGCTTCACTCGCTTGCCCCGGTGTCTGTGCCGCGTGAAGAGATGTCGGAACAAATGGCCTGGCGCATCCCGCGGATTGACTTCACGCGGATTCCTTTGGCGGAGGCGATCGACCTGATGAACCAGCGCAACCCAGGCCAGCTGCAAATGGCGATCGACGACAAAGCCCTCGGCAGCCTGCGGGTGAGCGGCCTCTTCCGCGCCGACCGCGTCGATGCTTTTGTGGGGCTTTTGGAAACGAACTTCGGCGTTGAGGCCGAAACCAGGGAAAACACGATCCATCTTCGCAAGCGGCGCTGAGGAAAATCCCCGCGGCACAAAAATAGGGCGCGGTTGGATATGGGATTTTGCCGCCGAGTTCGTGGTGAAGGTTTATGACCTTACACCTATTGCGGTCCGGCGCCTTCCGGCTGCGTTTGCTTCCGTCTTGCATTGTCAAGCTTGCCCTTCTTGCCTTCGTTTCCTGCATCACCGCGTTCGCGGCCGATACCAGGCTGATCAATTTTGATCTTCCACAGGACCTGGCAGAGATTTCGCTGAAGCGATTTTCCTCACAGGCAAACCGCGAGGTGCTTTTCAGTGCCGGAGTTGTCGATGGCATCCGTACCAATGCCGTCAAGGGTCGGATGACTTCGACCGAGGCACTCCAGCGTCTTCTCGCCCGCACAGGCCGGGTTGCCGTGGCAGATGAGAGAACGGGGGCGTTTTCCGTCAAGGAGGAAGGGGCAGGACTGGAAAGCAATCCGGGGACGGCGAACAATCGCCCCTCTGAATCCGCTTCCCGAGCCACCGGCCCGCAAGCCTCGGCGGGCACAGGCGCGATCACCGGGCGGGTTTACAAGCCGGCAACCGGTGAATATGTCCGCAATGCCGAAGTCAGTGTTGTGGGCATGGATCTCAGAACCGAGACGGATTCCTCAGGGTTCTACAGGCTCGATGGAGTTCCAGGAGGCAATGTTGTCGTGGTCGTCAAAGTACTCGGTTATGAGCCGGCGCAGGGGACGGTAAGCGTGGTTCCAGGCCAGCGCGCAACCCGCGATTTTGACCTGCAGGCGCTGGGATCGGGTGGGAAGGAAGGGGCGGTGCGGCTGGAAGCGTTTGAAGTGACGGCCGAGCGGGAGGGCAACGCCAAGGCACTGCAGGATCAGAAACGCAGCATGAACATCAGTAATGTCGTCGGATCGGAAGTCTTCGGCGACACGTCCGAAGGGAATGTCGGAGAGTTCTTGAAGTACCTGCCGGGAGTTGACCTCGACTATGTCCAGGCCGACGCGCGCGGTCCCCGGATGCGCGGTATGGATGCGAGGTATGTGGGATTCACCATGGATGGCATTAAACTGGCGAGTGCCGATGCCTTTGGTCTCTCAGTAGGCACCAACAACGCCGGCACTGACGACAGTCGCGCGTTCAGTTTCGAATCGGTCTCGTTCAGTTCGGTCGATTCAGTCGAGGTTTTCAAGACGCTGAGCGCCGACCTCGATGCTGACTCGCCGGCGGGTGTGATCAACCTGCGATCAAAGCGGGCTTTTGACAGGAAGGGCCGTCGGATTTTCTGGACGGCGAACCTCACAGGCAACGGGGAGGACTTCTATTGGAAGAAGATGTATGGTCCCTTTGACGGGAAACACCGCCCGATGCGCGGCGGCGGGATGCTTGAGTATTCTGACCAGTACTTTGGCAACAGGCTTGGAATTGTCGTGAACCTCAATCGTTCCGACTCGTTTGGCGCGAATCGGCGTGTGGTCATGTCCGGAATCAACCTTCAAACCACCGCGACCGATCTGCGGCCGGCGGTTCCTCGAACGATTGCATTCGTGTACGCTCCCAACCTGCGCATTCGCACATCGGAAACGATTACCATCGATTTCAAGGCGTCCTCGAAATTCAATATCGGGCTGGTTTCTACTTTCAGCCAGTTTGAGGGATGGATCGACGGAAACCAGTTCACTTTCACAACGTCGACCAACAATACCGCAGCCACCGGGCGGAGTTCCGTCCTGGGTGACGATCCCATGCTGGAATTCACGACAACCACAGCTAGCGGCTCGCAGATAACCATGGCAGGCAGTGCGAACATCAAGTTGACGAATACGCTGACCCTTTCACCGCGTTTCGACTTCAAGCCGACACCCAATCTTTCCTTCGAGGGGCGCTTCAGTTTTTCCCACGCCAAGAACGATTACGAATCACTCCCCCGTGGTGTCGTGGGTGCCCGAATGGGTGCGCTGACAAGAGCCAATAGCGGGCTCGTTTTCCGGGGCGAGCGCCCTTCGTCAACATCAGCCCAATGGACAATCACACAGGTGGCTGGCAAGGACTGGGCGAATCTCGACAGCTACGTGAACCCAAACTTCGTCGCCGAGGCGGATTTGCATCGGAATGAGGTCGTCAGCGGAGAAATATCGGGACGCTGGCAAGTGCGGCGCGGCCCCCTTGATTTTCTCAAGTTTGGTGTCAAACACCGGTCGGAACAGACCAAGTACAGTGACGCAACCGATTGGTCTGTACAAACGTATGTAGGACCTGCCGGAACGCAAACGCCGTCGTGGGCAGCTTACGCATCACCGACATTGAACAACATGGGAACGATCGGAGTGAACCTCTTTTCCATCTCTGGCAAGGCGCCGGTCCGTCCTGGCCGGCAACTTATCGCCCAGCTATTCAAGGATCATCCTGAATATTTTACGCACACAGGAGGTACCGCGGCAAATTACTATACCTCGTTCATTGGCTCTGTGCGGGACCTTACTGAAGGTGTCGATGCGGCCTATTTGCTGGCAAATGGCCACATTGGAAGGCTGCAGGTTCAGCCCGGGCTCCGGATGGAAGAGACCTCGACGGAAACCGTCGCGTTCGATCAGCGCCCACGGAGCGAGGTCATCAATGCGGGTTTCACCGTCGATGCCACCGGACGAGCAGACACAATTGATGGATTGAAATACCAGTTCGAGTCGCTTCCCAAGCTCAAGCGCAAAGGCAGCTACCGCGATTGGTTTCCCAGTGTGGGGTTCAAGTACGACATCACGGAGAATCTCATTGCACAGGCCGGCTTCAGCAAGGCCATTTCCCGGCCGTCACTCTTCAGGCTCAGTGGCCCCGTGACAATCAACGAAGCGACATCGACCATCAACGCGCCCAATCCCTCGCTGCTGCCTGAACGATCGGACAACTACTCCGTCCGGCTTGCCTACTACTTTCAGAGGGTGGGCACACTGTCGGTGGGAGTCTTTCAGAATACCATAGAAAACTTTCGCGGCACCTTCGAATACTCGGACCCCGAGAGCATCGCCGCGCTCGGATTCGATCCGGATGAGTATGCGGGGTACACGGTCAGCACGGAGCGAAATATCGAAGGTTCCCGCCGCTTCCGCGGAATGGAGATCGAGTACAGCCAGGCCCTGTCCTTCCTGCCGGGGTTTCTGCGCGGCCTCAACGTCTTCACCAACTACACACGCAACTACGCGTCGGAACGCCGCGGCGGATTGGCGCCGCACAACATCAGCGCCGGTGTTTCCTACGGCTATCATCGCTTCAGCGCCAATGTCAGGGCCATCTGGATGCCGGATACGCCCTGGACCCAAAACAACTTAACACGTTACCGGGAGGGGAGGACCATGACCGACTGTGGCGCCAGCTTCAAGGTCAGTGATCGCATCACCCTCTCAGTCGGTGGACGCAACATCTTCAACACCCCCTACCGCCTGATTGATAACTACCCTGAAGGCAAGCAGATCTATTGGCACGAAATCTACGGCTCGCTATGGACCTTTTCAATCAAGGGCAGCCTGTAGCGGCAAGGGAGCCTCCCGCGGCTCTTTCACCGGCCCGGCCTGGCTGTTGCCGTCGAGCGGATAGGGCGTGAGTTTTGAACACCGCCAACGACAACGGCTGAACTAGTTGCTGGGCCTATCATCGTGGTCGGGCGTTGGCCATGTTTCAGCCACCGTCTGCCCACCGGGCGCCTCGACTGCCCCTCGAGGTTGGATGTTTGTCGGGACCGACCCGACTGGAAAGTTTCACCGGTTGCGATTGCGTGCTTTCGTCGGCGCGGGGGAGCCGTAGGATGCCCCGATGAAGTCTTCGCGTCGGCGCTTTCTTTCGACTGCGGCTGCGGGTCTCGCTTCGTCTCCATGGATGAGCGTTGCGGGCCCCAAGAGCGGGCGGGGCTCCGCGACGGCTTCATTGACGTCGGGATCGTCACCGACGCGCGACTACCTTCGGCGGTATCACCGGAACCTCTTCACCTCCGATACCTGCACCTTTTTCTACAATCCTGAGGTCTATCAATCGGAGGACTTCGTTCTCAAGTCGCGGCAGGGCAGTACGGGAAGGGAGACGATACCGGTTGGAGGGCCCTTCAAGGTCACGGCGATCCGCAACTACATCACCACGCTGGCGAGGAGTGGCGTCGATACCTTCCTGATCAATCCGAACGCCTCGCGGGCCTGGTATCCGAGTCGCCGGGTTCCCGGGATTCTCGATGGCTATCGGCGCGGCGACCGCGAATTTTTTCGCGGGCAAGCCATCTGCGCGGGTGTCACGGACCCCGCCGAAGTGGAGGGATTCCTCGATCGGACGGTGGCATTCTACAATTGCTACCTGGATCTCCTGGATGCCGGCGTGGATTGGCTGGCCGAGGCGGTGAAGGCGACACGGGAGGCGGGCATGGCACCGTGGGCGAGCATTCGCATGAATGATTTTCACGGAGCGAAGAACATCGAAGGCAGCTTCATGAATCACCCGCTGCTGAAGAACCCGGAGATGCGGCTGCAGCACGGCTCCTATTCGCCGACCATCCGGAACGCCTACTATCGCACGCCGCTCAACTTTGAGAAGGCTGAGGTGCGTGCTGCGATGATGACGCAGATCGAGGAGGTCGTGAACGACTATGACATCGAGGGACTTGAACTCGACTGGTTGCGGAACCCGAATTGCTGCGAACCGAATGCGAGCACCGGCACAATTGAAATCATGAACGACTGGTTTCGGGAGATCAGGCGACTGACGCAGGCGCGGGCAGCGAAGACGGGAAAACCCTTTCCGCTCGGCATGCGCATCCCGGGGCGGCTGGAAACCATCAGGAGCATCGGCCTGGACATCGTGACGCTATGCCGCGAGGGAACGATCGATTTCGTCGGACCCTCCGGATTCTGGTGCACGGCGTGGGAGATGCCTGTCGATGACCTGCGCCGTGCGGTCGGCGATGGGGTGGCGATCTATGGAGTGATCGAGGATGGCACGAACTCGCTTGGATCGCGATCGCCCGATTACAATCTCACCCAGAGACTGCGGTACATCTCGTGCAGCCCGGAGCTTCTCAATGCAAACGCTGCGGGCAAACTCGTCCTCGGGGCCGATGGCATCGAATGGTTCAATTTCTTCTGCACGGAGCAGGCGCGTGTCCCCGGCCTGACCTCGGACTACTCGCTCCTCAGGGGCAAACAGGATCTCGAGGGGCTGCGTGGCCGGCCGAAGCACTATTCCTTTTCCCTCTGGGCGGATTTTTTCACGCAGTTGCCCTTTGAGATTCCCTGTCAGCTCCCGATCGTGCTCAATGCCGGATGGCTGCATGCTTTCCGCCTGCCGATGTGCGCCGAACCGAAGGACCGCGATCTCGAACTGGTGGTTCAGGTGATTTTGAGGGCGGACGAGCGGTTCACGGCGCTTCCCGTGTCGGTCAACGGCTGCTGGCCATCGATCGAATTTGCGCCGAACGACCGCCTGCTTTTCCCCTGCGGATCGCTGACACACCATCTTCCGGAGAACGCCGGGTATGATTTCACGTTTCCCGTCTCGCTTGTTCGCGACGGATGGAATGAAATTGTCGTCGAAAACGGTGGCAGCCAGCCTGTGACCATCGTCTGCATCGAACTCGCCGTCCGTCCCCGCATGAGCAAGCCAGCTTGAGCCCATCGAGATGAAAACCACGATTCCCGATTCCCTGAAAGAGGACATGCCGCACACGCTATGGGGCAAGGTGCTGAGCGCGACCCCGGTGGTCATGGCCGTCGTGGCCACGATGCTCGCCGGGCTTTCATCGAGTGAGATGACGCGGGCGCAGTATTCGCGGTCGCTCGCCGCGCAGCAGCAGTCGAAAGCGGGTGACCAGTGGAATTTTTTCCAGGGCAAGAAACTGCGGGGCGTCGTGCAGCGCAGCACGGTCGACACAATCGCCGGCACCGGCGAGGTTGGGGGATTTGACGAGGCCCGCCTGAGGCAGGCGCTGGGGGCGAACGCAGGCATGCTCGACGGCGCGGAGGGCCAGGCGATGATTGAGGTGCTGAGGGCAAACGGGATGCCCCGTGTGCCTGCGGGCCAGGTGCCACCTGCAGAAATCGCCGCGGTGCTCAAGGCCGTGGAGCATGCGAGTTCGGACGACGAGATCCAAAAACTGCTTGGACCCGTTGACGACAGCATGCTGGCGCAGGCGGTGAAGGAAGCGCGGGGCGAGGCGATGGCCCTCGACGAGTTGACGACTCCCATCGGCAGGACGCTCGATACGGTCGAGCGCGAGCTTGCGCGCGTTGCGGCGAAGGGAGAGATGAGGAGGGATTTTTCCGTGGCACGGCTTTCGTTTCATGCGCGGCGTTACGACGCGGAAGCGAAGCTCAACCAGCGCATCGCGGAGCTTTACGAACTTCAGGTGCGCAAGAGCAATATCTCGGCGGAGCGACACCACATCCGCAGCCAGCGCTTCTTTTACGGCATGCTCGCCGCTCAGACGGGGGTGATCGTGGCGACGCTGGCCATGGCGGCGAGAAAACGGAACCTTCTCTGGTCCATTGCAGCGGTCGCCGGCGTGATTGCGATCGGATTCGCCGTCTACGTCTATCTGTACGTTTAGGAGACGGCGCTGCCCCGCCTGGGACCGCGGGGAGCACGAAACGTAAACGAGTCGTTACGCTTCGTGGCTTGGCTCGGACGTGCCGGCGGATGCACATCGAAGCCTGCGGCCGGTCCTGGTGGACCGGCTGCATCCCAAAACATTCACCTCGGTCTTGTCATGAAAGCTCGTTTGACATTTTTCCTCGCGGCGCTTGCCGGGTTCGTATCCCTCGCCGCTTCCGCCGTCGGACAGGTTGTTGAGTTCAGGGCGACCATCAATCCGGGTCAGGAAACCTCCACCGTGGTCTCCGGGGCAAGCGGCACTGCCGTTCTGCTCTACGATGTTGCTGCCAACACCTTCGACCTGTTTGTGACCCTGAACAATTTTACGAATCCCCTCACGGCGTCGCACATCCATGAAGGTGCTGCCGGCGTCTCGGGTCCGGTGGTGACCAATTTCGGCGCGGAGGCGGTCTATGTCCGCACCGGCAACACCGTCACGGGCGTCTTCCGGAATGTGACCCACGGTGGCAACAAGCTCACGCTCCTGAAGAACGGCGCCTACCTGAACTTCCACACCGCCGCGTACCCAGGAGGAGAAATCCGGGGACAGCTGATTGCGCAACCGAAGCGGCTTTCGGCAATCATCACGCCGGGCCAGGAGGTGGCGACGAACCCCATTGTTTCGAACGCCTTTGGCGGTGCGCTGATGAGCTATGATCCGGGAACGAACCGGATCCTGCTGCAGGTGACCCTGTTCAATTTCACGAATACGCTGACCGCTTCGCATTTTCACGAGGCTGCGGCCGGTACGAATGGGCCGGTCGTCACCAATCTCGGAGGAGCCTCCGCTTACACGGTCGCCGGCGGCTTCATCCAGAAGAATTTCGATGTCACTTATGCGGGGGATCCGATCAAGCTGCTCACTGCCGGAGCGTACCTGAACTTTCACAGCAATGTCTATGGGGGAGGCGAAATCAGGGGACAGGTCAGGGCGGCGGACGAAGTCCCCTCGTCCCGGCTGATCAACGCATCATCGCGCGGTTTTGCGGGCACGGGAAGTCAGGTCCTGATCACGGGATTTGCGGTTGTCGGTGACGAGCCCGTCGCGGTGCGGGTCATCGCCCGCGGGCCGTCGCTGTCCAACTATGGGGTCCAGGGCGTTTTGGCTGATCCGACGATGACGATTCACGGTTCCAGCGGTGTGCTTCTGGCGGCCAATGACAACCACGCGCTTGCTGCGCCGGGGGCGATTCCCGCGCTGCTGAATTCCAAGGAAGCGGTTGTGGACCTGATCCTGCCACCTGGTGGATACACCGCGGTGGTCTCCGGCGTGGGTGGCGCGACCGGTCTTGCGTTGATCGAAATGTTCGAGCAGCGCCTTGGTCCGGAAAACAATCTTGCGATCGCGAGCCTGCCGCAGGCGGGAATGTCTTCGACGGCTTCGACGTCACGCGGACCGAAAGGCGCGCCGGAAATGTGCATCTCACCCATCGTCGTGGCGGCGATTGGGAATCGTTGATCCTACGCCGGGGCACAGTTTGAGGATTTGTCGGGGGCGTCGCTCAGTCAGGCGTTGCCAGTGCAACTCCAGGTGTTGTGATGCGAACCCATGATACCCCATGAGTGTTCCCGCGTGTCCTGGATTCGTGTTTCGTGTCTCCTTGCGCTCGTCGCGGCAGGATTGTCCTCACCCGGTGCGCGAGCGCAGGAGGTAACGCTGGTTCCGATTGGTTGGAGGGACAAGTCTGATCCTCCTGACCAATTGCCCGTCCACCAGGGCGTGGATCCGGTTGAACTTCCGGAAGGGTTGAAGGCGTCCGATCAGATCGGTTATGTTCTTTCCAAGGTGATGCTTGACCAGTCTGGCAAGGTTCTCGAGGAGATTCGCCATGCGACGTCCGACGCCTGCCTGGATGCGGTGCGACGTGCAGAGAAGAATGCGAAATGGCTGCCTGGGAAGCGGGACCGCAAGCCCGTCGTCACGGCGATAACGTACGCGTACATCTTCAATCCGGCATCCGCCGGCGCCAATCTGGCTGATGCCACGCCGCGCTTGCTCGAGGTTGACATTGGCTATCTGCCTGTGAAGGCCTTTGCTCTAAATCCACCTGCATCGGAATCGAAGGCGCCAGGAACAGGAGGAAAGTCGGGTACGAGGGAGCTTGATGTCCGCAAGAAGTCCCCAGGTTCAACTGCAGCAAGTCCTCCGGAACCCGTGGTCGTAAAGGCTGAGATCACGGTGGGTCTGAATGGAAGGATCACCTCTGTCGAAGGGGTGCCTGACGACTATACCCGCGCAGTGAACATCGCAGCCAAGAACTGGCGCTTTGCCCCCGCGCGCCAGAAGGGAGAGCCCGTCGAAGCCAAGATCTCAGCGGACTTCATCCTGGCCGTCCGTCGAGGCGGTGAAACCGAAGGCATTGATATTCCGCCAAAGGTTATCATGCAGGTCAAACCCGTGTATCCGCTCGCCATGCGCATCAGTGGCATGCGAGCCGAGGTTGTGCTTGATTTTGTTGTCGATATCGAAGGTCGCGTGGTTCACGCGGGTGTTGTTCGAAGCAGCAATCCCTTGTTCGATGAAGCTGCGATTGAAGCCGTGCGGAAATGGCGTTTCCGGCCCGGGATCAAGAATGGGCGACCGGTGAATACGCGGATGCAGGTGCCGATCATGTTCTCAATCGAAGGAGAGCTTGGGGGAGGCTCAGGCCCATTCGTCATGAAGAAAAAGGGAGACCTTTCAAAGCTACCTGAAGCCTATCGGTACGATACGCCTCCGGTGCCGGTGAACTATCTTCCACCCGTCTATCCCTATCCCTTGCTGCGCGAGGGAGTGAAGGGTCGCGCGGTGGTGGCCTTTATGGTCAATGAGAAGGGGGCGGTCGTTCGTTCGGAACTCCAGGAGGCCAGTTCACCGGAGTTTGGCGCGGCTCTGGTCGCAGCTGTCGAGGCTTTTCAGTTCAAGCCTGCGTTGAAGAATGGAGTCCCATGCCCCGCAATGATGTTGTATCAGGAAGATTTTGAGGGAGATGGCCTGGCTCAATTTGTCGGGGATGAGGGAACGAAACTACTTCGTCAGGAAAAGAAAAAGCCACAGTCGATTCATGGTGCCGATGACTTGGACGACAAACTTAGGCCGTCATTCCGGAAGCCACCCCTTTTCCCACTCAACGCGAAATCCGACACCGGCCGGGCAAACGTGGAGTTCATTATTGATGAAACGGGGCGCGCACGGCTGCCGAGAATCGTGAGTGCATCCGAGGACGTGTTCGGTTACGCAGCGGTGCAGGCTGCTTCCACATGGAGATTTGAACCTCCCAAGGTCGGCGGAAAGCCTGCGGCAGTTCGCGTCCGGGTGCCCTTCAACTTCACTTCTGTCGAAAAGGGGAAATGATTCCTTCTTGGTATTGGTGATCGATCCTCTCCCAGTTATCGAAGGCGCGATTGGCGTCCCTGCATGGAGTTTCATCGACTCTGCGGACTTGCGAATTGGAACGGTAGATCAGTTGAAAAGGAGGCCAGTCGGGATGGTGCATCCCTGTGGGGAGAGGGCGTTTGGTGCCGTCTTCGCGAAGGCCGTTTGACAAGTTGTGAACGCTTGCTTTGGCTGAGCGCAATTGGCCTGCCAGATGCCTGCGTCACTTTTCCAACCTCCGATATCGCTTGCGATTCTGTCTGGCAGGATTTCGCGCGCGTCTGACGACAGCAGCGATCCTGGGTCGGCTTGTTCTCCTATTGGGGCAGGTGCCGGATGCCACGCGGGTTGGACAAGGTCATTGATGAAGGCGGGGAAAACGTCACCCGCGGCTGAATCCGCTTGAACGCCTTTCTTCGAATCATCGCCCTGTTCATGCTGGCGCTCTGGCTGCCGGCGACGCAGCACTGCAACCTCGAGGCTGCGGGCGTGGAGTGGCTGGATCACGCGGATCATGTTTCCTCTTCGTGTAGTGGCACCTGTGCGCAGGACGCCTGCCACAGCATTGAGGGATTCTCATTTACGAAAGGGGCGAGCACGCTGCGCGTGCTGCCTGCACCGATAGCCGATTTCTGTTCCTGTCTCGCCTGTTTCCTCAGGCCGACGACATGGGAAACAGGGACCTCAGAGTTCGTGGTCGGGGACGTCCCCGAAATCCAGGCGCTGCATCGCACCTGGTCGTTTGTCCGCCGCGCCTCGCTGCCCGCGCGGGCACCTGACATCGCAGTCTGATCCCTCCGCCCTGGTGCGGATGGAGTCTTGCGGCCATTCGTGAGCCTGGTGGCGCCTGCGCGCGTCGATTCAGGGCTCTGTCATCAACGTTTGTTTGTTCGTCCCTATTTTCTCATGTCTTCGTTTCATTCCCGATTTCAGACGCACCTCGTTCGATGCGTGGTGCTCCTGCTCGTTCCCGTGCCGGGCCGGATGCAGGACACCACGACGCCTGTCCTGTCGCTGGGCGATGCGCTCGCAAGGGCGTCCTCCGGCAACCCGTCTCTCGCAGCCTACAGCTACACGCAGCGCGCTGCAGAAGGCCTTGTGGAGCAGGCGGGCCTGCGTCCGAACCCGACGCTCGAATTCACGGCGGAGAATTTCATGGGTACGGGGCGCGTGCAGGGGGTGCGCGGCCTCGAGGCCACCGTACAGGCGAGCCAGACCTTTGAGCGCGGAGACAAGCGCGGGAAGCGGGTCGCCCTCGCCGGGCGTGAAAAGGAATCGGCGGCAAAGGAGTATGCGGTGCAGCGCACGGAGGTTCTCGCAACCACGGCAGTCGCGTACCTCGAGGTGATCGTCGCCCGGGAAAGACTTGCGCTCGCGGATGAGCCTCTGCGGCTGGCCCGCGAGACCGTCAGCGCGGTGGACCATCGCGTGAAGGCGGGGGCTGCCTCGCCCGCGGAATCGGCGCGAGCCCGTGCGGCGCTGGCGTCCACGCAGGCCGATCACGTCCGTGCGGAGGCGGCCCTGGTGGCTGCACGAACGGCGCTTGCGGCTACCTGGGGTGGCGCGGGTGCGGATATGCCGGCGGTGACCGGAGCACTGCGCCTGCCGGAGGCGCTGCCAGTGCGGGAGGAAATGTCCGCCCGGCTGGCCAGCCATCCACGGATCGACCATCAGCGAAGCATTGCGGCGGGTCGCCGTGCAGCCCTCGACCTCGAGCAGGCACAGGCTGTCCAGGATGTGAGCGTGGGCGGAGGCGTGAGGTTCCTGCGGGAAGGCTCTGACGCTGCATTTGTCGCCGGAGTTTCGGTGCCTCTTCCCGTGCGCAACCGCAACCAAGGCAACATCCGTGCGGCCCGCGAAAACCTGTCGGGAGCTGAACAGGGCGTCCATGCGATCGAGTTCGAGCTTCGTGCAGATTTCAACGCCGCATGGCAGGACCTGGCTTCGGCGTTCAAGGTTGCGCAGGACCTCCGCCGCGCGGCCCTTCCTGCGACGGAGGAGTCGTATTCCATTGTTCGCGCTGCCTACGAGCAGGGGCAGCTGCCGATCATCGATGTGCTCGATGCCCAGCGAGCGCTCGGCGCCCTGCGCCGCGAGATTCTCGATGCCGAGGCTGACTATGCCTTTGCGCTGGCGCGAATCGATGCGCTCACCGACACGAACTTCAGCGCTGTTTCCTCCCTCATCTCCAAACCCTGATTCCTTTTTTCGATCCGTCATCATGAAACTCAAACAGACACTTTCGATCCTTGCCGTCCTCGTTCTCGGCGCTGCGGCCGCCTACTTCCTGATCGAGCGTGGTCATGATCACGCCGAAGCGTCGGCCCACGATCACGACCATGGTCATGATCATGGAGACCACGATCACGGCGGGCACGGTGCCCACGATGATCACGCCGACGAAAGCAGGAAAGGCCCTCACGGCGGGCGCCTGCTGGAGGACGGGGATTTTGCACTGGAACTTGTAATTTTTGAGGAAGGCGTGCCGCCGGAATTTCGCGCGTGGTTCACGCAGGGCGGCAAGCCGGTGTCCCCTTCCGCCGCAAAGCTGAGTATTGAACTCAGACGGCCGGGAGGCGTGACCGACCGGTACGCCTTTGCGCCCGAAGGCGACTACGCCCGTGGCAACGCCGAAGTGTACGAGCCGCACTCATTCGACTATTCCATCGTTGCCGACTACGCGGGCCGCACGCACCGGTGGGCCTTTTCCGCCCCGGAAATGCAGACCACGATCCCCGCTGAGGCTGCGCGTCGGAGCGGGGTTGTGGTGGGGGAGGCCGGTCCCGCCAAAATGCAGGAAACGATTTCCGTTTACGGCGCCGTCAGGTTGAACGCCAACCGGATTGCCCGGGCGGGCCCGCGGTTTGGCGGCTTCATTCGCGAGGCGCGAAAGACACTCGGCGAAGCCGTGGTGGCCGGGGAGACGATTGCGGTGCTCGAGACCAACCAGTCGCTGACCACCATCGAGGTGAAGGCGCCGATTTCCGGCATCATCCTTGATCGTGACGCGAATGCGGGCGAAACCGTCGGCGAGGGCGCCACTCTCTACACCATCGCCGATCTTTCCGAAGTGTGGGTCGACCTCAATGTGCCGAAACGAGACCAGGCGCGTGTCAAGACCGGCCAGACGGTGCTGATCCACGCCGATGACGGCGGAAGCGAGGCCCGGGGAACGATCTCATGGATCTCCCCGATCAGCTCACCCGAGGCCCAGACACTCATTGCCCGCGTCGTCCTTTCGAACCCTGAGCAACGTTGGCGCCCGGGACTCTATGTGAAGGCGGAAATCACGCTTGCCGAGGAGACGGTTCCCGTCGCGGTCACGGAATCCGGCCTGCAGACACTGTTCGACTTCACGGTCGTCTTCTCGCAGCACGGCGATGTCTACCAGGCCCGTCCACTGGAACTTGGCCGGCGCAGCGGCGGTTACGCGGAGGTGCGCAAAGGACTGAGGGCTGGCGAACGCTACGTCACTGAGAACAGCTACCTGATCAAGGCCGACATCGGCAAGGCCGGCGCGGCGCATGAACACTGACCCGGATCGCAGCCGCATCGCCGCGATCTCCAAAGACCCTTCAACCTCCTTTCGCTCATGCTGGAAAAACTCATCCTATTCGCGATCCGTCAGCGCTGGCTCATCCTGGTTGTCACTCTGGGAATGGGCGCCGTCGGCGTCTACAACTACCGACATCTGCCGATCGACGCGGTGCCTGACATCACGAATGTCCAGGTGCAGATCAACACCGAGGCCCCCGGCTTCTCGCCACTCGAGGCCGAGCAGCGCGTCACTTTCCCAGTCGAAACCGCGATGGCGGGGCTGCCTCATCTGGACTACTCGCGTTCGTTGTCCCGCTACGGGCTCTCGCAGGTGACGGTTGTTTTCAAGGACGGCACCGACATCTATTTCGCGCGGCAGCTTGTCAACGAGCGCATCCAGGAGGTGAAGTCCCAGCTTCCACCCGGACTCGAGCCGAGCATGGGCCCGATCTCCACGGGCCTTGGCGAGATCTTCATGTTCACGGTTGAGGCGGAAACCGGCGTAAAGAAACCCGATGGCAGCGCCTACTCATCGACGGACCTTCGTGAGATTCAGGACTGGGTGGTGCGTCCGCAGCTCCGCAACCTGCCAGGCGTCACAGAGGTCAATACGATCGGCGGTTTTGTGAAACAGTATCACGTTACGCCCCGGCCCGACCGGCTCATGGCGTACAGCCTCACGTTGCGCGATGTGATGGACGCGCTTGCGCGCAACAATGCCAATGTCGGGGCGGGCTACATCGAACGCCACGGCGAGCAGTATCTGATTCGGGTGCCGGGCCAGGTCAGTGGCATTCCGGAGATTGAGGGCATTGTGGTCGCCCGGCGTGACGGCCAGCCCGTGCGTGTGCGTGAGGTGGCTGATGTGATTCTTGGCGAGGAGCTGCGCACGGGTGCCGCCACGGAGAATGGCGGGGAGGTCGTGCTCGGCACGGTGTTCATGCTCATTGGCGAGAATTCGCGCGAAGTCTCCACGCGGGTCGCTGCGAAACTCGTCGACGTGAACCGGAGCCTGCCTGAAGGCGTCGTGGCGAAAACCGTGTACGATCGCACGGCGCTGGTGGACCGTACGATTGCCACGGTTCAGAAGAATCTCGTGGAGGGTGCGCTGCTGGTCATCGTCATTCTTTTTCTCCTTCTCGGGAATTTTCGGGCGGCCATCATCACGGCCGCGGTCATCCCGCTCTCCATGCTCTTCACGATCACGGGCATGGTTGCCAACAAGGTCTCGGGCAATCTCATGAGCCTCGGTGCGCTTGACTTCGGACTGATTGTGGACGGCGCGGTCATCATCATCGAAAACTGCCTCCGCCGGTTCGGTCACGAGCAGCACCGGCTGGGCCGCCTGCTCAGTCGCCCCGAACGTTTTGCCCTCGCCACGCAGGCGACAGCCGAGGTCATCAAGCCTTCGATCTTCGGTGTCTTCATCATCACCGTGGTTTACATCCCCATTTTCGCCCTCACCGGCGTAGAGGGAAAGATGTTTCACCCGATGGCCTTCACCGTGGTCACCGCGCTGCTTGGTGCCATGGCCCTTTCGGTCTCGTTTGTCCCGGCGGCCGTGGCGATTTTCGTGACGGGCAAGGTCTCGGAGAAGGACAATTTTGCGATCCGAGGTGCGAAGTCGCTCTATCGGCCGATCCTCCGCTTCGTGATGTCGGTGCGTCCCGCGGCGGTGCTCGCCGCGCTCGTGCTGGTGGCGCTTGCCGGCCTCGTGGCGTCGAAGATGGGAGCGGAATTCATCCCGAGCCTCGATGAGGGCGACATCGCCCTGCACGCCATGCGTATCCCGGGCACAAGCCTGACCCAGGCTGTCGCCATGCAGGCGCCCGTTGAGGCGCGACTGAAGCAGTTCCCGGAGGTGGACAGGGTGTTTTCGAAGCTGGGCACCGCCGAGGTTGCAACCGATCCCATGCCGCCGAGCGTTGCCGACACCTACGTGATGCTCAAGCCGCGGGGCCAGTGGCCGGATCCAGGCCGGAGCAAGGCCGATCTCGTTGCAGCAATTGGGGCGGCCTTGGAGGAGATTCCGGGCAACAATTATGAAATCACCCAGCCCATCCAGATGCGTTTCAACGAACTGATTTCCGGCGTGCGCTCGGATGTCGCCGTGAAGATCTACGGTGACGATCTCGATGTCATGAACGCCGTGGGTGAGGAAATTGAAGGTGTGCTCAAGGGTGTTGCCGGTGCGGCGGATGTGAAGGTGGAGCAGACCACGGGCCTGCCTCTCCTTACCGTGCAACTCGATCGGGAGGCCATTGCGCGCTACGGCCTCTCGGTCGGCGAGGTGCAGGATCTGGTATCGACGGCGCTGGGTGGCACGGCGGTCGGCCAGGTTTTCGAAGGCGACCGGCGCTTCGATCTGATTGTGCGCCTGCCGGAGGGGCTTCGAACCGACCTTGCCGCGCTCGGGAACCTCCCGGTGCCTCTTCCCAGGCTGCACGATGATCAGGCGCGGGCGCAACCCGCGGTGCTGCACAGCGGCGGACATGGAGTCTCGGACGATGAGCTCACGCTTTCGTACATTCCCCTGCGCGAGGTGGCTCGTATCGACATCGCACCGGGCCCGAACCAGATCAGCCGTGAGAATGGCAAGCGCAGGGTCGTGGTCACCGCCAACGTGCGGGGACGCGACCTCGGCGGGTTTGTCGCCGATGTCCGGGCGAAGGTGCAGGCGTCGGTCAAGGTGCCCGCCGGCTACTGGCTTGAATACGGTGGCACCTTCGAGCAGCTGCTCTCCGCGAGCAGGCGGCTTCAGGTGGTGGTGCCTGTGGCGCTGCTGTTGATTTTCGGCCTGCTCATCATGAGCTTCGGCAATGCCCGGGATGCGTTCCTTGTCTTCACCGGTGTGCCGCTCGCGCTCACGGGGGGCATCGCGGCCCTCTGGATGCGGGACATTCCGCTCTCCATATCGGCCGGAGTAGGATTCATCGCGCTTTCCGGCGTGGCGGTGCTCAACGGGCTCGTGATGATCTCCTTCATCCGGGGATTGCGTGCGGAGGGAAAACCCATCGACGAAGCGGTGGAGGAGGGGTGCCTCACGCGATTGCGTCCCGTGCTCATGACCGCGCTTGTGGCGAGCCTGGGTTTCGTACCCATGGCGATCGCCACGGGAGCCGGCGCTGAGGTCCAGCGGCCCCTGGCCACCGTGGTCATCGGCGGCATCATCAGCTCAACCCTGCTCACCCTCGTCGTCCTGCCCGCCCTCTACCGGATGGTCCATGGCGACGACGAAACCGAGGGTGCATGAGAGGCAGGATTTCCGGCAGGTCTCACGCGCGCTGGGCGACTGCTTTGCCTTACGCGAGGATGTCCTTCACCACCTTGCCGTGCACATCCGTGAGGCGGTATTGGCGGCCCTGGAAACGATAGGTCAGGCGGGTATGGTCGACGCCGAGGGTGTGCAGGATGGTCGCCTGCAGGTCGTGAATGTGGACGGGTTTGTCGGCAACGTTGAATCCGAAGTCGTCCGTTGAGCCGTGCACGATGCCGGGCTTCACGCCGCCGCCCGCCATCCAGAGGCTGAAGGCCTTGCCATGGTGGTCGCGGCCGTACTTTTCGCGTGAGGCGTCGCCCTGCGCATACGGGGTGCGGCCGAATTCCCCGCCCCAGATCACGAGCGTTTCGTCGAGCAGCCCCCGCTGCTTGAGATCCTTTACGAGCGCGGCGCTCGGCTGGTCGACGTCCATTGCAAGGCTCGGCAGCCGGTCCTGAAGTCCGCCATGGTGATCCCAGTCGCGATGATAGAGCTGGATGAAGCGCACTCCTCGCTCCGCGAGGCGCCGGGCGATGAGGCAGTTGCGCGCGAAGGATCCTGGCTCGTGCACTGCGGAGCCATAACTGTCGAAGGTTGCCTGCGACTCTTTTGAGAGTTCCATGAGATCCGGCACGCTCGTCTGCATGCGGTAGGCCATCTCCGCCTGGCTGATTCGGGTTTCGATCTCCGGATCGCCCGCCTGTGCGAACTCGAGCTGGTTGAGTTCACGGGCGCCATCGAGCATCATGCGCCGCCGCTCGCGGGTGAGTCCCGGCGTGTCTGAAAGGTAGAGCACGGGTTCGCCTGCACTGCGGAACTGCACGCCCTGGTGCCTGCTCGGCAGGAAACCGCTGCCCCAGAGTCGCGCCAGAAGACCCTGGCCTGCGCCTTTCTTGTTTACGGATATCAGGACGACATAGGAGGGCAGGTTTTCACTCAACTGGCCGAGGCCGTAGTCCATCCATGCCCCCATGCTCGGACGCCCGGGCAGTTGGCTGCCTGTCTGGAAGAACGTGATCGCCGGATCGTGGTTGATCGCCTCGGTGTACATCGATCGGATGACACAGATGTCGTCGGCGATTCCGCGCGTATGGGGGAGCAATTCGCTGAAGAGCGTTCCGGACTTCCCGCCGGCCTGGAAACCGAATTTGCTCGGCTGAAGCGCGAGGCGCGATTGGGAGGCGACCATGCCGGTGACGCGCTGGCCCTGGCGGACGGAGTCGGGAAGGTCCTCGTTGAAACGCTGCCGAAGGACGGGCTTGTCGTCGAAGAGATCGAGATGCGAGGGGCCTCCTGATTGGAAAAGGCAGATCACGCGTTTTGCGGTGGGTGCGAAATGCGGCAACCCGGGCAGCCCACCGAGTCCGGCGCCGGGGTGAGCGAGTTGGGTCCCTGCGAAAGCCTGGCTCCGGAGAATGTGGGCGAGTGCGGCCGCGCCGAGCCCGAGGCCGGCCCTGGAAAGGAAGTCGCGGCGCGAATGCATCCGCTCGTAGTTGTTGCAGCAGGACATGGGGAAGGGCCTTGTCAGTCTTTGGTGAGGGTTTCGTCGAGCGACAGGATCATGCTCGCCACGCTGGTTGCGGCGGCGAGTTCCACCGGGGGGATCATCGCGTCGATCGCGGAGGCACCGGTGTGGGCCACGAAGGTTTCGGCGTCAGCGGGATGCGCAGCAAAGTCTGTCCTCACCTTCTCCCAGGTTTTCAGAATCACCTGGAGTTCCGCGTCGCCCGGTCGACGTCCGGTGCTCGCCTGAAAGGCGAATGCGGCGCGCGCGGAATCATCCGGTCCTCCTTCGCGCATCATGCGGGTGGCGAGGCGCCGCGCGGCCTCGACGTATCCGGTCTCATTCCAGAGCGCCAGGGCCTGGAGCGGAGTATTGGTCCGGGAACGGCGCACGGTGCAGAATTCGCGATCGGGGGCGTCGAGCGCCAGCATCATTGGATGTGGCATCGTGCGTTTCCAGAAGGTGTAGAGGCTTCGCCGGTGCAGATCCTCGCCGCTGCCGAGGAGCCACTTGGTGCCGGGGTAGGGAGCGTCGACGACAATCGAGTCATAGAGTCCTTCAGGCTGGTACGGGAATACGCTGGGACCCCCAATGCGTGCGGCGAGAAGCCCCGATACGGCGAGTGCCTGGTCGCGGATCAACTCGGCGGGGAGCCGCACCCGCGGTCCGCGTGCGAGCAGACGGTTCTCGGGATCGCGCGCGGCGAGGTCCGCGCTCACGGCGGAGCTTTGCCGGTAGGTTGACGACAGCACGAGCTCCTTGAGGAAGGCCTTGACGTTCCAGCCGCCGTCGACGAATTCCCGCGCGAGCCAGTCGAGCAGTTCCGGGTGGCTTGGCCACTCGCTTTGTGAGCCGAAATCCTCAAGCGTCTTGACCAGTCCCGTGCCGAAGAGCTGCGCCCAGAAGCGGTTTACCACGACGCGTCCGGTCAGCGGGTGGTCCGGCTGTGTGAACCAGCGTGCGAGGCCAAGGCGGTTCTTTGGTGCGCCCTTCGGCCATGGGGCGAGCAACTTTTCGGGCACTCCTGCGTCGAGCTTCTCGCCATGGGCATCATAGTTCCCGCGAAGGAGCAGATAGGTCTGCCGGGGCACGTCCATTTCCTCCATGACCATCGTGGTGGGAAGGGTGCGACGGAGCGCGAGCAGCCCTTCCGTTGATTTCGTTTCGCGCGCCAGATCATCCCGGGTGCCCGGAGCCTCGGCCAGCAGGGCGTCCGCGAGCCACCGTGTTTCGTGGGGTTTTGCTCCACCGGCATCGATCGCGGTCAGGGCGCGGGGAAGGGATGTTGCGCGGAAGAGAGTGCGGATCGTCTCGCTCGATGCTGCGGGTGCGACCCTGCGCAGGTCGTCCACCGTGCCAAGAAAGCGTGCGGCGTTGGTGGCGTTGTCGGTGGCGACAAGGAAATCGCGGTTGCCGGGTCCGCCGTGCAGGTCGTCGTAGAGTGTGCGACAGGCTACCTCCCGGCCATCGACGTACATGCGGACATCGGCGGCGGTCCTGCCGCCGGTATAGGTCACGGCGACGTGGTGAAGTTCCTCCGGGCGCAGTCCAGCGCCGTCGGTTCGCACCGTGACAGAGTAGACGGGCAGACGGTCGGCGATGCGGAGCTCTAGTTCCCCGTCGATCAGCCGGATTTCGCGTCCTTTTCCGAACGAGGTGTCTGCCGGGGAGCCCTGATGGTTCGTGCCTGAAAGGAGCGCGACGTCCGAGGGGTTGCCGGCGGCGGGTCGCAGCCAGAATGCGACGGTGAGCCCATCCTTGTGGGCGAAGTCGAACGTTGCGCCAGGAATCACGGAAGCCTGCACCTTGGCATCGGGCGGAGGAATCTCGATTGTCGTGATTGACTTGTTGTTGTCAGTGGCCGTGCGCGCCGCGGCTGCCAGCTGTTCAACCTGGGAGCGAAACGACTCCTCCCATCTCCATGCGGTGCGTGCGGCGTCGGCGGTCTTCTTCGCAGCCGTCTGCTCCTTCTCCAGACGCGCGAGGGACACTTGCTGTGCGCGGGTGGGGGCGGGGATCATGGGGACGGCGTTGGCGACGCGGCCATCTTCGCCCCACTCGGGCACGTTGTTGAAAAACGCGGAGAGGCGATAGTAGTCGCGCTGTTCGATCGGATCGAACTTGTGGTCGTGGCAGCGCGCGCACTCAAACGTGAGGCCGAGCCAGGCCGTACTGACGGTCCGGATGCGATCGGCGACATATTCGATGCGGTATTCCTCGTCGATGATGCCTCCCTCGCTGCTGATGACGTGGTTGCGGTTGAATCCCGTCGCGATGCGCTGATCGAGCGAGGGCGATGGCAGCAGGTCGCCGGCGAGCTGCTCCGTGATGAATTCGCTATAGGGCTTGTTGGAATTGAACGCCTCGATCACCCAGTCGCGCCAGCGCCACATGGTGCGTGTAGAATCGTTGTTGAAACCGTGCGTGTCGGCATACCGTGCGGCGTCGAGCCAATCCATGGCCAGGCGCTCGCCGAAATGAGGGGAGCGCATCAGGCGGTCGACGGCCTCGCTGTAGGCGGTTTCGCCGCGGCGTGCGGCATCTGCGCTGAAAGCATCGAGTTCCTGCGGGGTCGGGGGCAACCCGACGAGGTCGAAGCTCACGCGTCGCAGCCAGGCGGCGGGTTTGGCCTCGGGTGAGGGCGAAAGTTTTTCCTGCCGCAGGCGCTGGAGGACGAAGGCATCGATGGGCGAACGTCCCCAGGATATGCCGGGATTTTCGGGGACGGCCGGGCGCCGGGGTGCAAGAAATGCCCAGTGTCGCTCATACGCGGCGCCTTCGGAAATCCATTGTTTCAGGATTGCGACCTGCGCGGGTGAAATGTGCTTGTTGCTCTCCCGGGGAGGCATTCTTTCGGATTCATCGTCGGAAAGGATGCGCACGATCATTTCGCTCTGCTCAGGATTGCCGGGTACGATGGCGAAGAATCCATCGCGGTCCTGCGTGGCGCTTTCAAACTCGTCGAGGCGAAGTTTCGCTTCACGGTGGGCGCGGTCCTGTCCGTGACACTGGAAGCAGTTCTCCGAGAGGATGGGGCGGATGTCGCGGTTGAACTGGAGCGGCGCCGCGCTGGCGCCTGCGACGGGCAGAAAAGCGAGGGGGAGGGTCAGCAGCGTCGCACGAAGCTGTCGGTTGACCGGAGGCGAGGGGGAAGGCTGGAACATGGTCGCCATCGGCGCACGGGTACCGGTGCGGATGGACCGGGGATACTTTGGTGGGTGATACGAATCCTGCCAGCCAGAACGCAGCAGAATGGGGATGAAAATGAGGAAGGTCCTTTCATCTGAGCTGGTTGTGCGCGGCCATTCCAAATCCGGTTCAGCCGCAATCTGCAGATTGCGGAGATGGATGCAGATTTTCGGCATCGATCCACCTGCGACCAATCTGTGTGGATCGTGAAGTCAGCGGATACCTCATTTCTGGGCTGCTTGGCGTCTTTTCAAACCGGGCACGACGGAGCGTGCCCCTGCAGTGGGGAAGGGTTGTCTATCGCCTGCTTGGGAGAGATGCTACTCGCAGGCGGCGATCTTCCGCGCGGTGGCAGAAGTTTGCTGAAGGGGCGGGCTTTCTCAGGTGCCGTCGGCGGTGCGTTCGCGGCGGATGCTGGCCTGCGCGGGGGGCTGATCGGGTGATGTTGGGGAGTGGGCGATGTCTGCGGCCGGTGCTGCTTCGGGGGAAGTCGGGGCGGGTGACTTCAATTGGCGGTCGCATTCGGCGATCGAGCGGAAGAGGGAGTTGATTTCCTCCATCTCTTCGGGCTTCAGCTTCTTCCTGGGAACGGTGCGATCGGCGTAGTAGTAGGAGAGGACGGGATTGAATTCGAGTTCGTCGCCGAGGTAGACGGTTCCCGGATCCGCGCCGGTGGCGAGGTAGCCTTTTCCGTCATAGTTCTTCTGCTGGGTGACACGCACATCGGCCGCTGCGAAGTCGGGGGCGGCTGCCGCTACCGGGTACCAGGCGCCCTGTGTGGTGTGCACGCGCATGCGCGTCGTGCGGACGAGGCTGGGGACAGGTTGATTGACGATTGCGCGAATCCGGTCTTCGGCGCGGGCGCGCTTCAGTCGGATGGCTGCAATTTCCAGGTGCCCTGGCCTTGCTGGTGCGTCGGATGTCGGAGTCGTCTCGGTCTGGCGAGGGCGCGGAGGAACGGAGACATCGACCACGACGTCGTCCTTGAGTTTGAGGATCTGGCGTGGATATCGGAGAATGCGGATCGAGCCGGATTCCATCCGGCTGGATGGCTGACCTTGTTTTGCGATGACCTCGCTGTAAGTCTGGCCGATCTGAGCGGCCCCGGCGATGGCTGCGGCCGCGGGGAGAAATAGACAGAGGAGAAAGGGTTTCATGCCGGATACGCAGGATGATGGTACGGATGACCTTGTCATAGAGCGGCCACTGGCGGTATCAGATTTGATGCTCCGCTCCCTTTTGATGAAATCCTTACGCGAGGCTTCATGGGCGGCGGAGGGAAATGATGCCCGGAAGCGACCCATGAGGAATCATCGCGCGAAAATCAGGCAGTTGCCCCCAGTATGAGAATCGATGCCCATGTCCATATCGTCGGCACGGGTACCGGAGGAACCGGATGCTGGTATCGTCCCAGGGGTCTGACGCGCCTGGGTGCACCGTTGCTGGTGCGGAGCGTGGGACTCACCGTCAGGGATCTTTCCGGCCCCGACTTCGACCAGCAGTACGTCGGGCGGATGCTGGAGTTTGTCAGA
Source organism: Opitutaceae bacterium (assembly GCA_017994935.1). GTDB lineage: Bacteria > Verrucomicrobiota > Verrucomicrobiia > Opitutales > Opitutaceae > UBA6669. The sequence continues at coordinate 110,804 of JAGOJU010000004.1, forward strand.
AACTCCTCCGTGTCGCGCGCGCTGATCCTTGCCCATGAGCTGCCTCATCGTGAGGACGGCACGCCGCTGCCGGAGCGGGCGTCGTTCTATGTTCCGAACGGACATGTTCTCCAACTCGCCGCGGAACACCCCGAATTCCTTGCCGCAGTTTCGATTCATCCGGCACGCCGTGATGCGCAGGAGGAACTCGAGCGCGCAATCGCGGGCGGAGCGGCTGCGCTCAAGTGCCTGCCGAATGTCCAGGGCATCGACTGGAACAACCGGCGCCACACGAAGTTTCTCGAACGCATGGCAGAGGCGGGACTTCCCCTCCTGGCGCACACCGGAAGCGAACGCACGATGCCGGTGATGGATGCTGCCCTGGCGAGTCCAAGGGTGCTCGCCCGTCCGCTGGAAATTGGAGTGACCTGCATCGCTGCGCATTGCGGCACGGGCACGATGCTGGTCGATACGGATTACCTGGATGTCTTTGCAGGGATGGTGGAGCGGTTTCCCCGCCTGTATGGCGACAACAGTGCGTTGGCCGGGCTGACCTTCCGGCTGCGGCCTTCGGCGTTGCGTCGCCTGACCTCAGCGCCGCTTGCGGACCGCATGCTTCATGGGAGCGACATCCCAGTGCCGGTAAGCGGATTGCTGGCCTGGGCGGGGAGGATGATGTCGTGGTCGCAGTATCGAAGCGCGGCGCGTATCACGAACCCCTTGGAGCGCGATGCCGTTTTGAAACGCTTCATGGGATTTGACGAGGCCACCTTCACCCGCGCGGCGCAGGTCTTGCGGATTGTCAGGCCGGCGCAGGCGGAACGGTGAGGGCCGATTTGCGCGGCAGCCGCCGCGGTCACATGGCCATCGGCAAGGTCGCCTTCTGCAGTGTGCCCCAAGCCGTGTCCGCGCGCTTCGGGTGATCGGCGGCAATCCGCGCCCCAGCCTGAGAAGGCCCACGAGCCTGGGTTGTGCGAGGGACTCGTTCCCATCGTGCCTGTTTCGCAGCCAGCGCCCGCCTCGGATGTGCCATTGAATGCCGGACTTTCATGAAGCCTGTCACAGCAGGCAGGGGCCAGGCGAGGCGAGTGACGTGAGGCGGTTTGCCCGCCAAGCGGGAATTAGGGTTGAGCCTGATGCGGGCTGACGGCTAAACTTTCTTTTTCTCGTTCAACAGATCAACCGGGTTAGGACGATTGGAATGATGCGGCCGAAATCAATTACCGGACTCAGACGAACCGGCCTGGGGCTCCAACAAAAACTTCCGACTTTGACGGCGGGCAATGCATCGGGCGGGGTTCACATCCATTGACCATGGGCCTCGTGAATATCGCCGCGGGCATCGCGCTCACACTTTTTGGAATCAGGTTCCTGAGAAAAGGCCTCGACCGCTTGTTTGGAAAAACCCTGTTTTACTGGCTGTCGAAACTGAGCAAGAGCCGACTGCGCGCCTTTGCCGGCGGGATTGTGGTGGGCACGGCTGCGCCGTCCTCGACCGGGCTCGCGGTGCTCGGCGCGCAGATGCTGGGGCGCGACACGGAGGGTTTAAGCGCGGCGAATGTGCTGGCCATCCTGTTGGGCGCAAGCGTGGGTCTTACGGTCACGGTCCAGCTGCTCTCGTTTCACATTGGCAGCCTGGCCGGTGTGCTGGTCGTGGCAGGGGTGTGGGGATATCAGTTCTGTCGCCGTGATGTGCTGCGCGGCACGGGTCAGTGCCTGTTGGCTCTGGGATTCATTTTTTTGGCCATGTCGATGGTCGGCGAGGGCGCAACGGAGGTGACGGCCAATCCTGAAGTCCGGGGACTCCTCCTCCAGGCTCAGGGAAATGCAGTCGTCGTTTTTCTTGTGGTTTGTGTCCTGGCGGTCGCGTTGCAAAGCTCCACTGCGACGATCGCCTTTGGGCTGGCGCTGGCGGCGTCAGGGTTGCTGACGCCTGCGGCGTTGATCCCATGGGTGCTGGGTACAAATGTGGGACTAGGGGTGACTTCGCTGCTCATGGGGTGGTCCCGACTGGAGAGCCGCCGGCTGGGACTGAGCAGCGTGATCGCCAAGCTCCTGGTGGCGGTGCCGCTTCTCCTGCTGCCGACACTCACGCATCAATGGTTCGAGGCCATGCCCGGTTCCGTCATGAGGCAGACGGCGATGTCTCACACCCTTTTCAACCTGGTGGTGGCCATGATTGTGCTGCCGTTGATCGGGCCGCTGTCGAGGGTGGTCGGATTCATCGTGCCAAAGCCGGTCGATGACACGCTTGCGGTGAGCGATCATTTCCTCGATCCGCGTGCCTTGGAGACAGCCTCCCTGGCGCTGGCGCGTGCCACGCGCGAGACGCTGCGCATGGCGGATCATGTCCGCGTCATGCTGGAGAATTTCTGGAGCGCCTTTGGCCACCACGACGCCGCCCTTGCCCGCAAAGTCCAGAAGGGTGACGACGTGGTGGATCGCATGAATGTGGAGATAAAGGAATATCTCAGTCGCATTGCAGAGAACCGGGATGCAGAGGACACGAACTGGCAGTTCACATTGCTGGCATATTCGGCTGAGCTCGAGGCGGTCGGAGATCTGGTGGACAAGCATCTGTGCGATGCCTTGCTGAAGCAGCGTTCGGAACGGGTGGAAATGGTGGAGGCCGATCGCAGGCACCTGGAGGAGGCGTATCGACGTGCCCTGCATTCGCTTGATGTTGCCATCGGGCTGTTGACGACCCGCGGTATCGAAGACGCCAAGGCGCTTGTCCGTGAAAAACACGAGTTCAACGAATGGGCCCGTGAGATGCAGCGGCAGCACTACGAAACCCTGGCGTTCGCCTCGCCCGAGCGTCTGGCCAGCAGCCGCTATTTCGTCGACGCATTCAATGCACTGCGCCGCATCAACAGTCACCTGAGTGCGATCGGCTATTCTTTCCTGCCCCCTGACGTGAAGAGTCGGAATGAGGAGGCGGCAAACGGGACTCCCGGGGCAGTTTGACCGGGTTCAACGATGGGACGCCGCCGCCGTTCGCGGTTGCGATGCGCTGGATCTCCACATTATGAAATACCTGCCCGGCGTTGGTTGATGGCAGGCTCGCGGAGCGAAAGGTCCGGACAGGGCTAAGACGGGTTCCTGCTTTCTCCCATGAAAGGGTCGCTGATGCTGTCGGCGCCGGTTTCGACTCGGCCGGCGTGGCGTTTCTCGAAAGACGCTGCCCCGGTCACAAATACGCTGAAGTCGTACCAGCCATGGCTGGCGCTTGTGTCGAGTACGATCCTCGTGGCGCGGTTTCCGCCAGCCGCGATGGTCTGGCGGATGGGTTGCGCGCCGTAGGCATGGTCCTTGATGGTCACTTCATAGGATCTCTGCACATCGGTGTTTTTGATCAACATCAGCACGTTGCCGGTGAGCTGACTTGTATCCGGCGTAACGCGCTCGTAGTCGCATTCGATCAGCAAGGCCGGATCGTCCCCCCTGCCGCGATGTTCGCGATAGAAACCGTTGGGACCATGGATCCGGAGGTGGTAAAGACCATTCTCGAATGACGACACGGGCCAGGTGTCCGTGAGGCGGTCTCCCGGGATCACGGCGTAGGAGCGGCTGCCTACATGCTCGAATGCCGGGGCTTTCCCGTCCTTGCGCGGAGCGGCGTACCTGACGGGTGTGTAGAGGTTGAAGGCAGAGCCTGCTGAGCGTTCGCCGAAGATGTCCTTCCGCGCCTCCAGGTGGAGGGAAAGGTTTTTTCGGTCGCCACTCAGCTGGGCATTGGCATAGAGCTGATAGGGCAGGGCGCAGGAGGGTTTCACGCCCGGCTCCTGCCGCGGCAGGTAGGGCGAGGTGCGTGGGTCGGTAACGGTCCTCGCAATTTTCTCGCTCGTGAGGGCCTTGTAGTTCGAAGGCGCGGGCATGAACTTCGCGTCGTAGATGCCCTTGATGAAGGGAGTCTTTTCCAGGGTGGCCAGTTTCCTGCCGTCTTCCGCGTCGAACCGTCGGAACGCCGAGGTGAGGTCGCCGGTGATTGTCCTGCGCCAAAGGCTGATCGTGTTTTCGACGATCTGTTTTCCGGTTTTTTGCCCCAGCCAGTTTTGCACGAAACGGAACACGGAGGTGTGATCGAAGACCTGCGAACAGACGTGACCGCCACGCGTCCAGGGCGAGGCGATGATCATCGGGACGCGGAAGCCGAGGCCCGATGGGCCGTCCCGGGCCTCCTTTGCCGCGACCCCCTCGGCAAGTTCGCGTTGGCGACGAATGAATTCGATGCCCGGATCGATGCCAGGAGAGCATTTGCCTGTTTCAGGCCTGGCCGGGTCAGGGGCGACAAACGGCGGGATGTGATCGAAGTACCCGTCGTTTTCGTCATACGTCAGGATAAAAACGGTCTTCTTCCACACCTCCGGATTCTTTGTGAGAATGTCGATGATCTCGGAGACATACCAACTCCCATACCAGGGGCTCGAGGGATGATCGGTGAAATTTGCCGGGCCGACCAGCCATGACACCGCAGGGAGTCGCCCGCTATTCACGTCCTGGCGGAACTGGTGGAGGACATCGCCTTTTGGAATCTCCAGTTCGCGTTTCTCGCCGTTGACCTCATAGGTCAGGCTGGTGAGCCGATGGTAGTCGGGATCGCCAACGTTCGTGGTGAAGGCCCTTTGGTAAATGCTCTTCGCTTCGGCACTGAGCTGCTCGAAGTTCTCCCGGCTCCACCGTTTCAATTCGGCCTGCGCGTGGCGGAGCACCTCTTCCTTTTTGGTGAGGTCTCTTGCCGCTTTCTCCCGCGCCCGGTGGAGTGCCTTGCGGGTCTCGCTGTTTTCGTGCGTGTCGGACTGGGATTTCGCGAGTGTGGCCTTCAGCTCCGCAATTTCGGCGGGCAGTTCGTTGACCTGGGCCTGCAATCCCGCCACATAGCGCGATGAGAAACGCACGTTGTACTGCGAGAAATACTCCAGGGGATTGCAGCCGTAATTGGCCAGCCAGGCGCGCTCGTGCCCGCTGAAACCGCCGCCGGCGGTGACGTCGTTCTGGTAGACTCTCCAAGACACGCCATGTCTTTCGAGAAGCTCCGGGAAGGTCGTCCAATGCGCTTCGCCGTAGGGAATCTCGTTGCGAATGTAGGCCTTGGCCTCGCTGCTCTGCTTCCCGCGAATTGTGCCGGACCAAAGATATAGCCGGTTCGGCCAGGTGCTGGTCATCGCGGAGCAGAAGTTCTGGTCGCATACCGTGAACGCATCGGCCAGTGCGTAGTTGAAGGGCACATCGGCACGTGTGTAGTAGCCCAAGGTCATGGGCATGTTTTTCGCGTCCTCGCGGCTGACCTTCTTCACGTCGATCCAACGATCGTATTTCCCGCCGTTGTACGCATCCACCTGGCTGGAGCGTATGTGCGGCGTGGAGCCCAGCCAGGTGATGTTGGTGCCACGGATATCGAAACGGAAAGGGGCATAGGTCCGGCCCTTGGCGTCGCTTTGCAGCCAGACCGGATGGCCATTGGCCAGCTGGATCGCACGCGGGTCATTGAACCCGCGCACGCCTTTGAGGGTGCCGAAGCAATGATCGAAGGAACGGTTTTCCTGCATCAGGATCACCACATGTTCCGCGTCGGCAAACGTGCTGCCCGGTGCGGGGTCGATGGCCGCGGCGTGGGCGATGGACTCAAAAAGAGAACCGTTCCAGCCCATGGCGCCGGAGAGCAGCATGGACTTCTTGATGAAATTGCGGCGAGTTTCCATGAACTTGGATTCATCGATAAGGAAAGGGGTGAAGGAGAGCAAGGAGCTTGTAAGGCATGGGCAATACCTTGGTTGGACCGATTGGTTGGTGGAGGCCATGAAGCTGCCTTCAAGGGAGGCTCTGACGACGAGGACATTATAGAACCGTTCGTGAAAGGTGACGGTTTTCATGGGGAATCTCCTCCGGCGGGTTGGCCGGCCTCAGTGGGCCTCAGGTCGTCCTTGTCGTCCTCGACACAAGCGTAAACGAGCAGGATTGGAGGAACCATGCTTTGCTCGGTCCTTGAGTCATTGGGCCTGCTCGTCGCAGCGGAGAGCACGCGACCCACGGTCCGATGAATTCTGGAGCCGCGGGTTCTTCCGGCGTGGGAAAACGTGCGGACAATTTTGGGGTCTGCGTCCGCCCGTGCCACTCCAACCGTCAGCTGCTGCGGAGGTTGAAGAATGGATGCGTGGGGCGGAATTGGCGACACATGAGCGGCGCTTTACTTTCGATGAAAGTGACGCTTGGTTGGGGGTGGGGACTCCCTTCAGCCATGGCATTTCGATCCATATTTCTGCGAAGCACGACGGCCTTGATGCTGTCAGCGGGGGGAGTTGCGTTCGCATTTGCTGCGCCGATTCCCTTTGACCTCGGGCTGCCGCCCTTTGAGGTGCTGATGCAGTCGCTTCCGAAGTGGGGCGACAACCTTGTCGAAGTGAACGTGTCCCGCGAACGCTACGATGTCACACGTGATTCCGGAAAGGGTGACAAGCCTCCCCAGATCTATTCGTCGCCGGTGCTCATGCCTGCGGCGTGGCCGAGGGACCTGAAGCGGGGAACGATCGAGGCGGTGTTTTCCTTCTCGCTGGACAGCGAGGGGGCGATCACGAACATCGCTCGCCTGTCGGAGCTTCATCCCGCACTGGAGCGGGTGGCGACGCTGTATATCGCGCGGCTGAGATACACGCCCGCGGAGAAGTCAGGCAGGGCTTCACCCGCCAAGGGTGAGGTCACGCTGAGATTCCAGACGGATGGGATTTTCCCGGACTAGGGTTTCCCGCATTTTCAGCGGCGCGTCCCAACGGGCAGTTCAAACGCGGTGTTCGGGAGTGCGTGCGGCGCTTTCGAGTTCGCTGACGCGGCGTTCGATTCGCTCCACTGCGGAAGCGAGCCGGTTGTTTGCCTGGGCGACAGCGGAGTCGCCGAGTCTGGCAAGTTCGCGCGAATCCGGAAGGAACTGGCTGGATTGCGAGAGAAGTTGCGGCTGCAGGCCTAGGGCGTCGGCGATGCGGTTCATGGCCCTCCATTGCATGCGGGTCATCACGAGCAGGGTCAGAAGGACTGCAGCACCCGCAGTGCCTGCGATCCAAAGCAACGTTCGGTACGAGCGTGTTTCCGCCTGTTCCTGGTGATATCGGTCATATTCGGCGCGTGTCGCCGCCTCCTGCTGGCGCTGGTTGACGACCGTGAGGGAGGCCCTGAGGGCGTCCAGGCGCGCCGTGAGATCCTCGCTCTGCCGCCGTGCGACTTCCTGGGCCTCGATGCGATTGCTCGCGATCGCCACCTGCGCGGCCCGCAGCTGTTCGCGCAGAAACTGATACGATTCGAGCAGTTCGATGCGCGTGCGTTCGTCGTGTGAAAGCACCTGCGGCGAGGCGGTTGGAGCTGGATGCGTCGTGCCCGCGGAATCCCCTGGCGGCGGCTTCTGCGCGAAACCGGGAAGGATTCCCCAACTCCACGACACTGTCAGGGCAAACAGCACGAGGCAGCATTGCAGCAGACGGATGGGGGTCGATCGTTGGGTCACCGAAAGACAGAGGCTTCAGACGATGTGCAGGGAAGTCAACTTCTGCGCGGGTGTCGTGCGGCTGTGCCTCGGCAACCCTGCTTGCCGCGCAATGAGGAACTGAACCACACCCTCGTTATCCGGCACCACAAGCCCGTTTGTGCAAGGCAGCCGGAGGGTTGAGTCCCTCACGGAAAGAGCATCGCCGTGCGTTCCCGGGCCCCTCGTTCCTGTCCCTGGACGGATTGATCGGACCCGTCTCCCGAGCGCCGTTTCAAGGGTGATCGGATCCGCTCAACGTCCAGCAACAGGGGGATTGCAGGCTTCCGCCGCTCGATCCAATGCTGATGTATTCGCACCATGATGAAGATCCTATCCCTTGCCCTGTTTGGTCTGAGCACGCTGGCGTTTTCTGCGGCGCCGGTGACGAAACCCATTCGTGCGCTCATGGTGACCGGAGGCTGCTGCCATACCTACGATACCCAGAAGGTCCTTCTATCCGAAGGCATTTCCGCCCGGGCGAATGTCGTGTGGACGATCGTGCAGGAGGGCGACACCCGGGAGCACAAGGCATCGATTTACGAGAATCCCGACTGGGCGAAGGGCTACGATGTTGTGCTTCACAACGAGTGCTACGGTTTTGTTGACGACGTTGCCTTCGTCGAGCGCATCACGGCGCCGCACAAGGCCGGACTTCCTGCGGTGATGATCCACTGCTCGTCCCACAGCTATCGGAATGCGCAGACGGATGAGTGGAGAAAGGTGATCGGCATCACATCGAGGAGCCACGAAAAGCGGCGCGACATGCTGGTGAAGTCCAACGGCACGAACCACCCGGTCATGATCGGGTTTCCGGCCGAGTGGGCGAATCCACAGGACGAACTTTACAAGAACGAGAAGATCTGGCCCGGTGCGATTCCGCTGGCACGTGCGTATGGGGTCGAGACCCAGAAGGAGCATGCGGTTATCTGGGTGAACACGTATGGCAAAGGACGGACGTTTGCGACCACCCTCGGTCATCAGGATTCCACTGTGGGCAACCCGGTGTTTCTCGACCTTGTGACGCGCGGTCTGCTCTGGGCCTGCGGCAAGCTTGACGATAATGGAAAGCCCAAGCCCGGCTACGGTCCGGCCGGCAAGTAGGCGGCCGTGCGTGCCCGGCAGCGCGGAGGTCGCGTCGGGCGTCAACTTCCGAGTTGGAAAAATACGCGGAGGCGTCGCAGGACGCTTGTACGGGTAGATTCAATTCTGGCAGTCGAGGCGGTGCCTATCGCGAGCTTTTCATTGGCGAGTTGACGCTTCACGAGGACATCCGTCAGTCCGTTGAGGAGTGCGGGATGCGCCGCAAGCAATTGGGCCAGGGCGTCCTTGGTGATCTCAATCGCGGCAACCTCGTCGCGCGCCGTGACCGTTGCCGATCTCCTTTCGCCGGTGAGCACGCACATCTCGCCCAGGCAATCCCCTGCGTTCAGCGTGGCCACAGTGACATACTGACCATCGCGCGCAATGCTCACGTCGACGTGTCCCTTCACGAGCAGGAACATGGAGGCGCCCTCCTCACCCTGGCGCACGAGTTGTTCAGCGGCGGCGAAGAGCTTGGACTTTCCTGCCGCCAGCAATTCCCCGGCCTGTTTGTCATCGAGGAAATTGAAGACCGGGTTGGTCCGCAGGGCCTGAAGGGCTGTCGCGTGCAAGGAGTCGCCAGACGCCTGGGCTGCGGCGCGGTGGAGCGTGAGCTGGGGGTAAGGAATCTCGAATCCCGCGCGTTTGGCGGCGTACCAGCAGTGCACGCGAACCTCGCTCATCACGGGGTCCATCAGACCATGATCCTCGATCCAGACATTGATTTCGTAGATGATGGCGGAATCGGCGAACTCCTTCAGGTAGACGACGGGCGCCGGATCCGTGCAGACACCCGGCACGCTGGCTGCGGCCTCCTGGAGGACACGCTGGGCCTGCGCGGGTGGCACGTCATAGTGCAGGCCGATGAGCGGCTTGACCGCATGTTTGCGCGTGGGCTTCTCGAAGTTGAGGATGGCCTGCTTGACGATGTTGCTGTTGGGGACGTCGATCATGACGTCGTCATTCGTGATCAGTCGCGTCGTGCGCCAAGAGAGCTCGATGACCTTCGCGTGGGTGCCCTCGATCTGCAGCCAGTCACCGGGCGTGAACGACTTGTCGAAATGCAGCCCGATCCCCGCGATCAGATTTCCCAGCAGATCCTGCATTGCGAGGCCAAGGATGATCGCGATGACACCTGAGCCCGCGAGCAGACCAGGGACCTGGACCTTGTAGACAAACTGGAGGACGACCAGGACCGTCATCAGGATGACGACCAGGGCAGTGGCGTCCGGAAGCACGCGGGGAACATGGGCCGATTTTCCCGGGTGAACGGAAGCACCGCGGAACCAGGCGACGCGGTTGACGATTCGGGCGAGGGGGAACGCTGCGAGCAGGAGCGCGATGGCGCTGATCTGCTGCAGGGCGGTGGCCCGATAAGGAGACTCCCAGGCACTGAACCGGATGCCAGCAACCACGCCTGCGAGAAGCGCGAAACCGTGATAGGTCCACCCGAAACGAAGGCCGCGGGCGCGCCGCAGCACCTGCGCAAGCGCAATCAGCGCGAAGTAGGAAACCAGGGCGACTCCTGCGATGATGAGGGAGTCGCGGAGGCTGGGGAGGCTGTCGGTCATCGGTGCGCCAGCTTGGCTGCCGGCACGGGCAGGTCAGCACTATTTCGCGGCAGCCGCGGGCTCGGGGTCCCTGGGCAGGCGCTCCAGGCGATCATCGAGAGGGGGATGCGTTGAAAAGACCGCATGGGAGGCGCTGCCACTGTCGCGCCGAAGCCGGAGCAGGACCGCGCGCAGGCCGCCCGGTGCGAAGCCGGTGGTGGCGGCGAGGTTGCGACCCTGTTTGTCCGCATCGAATTCGGTGTTCGGGTCGAAACCCTTCTCCAGGATCTGGGATGTCACGAGCGAGATGGCTTCGTCGAACTTGGCGAAGTCGCTGCTGCGTGCGGCGACCAGCCCGGCGACGCCGCTCAGGAACTCCCCGCGGGCGATGATCTTCAGGGCGTGGCGGCGGTCGATGTGTTCGATTTCGTGCGCGAGTGCGCCGGCGAGTTCGTCGTCGGAGTCCAGCCGCTGGTAGAGACCGCGCGTGATGAAAACGCGTCCCCCGGGGGCGGAGAAGGCGTTGACGGCGTCGGAGTCGAGCAGCCCGAAGGTCCACGTCAGGTCCTGGCGGTCTGCGTAGCGGGCGAGTGCGCGTCCGACGAGATTGACGCGGCGGGTTGCGGCTTCGTCGCGCCATACGCCGCCGAAGCGATTGACGATTTCGATGGCGACGGCGTCGCCGACGGCAAGCTCCTCCTCGAGCGAGAGCCCGGTGGCTCCCTTCAGGACCTTGCCTGCCTGGGCGGCGGTGGTGCCGGCCTTCCGGATCTTTTCACCGAGGTCTCCGAGGTTCGGAAACGCCGCGCGTGCGGGCCGTGGGCAGGCGAGGGCGAGAGTGAGACAACAGCAGAGGGCAGCGGCCCGGAAGCGGTCGGTTGTCATGGGCGGAATTCTCCCTTCCGGTTGTCCCTGAGGTAGGCCTCGACCGCCGCCCCCGTCGTCATCGAGGCGGTCTTTTCAAGCCATTCAAGATCATCGCGCGCATTGCCGCCGGCGTGCCGGCCCGCGTAGGCGGAACCAGCTTCGCTGAGCGGGCGTGCGGCGGCGACGGTGTTGGTCGCAGACGCGCTGATGGTGGTCAGACCGGCGGCGGGAGCATGGGCAGGCTTCGTGGCGGCGACATTTCCCTCGAAGATCCATCCGGCAGATTTTTTTGATTTCACGTGAAGCCAGGCGCCGCGTGTCTCGGTGACCGTGAGGGCCTCGGCGAATGCCGCCTTGCCGACGGCTGTCGAGAGCGCGTTGGGCTCGGCCAGCAGATTGGTTTCCGCGCGTTTGGAATAGGCGGTGGATCCCTTGTCGAATGCGAATGCACCCGAGGCGGCGCCCAGGCAGATCAGGGCGCATGGGATAACGTGCCATGGTTGTCGGAGTGTTTTCATTTTGTATCGAGATTCAATACGGGTTCCCAGCCGGCGGGCACGCCTTTTGCGAGGAGTGTGCGGGCCTCGTTCAGGTAGCGGAGTGAGACCTTGTCGCCCGGGCAAAGTTCGAGGGCCTCTTCGTAGGAACGGGTCGCGTTGGAAAAATCGGCGGTGTTGAACGCTTGAAAGCCCGTGGCGGAGCACTCTGCAAACCGGAGAGTCGTGGCTTTCGTGCCGGACGCAGGACCGAGCGGCTCGTGCACGGCTACTGCCTCCGACTTGCCCTTTACGCGGAGGAGGGCGACCGGGCGGGTGACGATGCTGCCCGCGACCGACCGTGCCGTCAGCGGTCCGATCAGTATCCGTGTTCCGAATACCTTGTTTGCACCCTCCAGCCGGGAGGCGAGATTGACCGCATCGCCGAGCACGGTGAAATTGCGTTTGCGTGCGGAGCCCACGTTGCCGACCACGGCCTCGCCGGTATTGAGTCCGATGCGCAGGCTGAGCCGCACGCCGTAGTCGCGTTCCAGCCGGACATTCAGTTCGTCCATCCGGCGACCGCACGAGAGCGCTGCCTGGCACGCCGCCTCCGCGTGGTGGGGAAGGTCTTCGGGATGACCGAACACGGCCATGACGGCGTCCCCGATGTACTTGTCGACATAGCCGCCGTGGTCGAACACCGCGTTGCTCAATTCCTCGAGGCAGAGGTTGATCACCTGCACGAGTTTTTCGGCGGGCATGCTTTCGGACAGGGCGGTGAAACCGACGAGGTCGGAAAAGAAGAGGGTGACCTCCCTCCGTTCGCCCCCGAGTCCAAGAGCATGGGGATCGGCGATGAGCTTCTGCACGACGGCGGGTGAGACATAGGCGCCGAACCATCCCTGGATTTCGCGCTTCCGGGCGCGTTCGAAAGAGAAGCTCGCCACGGCGACGGCGGAAAACGCGGCGGCAGCTCCGACTGCGGGTGCGGCGGGCGCCATCCAGAAACCTGTGGCGAATGCGGCGATGCTTCCGCCGAGGACCCCGAGGATGGAGGCGACAGCAACACCCCCGGCGACGAGCAGCCCGCGGCCTGGCCGCCCGAACCAGGCGATCAGTGCAACCACGAGAGTGAGTGCCAGCGTGCCCAACCCTCGCGGAGTGTCCCGGATGAACACGCCATCCCGCGCATTGGCGAAGGCGGTCCAGTGGACAACGACACCGGGCTCCGGCGCGTGCAATGGCGTGGCCACCTCGTCGAAGGTGCCGGCGGCATTTGCCCCGACAAAAACCATCTTTCCGCGGACGCGCTCGAAAATCTCTCCGGCCGGAAGCGGTAGCGCGTCAACCGCCCTCATGAGCGGCACCGGATCCATCCCGGGGGCGGTCGCGAGTGCGTTGCCCAGCAGTTCCAGCCCTGCGGCGACGAATGGGGCGGCAGGGAGGACATCGATTCCGCGAGATCGCAACTGATCGAGCGTGCCGCGCCAGCGGAGCCGGGTCTCGTCGGGCAGTTGCACGGCCGTATCGGGGTCCCATGCGGACGCGGCGAGCGAATGTTTCCAGCGATAAGTCCGGATGACACCATCGTCGTCGGGATCGATCTTGACCGAACCCCAGCGGGTGGGGTGATTGAACAGCGTGGCATGAGCGCCGCGAAAGGAGTCTGGCCAGACCACCGGGATACGGTCGCCCAGGGAACCCAGCCGCAGCTCGTGAATGCCTGCGGAGACCGCACCGAGAAGGAGATCCTGCTCGGCGGCGTCCGAGTTTTCCAGAAAGAGGAAATCTCCCACGATGCCCCTGGCCCCTGCGCGGTGCAGCGCCGCGAACAATCCCGCGAAGGCCTTTCGTGGCCAGGGCCAGCGCATGCCGTAGGTATCGTTGCCCATGGCTGCGAGCGATTGCTCGTCGACGAGGACGAAAGCCGTTTCGGCGGGAGCGGGTGCCTGGGAGGCGAAGAGGCGCTGGAGCGAGTCGTGCCAGGTTCGGTCCAGCGGGTGCAGCGCCCCCATTTGAGCGATCAGACCCACAACGACCAGAACGATCAGGGGGGCCAGAAAGCTGGAAAAACGCGATCGGGTTGTCGGTGAAATCGACACGGGAATGGTGCAATGGCGGGGCGACTATTTCTCTGGCTCAGGGCGTATGGAGGGATCTTCGGTAATCGTGAATCTGATGGGCGCCGCCATGCGCACCCGGACGGGTTTGCCATCCCTGAGTCGACCTGGGAAGAAGCGCCAGCTCGACACGGCGGCGATTGCCGAGGCATTGAAGCCCTCGTTGTTTGAGGAGACGACGACGGGGTTGCTGACGCTTCCGTCGACTTCCACGATAAAGGAGAGTTCGACCTCGCCTTCGATGCCCGCGGCATGGAGCTCCGGCGGATAGACGGGTTGTGTGAGAGCCCTTGGCACAGGCTTCACACCGCCGTTGGCATCAAGTTGCGTTGTGTGGGCATTCTGACGCGACGGGAAGCGAGTTGCCGGATAGGTGCGCGGTGGGGTAGCGTTTGCGGCCGACGTGGGTGGTGGGTCAACGACAGGAGCGGGCTCCGGCAAAGGGTCACCCACGTCAAACAGGGCGGCCCGCTCCTCCATGCTTGGATGGGTGCTGAGGTGATTGAGCGCGTTGAACTGGCTGCCGTTGGCCCTTTCCATGCGGGCAAGAATGCTGGAGAACCTGCGTGGGGAAATGCCGGCGGTGTCCAGTGCCGAGAGCGCGTGACGATCCGCCTCCCTTTCGAAGGAGCGGCTGTAGCCGTTCTGGATGAGCGTGAAGGGGATGTTGGCGCCGAATTGGGACAGCGAGGAAAGATCGCCGGTCAAGGAGGCAACAAAGAGCAGGGCAAGTGAATTCCGGAACAGACTCTGGATTCCATGACGGTGCTTGAGATGACCGAGCTCATGGGCAAGCACGGCAGCGAGTTCGTCCTCGTGTTTCACCAGGTCGAGGCATTCCATCGACAGCACCAGATTGTTACCCGGAAGGGCAAAGGCATTGGCTGTACCAAGCCGGCAGAGTGCGATCTTGGGAAGATCTTGTTCCACGACTCCCGGTAAGAGCCGCCTGAGCTGGGCCTTGACACGCTGCCTTGCCTGGGCGGTCGCGGGGCTGAATTCCATGTACGGCCGGAACGCCTCCAGCGCACGTGCTCCGACCTGAGCGTCAATTTCCGGCGGCACACGCGTCGCCAGTTCCTGCGCCAGCCGCGGCAGCCCGAAGTAAAGGGCTCCTGCCACTGTCAGCAGAATCACGCACGTCGCAGCGGCGGCGATCGCACTCCGGGTTTCCAGAAAGTGGATGACGGACTGCAGTCTTCCGCGGCGCCGGCTGCTCAGGACCGTGTCGATCGAGGAGTTGTCAGGGGATTCAATCGTGGCACCGTCCGGAAGGTAGAGATACCTCG
>JAGOJU010000032.1 GCA_017994935.1 Opitutaceae bacterium
TACTGGGAGCGTATCGGAGCGGAATACATGGGTAGGGAGGGTTGAGGGGGGCTTGGAATTGCGCAACTAGCCATTCTTCCAAGGGGAAGAGGCTGACCATGGAGCGACCGACGGTGTGAGATAAGTTTCCAATACGTCAAGAAGTCAATGTTGCCATATGCGCCACGGCGGGGAACTTGGTGGCGAGAGTCGTTGGAAACTCCCCCTCGGGCAGCACTGAATTGATAGTTGGCGAAAGCAACTTCGTACTCATTCAAAATGTTCGTAATGTTGAGTCCATAGCGGGCTCTCAGACGCCCGGGCTTGCCGTCTTCGACTATATCGAGACCTTCTACAACCCGACGAGGCGCCACAGCTCCCTCGGCTATCTCTCCCCCGTGGCTTTCGAAAAGAAACATCAATCCAACAACATCAATGCCGCCTAATTTTGTGTCCACTTTTTCGAGGCAAGCCCAATCCTCCCTTTCACCATGAAAAGCCCCGTCAATGTCGGCCTCATCGGCTCCCAATTCATTGCTGCCATCCACGCAGAGGCACTCAAGGCGTGCCCTCACGCCCGCCTGGCTGCCGTCGCGTCACCCACGCAGGGAAACGCGGCGGCATTTGCCCGGCGCCACGGAATCCCGCACGCCTTCACGGACTACCGTCAGCTGCTCGCACTTCCTGAAATCCAGATGGTTGTCATCGGCATTCCCAATCACCTGCACTGCCAGGTCGTTGTGGACGCAGCCGAAGCCGGCAAACATATCGTCATCGAGAAGCCTCTTTGCCTGAACCTTGCCGAGGCCGACCGCATGATCTCGGTCTGCCGGGCGCGCGGTGTGAAACTCATGTATGCGGAGGAACTTTGCTTCGCACCGAAGTATGTGCGACTCAAACAGCTCCTCGATTCCGGAGCACTGGGCCGCCCGACCCTGATCAAGCAGGCCGAGAAACACGATGGACCGCACGCTGCGCACTTCTGGGATGTCGAACGTTCCGGCGGTGGTGTCACGATGGACATGGGCTGCCATTCGATTGAATTCTTCCGCTGGATGCTGGGCCGGGGTCCCGTAAAATCCGTTTACGCCCAGATGAACACCTCGGTGCACGGCGCAAAGACGCGGGGCGATGACAATGCGATCATCCTGCTGGAATTCGCCAATGGTGTCGTCTGCATGGCGGAGCAGAGCTGGACAAAACTCGGCGGCATGGACGATCGCGCGGAGGTTTACGGCACCGAAGGCGTGGCCTATGCCGACCTGCTGCGCGGCAATGCAATCGAGACCTACAGCGCAGGCGGCTACGAGTACGCCGTGGAGAAGGCGGGCTCCACGAAGGGTTGGAGTTTCACGATCTATGAAGAGGCATGGAACTACGGTTTCCATGGCGAGATGGCCCATTTCGTCGATTGCGTTCAGAACGATCGCCAGCCGCTTGTCACCGGTGAGGACGGTCGCGCCGTTCTCGAAATCATTTTCGCCGCCTACGAATCCGCGCGGACAGGCCGCAAGGTCGAACTGCCTTTCCACACAACCGCCAAGCGGCCGATCGATCTGTGGCGGCCCGCCACGTGACGCGGCTTTTCCCGTGGCTCCGGGATCTTTGCGCATTTATCCAGCTCCCGAATGATGGCTGAGAACTCCACATACTGCCGAAATAGAATCGGGAGCTGGAGGTTTCCGGTACGGTCAGGAGTCATACAGGGCACGACGAAGCGTGCCCCTCCCATTTTTGGTATTGTCGAATACTTCGGTTTCTGACGTTCGCCCAGCTTGACCGTTGCACCCCGCACAGATTTCAATCTCGTGGGTCCCCAGCGCGCAAATCCCATGAACCGCCTGATATTCCTCCTCGCTGCCTGCTTCCCGTTGTCCGTCGTTTCCGCATTTGCGGTGCACGTGCAGCCAAATGATCCAAGAATCGAATGGACGGGTGCTCCGTTTGCGAAGGCGGGCCCCGATCTCGTCGAGTTTCGCCGCTTCTCCGATGACTGCCTCGCAAACGCGAAAGCGTTCCTTCGGGAGAGCAAGGCAACAACGACAACGGGAGTCGTCATCCGGTTCACGACCACGAGCGCCCGGGTGACCGCGAGTTTCCGCGTGCTGGCGGGCGACAACCGCGGATCGTGGTTCGGCATCCATCAAAACGGCGTGCGGACTGCGGAAATGAAAATCGACAAGTCCAAGAGTACCTTTGGGCTCGACCTCGTTTCAGTCGCCGCGGGCTCCCCGGTGACTTTCGAAATCGTGATGCCAATTTTCTCGAACTGCGGGCTCACGGGACTGGACCTTTCCGACGGCACCCTGCTCCGGAATCCGGAACTGAACCGTCCGGTCTATGCGGCCATGGGCGACTCCATCACCCACGGCACGGGACAGGACGCGACATGGCAGACCTATGCGTGGATCGTGGCACAGGAAAAGGGATGGACTCTCGAGAATCTTGCGGTCGGAGGCAGCCGGGTGACACCTCCCATCGGCGATGACATCGCGGGCAGGAGGATCGACGTCATCAGCATCCTGATCGGCTACAACGACTGGAACATCGTCAATGACCCGGCCGTTTACCGGACAAACTACGAATCGCTTCTCGAAAAAATCCGGCAGCACCAGCCGCAGGCTGCCATTCTCTGCATCACCCCGCTCTACTCCACCAAGAGCAAACCCTCAGGGCCCGGAGTCACCGAAAACCTCGATCCCTATCGCGAGATTGTCCGGTCACTTGTCCGAGCCCGCGCAGCACATGGCGACGACCGGATTTTTCTGATAGAGGGATTGTCCGTGTCCGACGCCGCAGACGTCCCCAAGGATGGCGTCCACCTGTCCATCCCCGGCGCCGGGCGCGTTGCAGAGAGGCTTTGCGGAGCAATCGAGAAACTCGATCTCAAGATTGGCAAGCGACACCGCACTGCGAGCGTCACCCACTGACCCCACATCCCCGGCCGGATTGCGTCAGGGGAATTGTCCCCGGATCCTGCGCACCCAGCCTACTCGACGGAAAACCTGTAGATCGTCGACGTCTGATAACGCGAACCCGGTCGCAGGATCGTCGACGGGAAATTCGGCTGGTTGGGTGAATCCGGAGCGTGCTGCGTTTCGAGACACAGCCCGCCGCGATGCACGTACGCTGCGCCGGACTTTCCGACATGGGAGCCGTTGAGATGATTTCCGCTGTAGAACTGGATGGCCGGTTCCTCTGTCCAAACTTCCATGACTCGCCCCGAGCGCGGTTCGAAGACTTTTGCCGCAGGCCTCATTTCTCCGGGTTTCCCGTCGATCACCCAGTTGAAATCGTAACCGATGCCGAGCGCGAGCTGCGGATGTTTTGCCTCGATGCGCTCGCCGATGGTGTGGGGAGTCGTGAAATCCATCGGAGTGCCGGCAACGGGCTCCAGTGAACCTGTCGGTATGAGCCCGGCGTTCACCGGCGTGTAGTGCGTCGCCTGCAAGGTGAGCACGTGGTCGAGAATGTCACCCCGCCCTTCACCCTTGAGATTGAAATACGAATGCTGGGTGAGATTAACGGGCGTGGCCTTGTCGGTGGTCGCGGAATACTCGATCCTCAAGGAATTGTCGTTCCCCAGCCAGTAGTGCACCGTGACATCGAGGTTGCCCGGGTACCCCTCTTCCCCATCCCGGCTGAGGTAGCGCAATTTGAGACCGGGCGTGTCATTGGTGAGCAGCGGCTCGGCCTGCCAGAGGACCTTGTCGAAGCCGCGTCTGCCGCCGTGGAGGTGACAGGGAATCCCGCCGGGCTGGTTGTTGGTCACCAGCGAATAGGTCTGTCCATCGAGATTGAACCTGCCGCCGGCGATGCGATTTCCATAGCGGCCCACGATCGCTCCGAAGTAGGGGGAGGCGCGCACATATTCCTGCACCGAGTTGTACCCGAGCACCACGTCGTCGAGATTCCCGGTGCGATCCGGGACAAGCAGCCGGACGACAATGCCTCCGTAATTGGTGATGTCCGCGCGAACACCATTGGCGTTGACCAAGGTGTACACGGCGCTTTCCCGACCGTCGTCAAGTTTGCCGAAAGATTTCATGGTGACCGAGGATGCGGTTAGAGAAAGGGCGGCAACAGGCATGAGGGCAACGCAGGCGACAAAGACGTGAAGGAGATTTCGCATTGTACAGAGAGAGTTCGGCCAGGGGCAGCATGCACGATGCGCCGGCGTTTCCACCCCCGGCAACTCATTTGGAATGCGAGAGGAACCAATCATAGAGATCCCGGCCCGCATAGACCCGCCGCCAGACATCATGCCCCATGTCGGCCTCGATGGTGAAGCGCACATCCTTGTGGCCGAGTTTCTCGAGCGCGTTCAGCGCCGGATAGAAATAGGCAAGCTTCACGGTTGCATCCCGGCCACCCGCGAAGACCCACAGGGGCATCTTTACGAGGGACGGTGCCATATCGATCATGCCAAATCCTGCAACGGGAGCGATTGCTGCAAAACGATCCGGATGCTCGGAAGCCAAAATCCAGGTCCCAAATCCACCCATGCTGATTCCGGTGAGATAGACCCGACTGGGATCGCCCCTGTACTTGGCTATCACGTGGTCCAGATTCCCCATCACCTCATTGGCAAGCAGGCTCCAGCCCCTGCGCACCGCCAGTGGATTGCCCGGCACCTTGAGAAAATCTTCCGACAACTGTCCCTGCATGGGGTCCTTCCCGGTATAGTGGGAAGGGTACGGATGGCGGCCGGACGCAAGGCGCCGCGGGATATCGGCGGGCTTGCGGTACTTGATGTAGTTCACCTCGCCCTGGTCCTCCATCGGCATTTGCGGTGAAAGGATGATGAAGGGAAGATCGCGACGCTGGCACCATGCTTCGAAGAGCGGCCCATGGTTCAACAGGTAGTCGAGTTCACCTTTCCCGTCGCCCCGCTCGCCATTCCCGTGAAGGAAAAGGATCACGGGCCACTTGTCCCGTTCGTCAAAATTCGGTGGCAGGTACAGGAGGTAGCCTCTTTCGGCGTTGAGTGCATTGCTGTGGTAGGTGGGACGAAGAAGCTGCGGCTCAGGGGACGCAGTGGCTGCATTCAAGGCAAGCAGCAGAGACAGGAGGGAGAAGGTGATGGGTTTCATCGCAAGAGAATCGAGTCACCCCGATCCAATGCCGCGGGGGTGGAGGGCGAAGGGCGGAGGACGGAGGGCGAACGTCTGAATGTGGCCCAGCTGTTACCAAGGCAATCGAAAGATTTCCACCCGTGGCATGGCCTCATTCGGTTTGCGCTTCCGCGGTGCTTGCCTAAATCCATTGCTCACGCCGCACATCCACGCTCCAGAAGTTCAATCCATGTCCTCCCAGACCATCGAAAACGTCGTCATCATTGGCACCGGCTGCGCCGGTCTGACCGCCGCCATCTATACGGCGCGGGCGAACCTGAATCCGCTGGTGCTCGAAGGCACCGTGCCGGGTGGACAGCTGACGACCACAAGCGAGGTGGAGAATTTTCCCGGCTTTCCCGAGGGCGTCGATGGTTTCCAGCTGATGGACAACCTCCGCCAGCAGGCCACCCGGTTTGGTACCCGTTTTGAACAGGCAGTGGTCACCTCGGTCGACTTCAGTTCCTCTCCGCGCAGGATCATCTGCGGAGATCGTACCCTCTTCGCAAAGACGGTCATTGTTTCCACCGGCGCCTCGCCGCGCATGACCGGTATCCCCGGGGAAAAGGAACTCTACGGCGGCAAGGGCGTCACCACCTGCGCGACCTGCGACGGCGCCTTTTATCGCAATATGGACGTCGCCGTCATCGGGGGTGGCGACAGCGCGGCGGAAGAGGCGTTATTCCTCACACGCTTTGCCAGTAAGGTCTACCTGGTCCACAGGCGTGACACCCTGCGCGCCTCGAAAATCATGGCGGATCGCGCGACCTCCCATCCGAAGATCCATCCCGTCTGGGACTCCGTGCCGGTCGCCGTGGAAGGTGTTGGCGAGGGCGCGGTTTCGGGCCTGAAAGTCCGGAACGTCAAGACTGGCGCAGAATCCGTACTGCCGGTCAAAGGGGTGTTTGTCGCAATCGGCCATGTGCCGAATACGGCTCCGTTCACCCCTGCCCTTGAAACCGACGAAGGTGGCTATTTTGTGCCCCAGGCGGGATCTCAGGTAAAAACCCGGGTTCCCGGCGTCTATGTGGCCGGCGACTGCGCCGATCACGTCTACCGCCAGGCCATCACTGCTGCAGGTATGGGTTGCCAGGCGGCGATCGATGCCGAACGCTGGCTCGCCGAGCACGGGGCGTAAGATCGCCCCGTAGGCATAAAAGTCAGTAATCAATTATCAATCTGCTTCTTACAAGTGGCAGAAACTGAAGTAGTGACTCCTCCGGAAGTCTCTCTTACTTAGAATTATTCTAATTATTGCTTGCAACTTAGACCCAGTCTCATCCATTGCTGGCATCACCTTATGATTCCATTGGCGCAAGTTACCTCAGACGCACTGTCCCAGAGGCTCGGGGAGAGTGGTCTTCGCAGCACGCCTCAACGGGAGATCGTCTACGATATCCTGATCAAACGTCGCGATCACCCCACTGCCGATGAGGTTTTCGCCCGGGTAAAGGCGGATCTGCCGACGATTTCCCTGGCGACGGTCTACAACTGCCTGGAGGCCCTGGTGCAATGCAACCTGATCCGGCAGGTCAATTTCGACCGCGGTCCGACCCGGTACTGTCCAAACCTGCATCCCCACGCCCATTTTCACGACGAAGTCACCGGATCCACCTATGACATCGATCTCCCCCCCGGGATCGTCGAGCAGCTGAAGGCTCATCTGCCGGACGGCTACGCGGTATCAGACGTGGAAATCATGTTCAGGGGAAAAACCCGCGAGCGCCGCGTTGCCGCTTCCGAACACCCTGTCCGCTGAGCCGCCCCTTTTCACACACCATTTTACGTTTCACATGTCCTCACTCGAAATCCGCGATCTTCACGTAGCCATCGGCGATAAGCCCATCGTCAAGGGTCTTTCGCTGACCATCAATCCCGGCGAGGTCCATGCCATCATGGGACCCAATGGCACGGGCAAGTCGACCCTCGCGAAGGCGATTGCTGGTCATCCCGACTACACGATCACGCAGGGCGACGTCCTTCTCGGCGGCAAATCGATCCTCGAACAGGAGCCGGATGAACGCGCGCGCGCAGGCATCTTCCTCGCCTTCCAATACCCTTCCGAAATCCCTGGCGTTTCCATCGCCAACTTCCTCCGTGCGGCCGTCCAGGCCCGCATGGGCGAAGGCGAGGAGCTGGATGCCACCGCGTACTACAAGCGGCTCTACCAGAAGATGGACCTGCTCAAGATCGACCGGAAGTTCACCTCACGCTCGGTCAATGAAGGTTTCTCCGGCGGCGAAAAGAAGCGCTGCGAGATCCTGCAGATGGCCATGCTCGAGCCCCGGTTCGCATTGATGGATGAGACCGATTCCGGCCTCGACATCGACGCCCTGCGCATCGTCGCCGAGGGCGTCAATACGCTCCGCGGCCCGGGACTCGGCGTCATGCTCATCACCCACTACCAGCGGCTTTTGGAATACATCGTCCCGGATTTCGTGCACGTCATGTACGACGGACGCATCGTGAAGAGCGGCGACAAGTCACTCGCACTCGAACTCGAAACCCGCGGCTACGACTGGGTCAAACAGGAGCTGGTCACCGCCTGACCCCGTGGATCCGGCCAGCGGATCCGTCACTCTCGCAATTCCTGAATCCAATTCTATCCGGACTGCCATGAAAACTCCCACCGACCTGGAAACCGAGGCCTCCGTTGACGTTGCCGAAAATCCGGCCCTCGGCATCGATCAGGCCGCAGGCGACTTCAGCTACGACGTGTCCTACCAGTACGACGCCGGCGTCGGCCTGAGTGAGAACACGGTGCGCTACATCAGCGCCGTGAAGAAGGAGGCTCCCTGGATCCTCGATTTCCGCCTGGCTGCGCTGAAGACCTTCCTCGCAAAGCCCCTGCCCACACACTGGGCAACGCGGGACCTCGAGAATGTGGAGTTCGACAAAATCCGCTACTACCTCTCGCAGGGACAAAAGCCGAAGCGCACCTGGGATGAGGTTCCCGACGACATCAAAAAGACGTTCGAGCGCCTCGGTGTGCCCGAGCAGGAGCGCAAGTTCCTCGCCGGAGTGGAAGCACAGTTCGACAGCGAGGCGGCCTATTCGAACATCAAGGACATCGTCGCCAAGCAGGGGGTCATTTTCCTCAACTCCACGGCAGCCCTGCGTGAGCATCCCGAGATCTTCCGCAAGTTCTTCGGCAAGGTCATTCCGACGGGTGACAACAAATTCTCCGCGCTGAACAGCGCCGTGTTTTCGGGCGGCTCCTTCATCTACGTGCCCAAGGGAGTGAAGGTCGCCCAGCCGCTTCAGGCCTACTTCCGCATCAATGCCGAGAATTTCGGGCAGTTCGAACGCACCCTGATCATCGCCGATGAGGGCAGCGAAGTGACCTACATGGAGGGATGCACCGCGCCAAAATTCTCGACATCAACCCTGCACAGCGCGGTGGTCGAACTGGTTGCCCTCAAGGGAGCGAAGATCCAATACATCACCGTCCAGAACTGGGCGCCCAATGTCTTCAACCTGGTGACCAAACGTGGGATCGCACACGAGGACGCCGAAATCAAGTGGATCGACTGCAACATCGGAAGCCGCCTGACCATGAAGTATCCAGGTGTCGTCCTCAAGGGTCGCAGGGCCCGCGGCGAAGTGATCTCCATCGCACTTGCCAACGACGGCCAGCACCAGGACACCGGCGCGAAGATGATTCACGCCGCCGACGAGACCACCTCGACCATCATCTCAAAATCCATCTCCGTCGGTCAGGGTCGCGCCACCTACCGCGGACAGGTCCACATGGGCAAGCATCTCAAGAACTGCAAGAACAACACCGAGTGCGACGCCCTGCTGATCAACACCAACAGCCGCACGGACACCTATCCTGCGATCACAGTCCGTGGCGACACCCACGCCGTGCAGCACGAGGCCAGCGTCTCAAAGGTGAACGAGGAGCAGATTTTCTACATGCAGCAGCGCGGCCTGACAGAGGCGCAGGCGATGAGCCTCGCCGTGAATGGATTCGTGAATGACCTGGTCCGACAGTTTCCGATGGAATACAGCGTCGAGCTCAAGCGTCTCATCGACCTTGAAATGGAAGGTTCCGTCGGCTGAGGCACACCCATGAGCACCTCCACCTCCCTCTCACCAACTCCCATCTCCACTACTTTCGGCGACTTCACTGCCGACCGGTTCAACACGCATATGGCCGGGCTTCCGCCCTCCGCTCCCGCATGGTGGATCGAACGGAAACGCAGCGCGTATGCGGAATTCGCATCGCTGCCGATGCCTGCGCGCACCGATGAAACCTGGCGCTTCAGCAGTCGCGAACACATTTCCCTTTCCGGCTTCAACTCCTCGGCCACGGGCACCCACGCGACGTCAGGCACCTCCGGCATCGAGATTGGAGATGCGGCTGCGCGCCTGACGTTTGTCGACGGCAAACTCTCGGGACGCACGCCCTTGAGCCGTGATCTGGCGGCCTCCGGCATCGTCGTGGGCACCCTGCTCGAGGGTCTTACGACGCATTCCGAGCTCTTGCGAAAGCACTTCATGGCACAACCGCAGAAGCTCGGATCGGAGAAGTTCGCCGCGCTTCACACTGCTTTCATCCCGGACGGCGCTTTCATCTACGTCCCGCGAAATGTGGAGCTGAAGTCCCCCATCGTCATCACCCATGCCTCCACAGGCGCAGGCTCTGCGGTTTTTCCTCACACGCTGGTTGTTGCCGAGGAAAATTCCCGGGTGACGGTCGTCGACGTGTTTGTCACGCTCGAAACAGGCAGGGCCGACGAATCCGCCGATGCAAAGGTCGTCTTCGACGCCTTCGCCTGCGGCGCAAACGACCTCTACGCGGCCCACGGCGCCTCCATCAACTACGCCGCCGCACAGCTCTGGTCGAACCGCACGCTGTCTTTCCAGCTGAATTCAACGCTCGTCCGGCGGGATGCGCGCGTGCAATCGCTCAATCTCCACCTCGGCGGCAAACAGGCCCGCCATGAATCGCTTTCCCAACTCCAGGCACCTGGCGCTTTCTCCGAAATGCTCGCCGTCTCCGTGGCGTCCTCCGACCAGGAGTTCGACCAGCGTACGCTGCAGATCCACCAGGCACCCAACACCAGGAGCGATCTTCTCTACAAGAACGCACTTCTTGATACGGCCAGGACCATCTTCTCAGGCCTGATCGTGGTCGATCCCGATGCGCAGAAGACCGACGCCTATCAGAGCAACCGCAATCTCATGCTCTCCGACAACGCCGATGCGAGCAGCCTTCCCGGCCTCGAGATCCAGGCGAACGACGTCCGCTGCACCCATGGCGCCACCACGAGCAGAGTCGACCCCTCCCAGCTCTTCTACCTCGAATCGCGCGGCATTCCGCCGGCGGTCGCGAGGGAGCTTCTTGTTTTCGGCTTCTTCGAGGAGGTCCTCAACCGCCTCGAAAACGAATCCCTGCACGCCGTCCTCATCAGGCTGATCGAACTTCATTTCCGTCGCGCCTGGCAATCCCCCGCAAAATAGTCCCTCCGTCCCAGCCGTTGCCGTATGTCCAAGGTCAAGGAACGAATCCTCTCCCGCGAAGTCGTCGCCACGCAGATTCCGAGCGGTGACAAGCAGGTCCTCCCCGCCGGAACCCGCCTGTTCATCCATCAGACGCTCGGCGGCAGCTACACCATCCAGACCGACTTCGGACTCTTCCGCATCGACGGCAAGGATGGCGACTCCATCGGGGAATCCGCCTCCAGCGACAAGGTCCTCGCACCCACGATGAGCGACGGTGCACCTGATCCCGGAGCCGTGTGGGATCAGCTCAAAAACGTTTACGATCCGGAGATTCCCGTCAACATCGTTGACCTCGGCCTGATCTACTCGATGGACATCGAAAAGATCGAGGGGGAAGAGGGTGGCCACCGGGTGAATGTCGCCATGACACTCACCGCCCCGGGTTGCGGCATGGGACCGGCCATCGCCGAGGACGCGAAGACGAAGATCCTGCTCGTGCCCGGAGTGACAGCCGCCGTGGTCAACATCACCTGGGAGCCGCCCTGGAACCAATCCATGATCAGCGAAGAGGGGAAAATGAAGCTCGGTCTCATCTGAGCGGCTCTCCCCGCGACCCGCACCGGCGGGTTTCCGCAGGGAATGCCCTTTCAGGAACTTCCGGGTTGCCCGGGGCCTGACGACCCTTCACCCATGGGGGGAATGTCGCAGGTTCATCCCTCCATAGACCGAAGCTGGAACCACTGAATCCCCCGTGAACATCCTGTTCGTCAACTACGGCGATTTTACCTCCAACAGCATCAACCACATCTCGGGTTTTGCGCGCGAGCTGACCGAAACCGGCCACGCGTGCATCGTGGCAGTGCCGGATCGGAAGGATACCCTTTCAGTCGTGGCCGCGCCGAAATTTGGCGCCGCAACCTTTGGGGAACTGCTCGAAAAGCCGGCCCTGTTTCCCGACGGAAGGCCTGCGGACATCATTCACGCATGGACACCCCGGGAGGTTGTCCGGCGTTTCGTGCTCGCGTACAAGAGACTGGCCCCCTCCCGGCTCGTGGTCCACCTCGAGGACAACGAGGAGTTTCTCGTGGAGTCCTACATGAGCGCCCCCATCGCGGAGTTGCGCGAGTCCCTGGAATCCGACTACCCGAAACCACTTCTTTCAGGCCTTCCCCACCCGCTCCGCTACCGCACGCTGCTGCGGCTCGCCGACGGGGTTTCCGTCATCGTGGACACGCTCCGGCAGTTTGTTCCCGCGGGCACACCGGTACTGTCGCTGCCGCCAGGAGTCGACTTCACGTTTTACCGGCCGCTTCCTCCACGCGCCGGGCTGCGAACCGAACTGGGGCTCGCGGAGAACGAGAAAGTCATTGCCTTCACGGGTAGCAACACCTTCGCCAATGAACGGGAGATCCTCGATCTCTACCTGGCCGTCAAGCTGCTCAACGAACAGGGCGTGCCCACCCGCCTGATCCGCACCGGCTTCAACAGTCCCCAGTTCATTGAATCACTCCCCTCCGACTGGCGCACGTGGACGATTGACCTGGGATTCGTTGAGAAATTGCGCCTGCCGGAATTGCTCGCCCTGAGCGACGTGCTGGTCCAGCCGGGGCAACCCGGGCGCTTCAACGACTTCCGACTCCCTTCCAAACTCCCGGAATACCTGGCGAGCGGACGCCCCGTCATCACGATCGCGTCGAATCTGGGTCTGGAGCTTCAGGACGGAAAAAACGCCATTGTTCTCGCGCATGCACTCCCTCAGGACATCGCCGACGCATGCAGGCGTGTCTTCGAGGATCCAGAGGCGGCGGCCCGGATCGGCAATGCGGGTGTCGCATTTGCACGCGACCATTTCGACCTGTCACTCTCCTCCCGGCGCCTCGCGACGTTTTATGCGGAACTGGCCGCACGTCCGCTGCGCTCGGTCTGGTCGCCGCCGACCGACGGCAGTGATGTCACGCTCCTGTCGCGCCACATGGAGGCCCTGCTCCAATCCCTTCCCGCTCCCTCCACCCCGGTGTGGCCTGAAGTTCTTTCTCTGGTCGGGGATTTCTCGCTGCTCTCGCGCCAGCTCGAGACCTCTGCCGAACACGCGGAACGCACGCTGCGCAACGCCTGCGACCAGTTGGAGAAGGATCGCGACGAATGGAAACGCGGGTGGCGGCTGACCGACCAGCATGCGAAGAACATCACCGCCACCCTGGAGGCCACACGTTCCCATGTCGCCAATCTTGAACAAACGCTCGCGGCGCTCGAAAAGGACCACGAACGCGCGAAGGCGCACCGCGAACACATCGAAACCCTGCTGCGCTCCGCCCGGAACCGGATCCAATCGTTTGAGGTGGCGCTCGTCGAGGCGGAGCAGGTCCTCGGCCGGAAGTCCGACGCGCTGGCACTCGCCGAGCAGCGGCTCGAGGCAACCAGGAACCACGCGAAGAACCTGGAGGAGGCTCTTGCCATCACGCGCGAGGACCTCGCCAGAAATGACCATTGGCGGCAGCGCATCGAGTCCGAACTGACCGGCGCCGGCGCAAGGATTACCGCCCTCGACGCCTCACTCGCGAAGTCGGACTACGAACTGGCACAGACACGCGCGCGCGCCCTCGCCCTCGGGCACCGCTCGCGCGAGGAGATCGAAAAGCTCCGCGCCTCCCTCCTGCAGGGCAGCGAGCTGATTGCGCAGCGGGAAAGAAAGATCGGGAGCATGCAGCGCTCGTTCTCATGGAAGGTCACCGCGCCGCTCCGATCCCTCAGGCGTCTGCTCGTCGATCCGTTCACAAGATCGAAAGGAAAGGAAGTGGCAGGCGCCCCCGCGGCACAGGTGCCCGACAGCACGCTCGCGTTCAACCCGGGCGACTTTGTCGAACCCATCACGGCATTCCTCTACAGCGTCGACTATCCCCAGACGTGGAGCTTCTCCCTCAGCAAGATTGTCGTGCGCGGATGGTGCCTCACGCGACAACCCGTCCCGCTCAGGAAGATCCGGGCCCGGATTGCCGGGCGGATCTTCAACGGAGTCTACGGACTCAAGCGCATGGATGTCCTCGCATCGCTTCGCGACCTGCCACAGGCGGAATATTGCGGGTTCAAGATCGACGTCACCCTCGAGGAGAGCGATCAGGAGATCGTCCTGGAGGTGGCTGACGATCAAGGAGCCTGGCACCGCTTCTTTTCCGCCAGCCTGAAGGTTGGCCCACAGCACGGACAGCCGGAGCTGACCAGTTACGAGCAGTGGGCTGCAACCTATGACAGCCATTCCCGTGAGTCCATCGAAAGCCTCCGCCAGCATGCGGCCACCCTCGCCAGACGCCCGCTCATTTCGATTGTCATGCCCGTCTACCACCAGAAGCCGGAGGACGAGGTCTGGTTGAGGAAGGCCGTCGACAGTGTCCTGAACCAGGCCTACCCGCATTGGGAGCTTTGCATCGCGGACGATGCCTCGCCCGCCCCGCATGTCAGGCCGCTGCTTGAATCCCTGGCGAAGAAGGATTCCCGCATACGGCCCGTGTTTCGAACCTCGAACGGACACATCTCCGCCGCGTCGAACTCGGCGCTCGCAATCGCGACGGGGGAATTCACTGCGCTGCTCGACCACGACGATGAACTGGCGCCCCATGCGCTCTACGAGGTTGCCGCGCTTCTTTCCACGTGGCCCGACACCGATCTGATCTACAGCGACGAGGACAAGATCGACGAGGAGGGACGCCGGCATGAGCCCTACTTCAAGCCCGATTTCCTGCCCGATCTCTTCACGGCCCAGAACTACCTGTCACACCTGTCCGTGTACCGCACAGAGATCGTGCGTTCGGTCGGAGGCTTCCGCGTCGGTTATGAGGGAAGCCAGGACTGGGACCTCGCGCTGCGGGTCGTCGAGCGTACTTCCCCTTCGCGGATCCGCCACATCCCCAAGGTGCTCTATCACTGGCGTGCGATTCCCGGTTCGACGGCAATGCTGTTGAGCGAGAAGAACTATCCGGTCGAGGCCGCCCGTCGTGCGCTTTCGGATCACTTTCAGCGGATCGGGGAGCACGTGGAGCTGATCCCGGTTCCGGGAGACCACTGGAGGGTGAAGCGTCAGATTCCCGACCCGCCGCCGCTGGTATCGCTGATCATCCCTTCGCGCAACGGCCTCAAACTGCTCTCCCGCTGCGTCGACACGATCCTGGCAAAGACCGACTACCCGAACTACGAAATCGTGATCGTCGACAACGGATCGGACGACCCCGCCACGCTTGCCTATCTTCAGCGGATCGCAGACGACCGGGTCGTCGTGCTGCGCTACGACACGCCCTTCAACTACTCAGCAATCAACAACCATGGCGTGAAGCACTCGCGCGGAGAGATCATCGGACTCCTCAACAACGACCTGGAAATCATCCATGGCGACTGGCTGCGCGAAATGGTGAGCCAGGCCGTGCGACCCGGCATCGGATGTGTCGGCGCCATGCTCTACTATCCGAACGAGACGATCCAGCACGCGGGCGTGATCGTCGGACTCGGTGGCGTCGCGGGACACGGATTCCGCGATTTTCCGCGTGGTACCGAAGGCAGGTTCAATCGCGCGCGTCTTGTGCAGAACTACAGTTCCGTCACCGCCGCATGCCTGGTCGTTCGTCGCGCGGTTTTCGAGCAGGTCGGTGGCCTGGACGAGGAACTCGCCGTCGCCTTCAACGACATCGACTTTTGCCTGAAGGTTCGGAAGGCGGGGCACCTCAATCTCTGGACCCCTTTCGCCGAGTGCTACCACCATGAAAGCGCCAGCCGCGGCGCCGAGGACACGCCCGAGAAACACGAGCGTTTCCGCAGGGAGGTCGAGACGATGCTCCAGCGCTGGAAGGCGCAGATCGCGCACGACCCCGCCTACAATCCCAACCTGACACTGGAACTCACTGATTTTTCGCTGGCGGCGCCTCCGAGGTCGTGGGCGCCTTGAGAGGGCTCCGCATGCCAACGCGGATCAGATCTTGTTTTCCTTCACGTAGGGATCCTCGAGCAGGGCATCGATGCCCCGGGCCGCAATAAACTCCTTCAGCTGCGGGTCGCTGGCATGGCGCTGCTGTGATTTCTCCAGAAGCGAGCGGGCATCCTTTTCGCGATCGAGCAGCAGCAGGATGTGGAACTGGGGAATCAGGTTTGCCACGTTCTTCGTCTGGTCGTACCGGCTCTCGTGAATCGCGAGGGCCTTCTTGTAGCAGGACTTGGCCTCACCCAGATTGTTGAGCCGCCTCTGGGTCGCACCGAGATCCACCCACCACTCCGGAATGTCATCGCGCAGCCTGGTGGCCTTGGTCAGCGTCTCCACCACGCGCGGATAGTCCTTCAGCTGGAGTGCAAAGGCCGCCTCGGCAACCAGCGCCTCAGCCTCGGCAGCCACCGCACGGGTGACCTCCTTCGGCCCGGCCACAGCAGTCCCGGCAGCAACGGTCTCCTTGCTGCACGCGGTCGCGCCCAGAAGAATGACCAGCGCAAGACTGCCCAGGCGCAAGGTATCGCGGGAAAGTACGTTCATCAGGAAAGGTTTCATGGAAACCTCCCAGACTAGGAGACAACCTCCGCGTATTGAAAGCTCCAAAGAGGACGGAAACGCAAGTTCCTGGCCAGGATCGAATGCGGTAACGGGAGATCCCGGCTGCGTATCGGGAGCAACGGTTCGCTGATCGTTAAGTTCCTCAGCATCCAACACAGCTTGAGTGTGAAGGAGAAGGTCGACGTGTGGAGTATCGGATCTCGGTATTCCAAGCCCGAGTTGCTGCGGCGTCGGAAGCCCAAGACCCCCGTGACCATTGCCGAGGTGCGTTCGGAACTCATCCAAGCGTTCGCCGCCGCCGGCATCGCCTACCACGAGGTGGAAACCTCCAGTGTCACCTGACCATGAACACCATCATCAATACCCTCATCTGGAACGAGCCCCTCAGTAGCGCCCTCCGTTTCCACGACCGTGTCGCCGAGATCGTGGAACGCTTCGACGTGACCTTTGTGCTCGCTGGAGTGCCTATCGCCATGGTTGACGGGCAGACGATGCACACACCGCACGATATCCTCAGCGGTTCTCCTTCTGCCGAAGACGCCTTCGTCGCCTGCGGCGTCGGCGATTGCACGTAAGATGACTTGGGGCACCCACTGGCGCTTCACGAAGAGCACCGCCACCAGCCTCAGTGTTAAGTCTTCCGAACATTCGACCCCGCTTCACATTCCGTGGGCGAACTTGCGCCCGGAAGTTTTTCGTCAAATTGACGAACTTGATCGGCAGCGGGACGAGGACAAGGAGCGAGAGCCTCGGATTTATTTGTTACTAGTTCACAGAGGCATAGTCCGCTATTTGCATTTTCAAACGTCAGTGGTTTAAACAGGCCTTTTAAACACAGTATGACTTGTGCATGAAAAATGATTGATTAAAAATCAGCTTCAGCCATTAGATTTGGCTGCAACTCGAGAAGAAAGGCTCCGAGGCAAAAGCCCCGGAGCCAATTAACTCGAGAGCCGCAGTGATGCAGCCCCAAAGCCGTAGGAAGCCCCAGACTGTTGATCGGTGGCCTGGATTCAAGGGGAAGGTGCCCGCCTCCACAACCTCGACAGTCACTACAATGAGCAAACCTCAGGACAGGATGATCTCCCTTCGCCCGGACGGGCGCTGGGCAGACAAACGCAACGATGCCGGCAAAGTTTCTGGCATCTACGACACGCAGCGGGCCGCAATCGACGCAGCCCGCGAACGCTTGAAGAACCAAGGTGGCGGCGAACTCATCGTTCAGAACCGTCACGGGCAGATCGGCCGGAAGGACACGATCGCGCCCGGCAACGACAGCTTCCCGCCCCGCGGGTAGCGGAGATCCCCACGATGAGCTTTTCTCCGCTCTCTGAACTCGCCGATGTTTTCACCGGCATCACGCTCCGGGGCGAGTCGGCCTCCAAAAACGATCCCAACGGCACGCACCGCCTGATTCGCATCAGCGACATCTCAAGCGATGGCGTGGTTGGCGACGGTGCTCCTGGGCGCGTTCGGGTCGATGGCAAGGAAGTTGACCGTTACACGCTCCGTCCTGGCGACGTTCTTGTCGCCGCCCGGGGCTCACGCCTGACTGCCGCAGTCTTCGACCGCCCGGAGCAGGCTGTCGCTGGCAGCCAGTTTTTGGTCATCCGGGTCCTGCCGCAGCATCTCGGCCTGAGTCCGGGCTTCCTCGCGTGGTATCTCAACCTGCCGGCGGTTCAGGAGCAGCTCGCGGCTCAGATGCGTGGATCCTACATCCGCTCTCTCCCCGCCAGTGTGCTGACCCGGCTTCAGGTGCCGGTTCCAGACCATAGGAAACAGGCGGCTATCGTCGAACTCACCGAACTCCAGCGTGAGGAAAACCGGCTGACAAGGCAGATCTCCGACCGCCGCGCCCAGATCATCCAGCAGCTCGCCACCAACAGCATCCACTTCAACCCCCGCTCCAATGTCCTCGGTTAACCAATCTGAAATCAACGCCATCGCCTGGAAAGCCTGCGACACGTTTCGCGGCACCCTCGATCCGGCTGACTACAAGAACTACATCCTCGTGATGTTGTTTCTCAAATACGTCTCCGACGTCATCAAGGACCATCGCGCCACCTACTTGGCCGAGTTCAACGGCGACAAGGCCCGCGTCGAGCGGCGCCTCGCCCGCGAGCGTTTCCTTTTGCCCGAAGGCGCGGACTTCGATAGTCTCTACCTTCAGCGCAACGAGCCCGACATCGGCCAGCGCATCAACATCGCGCTCGAAAATATCGAGGAAGAGAACAAGACGAAGCTCGAAGGCGTGTTCCGCGAGGTGGACTTCAACTCCGAGGGCAAACTCGGCCAGACCCGCGAGCGCAACACCCGCATCAAAGGCCTCCTCGAAGTGTTCGCCGATCCGAAGCTCGATCTTCGCCCCTCAATCGTCGGCGACGAGGACGTCATCGGCAACGTCTACGAATACCTGCTGGAGCGCTTCGCTTCGGATGCCGGCAAAAAGGCCGGTGAATTCTACACGCCTGGCCAGGTCTCCACGCTCCTCGCCCGGCTGTTGAAGCCGAAGAAGGGCGACACGATCTGCGATCCCGCGTGCGGATCCGGCTCCCTGCTCATCAAGGTCGGCCGTCAGGCCGATGATCGCGACTTCGCCCTCTACGGACAGGAACTCAACGGCACCACCCACGCGCTGTGCCGGATGAACATGTTCCTGCACGGCATGGACAACTTCCGCATCGAGTGGGGCGACACCCTGCGCAACCCACGCCTCATCGAGGAGGACAAGTTGATGCAGTTCGACATCGTCGTCGCGAATCCTCCGTTCTCCCTCGACAAATGGGGTGCCGACGAAGCCGAGGCCGATGCCTTCCGTCGCTATCACCGCGGCGTTCCGCCCAAGGGCAAAGCCGACTACGCCTTCATCACCCACATGATTGAGACCGCCCGCGCCGGCTCCGGTCGCGTAGGTGTGGTGGTGCCGCACGGTGTTCTCTTCCGCGGCGCAGCCGAAGGCCGAATCCGCGAGAGGCTGATCAAGGAGAACCTGCTTGAGGCCGTGATCGGCCTGCCGGCGAATCTCTTCTTCGGCACCGGCATCCCCGCTGCGATCTTGGTCTTCAACAAGGGCAAGACCCACAGCGATGTGCTGTTCATCGACGCCTCGCGGGAATACGAGGACGGCAAGAACCAAAACCGTCTCACCAACGCGCACCTCGACAAGATCGTGGCCACCTACGAGTCGTTTCAGACCGTCGAGAAATACGCCTACCGCGCCACCGCCCAGGAGATCGCCGACAACGACTTCAACCTGAACATCCCGCGCTACGTGGACACGTTCGAGGAGGAGAAGGAAATCGATCTCGGAGCTGTGCAGAAGGAGATCGCCAGTCTCGAAGGTGAACTCACCACCGTCCGCCAGAAGATGGACGGCTACCTCAAGGAACTTGGGCTATGAACGACCCCGGCGAAATCATCCTCTTCCAGACAGAGGACGGACAGACGCGCATCGACGTCCGCCTCGTTGGGGAGACCGTTTGGCTCTCCGCCGGCCAGATCGCCGAGCTGTTCCAGCGCGACAAGTCCACCATCTCCAGACACATCCAAAATGTTTATGAAGAAGGGGAACTGAAAACCGAGGGAACTGTTGCATTTTTTGCAACAGTTCAAAAAGAGGGTAACCGCGAGGTCACCCGCGACATCGAGCACTACTCCCTCGATGTCATCATCTCGGTCGGCTACCGCGTGAAGTCCCACCGCGGCGTGCAGTTCAGAGTCTGGGCGACCCAGCAGCTCCGCGACTACCTTGTGAAGGGATTCGTCCTCAACGACGAGAAGTTCAAGCAAGGCAAAGGTAGCAACTACTTCGACCAGCTTCTCGCCCGCATCCGCGACATCCGCTCCTCCGAGAAGGAGTTTTGGCGCAAAGTCCTCGAAATCTACGCCACGAGCATCGACTACGATCCTCGTGCCGAAGCATCGCAGGAATTCTTTGCCACGGTGCAAAACAAGCTGCACTGGGCGATCCACGGCCACACTGCCGCCGAGCTGATCGCCGAACGTGCCGACGCCACCAAATCCCACATGGGACTCACCGTCTGGCCCAAGGGCCAGGTCGCGCCGCGCAAAGCCGACGTCGGCATCGCGAAGAACTACCTCAATTCCGGCGAGCTAAAGCAGCTGAACCTGATTGTTGCCGCCTACCTAGACTTCGCCGAACTTCAGGCGAGCAACCGGCGCCCCATGTATATGCGGGACTGGATCAAGAAACTCGATCAGTTCATCCAGCTCAGCGAACGCGAAATCCTCACTCACGCCGGCAAGATCACTGCCGAGGCGGCACGCGCCTTGGCCGAGCAAGAATACGAGAAGTATCGTCGCGCTCTCGATACTGCGGCCTCGCCGGTGGAGGTGCATTTCGACGAGGCCGTGAAGAAAGCGAAGCAGTTGGGGCATGCGAAGATGTGGGAGGGTAAGAAATGAAGGCCCCGGATGGATGGAGAATTCGGGCGCTGGACGAAGTCGCGCAAATCCAGACGGGACTCTCCAAGAGCTCGTCTCGCACAGGCGAGTTTGTTCGTCTTCCTTACTTGCGCGTAGCAAACGTCCAAGATGGGCATCTTGATCTTTCCGAGGTCAAAGAGATTGACGTCCCTGCGGACTCAATTGACCGATTCCGCGTCCAAGTGGGCGATCTCTTGCTAACTGAAGGCGGTGATTTCGACAAACTGGGTCGCGGCGCGATTTGGAAGGGAGACATCCCAAACTGTGTTCACCAAAATCATCTCTTCGTGGTTCGCGCCAACGAGACATTGTTGGATCGCCGTTTCTTGGCTGTTCAGACCCAAGCTGGGCATGGCCGAGCCTACTTTCAGTCGTGCTCTAAGCAGTCCACCAATCTTGCCAGTATCAACTCGACGCAGCTGAAGCAGTTTCCTGTTTTGCTCCCCCCGCTTTCCGAGCAGCAGAAAATCGCCGAAATCCTCGGCACGTGGGACGAAGCGCTGGAGAAGCTCGACGCCCTCATCGCCGCGAAGGAGCGCCGCAAACAGGCCCTCATGCAGCAACTCCTCACCGGCAAACGCCGCCCGCCGGGGTTCGATAAATCAAACGGAGAGTCCGTGACTACTCATCACGGCACCTTTCCCGCCGACTGGTCACGCGTGAAACTTGGCAAGATTACGGCCGAGTCCACCGTCCGCGCCGCAGATGCCGTTGGAGCGGTAGTTCTCTCGTGCACCAAACATCATGGCCTGGTTCCTTCCGAAGAATACTTCGGAAGACGCGTCTACGCAGCCGACACCTCAGCCTACAAGCTCGTCCGTCGGGGAGAGTTTGCCTACGCCACCAACCACATCGAGGAAGGCTCCATCGGCCTTCAGAACGTGTGCGACGTTGGACTGGTGAGCCCCATCTACACAGTCTTTCGGTCGCTCGACACTGTAGATGACCGCTACCTCTTCCGCGTCCTCAAGAGTCCCCTCTTGATTCATCTCTATCAGACGAACACCAGCGCGTCAGTCGACCGGCGTGGCAGCCTACGCTACAATGAGTTCGCCAACATCAAGGTCCACCTCCCGAGCAAACCTGAGCAACGCGCCATCGCCGCCGTCCTCGACACCGCCGACGCCGAACTCCGATTTCTCCGCCAGCAACATGCCGCCCTAGACCAGCAAAAGCGAGGCCTCATGCAGCAACTCTTAACTGGCAAAGTGAGGGTGTCAGCAAGAGCACGTTTCGAATTCTCACCATCGACGGCGGCGGCATCCGGGGTGTGTTTACGAGGCCAAAGAGCCACAGCGTGACGCTGCCTAGTTGTCATGAATGCCCCTAATTTTCTCGAATCTCACGTTAGCCAGATTCCGGCGATCCAACTGCTCCAGCAGTTGGGCTACAGTTACCTCTCGCCTGAGGAAGCAGCAGTCGAAAGACGTGGGAAATTCGGCGGTGTCCTGATGGAGAACATCCTCAAGGCTCAATTGCGCCGGATCAATCGGGTGGTGACCAAGGGGCGGGAGCTTCCTTTCACCGAGGAAGCTATCAACCAAGCCGTCGAGAAGCTGCGGGGCATACCCTTCGACGGACTTTGCCGAACGAGCGAGGCAATCTTCGACCTGCTGACACTTGGAATCTCAGTTGATCAGGAGGTGGATGGCGAAACAAAGGGCCGCAGCCTTCGTTTCATCGACTGGGAGCACCCGCACAACAACTCCTTCCATGTCACGGCGGAGTTTCGAGTCGAGCGCACCGGCAGCCACGAGAAGCGGCGCCCAGACATCGTGTGCTTCGTCAACGGCATCCCGTTCGTCGTCACGGAATGCAAACGACGCGACGAGAAAGATTCGTTGGATGCAGCCATCAAGCAGCACTTGCGCAATCAGGAGGACGCGGAGATTCCGCACCTCTACACCTTCGCGCCCGTGCTGCTGGCGTTGAACAAGGATGATGGGCGCTATGCGACTACGGGCACGCCGCACAAGTTCTGGGCATCATGGAAGGAGCATCACTACTCTGACTCAGACGTGCGGACGGCCATCGGCAGCCTTCCGCGCCGGGAAGAACACGAGAAGCTATTCGCCGGCGAATTCGCCTATGCCCGGAAGCACTTCGAGGAAATGGCGGCCGCAGGCGTGCGTGAGGTGACCGGACAAGATCGCTTGATCTTTTCGCTCTGCCGCCCCGAGCGCCTCATCGAAATGGTGCGGCAGTTCACGCTGTTCGACGAGGGCGGCACGGTCCGTAAGATTGCCCGCTACCAGCAATACTTCGCGATTCGGAAGACCATGGAACGCCTCCGCATCCGCGACGAAGACGGACGACGCCGCGGTGGTGTCATCTGGCACACCCAGGGGTCGGGCAAGTCACTCACGATGGTCATGCTCGCCAAGGCTCTCGCTTTGGAGCCCAGCATCCCAAACCCGCGCATCATTCTCGTCACGGACCGCATCGACCTCGATGAGCAGATTTGGAAGACGTTCCACCAATGCGGCAAGGAGCCGCAACAGGCGAAGACCGGGCGCCACCTGATCGAGTTAATCGAGGACGAGCACGTGCCGGTAATCACCACCGTGCTCGACAAGTTCGGTGCGGCAGCAAAGGCCAACGAGACCTTCCGGAACACCGACACGGACCTTTTCGTGCTCGTGGATGAGAGTCACCGCTCCCAATACGGCGAAGCGAATCTGCGCATGCTGAAAGCGCTGCCCAATGCCTGCTTCGTCGGCTTTACGGGCACGCCGTTGATGAAGAAGGAGAAGAACACCGCTCAAAAGTTTGGCGGGATCATAGAGCCGCCCTACACCATCCGCGACGCGGTGGAGGACAAAGCCGTCGTTCCGCTGCTCTACGAAGGTCGCCACATCCTCCAGGAAGTGAACCAGAAGGCCGTCGACCGGATGTTCGAGGAGCTTTGCGAAGGCCTGAACGACGACCAGAAGGCCGATCTGAAGCGGAAGTTCGCGTCGCGAGACGAACTCACGCGCATCGACAGCCGACTCTACTTGATCGCTTGGGATATCTCCCGCCACTTCGGGAAGACCTGGAAGGGGACCGGCTTCAAGGGGCAGACCACGGCACCAGGCAAACGCGAGGCGCTGCTGATCAAGAGCTACCTCGACCAAATTGGGAAGGTGACCTCGGAGGTCTTGATCTCTGCTCCCGATGATCGCGAAGGCGAGGGAGACGCTGCCACCGACGAAAATGTCCAGCGGTTCTGGAAGGCTCAGATGGCCAAGCATGGCAATGAGAAGGACTACAACCGCAACGTCATCGACGCCTTCAAGAAGGGGGACGAGTTGGAGATCATCATCGTGGTCGACAAGCTTCTCACCGGCTTCGACGCACCGCGAAACGTGGTCCTCTACATCGCCAGGAGCCTCAAGGAGCACACGCTCCTTCAGGCAATCGCCCGTGTGAACCGGTTACATCCCGGCAAGGACTTCGGCCACATCATCGACTACCACGGCGTGATCGGCGAATTGCACGACGCGCTCGAGCTCTACAGCGAGCTGGCCGGGCAATTATTTGACCCGGAGGATCTCGAGGGGGCACTCACCGACGTGCGGGAGGAGCTCAAGCAGTTGCCGGTCGCACACGATGCCGTCTGGGAGATGTTCCGCGACTTGCCTAACAAGCAGGACGACGAGGCCTACGTGCTGGCCTTGGAGGACCAGGCCAAGCGCGAGGAGTTCTACAATCGCGTCTCTCGCTTCTCCCGCTTGTTGAAGCTTGGCCTCTCCAGTCTGGCGTGGATCCAGGCGACGCCGTCCGCGAAGGTGGAGCGTTACAAGCGCGACGCCGTGCTGTTCCAGAAGATCCGCGCTTCGCTGAAGATCCGTTACGCCGAGGAAATCGACTACAAGGATTACGAGAAGCAGATTCAAAAGATGCTGGCCACTTACGTGCCGGCAGAGGAGATCATTCAGGTCGTCGAGCCGGTAAACATCTTTGAACGCGAGGCGTTCCGCGCCGAGGTGGACCGCGTCACCAGCACCCGTGGCAAAGCCGAGGTGATTGCCAACCGGACTAAGAAGACGATCACCGAGAAAATGGAGGAAGATCCTTTCTTCTACCGTAAATTCTCGATGCTGCTCCAGCAGGCGATCGACGACTACAAGGCGCAGCGCATCAGTGAGGCGGAGTTGTTGACGAAAGTGACCGATATAATGGATCGCGTGCGCAATGGCAGCCACGACGACACTCCCGCCAGCGTGCGCGACAGCGATCTCGCAAAGGCGTTCTATGGCGCCCTCAAGGAGCAGGTTTCAGGACTCGCCGCACCAAAAGATGAAGCGAATGAGGACCCGGGCACCTACGGCGAAAAACCTCAGCAGACGGGTGATGAGGAGATCGCGTCGCTGCTCGGGCAACTGGCCTGTGAAATTGAAACCATCATTCGACGACACGCGGTAGTCCGGTGGCGGGAGAACGCCGATGCCCAGAACCGGATGCGCAACGATCTCGATGACCTGCTTTTCACTCTGCAAAGCCAACGGGGCGTGAAACTCACCTACGCCCAAATGGACAGCATCATCGAATCGATTCTGCGCATAGCGAGAAACCGTTCCAATGTCTGTGTCTGACCGGCTAACGATCGATACGGTCGCGGGTCCTGCGCTCCTTTTCCGGAGAGACCGGACCACGCTAGCCTTAAGCGTGCGTCCCGATGGAGTGCTCGAACTGAAGGCACCCCGAGGTGCTTCGCTGGAGTCCATCAGGTCCAAGGTGAAGACCAGACTTCGGTGGATCGTTCGGCAGAAGCTGCGTTTCCGGGAAATGCACCGCGACAAAGTCCCGCTGCGCTACGAGTCTGGCGCGACGCACACCTACTTGGGGCGCCAGTATCGGCTGAAGGTCACCGAGTCGGCCAGCGCTGGAGTTCGCTTGAAGGGCGCCTACATCCACATCGCGACTCCAATGAA
The DNA here is from genome assembly GCA_017994935.1 of Opitutaceae bacterium. GTDB lineage: Bacteria > Verrucomicrobiota > Verrucomicrobiia > Opitutales > Opitutaceae > UBA6669. The sequence goes on from JAGOJU010000032.1 coordinate 25,431, forward strand.
GTCGCCGGAGTGCGTTCGGGCGTTGATTGATCGGTGGCTCCGAGAACGCGCCAAAGCTCAGTTTACCACTCGCGTGGAAAAGTGGAAGCCATGGTGCGAGGCACGAAATCTCCCCGCACCCACGGCTCGCCTCCTGCGCATGCCCAAACGGTGGGGTAGTTCGCACCGAGACGGACGGATTCTTCTCAACCCCGAATTGATCAAGGCTCCGGCGATCTGCGTGGACTACGTAATCGCCCACGAAATCTGCCACCTCATGCACCCGCATCACGGCCGAGCCTTCTTCCGACTACTCGGGGATGTTTTCCCAGGGTGGCAAAATGTGAAGGCGCGGCTCGATGGCTGCCTGTAGTGGCGTTTCAGTTGCGGTCCTCGATTTTGAAAGTCGCAAGTATCTGCCTGCGATTCGTCAGTGGCACCACGTCTTAACCCGAGTTCGTCAGTTCGAGCGGTGGGCGAAAATAGTTTCATAGGAGAGTGACCGGTGTCGGCGTTTCGCGTACGAGGGAGACAGGTGCGCGAAGTGAATGTAGTGCCGAAAATCACCCCCGAAATTGCGCAAGTTGTTGCCCCGCAAAAAAACTGTTCCGCGAACTGACGAACTCGGGCAAACTTTTAGGGACAAACTCAAATAGCACAGGGACAAGCTCAAATAACCGTCACCAGAGCACCCTGCTTCCGACCCGTCGCTCACACAAGATCCGGCGGTACCGTCGCTATCGCCTCTTCCAGGCTGCTGGTGCCGTCCTTGACCTTGAGCATGGAATCCTGGTGCAGGGTCTTCATGCCCCCGCGCATCGCGATTTTTTTCAGCTCCGTAGATTCCATTCCCTTGTTGATGCCCTCGATCAGCTCCTCGTTAGTGACCATCAACTCGTGGATACCCACGCGGCCCTTGTAACCGGAGCTGCCGCACTTCGGGCAGCCGCGGAGATTCGCCTTGTAGATCGGGCCGCTCCATCCGATCGCCTTCTCCAAGATTTCCTTTTCACGGCTCGTCGGTTCGATCTGGAAGCGGCAGGTCTTGCACAGGCGACGCATCAGCCGCTGCGCGCACACGCACAGGAGCGACGAGGAAATCATGAATGACTCCACCCCCATGTCCGTCAGACGGGCGATCGTCGAGGGAGCGTCGTTGGTGTGCAGGGTCGAGATCAGGAGGTGACCCGTCAACGCGGCCTCCACGGCGATATTGGCGGTCTCCTTGTCGCGAATTTCACCCACCAGTATGATGTCAGGATCCTGACGCAGGAAGGACCGCAATGCGGCTGCGAAGGTCAGCCCGATCTGTCGGTGCATCTGCATCTGGTTGATGCCTGCAAGCGTGTACTCGATCGGGTCCTCGGCGGTGCGGATCACAAGCTCCGGTGAATTGATTTCGTTCAGCGCCGAATACAGCGTCATCGACTTTCCGGAGCCCGTCGGCCCGCAGTGCAGGATCATGCCATAGGGCTGGCGGATGGACTCGCGGTAGCGGGCGAGATTCTCCTCGGAGAACCCGAGTGCGGTCAGCGGCAGGGTCGACTTCTGCTTGTCGAGGATACGCATCACCATGCCTTCGCCGTGATTCAACGGAGCGGTGGAGACGCGAAGGTCGATGTCGATGCCCTTCTTCGTAAACTGCTTGAAGACAATGCGTCCATCCTGGGGAAGCCGTCGCTCGGCGATGTCCAGGTTGCACATGATCTTGAGTCGCGCGATCAGCGCCGGGGCGACCTTTGATGGCAGGCGGAGTTTCTCGGAACAGATGCCGTCCACCCGATAGCGCACGATGACCTCCTTCTCCTGCGGCTCGATATGAATGTCGGATGTGCCGCTGTAATACGCATCCTCGATGATGCGGTTGGAAAGCTGGATGATCGGACCGGACTCCTCGTTGACATTCTCATCGACCTCCTCGACGACCTCCTTGCCGAACTCGGCTCCGATCTTCTGGACAACCTCGTCGAATCCCGCGCGATCCGCCGACTTCGCGAATTTCTCCCGGATCTCCTTTTCACGACCCAGCAGCCGGACGACGCGCATGCCCGTCATTTCCTGGATCTTGGCCGGAACCGTGACCTCAAACGGATTGGCGAAGGCGACCAGCAGGTAGTCACCCACCTGTCCCACGGGAATCAGCACGTTGTCATGACAGAACTGCTGGGGTACCCGCTCAAACGTGGATGGCCCGACGCGCAGTCGCGAAACATTGTACGGGGCCAGGCCGGATGCCTTCGCGCGGGCAACAAGTAGCTGGAAAGGGGTGACCGAGTACTGCTCCTGAAGCAGTTTGTCGAGGGCTTCGCCGCTCAGATCCTCGGGGTGGTTGGTGAGTGCAAGGCGCTGTTCGGCATTCAGGCGGCCGAATTCCTCGAGCTTGGCGACGACTTGGGATTGGATTTTTCCGAGAGGCATGGTGCGGGCGCCACCGCACCGAAAACGATCAGGATTTCGCGGGGCCGGGTGAGGCTGCGCGGTCCGTTTCCATCTTTTCCAGGAAGTCGGCGATCATTTCCAGTGACGTAGCGTACCAGATAATCGGCGCATCCAGCACTTTCTCCCAATGCTTTCGCACTGCGGGGCTCAAATAATAGGCGGTAGCCAGCGTATAGAAGTCGTCCTCCTTGTCGAAAGGGACAGTCCAGGTCGCCCAGCAGGCACCTATATCCGCCGTCTTGCGAAGATCTTCGGAAACATCGTAGGTCCTCAGATCGATCAGGCCGACGCCTTCCTTCTCCAGGACGTGGGCAATCACGTCCTCCTCTTTCACCACATTCATGTCGAACGCGAGGACCCCCAAAAGCGTGCTCTGCCTCGAATTCTGACTGGCAATGATTTGAAACAGCTTCTCGTTGGCTTTCTCCAGGTCCTCCACCTTCACCAGATTGTGCTCGACCAAAGCAGCGCCCATCATGCGGTTTGCGCGCATCAGAAGCGCCCGGTTTTCAGGAGAAAGTGCGGCCATGGGAAATCAAGACGTGCGGGTGGAGGGAGGTTTTTTGCCCACAGGAGCAAGGCGACCCCGGACACGCCTCCTGAGCTCCGTTTTCAAGGCGTCCAGCCCCTGGCCGGAGAGACAGGAGATCGGAATAACGGCCACTTTGTGACGTCGCTTGAATTTTGTGAGGTTGGCCGCAGCCTCCGGCAGGTCGATTTTGTTCGCCACCACCAGGCGGGGTTTTTTCAGGAGGGCCGGGTCATAGAGCTTCAACTCGCTCAGCAACGTCCGGTAATCCTCGCGCGGATCGCGTCCGTCGGCTCCCGCGATGTCGATCAGGAACATCAGCAAGGCACAGCGTTCGATGTGTCTCAGGAACCGGTGCCCCAGGCCCCGGTTCTCACTGGCCCCTTCAATCAAACCAGGCACATCGGCCAGCAGGAGGCGGTCGAAACTGACCGGATCAGCATATTCGATCACCCCGATCTGCGGATGCAGTGTCGTGAAGGGATAGGCTGCGGTTTTCGGACGCGCCTTCGTGATCGCCTTGGTGAGCGATGACTTGCCCGCGTTGGGAAACCCGACGAGGCCAATGTCTGCAATGCTCTTGAGCACCAGTCGAAATGTTCCGCCCTCCCCTTCCTGGCCGGGGTTTGCCCGCTTGGGCGCGCGATTGGTGGAGGTCTTGAAATGCGTGTTTCCCCAACCGCCATTGCCTCCCTTGCACAGCACGATCTCCTGTCCGTCGTGAATCACCTCGGCGACGACCTTTTCTGTCGCCTCGTCGATGACCACCGTGCCAAGCGGCAGGCGCAGCACCGCGGGTTTTCCTTCGCGGCCGTGACAATCCTTGTCCAGTCCATGCTCACCTCGCTCGCCTTTCCAGTGAGGCTTGAACTTGAAATCGACGAGGTTGTTGGTGTCGTCATCCCCCCGCAGGATGACGTCCCCTCCCTTGCCGCCGTCGCCTCCGTTCGGCCCACCCCAGGGTTCGTACTTCTCCCTGCGGAAGGAGATGCAGCCTCTCCCTCCGTCACCGGCCTGAACCTTGATCACACATTCGTCGACAAACATGGCGATGGAAAACAGCTACAGGGCAATCTTGATCCCCTTGCGCAGGTAGGTCGGAACATCGAGATCCTGACCTTCGAAGAGATTGCGGTCGGTCTTGTCGAAATGCCCGCGGCTCTCCACCTCCGTGAATGAAAATTCGTTCTGCCTGGGCGGCGAGGCATGCACCGCGGAACGCGGTTGCAGCGGATCACCGACGGGGTCTTCCCCTGCCTTGCCTCCACCCGATGGCCGGTTGCCACCCGGCGCCGTCGCAGTCTCCGCAGGTTTCGCCACATCCTCCCTGACGCCGAGGGCGGGCTCGGTCGGGACACTCCTATGCCTGCCCGCATGCGGAGTCCGGCGTGAGCCCAGCCTGCCCGAGAGGTCGCTGGTTCCCAGGACGCAGATCTCAACGCGCTGGTTCATCGTCTCGTCAATCACCGCACCCATGATGACGTGCGAATCGCGGCCGAACTGCTCCGTCACGGCCGTCATGATTTCATTGACCTTCGGCAAGGTGAGATCCGGGCCGCCGGTGATGTTGACCAGAAGGCGGTCCGCCTTGCGTGAAAACTCCGGCGTCACGAGCAGCGGACACATCTTGAGGCTTTCGATCGCCTCATGCGTGCCGTGCGCCCCCGATCCCGCACCAAGCCCGAAGAGTGTCCTGCTTCCGCGCGTCGCAAATGCCTGCCGCAGCGTCGAGAAATCCAGATTGATCAGCCCGGTGCGGTGCAGCATCCCCCAGATCGACTTCACCCCGCGCCCAATCCACGCGTCTGCCCGCGCAAAGGAATCCAGCACGGTTTCGTTCTCGGCCGCTTCCTGCAGCAGCACGTCATTCGGAAGCGGAATCACCGCGTCGCACACCTTGCGCAGCGCCAGAAGTCCTTCCTCCGCCTGCCGGAGCCGGCGTCCGCCCTCAAAGGCGAAGGGCATCGTCACAAACGCGATGACCAGGGCGCCCTGCTCCGCGGCGAGTTCCGCGAAGATCGGCGCCGCACCGCTGCCCGTGCCGCCGCCCATCCCCGCAATGAGGAAGACGAGGTCGCAGTCCTTCGCGATCGCCTGAAGCTGCTCACGATCCGCCTCGGCCGCCTCGCGCCCGAGATCAGGATCTCCCCCAGCTCCCAGCCCGCGGGTCACACCCATGCCGATCAGGATCTTTTCCTGGAGAGGTGAACTCGACAGCGCCTGATAGTCGGAGTTCACAGCGACCAGCTGCAGCCGGTCGAGATTCTCCATCTTGAGGCGGTCGACCACGTTCGAGCCGGCCCCACCCACGCCCACCACTTTCATGGCAACGTCGCGATCCGTCAGGATCTGATTCTCCAGGGGAAGTTCGTTGGGATTCATGGGCGGATCCGGTCAGACCGAGGCGAAGAGTTTCTGGATGAGGCTCGGTCCCCTTCGGACCGGTACGGGCACTTCGGGCCGCGCCGTCAATCCATAGTTCAGCAACCCGAGCGCCGTCGAAAACCCGGGGTCCTTGAGCTTGTCCTTCACGCCCGACGGCCCCTCAGCGACATGCGCCGGTATCCCGAAAACCTGGCCGGCCGCCTCGGCGATTCCCGGAAGTTTTGAGACCCCACCGGTGATCACCACGCCTGCCCCCGTGCGCTCCGGCTCCAGAGCCGTGCCGAGCTTTTTCTTCACCACTTCGAGCAGCTCCCGCGCACGGGCGGAGGTGATCTGCTCAATGGTCTGCTTGGGAAACTGGCGGTCGCCTATCGCAAAATCCCCGTTGAGCCAGACCTTCTCCTCGCGGCTTCTGGTTGCAACCGTTGCGCGGCCGTATCGCAGCTTCAGTTTCTCCGCCTGTCCCTCCGTCAGGCGCAGCCCGAGCGCAAGGTCGTTGGTAAGATGCGCTCCCCCGACCGGCACCACTCCCGCCACCTGCGCCATGCCGTCACGATAGAGCACGTAGTCCGTCGTTCCCGCCCCGATGTCGAGCACAAGCACGCCATGCTGCCTGTCGCCCGGCGAAGTCACCACCGTCCCCGACGCCAGGCTCGAGAGGATCAGTTCCGATACGGTCACATTGAAGCCCCGGATCACATGGATGTTGTCCGCAATCTTCGACTCCAGACCGTGCACCATGAAATAACTGACCTTCAGCTTGTTTCCCACCAGGCTGTCCGGATCCGGAACCAGGCGGCCGTCGAGCACGAACGGCCGCCGGAGTCGCTGCACAATCATCCGCCCCGGGGGCAGCTGCCGGTTGCGCGCAATGTTGCAGGCGGTGTTGATGTCCAGGTCGCTCACCATGTTGTTCGCCGCCGAAACGCGGACCTCCCCCTCGTTCGCAAAGCCGTCAATATGTCCCCCGGTCTGCGCAAGGTACACCTCGTCAACCCGAACGCCTGCGCTGCGCTCGGCCTGCATCAGCGCGCTGTGCGCGGCATCGCTCGCCGCCTTGAAATCGACCACCACCCCCTTGATCACCCCGCGCGATGCACATTCGCCAAGCCCGATCACGGTCAGGCTTCTCCTGTTGGCAATGTCGCCAATCAGAACGCTTATTTTCGATGTGCCGATTTCGACGGCGCCAATGTATTTTGTCCGGGAGATCACGGGACTAGTTCCGGGGTTGAAGGGATGGATATTGAAAAAGGGAACGCCGCTCCGTGCGGGTGACCGCAGCCTCCTTGAGGCGGCTATCCGGTCTGTCGGATCGCAGGCGAAATCTGCCTTCCGCGGATTCGACCGGAGACTGGGCCACAAGCGCCGGCACGGGGGAAAACGAAACGGGCACCTGCCGCTTCCCGTACGTGAGATTGATCGTGGACACCTGATTGTGCGGTTGCAGCCGGATTTCCGCGAGGACCGCATCGAGAAGGGCTACCTGCTTGAAGAAATCATCCCTCGTCCCAAAAATCACCTCCATCGGATCCGCGGTCTTCACCACGATTTCGCCGTCGCTCGCAAGGCGCTCCAGCGAAATGATCTTCCAGTTTCGATAGAGCGCAGGCACGTTGCCCTGCGCAGTGGCCAGAAGGTCCGCGACCGTTTCCATCCCCGATATCGGCACGAACCCCGCGCCCGAACGATGAAGCGACACTCCTCCCAGCCAAGGCAGGCTGGAAACCAGGTTGTCGGAAAAGTTGCTGCCCGGGAATACCACGCCGTCGCGCGCGACCAGCAGGTCAACGGGATTGCCCGACGAATCCGCGGCGCGAAGCCTCGCCACCGGCGAGCGCTCCTGCAGGCTTGCAATGAGCGTGTCGGGAAACCTCCGCGTGAGCACCGCGGTCTTCACCTGCCCGTCAGACAGCAGCGCCCTCTGCAGCGCCGCAAGATCTAGTTCCATCAGTGTCACGCCCTTCGGAAGCTTCAACCGGTCCTGGATCCATTGCAGGTCCAGGACTCCATCGGTGTTCAGTTTGATCGCGCGCAACGGCTCGGATTTCACAGGCGCCGCCAGCTTCGAGGGGTCATGCTGCCACAGTTCCACGAGTTCGAACGCCGTCCACACGCCGACCGCGATCACCACGGTGACCGCACAGACTTTCACCAGTCCCATGGTCAGGCGCCGCCGGCCCTCCCGCGACATCGAACGCGGGGCGATCTCCTGCGGGATGTCTCGCCAGGATCGGGCCGAAGGAAACGGTGTCGCGTTTCGATTCATCGTGTCACAAGCGCCCCCGCCTCATGGAAGCGGCGTACTGCCGGGGCCGCCATTTCCCTCACCAATGCTGCGAAGTCCATTCCTTCGCAGGCCGCGCTCATGGGCAGCAGACTCGTTTCCTTCATTCCAGGAAGCGTGTTGATTTCGAGAAGGAAAAGTTCGCCGTCGTCGGAAAGCATGAAGTCCGCACGCGCATAATCGCGGCAGCCGCACGCATCAAACGCCTTGCGCGCCGCCTCACGCGCCGATGAGGCCAGCGCAGCCGGGAGCGGCGCCGGCGCACGGTACGTTGTGAGGCCCTTCGTATACTTGGAGCGGTAGTCGAAGACTCCCGAATTCGGCACGATCTCCACGACTCCCATCGCATGCCCGTTGAGGATTCCGACGGTGATCTCCCGTCCCATGATGCGACGCTCCGCCAGCCATTCCCCTTCGCTGATGTCCGCCAGTTTTTCAGCGATGGCCGAGACATCGTCGCAGATTCCCAGTCCGATGCTGCTGCCGGAGGACCGGGGTTTGAAAACGATGCGTGACCCGAGCTTCGCGACCAGCGCACCTGCCGCAGGCCTGGCCCCGGCGCTGAACGCCACGCCCGGAGGCACACGCACGCCCGCGGCCTCAACCGCGACCTTGGTGCGCTCCTTGTCGAAGGTGAGCCCGCTCGCAGCGGCGTCACACCCGGCATACTGAAAACCCGCAAGGTCCAGGAGGCGCTGCATGCCGCCATCCTCGCCAAAGGTCCCGTGAAGGGTGGAGAACACGACCTCCCGCGAGGGATCGAGCCCGTCGGGCACCGCCTCCCCGTCCACCACCACAAGACGCGTCGGAAAGCTCCGCGACAGTCCGATCGCGCACGCCTTTCCGGAACCCAGCGACACCTCGCGCTCGGACGAGGTGCCTCCGCACAGGACAACCAGAGTGGGAGTCATGGCCGGTGACTCCTTTGCATGCGGGCCACGGCTCGCAACCCGGCGATGATTGAGTCCACACGTCTCACAGGACATCCCTCCAGACGCCGCCATAGAGCAGGACTTCCGGCTCAAGGGTCACTCCGCTGCTTTCCCGCACTCGCGCGCGCACCTTCCGCACGAGGGAAATGACATCGGCGCTCGTCGCCTTCCCGCGGTTGATGATGAAGTTGGCATGAACCGCGGACACCTCGGCATCGCCCACACGCTCACCCTTGAGTCCCGCCGCATCGATGAGCCGCCCCGCCGAGTCGCCGGGCGGATTCTTGAAAATGCAGCCGGCACTCGGCTCACGCGGCTGGCTCTTCAGGCGCTTGTCGCGATAGACATCCATCTGCCGTTTGATTGACTCCGCTTCCGCGGCCGTCGCCGGCATCAACACCGCCCCGAGCGCGATCGCGTCCTCGAGTTCCGCGCAATGGCGGTACGCCACATGCAGCCTGTCCCTCGGAAGCACGACCACCTCGCCGTCGGGAAGCAGCATTTGAACCTCTTCGACGACATCGAACATCCATCCGCCCATGGCGCCCGCGTTCATTCGAAGCGCGCCGCCCACATTGCCCGGTATGCCTTCGAGAAACTCAAAGCCCTTCAGCCCCGCCTTCGTGGCGAGTCCGCAGAGATTCTTGAGCCGCAGTCCCGCACCCACCCGGATGCGCCCGTCCGGCCGCGCTTCAAAGGTCCTCCAGTTCTCATGCCCGAGGCTGATCACGACTCCGTCCACGCCTTCATCGGGCACGAGGAGATTCGAACCCCGTCCGATCACGTGCACCGAAGCTCCCTGTGCCCGCGCCATCCGAACCACCGCCTGCAGGTCCGCAATGCCCGACGGCTCGCAGAAGATCCGCGCCGCACCGCCCACCCGCATCGTGGTCCTCGCGGCCAGCCCTTCCTCGCGGGAAACCCGCGTATCCGTGGAAACACTACGGACGATCGCCTGCGCAAGCATATCCCATTTCGCCGCCCTCGCCTTCTGCGCCGCATGCCCTTCGAGCCAGACACGGGCCTCCCGATCGACATCACCCGCGCCCACAAAGGCAACCCAGTCGCCCGCCTTCACCGTGCGCTCCAGCGCCCGCCGGAATCCATGGCGATCACCCGGGAGATACGTCACCTCCTGATCCGGTGACATACGTTTCATCTCGGCATACAGGTCGGCCGTGGTACCTCCCGCCATCGCCACTTCACCCGCACCGTAGACGTCGAGCAGGAACACACGCGAGGCCGGTGACAGCGCCGCCGCAAACTCGGTCTTGAACTGCGCGGTGCGACTATAGCGGTGGGGCTGGAACACCACCAACAGCCGGCTGCGCTCCCCGCCGGACTCAACCGAGGCGATGCGCTGCCTCAGGCTCGCGAGCAGGGCGCGGACCTCGGCGGGATGATGCGCGTAGTCCTCCATCGCTAGGATGCCGCCTTCGTTGAGCAGCACGGTCTGCCGGCGCCGCACGCCCGGAAAGTGGATGAGCGATTCCGAGGAAATCGAAACTCCCATGAGCTGCGCGGCCGCGAGGGCTGCGGTTGCATTGGCGACATTGAAATCGCCATGGGCGGCCACCGACGCCGCCGCCGGAACGAAACGTCCTCCGAGCGTGATCAGAGACAGCCCTGGAGTGACACGTTGAAGTGTTCCGCAAAAATCTCCCGTCCGTCCAAACGTGATCACATCCCGTCCAGCCATCACGCGATGCGACACCGCACAGGCATCGCTCACGAGCACAGGTCCGCGCGTGCGCCGGAAGAGGGCACTGAACGTCTCCTCGAGATCCGCCGGCCGGCGGTAATGATCCGGATGGTCCCAATCGAGATTCACCGCGATCGTCAGTTCTGGCGAAAACCGGTCGATCGTGCCGTCGCTTTCATCCACCTCCGCAACCACCCAGTCATTGGAGCCCACGCGTGCGGGCGAAACGGAATCGTCCGCAAACAGCCCGCCGAGAACGTAGCCCGCGGGAAACCCCGCCGCCCTGATCGCCGCTATCAGCATCGCCGTGGTCGTCGTCTTCCCGTGGGAACCGCAGATCGCCACAAACTTCTTTTCGCGCGTGACCTCGGCAAGCAGTTCGCCGCGCCGGACAACAGGAATGCTCCGCTTCCGCGCCTCGGTCATGACAGGGTGGGATGCCGCTATGGCCGAGGAGACAACCACGAGGTCGCATTCCGGAGGCACACCGCCCACAGCGGTGAGGGACACCCCCGCACGCTCCAGGTGCCCCTTCATCGCATCGGTCATTGCATCATCCTCACCGCTGGTCCGGAATCCCGTCTGCGCGAGATAAATGGCCAGCGGGCCCACGCCCATGCCACCGACACCCGCGCAATGGATTGCGATGATGTCGCGTCCGAAAAGGGTTGGAGGTGCAGCGCGTCTCATGCGAGCCCAGCCGTTCCCGGCAATATCGCCGTCCCCCGTCCATTGTGCCGGGCGATCTCCTCCAGATCCGCCACCATCGCAGGCAGCGGGTCGGCACGATCGAGTCGCCCGAGATTTGCCCGGAACAGCGCACGGATCTCCGCGGACGCCAGATATTTCTGCACCCGGCCCGTCAGCTCCTCCAGATTTTCCTGCGACAGCACCTCTCCGCAACCCTGCCCTGCAAAGTAGTCGGCGTTGGCTTCCTGATGATTGTCGGCGGCAAACGGGTAGGGAACCAGCACTGCCGGAGTTCCGATCCGCATCAGTTCCGCCAGGGTTCCCGCTCCCGCGCGCGACACCACCAGATCGGCTGCCGAGAGGAGTGTCGCCATCTGATCGCTGAAAGGAACAAACACGTGCCTGACGCGCTCGCCCGCAGCCGAGGCCATCTCGATCCGCTCCGCCGAGCCCTTGCCCTGGCCCGTCACACAGTACACCTGGATCCCGTCCGCCGTGAGTGTGCCGAGTGCGCGGCGGGCCCAGTCGTTCAGGGGTGCGGCACCCTGGCTCCCCCCCAGCACCACAACCACCGGCCTTGATTCCTCGAGTCCGAGCAGTCTCCGCGCGTCACCCACCGCTTCGCGCCTGAACTCGCGCCTCACCGGGAGTGCCGCCTCGCGCACGGCATCAACCGACATTGTCGGCAAGGTCACACCCGGGGGAAGATAGACTCGCCGGGCAAACCGCCCCATGAGTCTGATCGCGCGCCCGGGTACACGGTTGGCCTCGTGCAGCACGACGGGAAGCCCCGTGAATGCCCCCGCGGCAATGAACGCTGCCGATGTAAAGCCGCCAAAGCCGATGACCGCGTCGGGCTTGAAATGCCGCACCAGTCGCAGGCTCTTCAGGAAACCAAGCGACTGCTGCCAGAGGAAGCGCACCAGTTCCACCGGGCGCCATGAGAAACCGGTGCCCGGGACAGGCTCGAATTCCATGTTCGCATACTTTTCGATCAGCCGGGCATCGACCTTCTTCCGGCTGATGAGGAGCCGCACCCGGTGCCCGCGCGCAATCAATCCCTCCGCAAGCGCGATTCCCGGCGCGAGGTGTCCGCCTGTGCCTCCGCACGAAATGAGGAACCGGCTCACGAGGTGACCTCCTCGAATCCGCGCGATCCACGCGCCCAGGTGGGCCTCACCCAGGAACGCTGGGTGTTTGTCAGGATCCCGAGCAGCAGTCCCATCAGCATGAGATTGGAAAGTCCCGCGCTGATGAATGGCAGCGACATTCCCTTTGTCGGAAAGATTCCGGTGACAACCCCGAGGTTGATCACAGCCTGCAGGCTGATCAGGAGGAGTGCCCCGGCCACCAGCAGGTATTGAAACAGGTTCGGCGCGCGGCGCAGGTGAATCAGTCCCGCGATAAACAGGGTCAGGAACACCGCCACCACACCGAGCGTAAACCAGAGGCCGAGTTCCTCGCCGACCACGGCAAACACAAAATCCGTGTGCGCCTCCGGAAGGAAATTCATCTGCTGGCGGCCCTGGCCGAGTCCCGCTCCTTCGGTCCCGCCGACCGCAAAGGCGGCCAGCGACTGGTAGAGCTGATACGTGCCCTCCTGCTTGTTGCCTTCGACATCGAGGAAGGCCACGAAGCGGCGCAGGCGATTGGGATTGTGAATCACCATCACCGCAAATCCGATCGCAGCCATCGCGACCGTGGGGAGCACATGCGCCCAGCGCGCACCCGCGAGAAACATCATCAGAAGCCCCACGGCGACCGTCAGCGCCGCCGTGCCGAAATCCGGCTCAAGCAGGATCAATCCGGCAAATGCTCCGACGATCAGCAGGGGAACGAGGTACCCCCTTCGAAATTCCGATATGCGCGTCTGATTCGACGCCAGGTAATGCGCCACGCACACCACCATCGCCAGCTTCGCGAATTCGGACACCTGCAGGCGAAGGCTGCTGATTCCGAGCCAGCGGCGGCTCCCCTTGACCGAGATTCCAAGTCCGGGAATCAGCACAAGGACGAGCGCCAGGACCGCGAGGCATCCTATGACCCATACGTGACGGCGGCTCAGTTCGAGATCGATCCGACTGACAAACACGCAGAGTCCTGCCGCCATCGCCACCCCCACCAGTTGTTTTCCAAGGTAGAAAAAAGGCCCCTGCTTGAACGACACGCTCGCGCTGAAAAGCACGGTGAGTCCGAGAAACGTGAGCGCAATCGCGCACACCACAATCACCGTCGCGGGCGTGAGTGACAGAATGCCGCGGGAATGATCGTGAGGGCGCGCTTGGGGGGAGGACGGCATCGAGGATTT
>JAGOJU010000163.1 GCA_017994935.1 Opitutaceae bacterium
TTCATTTGGCTGCCATCGAAGTCTTCGACTGTGTACGTCTCGCCGTGAATTTCTTTGACGGTGCCGCCCACGGTCTTCCAGGCGACTCCGGGTTTGGAGTCATGTTGTCCGGGTTTCGGTGCCGGGGGTTGCTCAGGGACTGATCGCAGAAGTGAGGAGGCCGCGGCTGCCGAGGTGGTGGTCGCATGGTTCGAATGTTTGCCGGCCTTCTCCTTGTCCTTTGCCGATGCCGGAGCCACGACAAAAGCGACGGTTGCAAGGGTAGCCGCGGCGATGGTGAGTATCGAGGCCTGGAGCTTGGTGTTCATAACGATCCTCCCTGGGATGAGTCAGGCTGCAGTGTAGAGAGTGATTCAGCAAGCCGTATGCCAGGAAACCGGTTGCCTGCAGTGCAGAATCGCCTGGATTGGTGCCGATTGTGTCGCGTTGTGCTGAACCGGGGGCGGCGGGGCCGGATGGAAATGGCAACAGGTGTTCAAATATGCTCAGGCCGACCGGGGAATCCACGATGACGAGGAAGCCTTCGCTGGCCATGATTGCCGACTGTGCCCGGCCGTTGGCTAATCTCGTGCGAGGGCGGCCGGTCCTGGCCACGTTTCAGGTGACCCTTCGTTGCAACTCCGCCTGTGGCTACTGCGATCTTCCTCTGAACCAGGGACGATATGAACTGACGCGAGAGGAGATCCGGGGCATCTTTGGCCTTCTCTATACCGAAGGTATCAGGTTCGTGCTTGTTCAGGGGGGCGAGCCGCTTCTGCGTCCGGATCTTGTCGACATCCTGGAGGACCTGTCTTCGCTGGGGTTGCATGTGACGGTGATCACCAATGGGACTAGGCTCACAACCGACCTCGTCGCACGGTTTACCTCCCTGCGCCTGCCTCTATCAGTCAGCCTGGACACGCTCGATCGTACGCGCTACCGACAGATTCGCGGGGCTGATCAGTTACCACAGGTCCTGGCTGGACTTAGTCTTCTGGCACAGTATCCCTACCCCAAGTTCCTTACCTGTATCGTGAGCGAGGTCAATCGCGAAGAGGTGCCCGACGTCGTGCGATTCGCCAAGGCTCGGGGCTTTATTCCCGTCGTGGGAGCCTACCACTGGAACGTGGGCCTCTACGGCAAAGAGGACACCGGGTTGATGTACGACCGCTCCGCCGCCGCCGGGGTGTTCGAGTTGCTTCTCAAGGAAGATCTGATCCCTCCCGGGTACTTCCGAAAATTCGTCGCCGACAGCGCCGGATGGTTGCGAGGGCAACAACTTGAGCCTTGCGATGCCGGACGGTATAGCATTGCGATCGATGCCTCCGGGGAGGTTTCTCCCTGCCTGGCGATGTCTTCGGTGGGGAACCTTCGGGAGTTGCCTTATCGAGAGATCCTGAGTCGTTTCAGCGGGCCCCAGATTCAAGCCTGTTCCGACTGCTCCTCCTGCAACCGTCTCGATGGGCGCGTGGTCGGGACGGTCCTGAGGCATCCGCTCTCGGCATGGCGGACTCCGGTGCGATTCCAATAGGAGAAAGGTTGTCATGCGAAAATTTCTGATCGGAGCGCTGATGATTGTCCTGGGAGGCTGTTCGGCCGTACCGACCTCGTTCACCCCCTCAGACCCGCTCCCGCCGGAGCAGCTTTCCCATCGGGTATGGCACGAACTACTGGGTACGCATGTCCGTGACGGCGTAGTTGACTACCCGGCCATTCGCCGCCAGGGGCAACTTCCGTCCTATGTCTCGTTGTTGAATCGAGTGGATCCGGGCCGCTTGTCGGCGGGGGAGCGTTTGGCGTTCTGGATCAATGCGTACAATGCCTTTGCCGTGACGGGTATTCTGGATGGCTATTCTCCGGACACGTTATTCGGCCGATACCGGTACTTCATTGCGCGGGAGTACTCCGTCGGCGGACAGCCGGTGAATCTCTACAATCTGGAGCGGGAGATTCTTATTGCGCAGTTCCATGAGCCGCGGGTGCATTTTGCCATTGTCTGCGCGTCAGCCTCCTGCCCGAAACTCCAATCGTGGGCGTTCGACGGGCGTCGATTGGATGAGCAGCTGAATCGGGTCGCAATCCAGTTTGTGAACGATCCTTCGCGCAATCGTTTCGACCGATCGAGAAAAGTGGCCTCGCTGTCGATGATTTTCAAATGGTTCGCTCGGGATTTTGAAGTCCGGTCCGGAACCCTCCTGGGCTTTGTCGGCGAATATCTACAGGACCAGTCGCTCAAGCAGGACCTCTTAGCCGGCGGTTACACGGTGGAATTCCTTGACTACGATTGGCAGCTGAACGGTCTGCCTCCGCACTATTGAAGGAGATGCGCATGGTGGTGTTGCCCGGTGAGCGAGTTCCCATTGCCCGGCTGCTGGCATTCCTCGAACATGGCGAACGAATGGCGCATGGGTGTGCGCAGCGCCAAGCCACACTGGCTCCCGACCCGAAGACGCGTCGTTTCTTGACGACCCAGGCCAGGCAGGAGGCGATGCATGCCGTGGTCTTCCATGGCGCAATTGCGTGGCTTGCACCGCGTCATCTCGGTGACGCGCCCTTTCTGCCGGCACTCGAAGACTATCGCCGCCTTCTCGCGGAGGCGCTCGAACGAGGGGATTGGCTGGAGAGTATCCTGGCTGAACAGGTGATCCTGGAAGGACTGGGGGAGGCGATTTTGACCCGAATCGAGGGTGGCCTTGAAAAGCGGCAGGCGCCGTTCCGCCGGTTGCGCCGAGTGCTGCTGCACCAGGAAGAGGCTCATCATGACTTCGGGCGGCGTGTGTTGGAGCGAGCGATGGTGGATGGGCACAGGGAGTTG
>JAGOJU010000164.1 GCA_017994935.1 Opitutaceae bacterium
CGTTTGCCCCGTCCGGGTTCCGACGCGAGGCCTTTTTCCCTGCGTACGGGATGGCGGAGTACACGCTCTTGATCTCGTTGAAGCGGGAAGGTGTGGCACCGACCGTAGAGGCGCTTGACCCGACGGCATTGGAGCGAGGACTGGTGTCCGAGGCCCGGGCGGGGATGGATCCGAAACGGCAGGTCGTTGGCTGCGGCGTTCCAGTGGGAGATACCAGGGTGGTCATCGCTCATCCGGACACCTTCTCCCGCTGTGCGGAGCAGCAGGTCGGCGAAATCTGGTTGGCTGGCGCCAGCACCACGCAGGGATATTGGAACAATCCTGAGGAAACCGCGCGCACGTTCGGCGCAACGCTTCGTGATACAGGGGAAGGGCCGTTCCTCAGAACCGGAGATCTCGGATTCGTCCGTAACGGTGAAGTGTTTGTCACGGGACGGTTGAAGGATCTGCTCATCGTTCGAGGCAGAAATCACTATCCCCAGGATATTGAGCGAACCGTGGAGCAATGCCACGGGTTGTTTCGTGGCGGGGGCGCGGCAGCCTTCTCCGTGCAAGAGGCTGGAGAGGAAGCCGTGGTGGTTGTGCAGGAAGTTGAGCGTCAGGGAGCGGCCTTGGCCATCGATGAGCTGGCCGCCGCGATTCGTTCGGCTGTATCCGAGCAGCATGACCTCCACGTGTTCACCATCATCTTCATCAAGGCCGGGAGCCTGCCGAAGACGTCGAGTGGAAAAGTCCAACGGCGAGCCTGCCGAGATCAATTTCTTGCCGGCCAACTGTCCATCATCGGGAAGAGTGTCGTCCCGGTGTCCTTCCCACTGGCGCAACCAACAGTCGTCAAGCTGGAAGACTTGCGTCTGCTTCCGCCTGATGCATGGCGACAGCAGATTGAGCAGGCGGTGCAGGGGATACTTGCCGACCGCCTCGGATGCAGCCGAGAGGCCATCACCCGTGACCGTCCGATTCATCTGTTGGGGCTCGATTCATTGATGGCTGCGGAAGTCTCGCATCGTGTGGAGGAGTCCTTTCAGGTGCCTCTCTCGTTGCAGCGTCTGCTGGGAGGTGCCACGCTCAGTGATCTGGCTGTGACCATTGAAGAGGGCATGGTCCGGGAAGACAGGGAATCCACGCCTACCGATGGTCCGAATGTCACCGAGGGGCCGGTCGGCGAGCTTTCCGAGAATCAGGCCGCGCTTTGGTTCCTTAGTCAATTGGCGCCGGAGAGTTCCGCCGCCAACGTGTCTGTTCTACTGCCACTACCCTTGGCTGTGAATCAGGCCGTGCTGCAGCAGGCGCTTGATCGACTTGGTGAGCGGCACGCGACCCTTCGCACGACCTATGAGATGCAGGACGATAGGCCGGTTCAACGAATCCACAACCGGCTGCCTCTGAGCTGGACCGTCGTGAATAGTGCGGCATGGGATTGGGGGCGCTTGCGGCAGGAAATCATGGAGGCTGCGGCGGTTCCGTTCGACCTGACGAAGGGGCCGCTGTGGAGGGCGGCTGTATTTACGGGCGAACACCAGGCCTGGTTGCTGTTGGTCGCGCACCATATCGCCGTAGATGGTTGGTCGATGATCCAGTTGGTGGATGAGCTCAAGCGGCACGTCACTTCCGGGGAGGGGAACTTTCAGGATCTGCCAAACGGAGGCGACTACCGACCGGTTCCCTATGGGGAGTTCGTCCGTTGGCATCGGGGGCTGTTGGACGGTGAGGAGGGCCGGCGGCTGGCTCGTTATTGGAAGGCGCGCCTCGCGGGTGAACTGCCGACCTATGACATGCTCTACGATCGACCACCGACGACGGTGGAGCCTAGCCGGTATGCGTGGCATGCGGTCCATATCGATCGGGCATTGACCGAGCGACTCAAGGCGTGGGCGCTGGCGGAAGGCACGACGTTGTACGCCGTATGCCTGACGGCGCTGCAAGCCCTGTTGTATCGCTACACCGGCGTCGAAGACACCACCATTGTCACGCCTGTATTCGGTCGAAGCCGGTCTCGATTTGCCGAGACCGTCGGCGATTTTGTGAATATGCTCGTGCTGCGGGAAACGGTTCAGGCCGAGTTGAGCCGCCGCGAACTTCTGGCGCAGACCAAGCGCAGCGTCCTTGAAGCACTCGATCATCAGGACTACCCCTATGCGCGGCTCGTGTCGGACTTGCGGCTGGCGCGCGACCGTCAACGGACGCCTGTGGGGCAAATCCTCTTCGTACTGCAACAGTTCAAGTTGTTGGCGGAGCTCGACCGGCAGATGGGCCGATCGCCCTCGGCATTGGCGGAATCTCGCTTGCCGGACTGGCAGGCCTATGTGATTCCCCAGCAGAGCGGGCAGTTTGACCTCTGTCTCGAATTGTCGGAATCGGAACAGGGCATAACCGGCTACTTCGAATACAAGGAAGAACTATTTTCGCCCGACCGGGTGGCAGGAATGCATCAGCATTTCGTGCGTGTGTTGGAGGGGCTCGTCGACGATCCTGCCGCAAAAATCGGGTCTCTGCCGCTCATGACGGAGACGGAGCTGCGTGAGACGGTGTTGATGTGGGGACAATCTCCGGACGTGACGGAAGCGGATCATTGCCTCCATCGCCTGATCGAAGCGCAGGTGCTGCGCACCCCTGACGCCATTGCGGTTCGACAGGGCGATCAAGTGTTGACCTATCGAGAGTTGGATGCTCGAGCGAACAGAGTCGCGCACTATCTCCGTCGGCGAGGGGTCGCGCCTGGTGTCGTGGTCGGGCTCTGCCTGGAGCGCTCGCTCAACCTGATCGTCGGCATG
>JAGOJU010000033.1 GCA_017994935.1 Opitutaceae bacterium
GCAGCAGAAGCGCACGGGCCAGTCCCTGACTGAAATCGTCTCGGCCGACTCCATCGGCAATCTCCCTGACCGAAATGTGGCCGACGCCCTCTCCCGGCTGCCCGGCATCACGGTTGTCGCGGACAACTTCGACATCTCGCTCGAGTACTACCTGAACTCCGGCGGCATCCTGTCCATCGCCGGATTCTACAAGGACATCGCCAATCCGATCTACCGGTTCAGCCAGACGGAATTCAGCACGTCCTACAACGGCATGAATTTCGAGCAGCTCGATTCCCAGATCTACAAGAATGCCGACAGCGGAAAGGTCACCGGTGTCGAATTCAATGTCCAGGTGCCCTTCACCTTCCTGCCGGGCCTCCTCGATGGGTTTGGCGCTGACGCCAACTACACACTGGTCACGTCCGAGGTGAAAGTGCCCGGTCGCACCGATGAACTGCCCTTCTTCGAGCAACCGGACACCTCCGCCAACATTGCGCTCTACTACCAGAAGAACAGGATCCAGGCCCGCGTCGCATGGAACTACCAGTCGAACAGCTTGCGCGAAATCCGCCCCGTGTTCGTGGCCAACGGCGTCACCCAGCCCGGTGACTACTACCGCGCCGACCGCTATTCCATCGATGCGCAGGCCAGCTACAAGCTCACCGACAATATCCGATTCTTCATCAATGGCCAGAACCTGACCAACTCTCCGCAGGATACCTATTCGGGTGCAAAATACCGGCTTCGCTATTCGCGCGAGTTCGGGTACAACGTCAGGGGTGGCGTCCAGTTCACGTTCTGATCGCCCGGCCTCCCTTTGCGTTTGATGGTCTGGTCCCGGCCGCCGGGCCCGAATTTCCCATGAACCTCAGCCACCAGACTGCCGCCGTGTTTGCCGCCTTCATGGGACTGGCCACCTCCACCTTTGCCGAAGTTTTCTGCCGCTACGCGGACGCCACCGGAAGCCCGCGTTATGCACGGGTTGACGGCGACACACTCCGCACGCTCGACAATGCCCCCTGGTCCGGCGGACGCGAAACCGGCGACACCGTGTCTCTCGCCGGTGCGAGGCTTCTGCCTCCCTCCGAACCGCGCAACATTCTCTGCCTCGCCAATTCCTACCCGGGCAAGGAGAAGGCGCCGCCGCGTTTCATCCGATGGTTCGCAAAGTCACCCGGCGCCGTCGCGACCGATGGCGACACGGTTGAAATTCCCGCCATCGTCGACCAGTTGAAATCCGAGGTGGAAGTCGTGCTCGTCGTCGGCCGGCCCCTCAGGAATGCGTCAGAGGCGGAAGCACGCAACGCGATCTTCGGCTACACGGTGGGCAACGAACTGTTCGGTTTCGCCGAAACCTTTCAGAAAGTGAACGGGGAAGATCCGAATCGGACCGAGGCCATGCTCGCGGCCGGCCTGAAGCTCGGGGACCGCTTCGCTCCTTTTGGACCGTTCATTCACAGCGGCGCCGAGTGGAAAAAGAGAACGCGCACACTGCGCATCCGCAACGCAGCGACCGGCAAGCGCGTCGACTACTCTGGCGATACCACGGGACTGCTTCAACCGCCCGAAAGGAGTCTCAGCGAGCTTTCCCGGGTGCTCACGCTCGAGCCGGGTGACATCGTGTTCACGGGCACCGACAGGGCGCTTGTCGTTGACCCTGGCGATGTCGTGACTGTCGAAATCGAAGGCCTCGGAAGAATCACCACCCCCATCACGAAACCGTGAGGGTGCCGATGTTCCGCCACGACCTCACCCCTTTCACCCCCCAACGTCCGTGCTCAATCGTCGCTCCTTCCTCAGCGCTGGCATCGCAGGTGCCGGTGCCACCCTTGCTCCGCGTCTGATCGCCCAGACTCCCAGCCTCGCCGAAACCCAGGACAAGGGCAGTCTTTCCCGGCTTCGCATCACCGACCTGAAGACTTTTCTCGTGGATGCTGGCAACGACGAGAATTTCGTCTTCGTCAAACTCTACACCAACCAGGGAATCACGGGCCTCGGCGAGGGCACGCTTGCCACAAAATGCAGGACGGTTGCCACCGCGATTGAAGAGCACAAGCGCTTCCTCGTGGGCAGGAACCCCGCGGAGATCGAGCGCCTATGGCAGACGATGTTCCGCGGACCGCGTTACCGCGGCGGACCGGTGCTCATGTCCGCGCTCAGCGCCGTCGAGATCGCGCTTTGGGACATCCTCGGCAAGGCCCTCCACCAGCCGGTCTACCAGCTCCTTGGTGGCAAGGCGCGCGACAAGGTTCGGCTCTATTGTCACGAGGGTTACCTCGAGCGCATCAGCCATCGCAAGCGTCGCAGGCCGAAAACCCGCGAGGAGGGAATCCAGCTTTGGATCCAGAAGAAGGCTGAAGGCTGGACGTGCATCAAAGGCAGCTTTTTCCCCGCTGAAAAGGGAGTGATCGATTTTCCGCGGGCGTTGGACGAGGGCATAAGTCTGCTCACTGACATTCGTGCGGCCGTCGGGCCGGATTTCGACATCATCGCCGAGCTTCACGCCAAGGCGCCACCGTCCTGGGCCGCGGAGTTCTGCCGCCTCGCTGAGCCGCTGCGTCCACTGTGGGTGGAGGAGGCCACCCAACTCGAAAACGAGGACATCGGTGAACTGCGCCTGCTCCGCAACCGGACACGCGTGCCGCTGGCAACTGGCGAACGGCTCACGAGCCGCTACCATTTCGCGCCGCTCTGCGCCGAACACCTCGTTGATGTCGTGATGCCCGACGTGGTGCATGTCGGAGGCATCCTCGAGATGAAAAAGATCGCGGCATTGGCGGAAAGCTTCCGCGTGGAGGTTTCCCCTCACACGCCGCAGAGCGAGGTCAGCAACATGGCGTCGCTGCACTTCTGTCTCTGCACGCCCAACGCCACGTTGCTCGAACTCGGCAGCGGCCACGATCCATTCTGGAGAGACCTGTTCTTCGGTGACGGCCTCAGGATTGAAAAGGGGTACGCGCTGCCGCCGGAGAAGCCGGGACTTGGACTGGAACTTGACGAGAGCGTCGCTGCCAAATTCCCCTATCAGGAGAAGGACTACGATGTTTTGCGTACCGCGGATGGTGCCCCAGCCGACCGGTAACCTGTCATCCATGATCTGTCGTCACGCTGCCTTCGGCTCGAAACTCGATGTTTCCGGCCTCAATGAAATCACCGTCCTCATAGACCGCTCTGAAACCGAGCGCACCGAGGTTGCGCTCAACACGTGGCAGCCGGGCATCGACGGCCCACCGCACAAGCACGAACGAAAGGAGCAGAGCTTCCTGGTTCTGTCAGGACACGGTGAAGTAATCGTTGGCGGCCGGACATTTCCCGCCGGGCCGGGAACGCTGTTCTTCCTGCCGGCGGACGTGGTTCACCAGACGATCGCGAGGGGAGACACGCCGCTGCAATATTTCCTCTTCAATGCGTTCCTCGACTCTGACAAGGAGGGACATGCCTCGTTCGCAGCGCACATTGATGCGGTGAAACACATCCGCCGCCAGCAGGCCGATGAACGACGCGCGGACGTTTCCAGCTCGGTTGCCCAACCACCCGAAACCGCCGGCGGAATGTGCGGACTTAGCATCCCGTTGCCCGATTCCCTCACGGGCAGTGTGGTGCTTCTTGCGGCGAGCCCCTCGAAAAGATGCGAAATCATTCTGCACGCCGTGCCCGCCGGTGGAGGGTCCGTCATTGCGTCGCATTCGGCCAAGGAGCAGACGTTATACGTTCTTTCGGGATCGGGTCGCGTCGAAATTGGCGGTGAATGTGCCGAGGTCGGCGAGGGTCATACGCTTTTCCAGCCGCGTCACGTGACCGCCAATCTTGTTGCCGGCCAGGATGGCATGCGCGTCGTCGCGTTCGGCACGTTTGTTTGCTGATCCTGCAATGCCATGATCCGGGAATCTCAGGTGGATAGTTCCGCGGGCCTGGGATTTCACCTTCCTTCGATGCACTGCCGAGCATGATGCCAGCTCCCGAGAGGGCACGACGACGGATCCCGCTCCAATCCCCGTCCTGCATGGAAGTCTGACGGATCTTCCTTCTGCTTTGAGAATCCAAACACCCGCCCCTTCCAAACCAGCCTTGTAGGCCCGACTTTTCGGACGCTTCAACGATGAATCAATGACTTACGCGTTTTGTACCCTCCAGTTGGCGAAGTCGGTTTGAGAACCTGGCCGGCCGAGGTGGATTCCCTGACAAAATGGCTCTTGCGCGGCGCGAGGGGCGTTCCGGTGGATGAAGTGACCTTGTCGATGCCCTCAGGGTATTGCCAGTGTGCGCCACCCCAGGCGATGCCCTTGTCCGACTTGGTGACGACGATGCGGCTTATCGCGGAGTTCACTTCATTGCCGGGAAAAAGCTGCTCAGGGAATCCGGTTCCCGTCTCGACCCGTTTCCATTGATCATCCCGAGGTCCGCCGATGAGTGCGGTGATGGGAACCAGGATGAGGAACGCAAGGGCCGGAACAACGAAAGGCAGCTTCACGGGGCGAAGGAGAAAATGCTTGGGACGCTGCGCTTGTTTGGCAGGGCAAGCGACAACAGGGCGGAAGTGTGGTTTCAAACGCGATCCTTGCGAGAGCGCTTTGACCTGGGGCCTGATTTAGGTTCTTCTTCGTGCGTGTCCTTTTCTGCTTTCCAGTCTGCGGAGGTTCTTGCTGATGTCGGGCGGTTCATCGAACACCTACGGCCGAAGCCTGAGATTCGCCACGAGCTCGACTTCCGGGTGGATATCCGCGGTAGCGAGATCGTGCTGTCGGAGGTCCGGCCGCAATGGGATGACCGCGAGAAAATTATGGTCTCCGAGTTCGCAAAAATAAAGTGGGTAAAGTCGCGAGGTGTCTGGAGACTTTATTGGATGAGGGCCTCGGGCAGGTGGGAATCGTATGATCCCAGTCCGAGCTTCCGGACCCTAAGGGCGGCGTTTGATGTGGTGGCAGAGGATAAGCATGGATGCTTCTTCGGGTGATCATGTGCCCGGAGCGCACGAGGCAGGGAGCGGCAGCGCGCACCGCATTAGTTCGTCTCCCGTGGGTGGTGGTGGAACATTGACTTTGCGGCAGATACTTGTCCCCGCAGTGTCGATGGCAGCCATTGTGCTGGCGTCGAACTGGCTCGTGCAGTTTCCACTCAACGCATGGCTGACCTGGGGGGCCTTTTCGTATCCGGTCGCCTATTTCGTATCCGACGTCTGCAACCGGATCCACGGTCCACGGGCGGCGCGACAGATCGCCTGGGTGGGGTTTGCGGCGGGACTTTCCAGTTCGGCGCTGCTCGCGCCGGTTCGTATCGCCCTGGCCTCCGGAACGGCGTTCATCGTGTCGCAGCTCCTCGATGTCTCGATCTTCAACCGGTTGCGGAAGCGGGCGTGGTGGCAGGCTCCTCTGATCGGGTCCTGTGCAGCATCGGTAATCGACACCGCCATTTTCTTCGGACTCGCATTTGGCGGAACGGAGATCAGCTGGCTGCACTTGGCCGTGGGTGATCTCGGCATCAAGCTTCTCATGGCCTTTGTGCTCCTGCCGCCCTACCGGATCCTGATCGGCCGCGTGATGGTCCGCTGAAAGCCTGGGAGCGAGAGCGGGGCGGCTCTGCGGATGGGCAAAGTCGACCGTGCAATTGACGCTGTTCTTGTCCCGGGAAGCCAACCGTTGCCCTGAGGCAGGGGTGCCAGGAGCGCCGGATCCGGGGTAAGGCCGGGACACGAAACGGTGCCTTGCGTGCACCCGATTTCGAGCATCGGCGAAGTCGGTTCATCTGCGATGAGTTTGTTGGGTACAGGCATGCCACCACCGATGTTCCTGTCAGCCGACGCTTCGCAGCCCTGGCTGTCTGCGTCTGCGGCGCGGGATACGGTGGCAGCGCTGGAAGCGGAGGCGGGACCGGAGCGACCTTGGATGACGGGGCTTTTCCTCGGTCTGCTGCTGGCGGGAGTGGTTGCGCTGGTGACAATCCGGGTGGATGTGACGGCCCGCTCGTGGGGGATCGTGCGGGCGCGTACGGAGAATGTCGAGCTGCGCAGTCCGGTCACCGCCTCCGTGGACAGCGTATTTGTCAGGAGCGGCGATCGGGTGACCACCGGCCAGCCCTTGGTGAGGCTGGCGAATCCCTCGCTGCGGGTCCGCCGTGAGGCGCTTGCGGCCGAACTGGAGCTTCAGCAGCAGCACGCCGGGGATTGGAACGCTTTGGGCAAGCGGCTCATTCAGGCCGCCGGGGCGCCTGCATCAGGCGGGCAGGATTTTGTTACATCCTGGGCGCGCCGCTTGTGGGAGGAATGGCTTGCAAACGATGCCACGCTAAGCCTCGCGGCGACGCGCTCCCGTCGGGAATGGGAGCGTTTCGAAGCCCTTGCGGTGAAAGGGCTCGTCAGCGATCGGGAGCGTGAGGGTGTTCGCGACACTGCGGCGGCCGATGAACAGGCGAAGGCTCTGGCGATCGCTCAGCGGGCGGCGTCGGCCACCGCCCAGCTCCGGGATGCGGAAAGTCGTGTGCGGAATCTTTCGGGAGAATTGCGCGAGGTGGATGAGGAATTGCAGGCACTGGTGCTCCGTGCGCCGCTCGATGGGATCGTGATGGATCTTGCCTCGCTGAGGCCCGGGGCGGTGGTCGTGACTTCACAGCTCCTGGGATCGATTTCGACGGAGGACGGCTTTCGCTTTGAGAGCAGGGTCCCGGCACGCATTTGCGCGCTGGTGCAACCCGGCCAGACCTGCCGGGTGGGCGTGACCGCATTGCCCGCGACCGAGTGGGGATTGATGGAGGCCGAGGTTGAGACTGTCGCTCCGGATGTGTCACCGGGTTCATCCGAGCCCTCCTTTCGCATCGTCTTGAAACCCCGGCAGGCGGAACTGCAAACGCGAGATGGTCGACGGGCTGCGCTGCGCAAGGGCTTTGTGGCCGAAGTCCGCTTTGCGCTGGGCCGGGCAACGCTGCTCACGCTCCTACGCCGAAACCTGGCCGATTGGTTCGCGGGAGATGCCGGTCACACCGTGCGCCCGGCCGCAAATCGCCAGGCGAGGCATCACTTTCTTCAACTCCGGTCCACATCCCGTGGCACCGGATGAAAACGGAAGAGCAAACAGACACACACCTCATCACAATATCATGAAAACAGCGACGTTTCCGGAACTGGCCGCCGTCCACGGCGGATTTGAACCTCTCACCTCAGACATCTTTCCGCCCTATGACACCCGCCGGCTGGATGTCGGCATGCCTGAGATCTTCACCCCATCGACACTCGTGGAGCACATGGACGCGTTTGGCATCGCGGCGGACATGTAGACGACCTGGAAGTCAAGGGCCGCATCCCCATCGGGATTGGCGCAACTGATTCCATGCGACAACGCGACCAGACGGATTGTGGTCCCGCCTGCCTTGCCTACCTGTGCCGTCGTTATCGACGGCCCCAGGCTGTCGCGCAGCTCCGCCAGTGGAGCGGCACCGGCAAGTCCGGCACTACGGCACTCGGGCTTGTGCAGGCGGGGGAGCGCGCCGGGTTGGCGGTTGTGGGTGTACGGGCGCCGCCCGGGGAGCTTGAGACTCTGCCGCTGCCGGTGATGGCGCACGTGGTCCTGCCTTCGCGACTGCACCACTACGTCGTCATCGAGAAAGTCCGCGGACAGAAGGTGAGGGTGATGGACCCGGCAGTGGGCTCCGCCTGCAAATGGCCGCGAGAGAGGCTTTCAGCGATGTGCAGCGGCGTATTCCTGCTGGTATCGCCGAAACCCTGGGACGAGCCCGTCGGCGAGTCACGAAAGGAACCCAATGCAGGCTCACCGTGGCGCCGCCTCATTCAGCTCCTGCGGCCTCATCGCTCGCTTTTGTGGCAGGCTGCGATGGGAGCCGCGATGGCGACGCTTCTGGGCCTGGCGATGTCGCTTTATGTCGAGAAGCTTCTGGACTCCGTTCTGCCGGATCAGGACAACCGCATGCTCCTGCTCCTGGGCGCGGGCATGTTGGGGGTGGTTGCTGCCCGGCTGGGCCTTGGGTGGGTGCAGGGAAGGATAGGTCTGAGGCTCGCGCAGCGGATCGATGCCATGCTGATGCTGGGATACTACCGGCACCTGCTCAGGCTTCCCCGGGCGTTTCATGACAGCATGCGTGTGGGCGAGATGCTGTCGCGTGTGGGTGATGCGGCGCGGATTCGAAGCTTCATCAATCAGACGCTCGTCAACTTGCTGCTCAATCCCCTGATTGTCGCGGCTTCGCTGGCGGGATTGTTCCTCTACGATTGGCGTCTCGGAACGCTGGCGGGGGGACTTGTCAGCCTTCAGCTCCTGATGCATCCGGTCGCGAATGCCGTGAACCGGCGCTCGCAACGCCTGCTCATGACCCGCGCTGCCGAGTGGCAGGGTCAGCTCACCGAGTCGCTTCAGACACACCTCACGATTCGGGCGATGAATCTTGAGGAGCGCGAATCCGTGCGGGGGGAGCAGCACCTGGTGCGACTGCTCCGGGCGCATCGTCAGGCGGTGACTGCGGGAATGTGGCTTGGGCTTTTCACGCAGGCCTCGACGCAGCTCTACACGCTCGGCACGCTCTGGCTCGGGGGCTGGCTGGTGCTGCACCAGCATTTGTCGATGGGCGAATTGATGAGCGCGCATACGCTGGCGGGCTATCTGGTCGGTCCTGCGGCTTCGCTTGTTTCCCTCAACGCCTCCGTGCAGGAGGCGCTGGTGGCGACGGAACGGCTCTACGAGATCGTTGATCTCCAGCCCGAGCAGCCCGGAGGAACGAGGGGGCTGGATCATCAGACGATGGGCGACATCGAATTCGACGCGGTTACGGTGCAGTTCCCGGGGCGATTGCCGGTGCTTCGGGAGTTTTCCGCAAGATTCCGACGGGGAACGCTGACGGTTCTCGCTGGCGCGTCGGGTTGCGGGAAGAGCACGCTTCTGGCGCTGCTGCAGGGCAACCCGGGCATGGGCGGCGGAAAGGTTTCGATCGGAGGCGTGGGGCTGGAGCATTTTTCACTTCAGGGCCTGCGGCGCGGCCTGGCTGTCATGCCGCAGCGGGTGGAGCTGTTCTCGGGAACCATCCTGGAGAATCTCATTCCGGGCGACGAAGCGCCTGATTTTGACCGGCTGTTGGAAGCCTGCCGTGATGCGGATGTCCTGGAATGGATTGAATCCCTTCCCGAGAAGTTCGGCTCCTGGCTGCAGGAAGGCGGTGCCAGTCTTTCCGGGGGACAACGACAGCGGCTCGCGCTTGCCCGGACCTTCTATCGGAGCGGACCCCTTGTGCTGCTGGATGAGCCGACCTCCGCCCTGGATGACCGGTCGGAAGAGCACATCGTGGCCGCGATCCGGCGTCGCGTGCAGCGGGGGGCGACGGTCCTCGTTGCCTGTCACGGCCAGGCCTTTCACGCCAACGCCGATCAAATCGTGCGCTTGTAGGCCGCGATGGCGCTCATGCTGCGCACCGGAGGGTGGCGCAGCCCGTCCTGCCTTTGGCGCGCGGGCTCAGGAGGGGAAAACCTGGAGGGCGCTTTTCTTCCCGCGAGGCGCCGGAGTTTCAACGACGAGCCGCGCCTGATGGCTGAAATAGTGGTCGCTGAGCAGCGGGTACAGGTTGAAGAGACGCTCGAGCAACTGGGCGAGCAGTTCACCGAGGTTTGCGGCTTTGCCTTCGGCGGGGTTTCCCTCCAGTTGTGACGGGCGAAAATACTGCTGAACGGGCAGTGCGCGGAGAAACCCGAGCAGTTCATCGACCACCTCGACCACGGCCTCATCCTGTTCACCGGGCGTGCTTGTGGCGACGGCCCGGACGCTGTCTCTGATCCGCTGGAGATTGTAGGTGAGGCTGCGGGGAACCTTTTCCTGCGTGAGGAACAGCGAAGCCACGAGATCCGGCTGGCTGCCGGTTTGGAAAAGGCGGCGGTAGGCATCCTGGGAACCGAGCATGCGCAGGAGCGAGGAAAGCTTTGGCGCATCCCCCGCCTGCAGGCGCGTGACGTGTCCGGCGGAGCCCTGGCCGGACGCAAGGTCGTCGAGCTTTCCGAGGATGTGGCGAAGGGCGCTGCAAGTCATGATGGCCCGCTCGAGATGAACTCCCATGACAAGGAATTCCCAGCCGGCATCCATCACCATGGTGCGTTCAGCCGTTCCCATGAAGGCGTTGACGTCCGTGATGACGAGACTCATTGCCTGCGAGGCGTTCTTCCTCCGGCGACCCGGCGTCAGATGGCCTTGTCGCAGGGCGCTGACCTTGCTGGCGAGGCGGCTGAGCAGGACCCATGCTTCGGGGCTGATGAAGTCGCGGAGCTGTCGTCCATTCTCGGCCGCAACCGCGATGGATGAGGCGATCGAACTCGGGTGGTCGAGCGAGAGTGTCATGCGCCAGTGGAGATCGCCGGTCAGCACCTGGACGGGATTTGTCTGGGCGGACACGCGCTCCTGCGAGTGACCGGTCGCCTCCAGCAACCCGCGCCAGATCGGAATCCAGGTGCGGCGGTCGCGTGCGGGAATTTCCTCCAGGGCGACATCCTCGAAGATCGCCAGCATGCGGGCGGTTGCTTCCGCGCGCTCCAGGTAGCGGCCGAGCCAGAACAGGGTTTCCGCGGCGCGTGAACCGAGTGCGTGGGGACGATGCGGCCCGGCGGGCCGGTCGATGTCGGGACCTTCGTCGACGCCGACGGTGTCGCCCTGAAGAACAAGCGTATCCGCGCAAAGCCCGATGCGATCCGCCGGAGCCGGCAGGTTTCCCGGTCGCGCGAGACCGCCCGGCAGCACGGAATACGTGCCGTTCTGTGCGAGCACATATGCGCTGAGGTGATACGAATCCGGGGAGAATCTGCCGGCCGCATCTGGGTGCAGCCAGGGAAGCCGGCGTGCAACGTAGCTGTGCGGATTTTCACAAACGCACCGGGCCAGGCCGTCCTCGTCGAGCAGTGGTGCTTCCGCTGGCTTCGGGCTGGAGTCGCCCGACCGCGGGTCGTGAATCGGCAGTATCGTCATCTCCCGGGCTGCCTCCAGAATCTGGTCAAGCTGGTCCGTATCGCCGCAGGTGTAGGTGGGTACGGAGGGAATCAGTGGCCGCTCGCCGAGGTAAAACCGCATCAATTGGGGCAGATAGGCGTCGAGGGCGCGGCTGTCGGCCACTCCGCTGCCGATGCTGTTGGCGACGGCCACGTTGCCGCGCCGGATGCATTGGAGGAGGCCGGGCACTCCCGCGGTTTCGCGGTGGGTGGGGAAGACGACCGGATCAATGTGGGCGTCGTTCAACCGCCGGTAGATGACATCGACACGCTCGAGTCCGTTGATCGTCTTGAAATAGACGCAATTGTCCAGGACCAGGAGGTCGTCGCCCCGGGTGAGGGGCAATCCCATCTTGCGGGCGAGAAAGCTGTGTTCGAGATGGAAGGGGTCGTGCGGACCGGCGGTGAGCACGACGATGCTGGGCGCCGGATTGGAATTGGGCGCAAGGTGGCGAAGGCCCTCCAGGAGTTTCAGCGGAAAATTGATGATCGAGTGATAGTCGGGCAGTTTGCCGTAGATGTCGGCGGCCTCCTGCGAAAGGAAACGGCGGTTCTGCACGGCGAACCCCAGTCCCACCGGCGTATCGGCGCGGGTTTCGCAGCATTGCCAGCCGGCAGCCGTGCGGATCAGGTCAAAACGCAGGAGGGTCGCGGGCTGGTTGCGGTCCGGTTCGAGGTTCAGGCAGGGGCGCCGATAACAGGGGTCCGCCAGGATGACCTCAGGTGGCAGCAGCTTCTGAACCAGGACCTCCTTGCGACTGTAGATGTCGACCAGGAAGGCGTTCACGAAACGCGCCCGCTGGATCAGGCCGGCTTCGAGGGCTGCCCACTCGCCGGGCTCGATCACCCGGGGGACCGGGTCGAGGTCCCAGAAAAGCCCCTCATTCCGGTGCAGCCGTTCGGAAGGAGCGCCGCTCAGACCGGTTTCCCGGATGGAGAGACGCAACCGGCTGCGCAGGAGTTCGAGCCGGCGCGAATGCAGACGGGGGAGGTGGTGTGGGCGTGTCGCGGCGGGCATTCGGTTTTTCAAAGCGAAAGGCGCACCGGAATCGGCGGCAAGCCTGAGCTCAGGAGGTCCCATGGCGGCGAATGGCGGCGCGGACCGGCACCACCCCCCTTCCGATGGTGACGGCAACACCGGGTTTGCCAACTGCGCCGGGGTGTTTCAGAACATCCCGCGTGACCTGGTTTCTCGGCATTGATGGTGGCGGGACGCATACGCGCGCATTGATCGCGAATGCCTCCGGCGTCTTGCTTGGCATGGGTGAGTCCGGGAGTTCGAACTATCACAGTGTTGGAGTGAAGGTGGCGGTCGATGCGGTGGCGGAGGCCGTGGCGCGGGCGCGTTCCGAGGCGGGAGTGTCGGGCACGGCCGCCGGAGCGTTTCTTGGACTGGCGGGCGTGAAATCCCTGCCGGACCATGTCGCCCTTCGAGAGGCGCTGACGGGATTGAACCTGACGGCATTGCCCGCTGCGCTGGGACTCGATCACGATTTGAGGATCGCGCTGGCGGGAGGCTGCGGCGATCTGCCCGGCATCGTGGTGGTTGCAGGAACCGGCTCGGCGGCGTATGGGCGCGATCGGCAGGGGCACACGGCGCAGACCGGAGGCTGGGGATGGTTGCTGGATGATCAGGGAGGCGGAGTGTGGCTGGCGGTTCAAGGATTGCGCAGGATCTTTGAGGCATCGGACGGGCGTGCGCCGGCGACGCGTCTTGAGCCTGCGCTGTTTGCGGAGCTGGGAGTGACGACGCCGCGCGAGGCGATGCAGTGGGCGTTGCGACCGGATACGTCGCGTTCCCAGCTTGCGGCTCTGGCGTCGGTGGTTGTGGCGGCGGCTGCGGATGATGAGGCCGCGCGCGACATTGTACGGGAGGGTGCGCGCCAACTCGCGCGGCTGGTGTCGGCCCTGCTTGGGCGCCTCGATTTTTCCGAAGGCGAAATCAGGGTGGTCCCGTTTGGAGGCCTCCTGGGCAACGACGTGTACCTTGCGGCCTTTCGGGAGGCGGTCATGCAGGCTGCGCCGCAGGCGACAATCCTCGCGGCGCCGTCGCCTGCGATCGTGGGAGCAGTGGTGCTGGCCGCACAACTGCACGGCCCGCCTTTGAGCGCCGAGGCGATTGCGCATCTGAATGTGGAGGTCAGGCGACGCTTGTGCGGCGGATAGACCGGTCTTGGCTGGACCTGCGGATGCGGGTGCAGGGGGGCGCGAGGGCATTTTGCCAACCGTGCGCTTTCATGAAACAGGCACGACGGGGGCTGACTTCCCGCTTGCGGCAGGAACGACGGCGCCCAACCCTCTCCGAAATCCACGTCCATGCCCAAGCGCAACGATCTCAAGTCCATTCTCATCATAGGTGCCGGTCCCATCGTGATCGGCCAGGCGTGCGAGTTTGACTACTCCGGCACGCAGGCATGCAAGGCCCTGAAGGAGGAAGGTTACCGGGTCATCCTGGTGAATTCGAATCCGGCGACGATCATGACCGATCCGGAATTTGCGGATGTCACCTACATCGAGCCGCTGACGGTGGAGTTTCTTGAGAAGATCATCGAGACGGAACGTCCGTCCGCGCTGCTTCCCACCCTTGGCGGGCAGACGGCGCTGAACCTGTCGATGGAATTGCACAAGCAGGGCATCCTCCAGAAATACGGGGTGGAGATGATCGGCGCCAAGCCTGACGCCATCGCCAAGGGCGAGGATCGCGAGCTCTTCAAGCAGGCGATGATCAAGATCGGGCTGGATGTCGCCCGTTCGCGCACGGTGAAGACCCTGGACGAGGCGCGCGCAGCCGCGGAAATCCTGGGCGATTTCCCGATGATCATCCGGCCGTCGTTCACCCTTGGCGGATCGGGAGGCGGCATTGCCTACAACCGCGAGGAGTTTGAGCGGATCTGCGCAAACGGCCTGGACCTTTCCCCGGTGCACGAGGTGCTCGTCGAGGAGTGCCTGCTCGGCTGGAAGGAGTTCGAAATGGAGGTCATGCGCGACCACAAAGACCAGTGTGTCGTGATCTGTTCGATCGAGAATTTCGATCCGATGGGAGTGCACACGGGCGATTCGATCACGGTCGCGCCGACAATGACCCTTTCCGACAAGGAATTCCAGGTCATGCGCGATGCGTCGTTCGCGGTGATCCGTGAGATCGGCGTCGAGACCGGAGGGTCGAACATCCAGTTTTCGGTCGACCCGGTGACGGGCCGCATGGTGGTGATCGAGATGAATCCGCGGGTGTCGCGTTCATCGGCGCTGGCCTCGAAGGCGACGGGATTTCCGATAGCCAAGATCGCGGCGAAACTCGCCGTCGGGTATTCGCTGGATGAACTCCGCAATGACATCACCCGCCTGACGCCGGCCTCCTTTGAGCCGACGATCGACTATGTGGTGACGAAGATCCCGCGCTTCACGTTCGAGAAATTCCCCAATGCCGATCCCACGCTGACATCGGCGATGAAGTCGGTGGGCGAGGCGATGGCGATCGGGCGGACGTTCAAGGAGTCGATTCAGAAGGCGCTGCGTTCCCTCGAGATCGGTGCTCGCGGATTCGGCGGAGGCGGCAAGTGGGGAGGCGATGAGGTGCCGGACCGCAAGACGATCATCGCGCGGCTGGGCACGCCCAATGCCGAGCGCATTTTCTTCATCCGCTATGCGTTTCTTGCCGGTTTCACAGTCGAGGAGATCTTTGACCTGACCAAGATCGATCCCTGGTTCCTCCATCAGCTGCGCGAGATTTTCGAGATGGAGCAGTCGCTCCGCGGCTGCAGGATTCCCGGTGGGGACGATCCCACCGATCAGCGCAAGCCCCTCGATGCAGCGGGCCTCAGGCGTGCAAAGCAGTTTGGATTTTCCGATGCGCAGCTTGCGCATCTCCTCCAGACGGATCTCGCGACAATGACCGCCGCGCGCAAACAGCTTGGTGTCAATACGACCTATCGTCTGGTCGATACCTGCGCGGCGGAATTCGAGGCATTTACGCCGTACTACTATTCGAGTTATGGCGACGAGAACGAAGTGATGCCTCCCGGCGGGAAGAAGAAGATCATGATCCTCGGGGGTGGCCCCAACCGGATCGGGCAGGGCATCGAGTTCGACTACTGCTGTGTGCATGCGAGTTTTGCTCTGCGCGAGGCAGGCTTCGAGACCGTGATGGTGAATTCCAATCCGGAGACGGTTTCCACGGACTACGACACCTCCGACCGCCTGTATTTCGAACCGCTCACGCTCGAGGATGTGCTGGAGGTTTATCGCCAGGAACAATGCTCCGGCGCGATCGTCCAGTTCGGTGGGCAAACCCCTCTCAATCTGGCAACCGCGCTCAAGGCGAACGGGGTCAATATCATCGGCACCTCGCCGGAGAGCATCGACACGGCGGAGGACCGCAAGCTCTTCGCCAGGATCCTCGACAAGGTCGGTCTCAAGCAGCCGGCAAATCGCACCGCGATGACCGAGGCCGATGCGCTTCGTTTCGCACAGGAGATTGGATTCCCGGTGCTGCTGCGTCCGTCCTTCGTCCTCGGAGGACGCGGCATGTTCATCGTCTACAGCGAGGAGGAATTCAGGAGTGTGGTCCGTCAGGCGTTCGAGGTCATGCCCGACAAGCCGGTGCTGATCGACGACTTCCTCGAGGACGCGATTGAACTCGACGTCGATTGCATATCGGACGGCGAGACCAGCGTGATTGGCGGCATGCTCGAGCACATCGAGTTTGCAGGCGTGCATTCGGGTGATGCCGCGATGGTGATGCCACCGCACACGCTGTCGAAAGCCATGCTCGACACGGTGCGCACGGCGACACATGCGCTGGCGAGGGAGCTCAAGGTGATCGGGCTGATGAACGTCCAGTTTGCGATCAAGGACAACCAGCTCTACGTGCTCGAGGTCAACCCACGCGCCTCGCGCACGGTGCCCTTTGTGGCCAAGGCGATCGGTGTCCCACTGGCCAAACTCGCCGCGAAGGTCATGACCGGCGTGAAGCTGAAGGACCTCGGTTTCACCCGCGAGCAGACGCCGAGGCACTGGTGCGTGAAGGAGGCGGTTTTCCCCTTCGTGCGGTTTCCCGGGGCGACCATTGTGCTCGGTCCTGAAATGCGCTCCACGGGCGAGGTCATGGGCCTCGACGAGGATCTCGGCGTCGCCTTTGCGAAGGCGCAGGCTGCGGCAAAACCCGGACTGCCCACGGGCGGCAATGTCTTTCTCTCGGTCAAGGACGCCGACAAGCCGCGCGCTGTCACACTCGCGCGAGAACTTGAGTCGCTGGGTTTCTCGCTCTATTCAACCGGAGGCACCGCCAAGGTGCTCACCGACCATGGCATCAAGGTCTCGAAGCTGGCGAAGATCGAGGAAGGCAGACCCACGGCGATCGACCTGATCAAGAACGGCCAGATCCAGATGGTGATCAACACGCCTGCGGGAATGATTCCCAGGCAGGATGAGAACAAGATCCGCGCCGCGGCCTACGCCCACAGCGTGTGCATCATGACCACCCTGACCGGTGCCAATGCCGCGATCGATGGCATCAAGGCACTCAAGCGGAAGCGCATTGGCGTGAAGCCGATCCAGAAATACGTCGGCAACGTCGACATTCACTGATTTCCGATGGCGAGCATCGTAGCCCTTCTCCACGGTCCGGATCAGCGCGGCCTTGTCGCGCGGGTCTCGGGCTGGATCTTTGAACGAGGCGGAAACATCCTGCATGCGGACCAGCACCGCGACCGCGAGGCGGGCATCTTCTTCCAGCGCGTGGAGTGGGAGCCCGCGCCGGGCAGCCAGTCTGCGGATACGGAGGCATTCACCTCGTTTGCAGCGGAGCTGGGCATGAAGGCGCGGGTCGCCGACTCCTCCCGGCGGACGCGTGTGGCGATTTTTGTATCCAAGGCCGACCACTGCTTCCACGACCTTGTCCTCCGCTCGCGCGCGGGCGACTACACGGCCGATTTTTCGCTGGTCATTTCAAATCACCGCGACCTTGCCGCTGCGGCCGAGGGGTACGGGCTGCTCTTCAAGCATGTGCCGGTCACGAGCGACACCAAATCCGCGGGTGAAGCGGCGCAACTGGAGTTGTTGCGGGAGCACCGCATCGAACTGGTGATACTCGCGCGCTACATGCAGGTGCTGTCGGCTGATTTCCTTGAACGCTTTGGAAAGCCGGTGATCAACATCCACCACTCCTTCCTGCCCGCGTTTGCCGGGGGGCGTCCGTATCACCAGGCGCATTCGCGCGGAGTGAAGCTGATCGGGGCGACCGCCCACTACGCCACGCGGGACCTCGACGAAGGCCCGATCATTCAGCAGGATGTGGCGCGGGTGACCCACCGGCACAGTGTGGACGACCTCGTTCGCAGGGGGCGGGACCTCGAGCGGACCGTGCTTGCCCAGGCAGTTCGCTGGCATCTGGAGAATCGGGTGCTGGTGTATGGCAACAAGACAGTGGTATTCGATTGATCCTCCGGGTGAACTCCCGCCTTTACGCCGCGGGGCGCGTCTGCTTTCGTCTCGCCTTTCCACTTCTCGATCATGGCTTCCTCCCAACCGCCCTCATCTCCTGTTTCCTCGGGCGCAACCCCATCCGCTGATCCGTCGGCACCGGTACCTGAAGTTCCTTTTGACGAGAAACTGCGTCAGTTCTGGGCGCGCAACCGCAAGATTGTCGTAACGGTCTGCGTGGTTGCGCTCGCGGCCATCGTTGCCAAGGGCGCCATGGAAATCCTTCAGGAGCAGCGTGAAAAGGGCGTCATGGCCGATTACGCCAAGGCCACTTCGGATGCGCAATTGAAAACATTTGCCGCTGCGCATGACAGTCACCTGCTGGGCGGTGTCGCCTATTTGCGACTCGCAGACGAGGCGTTTACCGCGGGCAAGTATTCAGATGCCATATCCCTTTATGGCAAAGCTGTCCCGGCTCTGAAAACGAGCATTCTGTCCCATCGCGCGGTCATGGGCGGCGCAGTGGCCAAGGTGCTTTCCGGCGATCGGGCCGGGGGCGAGGCTGCGTTCAAAGCCATCGTGTCCGACCTGAGTCAGCCGGTTTCCACGCGCGCAGAGGCGACTTATCAGCTGGCCGTCATGGCGTCGACGGCGAGTGATGACACGTCCCTTCAAGGTTATGTGACGCAGCTTTCCACGCTCAGTCCGCAGAGCATCTGGGCGCAGCGCGCTGTGGCCCTTCGTGCGGAAGCGGGCTTGCCTGCGGCTGCCGGAGCATCGCAACCCTCAGCCACTCCTGCTGCCTCTGCGGCTGAAAGCGATGCGCCGAAGGTGACCTTTCCATCCACCAAATAGGTCGTGAGTAGTGGCGATTCAGTGCCCCATATAGGGCACTGAATACTTGAACGGCCAGCAACCGCAGGCTTGCGGGTGACTGTGTGCTTATAATCATCAACGCCATGCGTACCCCGTTTCCGCTGGTTTGGCTTGTCGTTGTCCTGAGTGCGTTTGCGGGTCTTGCCTCAGGAGCGGAGAAAGGGAGGATTTCGCCCCGCCGCTTTTCCGAAGAGGAGAAGGCGCAGGGTTTTAGCAATAGGGCGGTGCTCGCCCTGCCAAAGGACCAGATGTCTGAACCCTTTTTGGTCGCCGCGGAGGCCCGGGAGAAAGTCAGGCTTACGCGACAGTTTCCACGATTCAAAGGGCTTCGTGTGATCGAGGTGCCCGACGGCGAGACTGTCGATCGCACCATCTCCCAGCTCCAGGAAACGGGGCTTTACGAATACGTGGAGCATGACCGTCTGCTGCGGGCCCATGCAATTCCGTCCGACCCGGAATTCCTTTCCGGTGCACAATGGTCATTGCGCAACACCGGACAATCGAACGGCAAGGCGGGTGCCGATATCCATGCGGTCGAAGGCTGGGACGTGGCGACCGATGCCCTGGGCGTAATCGTGGCGGTCATCGATTCGGGAATCTATCCCGACCATCCCGACATCGCGGCGAACCTCTGGCGCAATCCGGGTGAGTCCGGCAATGGCAGGGAAAACAACGGGATGGATGACGACGGCAATGGCTACATCGATGATGTGTTTGGCATCGACTCCACCGTGGCCCGCGGGCAGCCCGGCGGGGGCAGTCCCCTGGACGATGACGGATTCGGTCATGGCACGGCGGTTGCCGGCGTGATCGGGGCCGTTGGAAACAACGGCATCGGCATTGCTGGTGTGGCCTGGAAGGCGCGCATCATGGCGTTGAAGTTCATTACCAGCGACGGCTTTGGAGCCACCTCGGATGCCATCGAATGCATGGACTATGCCGTGACCATGGGGGCAAAAGTCATCAATGCCAGCTATGGAACCTCAACGTACTCCGCAGCTGAGGAGGCTGCGATCCAACGGATCAAGAATGCAGGGATTGTCATGGTCACCTCCTCGGGCAACAAAGGGTTGAACAACGACGAGTTTCCCACCTACCCGGCAAATCATGCATTTGAGAATCTGGTGGCCGTGGGTGCTTCCACACGGACGGACGAACCGGCGTCCTTCAGCAACTATGGCAGCGGCAAGGTGGATCTTTTTGCCCCGGGCGTGGATATCCGCGTGCTGACACGGAATCAGGCCGAGCCCTATACCGTGACATTGGGAACGTCATTTTCGGCTCCGCATGTGGCTGGTGCTGCGGCATTGCTGCGTAGCCTCCATCCCGAGGACACCCCCCGTGCGACGATCAACCGGCTGATGCGAGGCGTCGATCGGATGGAGTCACTTGCAGGAAAGGCCCAGTCGGGTGGACGCCTCAACCTTGCCCGCGCACTGACGGCCGATTCCTCGCCTTTCAATGACCAGTTTGCCGACGCTGCCATTCTCTCGGGAGGATTTGTCAGGGTCCGCACCGCCAACAACGGCGCTTCCAAGGAGGCCGGAGAACCGGCGCATGCCGGCATTCCTGCGTCGCGTTCGTTGTGGTGGACGTGGACCGCTCCCGAAACGATGCACATCGCCATCGATACCGCAGGAAGCCTCATCGACACCGCTGTCGCCGTTTACACCGGAAGCCAGATCGGTGCCCTTGCGGAAGTCGCCTCCAACGACAATATCGGAGGGCAGGCGACGAGTCTCGTGGAGTTTTCAGGGACCAAGGGAACGACCTATCGCATTGCGGTCGAGGGAAAGGGCGGTCAGGAGGGAATGATACTGCTCAATCTTCGAGCCCCGCCTTCAAATGACGATTTTGCATCGGCGCTGGAGATGACAGGGCCGAGTTTCCGGACGACGCAGAGCAACATTGGAGCGACGCTTCAAACGGGCGAGCCGCGGATCGAGAACATGGTCGGAGGGCGTTCCGTGTGGTTTCGATGGACAGCACCCCAGGACGGTCAGTTTCAAGCATCGGTGACAAGTGATGTGCTCGATACCCTGCTCGGGGTCTATCAGGGAAGCAGTGTGACTGCCCTCACCCTTGTCGGTCAGGATGACGACGCACCAGGCTCCTTCTACGATCCAATGGTGACCTTCCAGACAAAGGCGGGTGAAACGTATTTTTTTGCGATCGACAGCCTGGGTGACGGAGGAAAATTCGATTTCTGGCTGGTCGATTCGGAATGGCAGGAATTCAGCTACGGGGCATTGGAGGCGCCGCCTGCAGCCGGCTCTGACGGCACCATCTATTTTTCAAGTGGATTCGGCACGCTCGAGGCGATGTCGACTGGGGGGCAGTGGCTCTGGGGCTTTTTCCTGAGCTCCGATGGAACCTACTCAAGTCCCGCGGTCGCCTCGGATGGAACGATCTATATTGGCGACGGCTCGGGGACACTTCAGGCGTTTACCTCAAAGGGGACGAAACTCTGGAGTCGCGATCTTGGCGATGCCCTGGAGAGCTCGCCCATTGTTTCTCTGGATGGCACCGTGTACGCGCGAGCGGAAGGAGGGGACCTTCACGCGATAGCAAAGGACGGGGAAATCAAGTGGTCGCTGCCGGTCGCCGGTGTGTCGTATTGCTCGCCGGGGATGGGCCCGGACGGCACCCTCTATATCGGTTCCACCGACCACAAACTCTACGCGCTGACGTCGGACAAGATAGTCCGCTGGACCTTCGATGCCGGTGACGAAATCTATGCATCACCAGCGATCGATGCGCAGGGCAACGTATATTTCGGCGCGTTGAACGGCGACTTTTTCTCGGTGAAACCGGATGGCAGCCAGAGGTGGATCTATCGCTCGGGTTCGGGAATCTCGTCGTCGCCTGCTCTCGGCGTCGATGGGACGCTGTACTTTGGCACATACGATGGAAAACTGCATGCGGTGGGCAGCGACGGCGTGCAGCGCTGGACAACGCAGGTCGGAAGCGAGATCCGGACCTCGTCGCCGGCAATCGACACCGCCGGGGTGATCTACATCGGAACGCTCGATGGGAAACTGGTCGCGGTGAATCCCGACGGTTCGATCAAACGAACCTATCATTTTGGTGGGGGAGTCCGGTCCTCGCCGCTGCTGCACAACGGCATGCTGTATGTCGGGGCGCAGGACGGCCGCCTCTACGCGATCCGTACCAACACGGATCCGGCAGCGTCTCCGTGGCCGATGTTCCGCAGGAACTCTGCCCGTACCGGTGCCTACGAGGTGGTGCCGCCCGTTCTCGTCGCCCAGCCGAAATCCCAGCGCCTTTCCACCGGCAGCAGCGCGACGCTTGCCGTGGATGTCAATGGATCGGCACCGTTCACCTATCAATGGTCCAAGGACGGCGTTGCAATCCCAGGGGAGACAGGTGCCACGCTCGTGCTGGGCAGGACCCAGGTGTCGCAGACGGGGATCTATTCGGTCACGGTGCGCAACGGACTGGCCACGGTGACCAGTGACGGCGCCATTGTGGTGATTGAAGAAACGCCGCCGATCCCGGGGTCCGCGACACGAATGATCAATCTTTCGGTGAGGGCGGTGGCAGGTCAGGGGGACAAGACGCTGATCGTGGGATTCGTTGTCAATGGAGGGGCCAAGTCCCTGTTGGCGCGTGCGATTGGACCCTCGCTTCTGCCGTACGGCGTGCAGGATTTTCTTCCGGATCCCGAGATTGCCCTGGTGAGCGGCAGCCAGATCGTCGGCCGAAACGACAATTGGGCTGCGGGAGATTCCACTGTGTTTTCCTCGGTCGGAGCCTTCCCGCTCCTGGACGCATCCAAGGATGCCGCATTGGTCACGCCGGTGCTTCCAGGCGCGTATTCGGCACACGTGAAAACGAATGCGTCCGGTGTGGCCCTGGTGGAGCTCTACGATCTCGACGGGCCGATCATGAATGGAGGCCCGCGGCTCATCAACGTTTCGGCCCGTGCGGACGTTGGTACCGGAGGCAACATCCTGATCGCTGGATTCGTGATCGCGGGTGACGCAAAAAAGCGGATCCTTGTCCGCGCAATCGGCCCCCAGTTGAAAGAGTTCGGGGTCGGAGGTGTATTGGAGGATCCGCAGATCGAACTCTACAAGGGTGAGACGCTTCTCGCATCCAATGACAACTGGACAACGGATGATGGCAATGGAAGCGGCGCTTTCCGTCTCACACCGGGCGGGAAGGATTCGGTCTTGATCCTCGAACTCGGGGCCGGGAGCTACACGGCGAACGTGTCCGGCGTCGGAGGCACCACGGGCGTGGCGCTCGTCGAGGTGTACGAGTGGTGACGCCGTCTCCGCCGCGCTTACTTCAAGGCTGAAAGCTTTTCGAGAAAAGGTGCCGGACCGCCGGGTTCGTAGCCCAAGTCGGCGACCCGTTTTCCGTCGCTTGAGAAGACGATCACAGTGGGAAAGCCGGCCACACGAAATCGCTTTGCGAGCGTTTGATTCTGCGTGGCGAGGTCTTCGGGTTGCTGGACCTTGCGCGGAAAGTCGAGTTTGAGCAGGACGAACCTGTCTGCCGCGTAGCGGGCAAATTCGGGGGTCGAGAGTATCTCCGCCTCGAGTCGTTTGCACCATTCACACCAATCCGAGCCGGTGAAGAACATGAACACCTGGCGTTGTTTATCCCGTGCTAGCCTCACGGCCTCGGGAAAGCTGTCGGTCCACTGCAGCTCAGGCGTCGGTGGCAGGGCGGCCGGTGCGGTGCGGGGCTTGATTGCCGCGGCGCCGCTCTTGCGGACCTGGCGGATGGAAACAACGACGCCGCCTTCGAGACGAATCTCCTGATCGCTGTATTTCAGTATCTGGACCGAGCCCGCATTCAGGGTGCCCATCGGGGTTCCTCTTTCCGTGATGACCGCATCATAGGTGTCGCCCCGCTCCACGGCGGAGACCGACGTGATGGCGAGCATACAGCCAGAGAGGAAAAGCGACATCGAATAGCGCATACCCGATTATCGGAGCAATCGTGCTCAAGCTTCAGCCAAATGTGCCGAGATGCCCACGATCCAGCCGACGATGGGCGGATGCGTCAGGCCGTGCGGCTTTTGGTGTTGCGTGGGCCGCCGCGGAAGATTTGCCGCGGACGCGGGCGGCCAGGTCGATCTGCTATTCCTGGATCCGCCAGTTGCCGGTCGGTTCGGAAGGAATGTCAGGGTGGGCCCGGACCCAATCGAGAATGAGGTCGCGAATCTCCATGCTGGAGCGGTACAGCACACGGGCATTGCGGAACATGGTGTAGCCGCCGCCGCCATTGAGGCGGTAATTGTTGATGGCAACGCGGAAGTGCTGCGCCGGATCCAGGGGCTTGCCCCCAAAGGTCAGGTCGACGATGCGGGAGCCCTGCGGACGCCTCAGATCGATCGTATAACCGACACCTTCCGCCAGATCAAAATTGTATCCCGGGATGGAAGCATCGATCAATTGCGCTGCGGTCTTCCCGGGCTCATGGGGAAGGAAATAGAGCGCCGCATGTTCGAGCGCCTCCTTGATCTGTGCACCCGTAAGATCGATCACGACCAGCGTGTTGTCGTAGACGTACAGTCCCGCAATGTCCCGGACGGTCACCGGCCCCTTCGGCAGATGCGCGTCCAGGGTGAAACTCGCCGCGAACGAAACATCAGCCCTGCCCGCGTCGAGCTGGACCTTCTGGACCAGGTCGATGATGGCGGTGTCGCGCAGGCGCGATTCCGCTGACGACAGGGCCTTTACGCTGCGGCCGATGGGACGGCCAAGCCAGGCCTGCGTTTCCTCATGATACGGTTTCGCGAGTGCCAGGACCTCCGGATCGGGTTTTGTGGAAGCTTCGACGGGAATACACGTCGAGGACTTGGCAACAATGCGCCAGGGGGTGCTTGTGTCGTCGCGTTCGAGATAAACCTCCACGCGGCCCAGGTGGTCGCCCCAGCGGCCCGCCTGGGTGAGCAGTGCAGTGCCCACGTTCAGGGCGGGGACGGTGCGATGAGTGTGTCCCATGAACAGGACGTCGATCCCCGGGACGGTCCGTGCAATCTTCAGGGCGAGGTTTTCATTGGGGACCTGGCTGGCGGAAACGAGTCCGGTCGCGAGGTTCTCCTCGAGTCCCATGTGCATCGCCAGCACGACGATGTCGACCTTGGATCTTTTTTTCAGGTCGGAAACGCCCCTCCGTGCGGCCTCGACCGGATCGGTGAAACGAAGCCCCGCGTAGTTTTCCTTGTCCTCCCAGTACGGGATCCCGGGCGTTGTCAGTCCGAGCACTCCCACGCGCACGCCGTGGATGGTCTTGATGAGATGGGCGTCGAAGGCGGGGGTGTTGTCCCGGGTCCATTCCGTGTTTGCCGAGAGCCACGGGAACCGTGCTTCGCGGCGGGCCTTCTGGAGGACGGCGAGGCCGAAGTTGTACTCGTGATTGCCGACGACGAGCGCGTCGTAGTTGAGCGCGTTCATCACCACCATCATGGGGTCGGGGGGGAGGTTGTTGATGCGATTGTGATGGTACACGAGCGGCGTGCCCTGGATGGTGTCGCCGCAATCGACAAGCACGACTTCGCCCGCCGCAGCCCGGACCTTGCGGATCAGCGTGGCGACTTTTGCGAAGCCCTCGTTGGAAGGCGTGTTGCTTGCATAGTCGATGGGATAGATGTGACCGTGCAGATCTGTCGTTGAAAGCAGCGTGACCTGGGTGCGCTCGGGTTCAGCCACCGAAAGTGAAATGAAAACGAGAAAGACTGCCGTGATCGAAGGAAGGGAGAACGGGTGTCGTCGCATGTCGGATGTCGGATTGGGGAAAATCGAAGCCTCCAAACGTCGGGAATCAAGGGTGTTGCGAAGAAGGCTCCAATGGGGGTGTTTGGACGGCCTTTGGTGAAAGCGGTTGCGAGGGAACAAAGTGAGGGTCTGAGCCCGACGATGGATGCAGGAGAAACCCCGATAGGCGATGCTGCGGAATGGGTTCACACTGACACACATGGTTACGTTTGTTTCAGCTCCGCCGCTAGATCGCAGCGCGGACATGGATGAGCTCCTCATCGTTTGCTGCGGGTGCAAACGCCTGCGGGTTGGGCCGATGGAGTTCGTTGCCGTGGACCCACTCTTATTGTGGGAAAAGCGGGAGTCGATCTCGCATACGCTGTGCCCGGAATGTGCGAACAGGCACTATGGCTTCAGTCGGAGCCAATACGCCAGGATCGCCTGCAAGAGCGCCTGAGGTGCGCGGGTCACCGGTGACGTGTGGCGCTCTGGGCAAAGCTTACAGGCTTGCCCGCCCGCGCACCTTTCCTGCACCCTGTAGAACGTCGCTCGCGATGTTCGCCCGCCCGGGTGGTGGAATGGCAGACACGA
Source organism: Opitutaceae bacterium (assembly GCA_017994935.1). Lineage (GTDB taxonomy): Bacteria > Verrucomicrobiota > Verrucomicrobiia > Opitutales > Opitutaceae > UBA6669. The sequence goes on from JAGOJU010000033.1 coordinate 25,567, forward strand.
CGGTCTTAGAAGCCGTTATCGAAAGATGTGCAGGTTCAAGTCCTGTCCCGGGCACCATCGGCGGCGGAGAGCCTAAGATCTGATACGTATCTCATACAAATCACTGCCTGGGTAGGGCCTCCGTCGACGCGCTCGATGTCGATTCCTTGGGCCGCTACCGCCAGGCGACCCGGGAGGCCAACTTCCCAGGCGAGAGGCAGAGCTCCGACGGCCACAACGGATGGCGCCCCGAAAGCAATCACATCAAGCACGTGTGCAAGCCAGCGCGCCGCCCGGTTCCTCCAGGCAACTGGCAAGCGGCAAGGTAGTCATATTTCCAAGGCAGGGTTTGAATTTTGGCGGGTCAGGGGAGTCCATTGACAACCTGATAATCAGATTCTATGATCCAAGCATGATCAAGACCGTTACAGTCACCGACGCCGCCCGCGGCTTTGCCGACCTCATCAACCGGGTTTACTATCGCAACGAAAGCGCGGTCCTCCTGAAGGGAGGAAAGCCGGTTGCGAAGATCGTTCCTGTCGAAACCTCGGCCAAGACCGGAGCCGAGCTCGCAACGCTTTGGAGGGGTCTTCCTCACCTCAGTGCCTCCGAGGCCAAATTGTTTGGAGACGACGTGAGCCTCGCCCGAAATGAACTCCCGAAGGTGAAAGACAAATGGGAATAATCCTCGACTCCTCGCTTCTCATCGCGGCCGAAAGGCAACGCTTCAAAGCAACGGAGTTCTTTTCCGCCCACTCCGGAGAAAGGTTCTATCTGGCGGCGATCAGCGTCGCCGAACTCCTTCACGGGGTGGAGCGAGCTACCCCGCAGAAAAGAGCCGCCCGTGCAGCCATCGTGGAGCACTTTTTCAGTGTACTTGAAGTCATCGACTATGACGCGTCCGTTGCAAGGCAGCATGCTATCCTGTGGGCGACCCTGGCAAGAACCGGAAAGCTCATCGGTCCTCACGACATGCTCATTGCTGCAACGGCGCTCCTGCACGGACATAAGCTCGCGACGCTTAACAGAGTCGAGTTTTGCCAGGTCCCAAAGCTAAAGCTTGTCGACGTCGCTTCCTACGAGTCGGACGACTAGCCCAAGTTCGTCAGTTCGCGGAACAGTTTTGTTGCGGGGTAACCACTTGCGCAATTTCGGGGGTGATTTTCGGCACTACATTCGCGATGAAGCGCGGGCCTTTGGGTAGGCGCAGCCCGAGATGAGCGAGCAGCTGGGCGGTCGCGGGCTCAGGCGTGGCGACGACGCGCAGCTGCAGTTCGGTTCGCACGGTATCGCGTAGGACCGGCAGGAGTACCTCCACGCTTTTTCCGCCCGCGCTCCCCTGCGGCACACAATGTATTTTTCGCCCGGAGGTCCGTCGGGGTGTGCGTCGAAACGCACTTCCAGCCCGGCCAGCTCCTCCTGCCAGCCGGATTTTTCCAGGAGCACCGCTTGGTTGTGCGCGCGAAGTGACACTCCGCAGCGCATGCAGCCAATCACGGAGATTCCGGCCGAATTCCGCGAGCGACCCGGATTGATCCGCGACGTCCTTCAAGGAAGAGGTGCGGAAGATCATCGGGAATCCTCCTCGACAACGGACCTCACGACCGCGATCGCGGTATCCGAAAGGGTATCATGCGGGAAGAACTTGTCGTGGTTGGACCTGGCGGCGTCGACTGACTTGATTCCGATCTTTCGGATAAGGAAGCGAAGATCATCGTAGTCACCTGCATACCCGGGTAGAGGGGGACGGCAGGCGCGAAGTTTCAAGGCGAGGAGGTAGGAAGCAGTCGGAACTGAAACCCTTAGGCCTCTGCCAAAATCAATTCCGATGAGTTGTCGCTTTGCCTCCTTCTCGGCGAGAAACTGTTTCACGTGGTCATTGAGCCAGTCGTCCGGGAGCTTGAGCTCCCGAGCGACTTCGGACGAAAGTGGAACTGGCCTTTTTCGGTTGGGTGAGCGGAGTTTCCAAGGCACTGTCACTCCATCACGACCGGATTCGAGAGTGTGCCGATGGACTCGATCTCGATTTCCACGGTGTCGCCCGGCTTCAGCCAGACCGGGGGCTTGCGCGCGAAGCCGACGCCGTGCGGGGTTCCGGTCAGGATGACAGTGCCGGCCGCGAGGGTGCGGCTGCCGCTGAGGAAGCTGACGATTTCGGCGACATCAAAGACCATGTCGGCAGTTGTCCAGTCCTGGCGGACTTCAGCGTTCACCCGGGTGATGAGGCGGAGGGCGTTGGGATTGGTAAGCTCGTCGGGCGTCACGAGAACCGGCCCAAGCGGGCAGAAGGTATCGAAACTCTTGCCGTGGCAGAACTGCCCGCCGCCGAGTTCGAACTGCCAGTCCCGCGCTGAAACATCGTTGGCGATGGTGTAGCCGAGGACGTGATTGAACGCCGCTTCGCGCGAGACATTCCGCGCGCTCCGCCCGATGACGATCGCGAGCTCGCCTTCGTAGTCGACCTTGTCGCTTCGACAGGTTCGCGGAATGACAATGGGATCCCCCGGATTCTGCACAGCGGAGGTTGTCTTCATGAACCACATCGGCCGCGCCGGCACCCCCTTGCCCCCTTCCTCGGCATGCTTCCGGTAGTTGAGGCCGATGCCCAGAATGTTGCCGGGGACGACGGGTGCCAGGCGTTTTCCGAGAGGGACAACGGTGGCCGTGACCGCGTGAGTGCCAGACAGGGGGTCGCCAGCGATGGCGCGTGCTGAACCATCAGGCTGCAAAGCGGCGTAGGCAGGACCGCTGGACGTAAGGTGGCGGATGATGCGCATGGGAGAATGTTGAAAGCGTCGCTGATGACGGGAAAGGCTGTTTTACGGAAGCTCACGCGGAGACGCGGAGACGCTGACGAGGGGACGAAAAGAGTGAAGGGTGAGGAGTGAAGAGTGAAAGAAGACCGAAAGGTCATTGGCCATGGATCCGTCTGGGATTGGTTCTGTAGTGCTGTCTCTGAACATCTGTCATGAAAAACAAGACTCTCCTCGGTAATGCGGTTTCACGTGCAGGTTGAACAGCGAAAACAAATCTCGCGCGCAGCTTCGTTAGGTCATCCGTGGTCCAAATTCCGGAATGTTTAACCGGAGATGGCACAGATTTGCGCGGATTTCCGGAGGGAGAAGAAGCCACTTCGTGTCTTTGCGCCTTCGTGTGAGCTCCGCCAGACCTGCTTTTACTCTTCCTCTTCCCCTCCGCGTCTCCGCGCCTCCGCGTGAAACTGAATCACCCACTCGTCCGCGTTGATGCTCCAGTCGATTTCCGGGAATCCTTGAAGCGGAGCGGGCGTGCCGAGGGTTTTTCTGATGGAAGGCGCCTCTTGGAGAGGGGAGCGCACCACCACGCCGTTGGTGAGCTCCACGCCGGAGATGATCACCTGGCCAAGGCCGCGCACGGCGATGCGGAAGGTGGCGTCAGGGCGGGTGACCGGCACGGCCATTTCCCGACGTATGCGCGTGCGGGGACGCGCGGCCTCCGCACGGAACTCGATCGTGAAGCGCGTACCAATCGTCTGCCAGTCGCCGTTGGCGGATTGCTCCTCGACGACGACCTTCTGCAGGGCGGGTGCGAAGGTGTGGACGGAAAACTGCAGCTGCCAGGCTCCGGTGACAGGGCTGCCGCCTTCAACGACCCGAGGATCCTTTCGCACGAGTTTCAGCCACGCGATCCAGGAAATCAGGCGCTGGTGGTCTGCTTCGAGAATCAGCAGGTTCTGCCCGTGCGAGCGCCGGTTGCGCGAACGATTCCACATGGCCGTCGCGGCGACTCGTCCTTCATTGATCGCTTCGCGCAACGCGGTGGCCTCCGTTTGGAGTCGCTGAAGTTCCGCGGCAAAATCCTTTTGGCGGTCCTTTTCCCTGAGACGGCGAAGTCGCCAGACGCCCCGTGCAGCCTCCTGCACGAAGCTGTCGCGCTGGGCGAGGTAACGTCGAAATGCGAGGCTGCTGTCGAAGGGTGCGGGCAGAGCCTGCCTGTGAGTCCGTGCGAAAAACCGGAGCTCGTCCGCGGTCCGGGCAAAGCGCGTTCGCGTGCTGATGCCGTCCCAGCGATCGTTGATTTCCCAGCGCGCATAGCCGCAGAAGGCGTGGGCATCGCATGCCAGGACACTGCGCGCCCAGCCCCGGACCTCGCGGGCGGTGGCTCGCGGATGCGAGCGCGCGAATCCGTGGGCGAGCATTCCGGCATCGTCGTCGATCCCGGGTTCACGCCAGAGGGCGCTGGCCGCCGCGTCGACCACCGTGGTGGTTTCGATTGCCAGGCGATAGGGTTCCCAGGAAGTGACAAGGAAGCCGGCTGCGCCGACCAGGTGACAGCGTTTCCACCAGGAGCGCAGATTCCCGAGCCGGTCGGAAAAGCGCGGCAGGGGTTCAAAGCGGAATGCTCCGTTCATCGGACATCCCCAGTAATCTATGCCTTGGGCGCGGAGTGCGGGCGCCAGATCGTAATCGCGAAAATTGTATAGCTCCATTCGCGGTCGGGATTGGAACGGGTAGTAGTACCAGTCGTAGGCGGCGATGCCACGCGGCAGAAGCGGGATGGCCTCGGGGATGAGCGCGAGCATGTCGGCCCACATGCCCATCTTCAATCCGCGCCTCGCGATCCGCTCATGCAGGCGCGACGCGTAGCGGGCAAAATGGGCGGCGAGTCCGAGGGTGGAAATCTCCTCGCGACTCTTTGCGTGGTGTCCGAGGTGGAAGGACTCATCGAGTCCGACGTGGATCTTTCCGGCGCTGCAGAAGACGTGCACGTCGTCGAACAGTTTCTCCGCGGTTTCAAGGGTCTGCGGAAGGACGGGGCAGATCTGGCCACGTTCCATGGGGGTGCCGTCCGGGTGACACAGTTCGTTGAGGTGGCGCAGTTCCGGCGTCTTGATGAGGTACTGCGTGTGGCCCAGAAGATTGACGATGGGGACGACCTTGATGCCGAGACGATCCGCCCGTTCGACCAGGCGTGCGAGGTCACGGTGACGGTACGCATCGCTTCTGGCGACCGAGGGCAGGGAAGGGTACTCGACGGCGTCCTCGAGGTGCAGGTAGAGTTCCTGATATCCCCAATCGGCGTAGCGGGGCAGTTGTGCGAGCAGCCAATCAAGCCGCTCAACCTGTCGGGCCAGGTCCCATTGAAATGCGCGGATCATCAAGAACGCAGAGCTGCGGACGCGGAGGATTCCATCCGGTGCGTCCGGGTGGATCTTCCTTTGTCGGATAGGATCAAGGGTTGAAAATCGATTTTGCCATTGTCGCCCATCGGGATCTTGCTGTCGGCATGCAGGTCGTCGTCCGCCATTTGTTCATTTCCCCGGGGCACAACTTTTTTGGTCACCACGGACAGCCTGCCGGATCCCAGCCGACCCGGGAGGTCACGGAGGTGAGGTGTTGCGCCGGGCGCGGCATCGAAGGCGACCGATTCTTTGACTACAAACCCGACTACCGCGGGCAGATCACGTTTTTTGACCATCGCGTCTACGAGGAGCTGAAGCGTCACTTTTCGCTCCCGGAACTTTCCCCCGGGGCCTTCCGTCGGAATGTGCTGCTGGAGGGGCTTGATCTCATGGCGCAGGTGGGCGTCCGCTTTTTCCTGGGCGGAATCGAATTCGAGGGCATGTGTGAATCGGCGCCCTGCTATTGGATGGATCAGGCGGCGTGCCCGGGTGCCGAGCAATGGCTCAAGGGCCGCGGCGGACTGAGGGCGCGCATTCTGAGCGACGGTTTGCTGACGACCGGTGTACAGGCGTTTCGTGTCTCGGATGCGCAATTGAATCCGGCCTGAGAGAAAGGGCGGGAGGAGACCGCCCTGAATGCACGACATGCCTTCGTGAACGGCGCTGTCAGCCGCCGCGCCTTTGTGTGAGCAGATGCTCGAGCTTTCGGATGTCGGCTGAGAAAGTGCGGATGCCTTCCGCGGTTTTTTCAGTGGCCATGGCGTCCTCGTTGAGCGCGAACCGGAACGCCTTCTCATCGAAGGAGACGCGGGGCTGAGGATCCCTGGCGGCGTTTGCGACTGAGAGTTTCTGCGGAACGGGGTCGGAACTCGCTTCGAGCTCCGCCATCAGCGAGGGAGCGATGGTAAGGAGGTCGCAACCTGCGAGTTCCAGGATCTGACCCTTGCTGCGGAAGGAGGCACCCATCACCTCCGTCTTGTAGCCGAATTTCTTGTAGTATGAGTAGATGGCGGCGACCGAGTGCACGCCTGGATCGTCGGCCGGTGCGTAGTCCTTGCCCGTGCTCTTCTTGTACCAGTCGAGAATCCTGCCGACGAATGGTGAGATCAGCTGTACCTTGGCTTCCGCGCTGGCCACTGCCTGGGCGAAACAGAAGAGCAGGGTCATGTTGCAGCGGATGCCCTCCTTTTCCAGAACCTCGGCCGTCTTGATGCCCTCCCAAGTGGAGGCAACTTTGATGAGGACGCGTTCGCGTGCGATGCCGGCAGCCTTGTAGAAGGCGATGATCTCACGGGCCTTCTCGATTGAGCCATCGCGATCGAACGAAAGCCTTGCATCGACTTCGGTCGACACGCGACCCGGCACGATTTTCAGAATCTCCAGCCCAAAGAGCACGAGCAAACGGTCGATCAGCGTGCCGAGGCTCGCGCCGGAGGGGGAGTCCTTGATGGCCTTGTCCACCAGGTGACTATACTCGGGCATGCCGGCCGCTTTCAGGATGAGCGAGGGATTGGTTGTCGCATCCTGGGGAGCGAAACGCTTGATGGCGCCGAAATCTCCCGTGTCGGCGACAACCGTGGTTACTTTTTTGAGTTGTTCGAGCTGATTGGACATGACGTGTGAAGGGGGCTGGATTGGAAACGGTTCTGGGGAGAAACTAATTCACGCACTGGCTTCGTCGCAAATGGTTTCTCGCCCAGGTCAGGGCGCCGGCCTCGTGGGTGAACACGCCGTCCAGCTGGGCTTCGAAGGCCGCGTCGAGGACGGGCTTGAAAGCGGGACCGGGTTTTTCGCCCAGTTCGATCAGGTGACGGCCGAGGAGGATCGGCCTGGGGGCTTGGGATGCGATTGCGAGCGCCCGCGACTTCGCTTTCAGTTTTTCGATCAGGTTGATCGTCTCGGGAGAGTAGAGGGGCGGTCGACCGAACGAATCGGCGAGCATGACAAGGGCAAGGTCGTCGATGGTTGCGGGCATGATGCGCTGCGCGAGGCGCCGGACCTGGGTGTCGCCGAATTCACTCTTGGGGCCGCGGTGGTGGACGAGATGGTTCACCACAAGCGGCACCACGTGACTGACGATCGCTGTCGATGCGCCGATGCGTTGGAGAAAAGAAATGGCGAGCGGCTCACCGGCGGATTCGTGTCCCGGGCTAGTCCAGCGCAGGATGTCGCGTTTCACGACCCGTAGCGTGGTCGATGGTTTACCGAAGTCGTGCGCCAGTACTGCAAGAAGTAGGATGCGGCGCCGTTCACGGTCCGAATCCTGCCAGGGCGGCATCCGACAGAGCGCATCGCAGCAATGCTGCGTGTGGACGAAGACATCGCCCTCCGGGTGCCATTCAGGCTCCTGGGGACAGCCCTGCAGTGCTGCAATCTCCGGAAAATGGCTGATCCAGCCGGTCTCAGCCAGCACCTTCAGGCCAAGCGAGGGCTTCCTGGCTTGGGCAGCCCACTTTTCCCATTCACCCCAGACCCGTTCGACGGGCAATTCCGGATAACTTGAAACGATGAACCTGCACAAAGCGACGGTTTCGGGCGCGACCGTGAATTCAAAGCGGGCCGCCAGTTGCATTGCGCGCAGGACTCGGAGCGGGTCTTCGACGAAGGCGGCACTCGCATGCCGAAGCCGGCCTGCCCTGAGATCCGCCTCGCCTCCCAAGGGGTCGATCAATGCTTCAGCAAAGGGATCCCAGGCGATGGCGTTCAGCGTAAAATCGCGCCGTGCGGCAGCGTCGGCATCGCTCAGGCCTGGGTCGGGCTGGACTGCAAAACCACGGTGTCCCGCGCCGGTCTTAGATTCGCGCCGGGGAAGGCTGAAGTCGTATTCATGTCCCGAGAGTGTTCGAAGTTTGATCACTCCGAAGCTGCGACCCACGACGTCCGTTGAACCGAAGGGGGCGAGGACCCGGTGCAGTTCCTCGAAACTGACGCCGCCGACCTCGACATCGAAGTCCTTGGGAACCAAACCGAGCAGCCAGTCGCGCACGCATCCGCCAACAAGACGCGGCCGGCCGACCGCGCGCACTGCCTGCAGGACTGCTTGAAGATCCTCGGGCAGCGTCATCGATCAGGATCCTGCCGGAGTGCGTGTCCGGACAATCAGCACCCAGCCCGCGATGAGAAGGATGCCACCCAGGGGAGTCACGGGACCCAGCCAGGAAGGCCCGCCAAGGCTGAGGGCATAGATCGAGCCCGAAAAAAAGATCACGCCCACGAGCCAGATGATGGCCACCCGCCTCCATGCCTGGACAGCTTTTGTATCGCCCTGCGCGTTTGCGTGCTGTGCCGCAATGAGCACGGCAAAGAGGGCGACCGCGTGCACAATATGGTAGAGCGACGCAGTTTTCCATGCCTCCAGATTTCCCGCAGAAGTCAGGCGCTCCTTCAGGACATGTGCACCCATGGCGCCAAGAATGACCGCCGAACTGCCTGACAAGGCACTGGCCCAGGTAAAGAATTTCATGATTATGGAGGACTTGGCCCGCGACCTGCTGAAGGAACTGCGAACCGAATCGCAGGTCACCGGTTTGCAGTCCGTCTTGCCAGGTTATTTGACTCGTAAGGTTTTACAACCAGACAATAGGGACTGCCAGCCGACCATCCTGACCAGATGGTTCCTAAGAAACTACAGAACAATACTATGAAAAAGACCATTATCATCCTCGCTGCCTTGGCGGGCGGCTTGACGACCCTCGTTCGAGCGCAGACACCGCAAGCGCCCGTGGAGGAGAGCAAGCTCTCGTATTCAGTCACCGTTGATTTCCCGTACGCGAGCAAGTACGTGTTTCGCGGACTCGAAAAAACGAAGGATACGATTCAGCCATCCATCGAGATCACTTCCAGCAATCTCTATGCGGGCGTCTGGATGAACCAGCCGATCACGAACAATTCCGACAACGAAATCGATTTCTACGGTGGTTATGGCATTCCGCTCGATGACATCTGGAAGCTCGATGTCGGTGGAACGTTCTACTATTATCCCGAGGCCGACAAATCCGTGGCGGTTGAGCATTCGTTCGAAGGCTACATCGGCATCACGGGCACCATTGCAGGATTCACTCCGGGGGTCTATGCCTACTATGACTTCAATCTGAAGGAGGTTATCTTCCAAGGTTCCGTGGGCTACAGCATCCCACTTAAGGATTACGGCACCTCGCTCGATTTCACCGCCACCCTCGGTCATGATGCGCCCGAAAAGGGCGATGACTACCTCTATTGGGGAGTGGGTGTGAATCTGCCCTTCAAGCTTACCCAGAAGGCAACACTGGTTCTTGGAGGCCAATATGCTTCCAACGATCTCGACGGGGTTGAAGACAATCACTTGTGGTTCACTGCGGGATTGACCGTCGGATTCTGAGTCGAATCCACCTGCTTGCATTTTTGTGAACAAAACCGACCCGTGTGAGCGGGTCGGTTTTGTTCTGTCCGGGGAAATGCAGTTGACACCGCTTCCCGCAACCGTACCTCTTGGCCCCTTTTCTCATGAAAACGTTCCTCGCCAAAAACGAGACCCTGCCACAGCCGAAATGGCATCTGATCGATGCCGAGGGAGTCGTGCTTGGCCGTCTCGCCGTGAAGGCCGCCAACATCATCCGCGGCCGCAACAAGCCTTCCTACACGCCCAATGTCGACACCGGCGACTACGTTGTGATCATCAATGCGGAGAAGGTGGTTCTCACGGGCAAGAAGGAGGAGCAGAACAAGTACATGTTTTTCTCGGGCTTCGTTGGCGGCGAGAGCTATCGTTCGATCCCCCAGCAGCGTGAGCGCCGCCCGGAGTTCCTGATCGAGCACGCGGTCAAGGGCATGCTCCCCAAGAACCGCATTGCGGCCAGGATGCTGACCAAGCTGCGCGTGTTTGCGGGTCCGAATCACACGCACGAAGCACAGAACCCCAACAAGATTTCCGTTTGATCTGAATTATGAGCGCAACCGCCACCAACGTCATCTCCGCCACGGGTCGCCGCAAGACCGCCACCGCTCGCGTTCGTCTGAGTGAAGGCTCCGGCAAGCTTCTTGTGAACGGTCGCGACTTCGACAGCTATTTCACTCACGAGAATTTCTCGAAGCAGGCCTACGCGCCGCTCCTGACCGTTGAACTGCGCGACAAGATTGACGTGACCGTCAACGTGGTCGGCGGTGGGGTCTCGGGCCAGGCGGGCGCAACCGCGCATGGCATCGCGCGCGCCCTGCAGAAGATGAATCCGGAACACCGCGCCGCGCTCAAGAAGGCCGGACACATCACCCGCGATCCTCGCGGCAAGGAGCGCAAGAAGCCCGGCCAGCCCGGTGCGCGCAAGCGCTTCCAGTTCTCGAAGCGCTGATTCGAGTCATTCGTTTTGCAGCATCGGCCGCCTTTCCCATCAAGGCGGCCTTTTTTGCGTCCTTCGGCGATGGGGGTGCTCTTGCTTTTTTTGGATTCATACTGATTTCTCTCTGCCATGAATGTCGGTGTTGTCGGTGCGTCCGGTTATTCCGGTGAACTCCTGGTCAGGCTTCTGCTCGGACATCCCCATGTCCGCCTCACGACGGTCACGTCGCGCACCCATGCCGGCAAGTCGCTGCAGCAGGTGTTTCCCTCGCTCAGGGGTGTGGATCACGGGCTCACCTTCACCGACTCCAATGCCGATGCCCTCGCGGCCGGCGATCTGGACCTTGTGTTCCTGGCGCTTCCGCATGGTGCGGCCGCGGATTTTGCAAAGGTGCTGGTGCCTGCGGGCAAGAAGGTCATCGACCTGAGCGCGGATTTCCGCATCGCCGACCTAGCGACCTACGAACGTTATTACGGCAGGCATCACGCTCCCGCGATCCTGCCGCTGGCGCGGTTTGTCCTTCCGGAAATCACGGACTCGTCGTGGAAGCGGGAGATCCGCCTGGCCGCCTCGCCCGGGTGTTATCCGACGAGTGTATTGATTCCGCTGATACCGCTGTTGCGCGACGGACTGGTTTCGCGCACGCACATCGTGGTCAATTCCCTCAGCGGAGTGAGCGGTGCGGGGCGCAAGGTCGAGGAGACCTACCTCTATGTCGAGCGTGCCGAGAGCGCAAAGGCCTACGGCTTGGTCAAGCATCGTCACCTTGCCGAAATCGAGGAACAGCTCGCGTTGCACAGCGGGGGTCCGGCTGTCATCCAATTCAATCCCCACCTCGTGCCGATGAGACGCGGGATCGCCACCACCATCACCGTACCGGCAGCCCCTGGCGCCACGATCGAATCGGTTTACGCGTCGTGGAAAAAAGCCTACGGCGAGGCTCCCTTCGTCCAGATTCTGGCATCGGGCGAGACACCCGACACCGCGCATGTCGTGGGCACCAATCGGGTGGACATCTCCGCAGTGCACGATCAACGGACGGGCAACTTCGTCCTCACTTCCGCCGAGGACAATCTCGTCAAGGGTGCAAGCGGCCAGGCGGTTCAGATCATGAATCTTTGGCTCGGGTTTCCCGAGACCGCCGGGTTGACCTGAAGCGACGCCGGCTTCCCCTGGCTGTGCAGGCCCGGCGGGGCTCAGCTCCGGTAGTCGGCGTTCTCGCTCACGTATTCGTGCGTGAGATCTCCGCCGTGGACCATGGCCGTCGCATTGCCCAGACCCAGGTCGACGGCGATTTCAACCACGCGCTCGTGGGGAGGATAGTCGACGGGAGGCGTGAAGACGCCGTCCTTGCCGGGCGCGCTCCTGTAGAGCTCCGCGTGACGAAGGTGTGCCACCAGAGATGCCTCCTTCTCCGGATTCAACTGGAAGACACCTGAGGAGAATATCTCGATGCCGCCGATCTTTGCGGAAAGACGGGACAGATCGACAGGCTCCGGCTGGGCACCGACCGACTTGCCGATCGCCTGGATCAGGCGTCCCACATTGGGATCATTGCCTGCGATTGCGCACTTGAAGAGCGGCGCGTTGACGATCGCCTTTCCCAACTGGAGGGCGAGCTGGCGGGTGGGGGCACCGCTGATGTCCACCCGGATGACATGGCGCACGCCCTCGCCGTTTCTCACGACGTCTTCGGCTAGGTCGCGACACACCTGCCTCAGCGAGGACTCGAAAGCGGCAGGATCGGTGCACGGGACCCTGCCCGATGAAATGAGGACAACCGTGTCGGAGGTGCTGGTGTCGCTGTCCACGCTGATCGTATTGAAGCTGTCCTCCACCACGCGCCCGAGAATCGCGCGGAGGGTGTCCCTCGGCACCGCAAGATCCGTGAGAAGGTAGACCAGCATGGTCGCGAGGTTGGGTTCGACCATGCCTGCGCCCTTGGCAACCCCTAGAATGGCGCCGTTCACCAGAGTGGCGCGGCGTGCCTTCGGGTAGAGATCGGTTGTCACGATACCCTCCGCAAG
>JAGOJU010000034.1 GCA_017994935.1 Opitutaceae bacterium
GCTACGCCCAGGAGCCCAACCCGTGCCAGACGGTGCAGAGGGAAGCGTTGAAGTCGCTCGGCATCAACGACGAGCTCTTCGAATCGATGAAGGTGCCGGACCTGACCATCGAGTCGGCGCTGCAACTCATTGAACAATGGACAGGGCGGACGGTCATCCGCCCGGCTGCCCTGCCGACAACGCAGATGTCCTTTTCCTTTTCGCGGCCGATGATGAAGTCGGAGGCTTTTCTGGCGCTCGAATCCATTCTCTCCATGAACCAGATCGGTCTGTCGCCGATGGGTGACCGGTTCATCAAGGTTGTTCCATTGCCGAATGTGCGTACCGAGGCCCCGCGCATGGTCGAGGGACGTGCCCAGGACCTGCCCGCAAGCGGCGTGATCATGACGAAAATCTTCAGCCTCGAATTCCTGAGGGCGACGGAATTCGGTCCCCAGATGACCCAGTTCCTGAATCCGCAACTCGGAGGACCGGTCATTTTCGACAAGTCCAATGCGGTCATGATCACCGATTCCGTGTCCACACTCCAGCGGATCGAGTCACTTCTCGAAAAACTCGACCGGCCGATCACCGAGAATCTCACCCCAAAGTTTTATCCTATCCAGTACGCAAAGGCTTCCGTGCTCGTGAATCAGCTCCGCACCATGCTGCAGGGAGCCGTTCAGAACCAGCTTGGAACCGCCACCACGTATTCCTCCGACGACAGGACCAATCAGGTGATCGTCATTTCCGACCCGCGCCAGCATCCGTTTTTTGACAGCCTGATCAAGAAGCTCGACGTCAAGGCCGACCCCACGACACGAAATGAAGTGATCCACCTGAAGCATGCGAACGCGAAGGAAGTCGCTTCGCTTCTGAGTCAGCTCGTCAGCGGTCAGAATCAGGCGGCATCAAAGGCCGGACAGCAATCGGTCCGTGCCAATCAGACCGGCCCACAGGTTCCAATCGTCGGGCCCACGGTTCCCGGCATCCAGGCACCCGGTGCCACACTCGCCGCCGCGGGCCTGCCGGCAAATCTCCTCGAAGGATCAAACGAATTCAGCACCCTGGTGACGATCCTCCCCGATGAACGTTCCAACGCTGTCATCATCTCCGGCACGATCAGCGACATCCAGTTGATCTCCGACCTGGTCAGCAAGATAGACATCCTGCTGGCCCAGGTCCGGATTGAGGTCGTGATCGCGGAAGTCTCCAGCGAAAACTCCGATGCCACGGGAATCAATGCGCTGGGACTCAAGTTCGAAGGAAACAAACTCACCGGATTTGTCACGAACGGCCCGGGCCTAGCCATCGGCGGAGGCGAAGTTGACTCCAGCGGCAATCCCTCGGGTTTCGCCACCATCACGCGCGGAGATGGGGGATACAGTCTCGCGGGCATCCTCTCCCTCACTGCACACAGCGTGAAGTCAAAGGTCACGATTCTCGCCAACACGACGCTCGCCACAACCCATAACAAGAAGGCCGAAATTTTTGTGGGGGAATCGCGCCCGGTCTTCGGACAGATTCAGGCCCTCGACACCATCGGCACCGGCACCTCAGCCAATTCCGCTGCGCTGCGGTCGAGCATCACCCAACAGGAGGCGGGCATCAAGATGGCCATCACACCCCTCATCGGAGCGGACGGCACCGTACAGCTCGAAATTGAACAGACCTTCAATGCATTTGGACTGGATGTGCCTCTGGGCGACGGGTTGCAGCAGCCATCCATCAACAAACGCGAGGCCAAGTCCTTCCTCAATGTCGGGGACAAGGAAATCGTCGCGCTCGGCGGTTATCAGAACAGCACCGTGAGCAAATCCCGCAGTCGCCTGGGCCCGATTCCCATCCTCGGGGATCTGCTGGGACCTCGCTCGGGTTCGGTCAAACGCACCGAGCTCATGGTGTTCATTCGCCCCCATGTCATCCGAACAATCGAGGAAACGACCGCGGATGCGATGGCCAAGATGCGGACCTCCAGCGATCCTCTCGCGGTACAGCGTTCGCTCGACTGGCAGATGGCCGCGCCAGCGACTGATTCCAAGGCGGGCGCAGAGGCCGGCAGCCCCGGGAACGATTCCAATCTGCACCGGCCATAGAACGATTTCACCGTGCCACGGACAACGTCAGTGTCCCGTTGTCCTCTCCGCAGCGTTCGACATGCCCACGCTCACGACTTCCACAGAAACTCTACCCGCGTCCATTTCGGAGCGGCTGACAACCGAGCAGCTGCAGTCCATCTGTGAAGCCCCGCGTGGTCAGCGGCTGACCTTGCTGGCTGCAAGTCTTGAGCGGGGCGATGCCGATGCTCTTGCCACCCTCGCGGCCGCCAGCGGACTCTCGCTCGCCTCCAACCTGGAAACCGACCCCGGCGCGCGCGGCCTGCTTCCGGCCCGTCTGGTCCACGACTACCAGATCATTCCAATCCTCATTGCTCCGGCTTCGGAGGGAGACCAGGCCGTCAGCCCGACGACTCAAGCCCTCCTGCACCTTGCCACTGCCTGGCTTCCGGACGAAACGATGATCGATTGGATGAGGACGTTCACTTCCCGTCCTCTTGTCTGGCACCTCGCAGTGCCAGAGCGCGTGCAGCAGCTCATCATCGAAAATTTCGGAGTGGGATCGGGCTCGCTCGACGATGGCGACGAAGGCTATCTTGCACCGGAGACCGTATCGCAGGCGCAGGCGGAGGAAGCGGTCGATGAGGACGCCGCGGTGGTGCGTTTCGTGACGGACGTCATCACACAGGCAGTCGCGGACAGCGCCACCGACATCCATTTTGAGCCGCAGGAAGGCCAGCTCCGCATCCGCTATCGGGTCGACGGCCTGCTCGTTCCTGTGCCGGTGCCCGAAAATCTGCTTCGTTTCCAGGACGCGATCATCTCGAGACTCAAGATCATGGCGCGTCTCAATATCTCCGAGAAACGTCTTCCCCAGGATGGGCGCATCAATTTCAAGGCGGGCGGATCCACTCTCGATATACGCGTCTCCACCATTCCCACCATCTACGCGGAATCGATATCGCTGCGCCTTCTGAACCAGAAAAAGGAGGCATACACGATGGAACGCCTGGGAATGAGCGCGGACGAGCAGCGGCAGATCGCACAGGTGCTCGACTACCCCCACGGGATTGTGCTCGTCACCGGTCCGACCGGCTCAGGAAAGTCGACCTCGCTCAATGCCTTCCTGCGCAAGATCAACTCCACGGATCTTCGCATTGTCACCATTGAGGACCCCATCGAATATGAGGTTCCCGGCGTCAACCAGATGCAGGTCCGCCCCGAAATCGGGCTCACCTTCGCGGGAGCGCTTCGCCACGTTCTCCGCCAGGATCCGGATGTCATCATGGTTGGCGAAATCCGCGATAGGGAAACCGCAGACATCGCCATCCGCGCATCCCTGACGGGCCACCTGGTTTTCTCCACACTCCATACCAATGATGCTCCAGGCGCGATCACCCGCCTTGTCGACATGGGCATCGAGCCCTTCCTCGTCGGATCCGCCATCGAGCTGGTCATCGCACAGCGACTGGTCCGACGATTGTGCGGCGACTGCTGCAAACCGGCGCCGGTGGCCGCTGCAAAGCTGCGGGACACCCTTTCAATCCTCGGTCTTGATCCTGCGGAGGCGGATCTGATTCAAACCCTCAAGGCCCCTGTCGGATGCGATCGCTGCCGCGGCACCGGTTACCGGGGACGCATCGGTATCTTCGAAATCCTGAAACCGAATGACGAGCTCCACGATTTGATCCTCAAGCGCGAAAGCACCCGATCGCTGACACAGTGTGCGCGACGACAGGGCATGCGCACGCTGGAGCAGAGCGGATGGGAGAAGGTTCGCGACGGCTACACCACGCTGGATGAGGTCCTGCGTGTCGTCACCGTCACGGAGAAATAGCAGGCGACACATGCCGCGTTTCTCCTACACAGCCCGCGACCGCACCGGGACTCCGTCGTCGTCATCGATAGAGGCCCCTTCACGAAAGGATGCCCTGCGACTCCTCTCCGCCCGGGGGCTCACCCCACTCCGGATCGATGAGGAAGCTTCACCGGGAAGGAAGGCCTCCCCGGTCGGCAAGGCGCAGCCCCGAACGAATCCTGCCGATCCCGCTCCCTCGGGTCGGCCCGCATCCACGCGTCGTAGGGGTGCGGAACGGGGACCTTCGCGCCGCGAGCGCCTTCCGTTTCTCACGGCGTTGGAAGACCTCACGTCATCCGGGCTTTCCGCGGGCGAGGCCATCCGCCTCCTGTCGGTCCGCATCAAGGAGCCCCAGTTGCGCGCATTGAGCGGCGGCCTCTGGGAACGCATTGGCGAAGGGGCATCACTCTCGACCGCCATGCTGGCCTTTCCGGGGGTGTTTGACAGTGCCTCTGTGAATCTCATCCAGGCCGGTGAGGCCACCGGTTCCCTCAATGATGTCCTCAAGCGCATCATTGCGCACCTGACGGAGCAGCGGGAGTTGCGACGTCAGCTGGTTTCGGCCCTCGCCTATCCGGTGTTCATGATGTTCGTGGCCGTCGGCGTGATTCTTTTTTTCCTTTTCTATCTGCTGCCCAAACTGCAGACGCTGCTGTCCGCATTGGGTGGTGAATTGCCCGCGTCGACAAGGATCCTGGTCGCGACCTCCGACTTTCTGATTCGCTACGGAGTCTTCCTGCTCGTTGGCGGCGCGGTGGCGGCCATTGCGTTCTGGCGCTGGTACAGGACGCGTCCCGGACGCGAGGCGATCGATGCGGCAATGTTGAAACTTCCCCTGCTCGGCCCGTTTGCGATCTCGCGAACGGTGCTTGCGATCTCCCAGACCTTGAGCGTGCTACTGGAGAACGGGATCACGACCGTCGAGGCTCTCCGGATGACCGCCAGACAAATCGTCAACTCGGTTCATCGCGAAGCCTTCGAGGAGGCCTCGAATCGGGTACTCGAGGGCGAGGCACTTTCCCAGGCATTGGGCCGGACAGCCTGTTTTCCCGACCTCGTTCTCGACCAGTTGTCGGTCGGCGAGAATACCGGCAACATCGTGCCGGCCCTGAAAAAGGTTTCGGTCACCTACCAGCAGACGATCTCACAACAGTTGAATGTCTTCACGAAGATCATCGCGAGCGGCGTTCTGATGAGCGTGTTCGTTTTTGTGGGATTCATCGCCTACGCCATCGTCAGCGCCGTCTTCCAGCTCAGTTCCTCCTTCAAGATGTAGGAACCAGCCCGGTTTCGAATCTGTCCGGCCCCCCCTCATGGACGGAGATGCGTGCGTCAGGGCAACGTGTACACTTCCAGAAGCACTGTCCCGGTTCCTCCATCCGAACAGCGGACGTGAGCCGTATAACTGCCGGGTTCAAGCGCAATCAGAAGTGCTGCATCCTTGCTTGCCGCATCTCCCAAACGAAAGGCGCCGACTCGTACACAGGCCGATGCGATGGAGGGGTTGCCTTCCCAATTGTCGTTTTCGCCAATCCGCACAGAATCGCGATAGACTTCCAACAGAGGATCGGCAGCCGCGCCGTCGAGACCCAGGGACGACAGGGCAGGACCAGCGGCTCGGATCAGCACCGTGCGACCTGTCGCTCCAGTCAGGCTGAAACCTCCGACGAGGACCTGCCCCGCCTGAAGACTGGCCCGGGCGGACAAATTGACCATTTCCGATGCGCCCGTGGATGATGCCTGATACACTTCTGCCAGCGCCTCTCCCGTGGTCGAGCCGACGCCCTTCACCTGAAGCGTATAAGCCCCCGGCTCGAGCACCGTCGAGATCACGGCATCCTTTGCACCGCCACCGAGCGCAAAGGCGCCCACCAATCGGCCGTCATCGTTCCCCGAGAAATTGTCGTTGGAGCGCAGGAGCACCTGCCTCGAGTCATAAAGTTCGATGAGCGGGTCAGCCAGGACACCAGGCACGCCGAAGCTGGCGAGGCTGGGTCCGACCCCCCGGAGCACAAATGGGCTCCCTCCGGAGCCTGCGACTGTGAAGCCGGCAATCGGGGTCTGGTCACCCGGACCGGCAAACGACCTCACCGAAAGATTGCTGAGGTGCCCCCGAACTTCGCCCTGGCCCGGTTCATCCGCAGCAACCGCGCCCAGCGAACCATTCGCCGAGACCGTGAAGTTGAAGGAAGCAGCAACCTCACCTCCCAAAACCATGGCTTTGACCTGGATCACGGCGGTTCCCAGTCGCGCTCCCGGTTGAAGACTCAGGGTCGATCCGGAGACCGTCACCGCAACGATTGCCGGATCGGAGCTCTGCGCGACAAATTCAAGCAGACCCGCACCCGCGCCGGGATAGACACCGATCCGCTCCACGCTTGAAACCACAATCGTGTTCGCAGCCGACATCGGCCGGTCGAATTGGTAGTCACGATACGGGAAATCCTGGAAGATGCTCCCAATGTTCATGCGCGACTGGTTTGCCAGCGAATCCACGGTGTCGATTCCGGCGACGACTCTGCCAAAAACGGTGTACGCCGGAGTGACGCTTACCTCGTTGCCTGCATCATCATTCACGATGGTGCCCAGAGCCCGCGTGTTGTCAGCGACGTTGAAATACCATTCCGATGTCGCCGAATTCACATCGCTGCCCAATCTCGCCGCCGCGAGGGTCCCCCGTGTGTTGGGCAGCACGGGCTCCAAGGCGACCGGTGTCTGCGCCTGAACGGGAAGCAGGACCGGCGCAGGCAGCTTGTAACCCCCTCCTTGGACAATTGCAGCGGTCGTCGTGGTACGATCGAACACCGCGGTACGATGGATGACCGTGTTGGTGTAGGTCCCGCTGTCGACATAGCCCAGAAAGTTGGCGACATTGAGGGGCGCGGCATCCGCCAGCATTTCCACCACGATCGTCCCGTTCGTTGTCACGAACCGGACCAATTGCTGAGAGGGCACCTCGGACACGCTAAAGTGACTCTTCAGGTCGATCGTAACAGTCCCGCCTGACGGGATTGCGGCCAAGGGTTCAAACGCCGCGCTCGTTGTCGGTGAAACCTCTGCGTGGGTCGAAAAAGCGAGTGCACCGAGGAAAACAAGGCAGGCTGCAAATCGGCAATATGGTGTCATGCGAAGGATCAAGCTGGCTCCCAATGACGCGGTCGCCAAGCCGCAAGTTCCACCGATTTGCCAGGTTCTCATGCCTTGATACCGCAGCCGACGAAAGTGGAGCCCGTGTCCTTCTGAATCCTTGCGGTGATTGCAACGTTCCTGCATGCCATTGTCCCAAACCCGCGTCGATGATCGTCCCATTCCTCGAACTTAAGGCCACTTACAACGAGCTGAAGGCGGAAATGGATGCTGCCTACCGTCGTGTCATGGATTCCGGGTGGTTTATCCTGGGCCGCGAGGTGGAGGCTTTCGAAAATGACTATGCGCGGCATGTGGGCGTGCGACATTGCATCGGAGTCGCAAATGGCCTGGAGGCCCTCCAGTTGGGCCTCCTTGCGGCAGGAATTGGAAAGGGCGACGAGGTCATCGTGCCCTCCCATTCCTACATCGCCAGCTGGCTTGCCGTCTCCCAGGCCGGAGCCTCGCTGGTGCCTTCCGAACCAGTGGAAGGACAGTATTCCTTGGATCCCGCCCAGGTGGTGGCGCGCATCACGCCGCGAACCCGTGCCATCATGCCGGTCCACCTTTACGGGCATGTGGGCGACATGGATGCGCTCCAGGCAATCGCCAAGAAACACAGCCTCCTCCTGCTGGAAGACGGTGCGCAATCCCACGGCGCGCTTTGTCGGGGAAGGCAGTCGGGGGCGCTCTCGGATATTGCGGGCATCAGCTTTTACCCTTCGAAAAACCTCGGTGCGTTTGGAGATGCCGGCGCGGTCCTGACTTCGGACGACGCTTTCGCCGAAAAAATCCGGCATCTCCGCAACTATGGATCCAGGGTGCGCTACCTGAACGAGTACAAGGGCATGAATTCACGCCTGAGCGAACTTCAGGCGGCGTTTCTGCGTGCAAAGCTGCCCCTGCTCGCCGAGTGGAACCAGCGCAGGCAACGCCTCGCAGGACGTTATCACGAGGGACTTGCCGGCGTGGGGGACCTCGTTCTGCATCCCGTACCGCCCTGGTCGACACCCGTGTGGCACCTTTATGTCATCCGCACCCGGCACCGGGATGCGCTGCAGGCCTTTCTCAACGAACGCGGCATCGGCACGCAGATCCACTATCCGACCCCGCCCCATCTCTCGCAGGCCTACAAGGACCTGGGGTGGAAACGTGGGGACTTCCCCGTTGCGGAACGCTACGCCGAACAACTGCTGAGTTTGCCGATCAGTCCCCATCATACGGCGTCACAGATCGATTACGTCATCGATACAATCCGGGCCTTCCACGCCAGGTAGGAATGCCCGTCGGAAAAGGCCCCTTGCCTCATCCCCCTGGCGATACCTAGCCTTTGCGCTTTCATGAACAAAGCCGTCAAGATCTACGACACAACCCTGCGCGATGGCACCCAGGGTGAAGGCATCAGTTTCTCAGTCACCGACAAACTCCTCATTGCCGAAAAACTCGACCAGTTCGGTATCGACTACATCGAGGGCGGCTTTCCCGGCTCCAACCCGCGCGACATCACTTTCTTTCAGGAGGCGAAAAAGCTCCGCTTGAAACACGCGCGACTCGCCGCTTTCGGTTCAACTCGGCGTGCAAATACGAAGCCGTCGGACGATGCCCAGCTCAGAACACTCATCGAGAGCGGCATGCCGGTCTGCACCATCGTGGGAAAGACCTGGCGCCTGCACGTCACCGAAATTCTCCGCACGACTCCCGAAGAGAATCTCGCCATGATCGAGGATTCCATCCGGCACCTCGCGAGCAACGGGCGGGAAGTCATCTATGATGCCGAACACTTCTTCGACGGCTTCAAGTCAGACCCGGACTACGCGCTGAAGACCCTCGCGGCAGCCCTCAAGGGCGGGGCCGGTAATCTCACCCTCTGCGACACCAATGGCGGCACCATGGTGGATGAATTCGAGGCGATCGTGCAAAAGGTTGTAACTGAATTCGGCGGTGAGAAGGTGGGTGTACACTGCCACAACGATTCCGGAGTCGGAGTCGCCCTTTCCCTTGCGGGCGTGGCCGCTGGTGCGGGACTTGTCCAGGGCACGGTCAATGGCTACGGTGAACGCACGGGCAATGCGAACCTGATCACCATACTGCCCAATCTCGTTCTGAAAATGGGCAGGACAGCACACTGCTCGGCAAACATGGGGCAGCTTCGGGAGTTGTCGCTCTACCTCGATGAGATGGCCAATCTCCGCCCCGACACCAAGGCGCCCTATGTCGGCGCATCCGCGTTCGCTCACAAGGGGGGCCTTCATGCCAATGCGGCGCAGAAGGTGAAGAGCAGTTACGAACACATCGAGCCCTCCGCGGTGGGCAACCGGACCCGCGTGCTGGTGTCGGACATGGCCGGCCGGAGCAGCATTGTCCTCAAGGCGAAGGAACTCGGCTTCGAACTCGACGAGAAATCCCCCGCAATCAAGAGCCTCATCGATGAGTTGAAGGAACTGGAGTTCCGCGGCTACGAATTCGAGGCCGCCGACGCATCCCTGCAACTGCTCATCTCCCGTTCGCTGGGCAGGGATACCTCGTTCTTCACGGTTGAAGGATATCGGGTCATCATGGAGCGCCACGGAGACGAACTCTGGGCGGAGGCCACCGTGAAGATCAGGGTGGGCACCCAGTCGTACCACACCGTGGCAGAATCCACCGGACCCGTGGGAGCCCTCGATCTCGCCCTCAGGCTCGCGTTGAAGAATGACTTTCCCGAACTCAACGAGATGGTGCTGCGCGATTTCAAGGTCCGCATCCTCGAGAGCAATCAGGCCGCGAACAGTCGAACCCGCGTATTGATCGAAAGCGGCGACGATTCCGGCTTCTGGGGCACCGTCGGCGTCAGCGAGAACATCGTCGATGCGAGCTGGGAGGCGTTGCGCGGCGCCGTCGAGTACAAGCTTCTCAAATCGAGAAAAACCTAGCGCCACCCGTGGCGGCGAACCCATCCCCTTCCGATCCCCGACCCATGTCCCTCTTCATTGGTATTGATTCCGGAACCCAAAGCACGAAGGCCGTGGTGCTCGATCTCGAGTCGCGCACCGTCATTGCCGAGGCACGCGCGCCCCACACCCTGATCGAAGGGCTGCCTGTGGGCCACATGGAACAGCACCCGTCCGACTGGACCCGTGCCATGGACGCAGTCATCCTTGAGGTCGTCGCAACCATCGGACCTGAGAAGGCTGCACGGGTCCGGGGCATCGGGGTTTCGGGACAGCAGCACGGTTTTGTGCCGCTGGACGAAATGCGGAGCGTGATCCGGCCTGCCAAACTGTGGTGCGACACCAGCACGTCGGAGGAGTGTGAAATCATGACCCGCAAGCTGGGCGGTGCCAAGGCGGCCATCCGCAAGACGGGCAATCTGATCCTGCCGGGCTTCACGGCGCCCAAGATCCTCTGGCTGAAACGAAAGGAGCCCGCAAACTTTCGAAGGCTCCGGCACATTCTCCTGCCCCACGACTACCTCAATTTCCATCTGACCGGAAATCTATTCATGGAATTCGGCGACGCGTCGGGCACCGCGTTGATGGACGTGCGCCGTCGTCGATGGAGCGCACACGCAATCAATGCCATTGACCGGAAGATCGCCGGTTTTCTTCCTCCCCTTTCGGAGTCCCATCACGCCGCAGGCACGCTTCTGCCCGAAAGGGCCGCCGCTCTCGGACTGCCCTCCAGCGTGATCGTTTCGGCAGGAGGAGGCGACAACATGATGGGCGCGATCGGCACGGGAAATGTCGAACCCGGCGTGGTTACCGCCAGTTTCGGCACCAGCGGCACGATCTACGCCTGTGCGCGCCGTCCGGTCATTGATCCCTTGGGAGAAATCGCGGCCTTCTGCTCCTCAGCGGGAGCCTGGCTGCCGCTGCTCTGCACCATGAATGTGACCACCGTGACGGAACAGGTGCGCGCCCTGTTCGGCCAGAGTCATGCCGCCATGGCAGATTCCATTTCAGGCATCGCACCGGGCGCCGACGGATTGCTCCTCCTTCCCTATCTCGCGGGGGAGCGCACGCCGAACGTTCCCTCCGGATCAGGGGTGCTGCTTGGCCTCACCCAAAAGACCTTTTCGTCCGCCCACCTTGCGCGCGCCGCCATGGAGGGCGTCACGCTAGGAATGAACTACGGGCTTCGACGCCTCGCCACACTGGGAGTCAAGGCGAAGGAAATCCGTCTGACAGGAGGCGGTGCAAAGTCCGCAGTGTGGCGCCAGATCATGGCGGACATTTTTGGAGTGCCTGTCGTAGCCATGAAAGAGGATGAGGGTGCCGCGCTCGGAGGCGCGCTCCAGTCTGCCTGGTGCGTGGCCCTCAAGGA
Organism: Opitutaceae bacterium; assembly: GCA_017994935.1. GTDB lineage: Bacteria > Verrucomicrobiota > Verrucomicrobiia > Opitutales > Opitutaceae > UBA6669. The sequence goes on from JAGOJU010000034.1 coordinate 11,323, forward strand.
CGGAAAAAAGCGCACGTCGCTGGCAACGCTTGCCCGCGAAGTCGTCGCCGTGGACTCCTCGACCCGTTGCACACCCAATCCTGCGAACGTCGCCCGCTACCGCCGTCTGCAGTCCCTCCAGGATTCGTTGAGCGGACAGCTGCGCGAACTGTTCACTCTCCAGCGCGAATTCGCACGAAACGGGTGACGGGCGCGCGTCGGTCCCTTCAGGCCCGGCTCAGGTCAGGTTGGCCGGATCAACATCGAGCACCTGCGTGATGTCCTCCGGCCATGGAAATTCCAGGCGGAGACGGTTCAATTCAACAATGATCCTGGAAACGGCCGGCGTGAAGTACCAGAGCTGCCAGCGATAGAGGTCCTTGATCTTCTCGATGGGTGAGGCCGATGGTCCCCGCAATTCCAGCCGGTCGCCAAAGGTGGCCTCGACCTTGCGCGCCCACTGTTCGCTGAAGTACTTCAGCTTCTCCTCACTGGGTCCCCGGAACAGGTGATGAATCAGATGCCGGTAGGGCGGATACCTGAACTGTTCGCGCATGCGAAGCTCCGTGTCGGCAAAACCCTCGAAATCGGCCTGACGGGAAAACTGGATCGTCTCCGAATGAGGCACAAAGGTCTGCACCACCACTTCACCGGCGCGATCCCCGCGACCGGCGCGGCCGGCAACCTGCACGAGCAGCTGAAAGGTCCTCTCGTTGGCGCGAAAGTCGGGCACATGCATGGAGATGTCCGCATCAATGAGGCCGACCAGCGTGACGTTCGGGAAATCAAGTCCCTTGCCGATCATCTGGGTGCCGACAAGGATGTCGATCTTGCCGGTGCGAAACTCTCCCAGGATCTGCCGGAACCGGTTTTTCCTGGCCATGGTATCCGCGTCCATCCGTTCAATGCGGGCCTTTGGCAGCACCCTCCTCACCGCCTCCTCGACACGCTGCGTTCCGAGCCCCCTCCAGCGAATGTCCGGCGCACCGCACTTAGGACAACGCACCGGCGCCGGGCGTGAATCACCGCACAGATGACAGCGCAGCGTCTCATCCACGCGATGGTAGGTCACGGCCATGCTGCAGTGCGCGCATTCCTCAATATGCCCGCATTTCCTGCAGAGCATCGATGAGGAATATCCCCGGCGATTGATGAAGAGTATCGTCTGCTCCCGCTTTTCGAAACGGGCGTGCATGGCATCCACAAGCCGGCGGGAAAGCGCGGAGAGACCGCGCTGCCGCGCCACCTCGATCCGCATGTCCACCACATCGATGAACGGCAGCTTGCGCGAATCCACCCGCTCCGTCAGACGCAGCAGGCGATAGCGGCCTGCACGGGCATTCGAATAGCTCTCCAGCGATGGTGTGGCGGACCCAAGCAGGCAGGCGGCCCGGCTGATTTTTGCACGCATGACAGCGACATCGCGGCCATGATAGCGTGGCGTCTCGTCCTGCTTGTAGGCGGGCTCGTGCTCCTCATCTACAACCACCAGCCGTAGATCGCGCACGGGGGCGAAGACTGCCGACCTCGCTCCGACAACGACCCGGGCTTCGCCGGACACCAGCGCCAGCCAGCCATCCAGGCGTTCTCCTTCACTCAGGTGACTGTGCCACACCACGCAGCGGTGATTGGGGGCGATTGCTTCCAGCCGGGACCGAAGGCGAGCCACCGTTTGTGGCGTCAGCGCCACCTCAGGCACCAGGAATATCACGCCGCCCCCTGCCTTGAGGGCACTTTCAATGGCGTGAAGGTAGACCTCCGTTTTTCCAGATCCGGTGACACCGTGAAGCAGGGAGACCTGAAATGACTTTTCAGCCACCGTCGCAGCCATGGCTGCCGCTGCAGAGAGCTGCTCGCGATTCAGCGTCGGAGGAATCGCGGCCACTGCTTCCCCCGCACCAATATCGTCGGCATACGCCACCCTTTCCAGCCGTCTCACCTCCTCTCTGAGCAGCCCCCGCTTCACGAGGGCGCTCGCGACGGCAGGCGTGACCTGAAGCCGCTGCAAGACAAGGCGCTTCTTCAAGGGAAACATCTGCGTGAGAAAGAAGCGATAGAGCCGCGCCTGCTGGGGGGCCCTCCGCTCGAGTTGGGCAAGGTCCTCTGCCGGCAACCGGTCGCCAAGACTGAGCCAGCGCTCTTCCTTCAACGAGGCGCCGGAACGGACAGGTGCGGGTATCATCGCCTCGATCACGCTCTCCAGGGCGCACGCATAATAAGTGGCCATCCACTTCGCCAACTCCAGCAGATCAGGAGGCAGTACCGGAAATGGATGGACCGCCTGGACAACACTCTTGAGCTTCTCGACCGGATAGTCGCCCGGCGCGCCCACGCCGCCGACAATTCCAAGCGTCAATCTCCGTCCGAGCGGAATGCGAACCAGGGAGCCAACATGAACCGACGGCTGCAGACCTTCCGGCACTTTGTAGTGCAGAACCCTGTCGAAACCGGCCAATGGGTGGACTCCAACGATCATCGTACGTTCAGAGTACAAGGACTGGGGCCCTTGCAATCACGCAATTTTCCCGTTTCGGGCGACTCCCACTGCGCCGATCCGTTTTGGTGCCGTCCGCGGTCTCAAGGCGTTGACAGCTGGAGAAGAGCGGCAAACATGGAGGCAGTGAGCAACGACGCGACGAAGGAACAGTTCAAATCCTATCTGGCCAGAAAGGGGCTTCGCGTCACCAACCAGCGGCTGGCCATATTTGACGCGGCCTTTGCCCAGACGAAACACTTTACCGCCGAGGACCTGCTCGACCAGGCAAGACGGATAGACGATTCAGTATCCCGGGCGACCGTCTACCGGACCCTGCCGATCATGACGGAAAGCGCCCTTCTTCGCGAGGTCGACATCGGCACGGGGGAAAAATTCTACGTCCGCAACCCGGCGGAAAACACCCAGATGGCGCAGGTTATCTGTCTTGACTGCGACCGCATCTTCGAGATCAGCGCGCCTTTCATGGAATGGTATGGAAACACGGTGTCCTCCAAACTCGGCCTCACTCCGGTCACTCAACGCCTCCAGGTCAGCGCCCGCTGCATTGCCCTGAGAGAAACGGGAAGCTGCAAAAACAAGATAACCTGATCGATGTCGAAGAACAAGTCGTCCGACCCGGCATTCGAAACCTCATTTTTTGAATCCGTTCTCCGGCGTAATCCCGACTTCAGCGAGGTCGTCGAACTTCTCGGAGGACTCTATACCAAGCAGGGGAGAGTTGCCGACGGGCTGAAAATGGATCGGCGCCTCGTCAGGCTCCAGCCGCAGAATCCGACCGCCCACTACAACCTCGCCTGCAGCCTCGCCCTCTCGAAGCGCAAGGGCGAAGCGCTGCAGGCGCTCAAGCTCGCTGTCGAACTCGGGTACAGGGACTCGGAATGGCTGTCGCAGGATCCCGATCTGGAGGTTCTACAAGGGCACCCGGAATTCCAGAAGCTGGTCAGCCACCTGCGCGCCCAATCCTAGGCGAGAGCCCTCTTACTCGTGGAAAAAGGAGCGGATGCCTCCGTTGCCACGTCCGCCTGCGCGCCCCACCCGGGGTTGCCATTCGTTCTACTCCCCCTAGCGTGAGATCATGTCCGCCGTCCTCAACTACGAGCCGTTTGTCGTTTCTCCGCGCCGGGGTCCCCCGCGCCTGACTCCCATCCAGGAGGAGGTCCTTGCGCTGAAGAAGGAGCGAAACGCCGTGATCCTCGCACACAACTACCAGGTGGAGGCAATTCAGGACGTGGCGGATTTTGTGGGCGACTCACTCGGTCTCTCCTTTCGGGCCCAGGCGGTGAAGAGCGACGTCATCCTGTTCTGCGGGGTTCATTTCATGGCTGAAACCGCCAAGATAGTGAATCCCCAACGGACCGTGCTGCTGCCCGACCTCAATGCAGGTTGCTCGCTTTCAGACTCCTGCCCTGCCGACCGGCTCGCCGCATACAAGCGGGAAAACCCGAACCTCTATGTCGTGGCCTACATCAACTGTTCGGCGGGTGTGAAGGCACTCAGCGACGTGATCTGCACGAGCGGCAATGCGGTAAGGATCGTGAACCGCGTGCCTGCGGACAGGGAGATCCTGTTCGTTCCCGATCAGAACCTGGGTCAATGGGTGTCCAAGAAGGCAAACCGCCAAATGCGCCTCTGGCCCGGCAGCTGCTACGCCCATGTCCAGTTCACGGTTGAAGCGATCGAGAAGGTTCGTGCCCGCTTTCCCGATGCCCCGGTTGTCGCCCACCCCGAATGCGTCCAGACCGTGCGCGACCTGGCCGACGAGGTCTGCAGCACGGAACTCATGGTCAAGTTTTCACGCGAGCATCCGGCAAGCCATATCATCGTCGTGACCGAAAGCGGCATGCTTCACCGTCTGCGAAGGGAAGTCCCCGAAAAGACCTTCATCGCTGGCCCCACCGACTCGTGCGCCTGCAACGACTGTCGCTTCATGAAATTGAACACGATCGAAAAGGTCCGCGATGCGCTGAGGACGATGTCACCTTCCATCCAAGTCCCGTTGCCGACCCGTTCGGCCGCCCTGATTCCCATCCAGCGCATGCTGGACTGGAGCAAGTGACGCTGCAAACAGGCGCAGTCCGCTCAACCCTGTTCGTTGAGCTTCTGGAGCCGGCGGGCCTCCTCGGCACGCAATTGTTCGATCAGCACGGGATCATCACTCGCAATCGCTTCACGAAGCCTTCTCTCCCGTCCCAGCAATTCCTCCTCCCACTGCTCGAGCCTGCTTTCGCGTTCCTGCTGGTCCTGGACCTTTTCGAAGAGCCGAACTTCGCTCTCATCGAGAAACTTTTCGCGTTCAACCATGGCCGCCCTGGTTTCGCGAAGCGAAGCCTCGCGCCGGTCAAGTTCGATGCGGACGCGGTCAATGGCGACCTGCTCCTCGGGTGAGGCTACCCGCCGCGACTGCACCTGGCTCCGTTTGTTGGCGGCAAGATAGGCCTCACGCGCCGCCACGAGCGCCTCGTTCTCGGCGAGTTCGCGCAGGCGCTCCGACACCAGATTTTCCTGCTCGGAAATTTCCCCCTCCCGTTCGGCAAGTTTCGCCTCTAGGGCTCGAAGGCGGTTCTCCAACTCCGCCGTCGATCGGGTGACCGCATCCGGAATCTCGATTCCGCCCGCGAGCGCGGGTGTGGAACCGAGCGTGTCCTCCGGACCCTCGCCCGCCAGCGCCCTCGCCAGTTTCCCGCGCGGAAGCTTCAGCGGAGCATCACCGATGCGCCGCGCCGGGAATCGCACCTTCACGCATGAGGTCGGCTCGGCCTCATTCATGGAAGCCTATTTCGAGAAGAGGCGGCTGAACCAGCCTCGCCTCACAGGTGCGGCTTCAACCGGAGCGTCGGTCTTGACGTGCGGCACAAGCAGTGCCGCAACCAGCGACTCTATCGAAGGGTCGTTGATGATCACCAGCGAGCGGGAAAGCGCTGCACCTGAAGCGATCTGGGTGCGAATGGCCATGCGCTCGTTTGAAAAATAGGTGGCAAGACGGGACGCCGTTTCCCTGATCGACGGGTTCACAAAGGCGGGCTTCGTGAGCAGCAGTGCCCGTTGATCCGCAGGTATGGATCTCGCCTGCTGGGCCAGGGCTTCGATCAGGTGGAGGCCCTTGTGTCCCGGGCGGAAGGGAAGGTATTTCGCCAGCGCGGGCTCGTCGACGTGGGAGAGTGCGTTCAGCAGCCCGCGGAAATCGCCGCCCACGATCACCGCCTGCGAGAGCCCTTGCGCAAATACCGCAAACTGTCCGAGTGTCGTGATCTTCTCGAGCCGGCAGAAATCGAGCGTGGAAGACTGGAGCGCCGTGAATTCGATTGGGAATCCCTCCGGGATCTCCAGCCGCGTCATGTTCTTCAGAAGGGGATTGTCCCGCTCCGCCGTGGCCGCGGCCTGCTCGACCATGTCGCCAAAGGGATTGTCGAACGCGAGCGTCTCCTTGAGGATGTCGACGAGTTGGTCGAATCGCTCCATCGACTGGCCCTTGGAGGCAAGGAGCTCCTGAGCCTCGCTGAACGTGAGGTCGATGTACCCCGCCGGCGTCTCCCGCTTGTCCTTGATGGGCCAGTCGGGACCTTCAAGATTCTGGGCGAGACTGTGGATCGGGGTGTCGACCATGATCGACGTGGAGAACGAGCCGCGAATCTCGTCCCATTGTTTGGAAGTATACCTCATGGCAATATGTGAAGAACGCTCGTGCGTGAGCGCCTTAGTAATCGGTCAACCGGCGGCTTGATTTAGCAGCTCGACCGTGAGTTTCCGGTAGTCGCTGACCACGTTGTCCTGCCCGGGATCATTTGCATCCTGTCCCACCAGCACGACGGGAAGACCCAGCGTCACCGCTCGCCTCACCACCATCGCATCACGAATCTGCGTATCGAGGATCTTCGCATTCGGAGCGACGCGTTTGGCCGCACGGAATTGATTCAGGCGCAATTGCATGCGCATCTTGGGGACCTCGATATCAACACCGGTCTTGATGGCGTTGAAGACGAGGCTCGTCACCTGGGCTGGAGGGCCCATCGTTGCGCGACGGAAGCTCGCCGACAGCATGTGAAACTTCTGTAATTTTTCGATGAGCAGGGTGAACCCGATCAGGCTCAGGGCATCGGGATTCGCGGGGACACAGATTTCGTTCGCGGAAAACACCCCGCATTGGGAGGCACGCAGGATGTTGGGCGGACAATCGAAAAGGACAAAATCGTAGTCGGCCTCGATGCTCGAAAGCTGCTCCTGGAAAATCAGGTAGGGCGGCCGCTTTGGATCCCCTGTGTATTCATTCTCCAGGTCCACAAGGTTGAAGGTGGTCGGGACAAGATCGAGGCCCGGCAGCAGTTTTTCGCCACCCTTTCCCTCAACCACATTACGCACGATGAGATCACGCAGGTGCGCCTTGTTCTCAAAGATCGAATAGACCGATCCGCCGTTGGCCGCATTGATCGTGTTCCAGCGATCCAGCTTGAGCAGCCAGATGCTCGCATTCGACTGCGTGTCGAAATCGCACAGGAGCACCCGCTTGCCGGCCTTGACCAGTGCCGCCGCCGTGTTGACGATCAACGACGTTTTGCCGACGCCGCCCTTGTAGTTAAGGAAAGCAATTTTTCGCGCCATTACGGAAGAGTTGTTCGGTTCGATTCGCCACAGACTTGAGCAACCTTACAAACGGTGCGATAGCCCGGCGACGAGGCACAAAGTGCAGTCGTGCCCGGTTTGACGGATTTTTCGCGCATACCGGCCAAAGCGGTGCCGGCCGCAGATCGATGAGTGCAAGTGGCGGGATACAACGTCGAGTCACAGCTCCGGCCGGCTCCTCCTCTGGCCCGACGATTTGAATTTCACACGGGGGTTACACTCGCTTCATCAGGGCTCGCTCTGGTAGCGTGGGGAGATGGACAAGACCGCGATACGCAACGCCATCCTGCGCCAGCTTGAGTCGGACCTGGCAATGCAATTTCAGGCTGCCCTGACTTCGCGCGACGAGGCCATCGACGAGGAGAGCAAGGCGGAGAACAAGTATGACACGCACGCCCAGGAGGCAGCCTATCTTGCGGAAGGTCAGGCCCGAATCGTCGCCGAACTGAGGGAAAGCATCAGCCAGTTCACCGCCTTGCCGCTGGCCACGGATCGCGAGCCCGATTGTATCACACTCGGCACACTGGCGACCCTGCAGGATCCGAAGGGCGTGACATCCCTTCTCTTTCTCGGACCGAGGGCCGGCGGCCTCGAGATCGAGCATCTGGGAAATCGGATCATGGTCGTCACGCCTGCATCCCCCCTTGGTCGTCAACTGCTCGGCCGCAGGGTGGGCGACACGATTGTTTACCCGGAAAATCGTCCGCGGAACGCCCAGCGTATCGTCGCGTTGTGTTAGGGCCTTGCACCCCAATTCCCCCACGGATCTTCTGATACTTCATGCACCGCGGCCACCCGCTCACACTTTGCTGCGCAATTGCCCTTCTGCTCGCAGGCATTGCTCGCAGCATGCCCATTTCTTCCGAATTGAAGGACGCACTGAAGACCTTCCGCTCCGAGGGAAGCCCCGGCTGGGCTTTCACTCAACGCACCGAAGGAGGCGGAAAGAGCCGGGTGGAGAGATACGACCCGCGCCTCGCCGAATTCCATCGCTGGGTGCTTGTCGAAACAGACGGCCAACCGCCATCAGCGGAGGAAAGCACCCGCTACAACGAACTCCAGACCCGTCGTTCATCCGGCCAGACGGCCCCAAATGTCAAGGATCAGATCGACGAGAACTCCGGCGAAATCCTGGCGGACGAAGGCGGTCGCGTCACCTGGCGCTTCAAACTGATCACAACCGATGCGGCGGATCGTTCCGCCGCACACATGGCCGCCACGTTCACGTTGCATCGCGCCACACGCACGATCGAACGTGTGGAACTGGCGAGCTTCGAGCCCTTCAGGCCAGTGCTGGGAGTGTCCATCACCGAGGCGCGAACCACCATCGAATACTCCCTTCCGGATGAATCCCGTCCCACCCTTCTCAGGTCCGTCAGAATGGCTGTCCGTGGAAAGGCATGGCTCTTCAAATCCATGGACGAAGACCTTGTCGTGACCTACTCGGACTATGAAAATGCCAGAACGAGAAGGTAGCTGCCTTCGTTTTGCTCGCCCGGCCGGTCTCATCCGCTAGAAGTCCTCGACATGAGCATGACATGGCTCGCCAACGGCGAAGGCACCACAGCATGGGCAAATCACACCTGGGAGGAATTCGCATCACTCACGGACAAGCACCGTCACCTCGTGATCCTCCCCCTTCACGGCATCGCTGACCATGGCATGGGGTTGCCGCTGGATGTTGAGGAGGTCATCGGCGGCGAATTGCTGCGCCGCGCCGTTGCCCGATCGCTGCCGGAAATCCAGCTTCGCGTGCTGCCTCCACTACGTTTCGTGCTCGCTCCCATTCCCGCCAGTTTTTTTGGCATCGATCCCGAGACCGCGCATGACCTGATCCTTGAGATCGCATCAGGGGTGCATGCGGCGGGTTTCAGCAAACTGGTGTTTTGGAACACGAGTCCGTGGAACGCAGAGTTCATGGACGTTGCTGCCCGCGACGTGCGTGTCGCCTACGGACTTCAAACCTTCTATATCAACCTCAGTGGACTCGATCTCGATTTCCACCCGGCAGCCCCAGGCCGGGCGGCCCTTCAGGCAATGGGGGCTTACCTTTGCGAAACGCCGCCGTCGGGCGACACTCGTGCCGGCGATGTCACCGATCGCCTGTTCCGCCCCGGTTTCTGGCGCCAGCCAGATCCTGTTGTGCCCGACAAGTCGCGCGATCCCCGGGCACTTCTGGAAAAGACCGCTTCCCATTTTGCGCGACTGCTCTACGACATCGACGCCAAAGGCAAACAAGTGCCTGCGGGTCACAATGAGGCAGGACCACACCAGGCCTTGCCGCAAAGTATCGCTCCATCCCTGCTTCAACCCGGAAGGCTGTGGCCGGCCTATCGTTCTCGTTACCTGCCTGCCCTCACGCGGGGGGAACTTGAAGCGTGGGCGGACAAGGCCCAAACGCTGGTGATCCTTCCCGCCGGGGCGATCGAACAGCATGGCTATCACCTTCCAGTCGGCGTCGACTCCCTCCTCGGACAGGCATACCTGGAAGCAGCGCTTCCAAAACTGGACGCCGGTTCCCGCGTTCTGGTCGCCCCGCCGATCACGTTCGGCAAGAGCAACGAGCACGAGGGATTTCCCGGCACGATCTCGCTCTCTGCGAAGACGCTTCGGCGCCTGCTTCTCTCCCTTGTCCGCCAATTGCACGACCTCGGATTTCGTTTCTTCGCGGTCCTGAACACCCACGGCGGAAACAGCGCGACCGTTGTGTACACCTTGCGGGAGATCCAGTCCGTATTCGGCGTACGCGCGGGCATGCTCAGCAGCGGATACTCACCCCCGCTGTCAGACATTGAGCGCGACTTTGGTTTTCACGCGGGAGAATGGGAAACCTCCCTCATGATGGCCGCAGCCGCGGATCTTGTCCGACGCGACCGCGCCGTATGCGAATACCCGGCCCGCCCGGACGACCCCGGGGAGCTCCGCCCGGAAAATGCGCCGGCCATTGCGTCGTGGATCAGCAGCGACATTTCCCGGAGCGGTACGATGGGCGATGCGACAGCAGCCACCGAAGAAAAGGGTCGGCGCTGGATGGAGGAGTGGTCCACCGCACTCGCACGACAAATTTCCGAACTCGCCCGAAGCGCCCGAACCTGAGGTCAGCCTTCAGCCGACCATTTGAAGATCGTCGTGCTCAACGGAGACAGCGTGATGCACAGACTCTGGCTCATGCCATCGGATGCGACCTCTTCCGCCAGGCAACCTCCATCGTTGCCCAGTCCACTGCCCCCGTAGAAGTGGCTGTTGGTATTCACGACCTCCTTCCACATACCGCGGCGCGGAACGCCGATGCGGTAGTTCCTGCGAATCACCGGTGTGAAGTGCCCCACCACGGCAAACAGGGTCTGCTCGAAGGGATCGCTCCTGAGAAAGGCAAGCACACTTGCCTCCGCATCCTGGCAGGCCAGCCAGCGGAAGCCATGGGGATTGAGATCATTGCAGCTCAGGACAGGCTCGGCCGCATAGAGGCGGTTGAGGTCCCGGACCAGCAGCCGAATGCCTTCGTGATCCATGTACTGGGTGAGATGCCAGTCGAGCGAGCCCGCGTAGGCCCACTCGGAACTCTGCCCGAATTCACTTCCCATGAAGAGCAGTTTCTTGCCCGGCCATCCCCACATGTGTGCGTAGAGTGCGCGCAGATTCGCCGCCTTTTCGGGTATGTGCCAGGCACCCATCTTCATCAGCATCGAACCCTTGCCGTGCACAACCTCGTCATGCGAGAACACCGAGATGAAGTTCTCCGCATACTGATAGAGCATGCCAAAAGTCAGGTCATTCTGATGCCACTTCCTGTGTATGGCATCCTTGGAAAAGTACTTCAGCGTGTCGTGCATCCACCCCATGTTCCATTTGAAGTCGAAACCGATGCCGCCGTCCTTCGTGGGTTTCGAGATGCCCGCAAAAGAGGTGCTCTCTTCCGCGATCGTCAGCACTCCGGGATAGTGCTGATGGACGAGATCATTCGTGACCTTGAGAAACTCCATTGCCTCAAGGTTCTCTCGCCCGCCATACCGGTTCGGCACCCATTCCCCCTCCTTCCTGGAGTAGTCGAGGTAGAGCATCGAAGCCACCGCATCCACTCGAAGCCCGTCGATGTGGTAGCGATCAAGCCATGAGAGTGCATTGGCGATGAGGAAACAGCGGACCTCATTCCGACTGTAGTTGAAAATCAGCGTGCCCCAATCCATGTGGGCACCCTGCCGGGGATCGGCATGCTCGTAGAGATGGGTTCCGTCAAACTCGGCGAGGGCAAAGCTGTCGCGCGGGAAGTGGGCCGGCACCCAATCCAGGATGATACCAATTCCCCGCTGGTGCAGGTAGTCGACAAACCACGCAAAATCATCCGGGTTGCCAAATCGGCGCGTCGGCGCAAAGAAGCCCGTCACCTGGTATCCCCAGGAGCCGTCGAAGGGATGCTCCGCGAGCGGCATCACCTCGATGTGGGTGAATCCCATCGCCTTCACGTAGTCCGCGAGCTCAGGAGCGAGCTCCCGGTAGCTCAGCGGGCGGTTCCCGTCCTCCGGCCTGCGTTTCCATGAGCCCAGATGGACTTCGTAGACTGAAATGGGCCGGTCCAGCCGGGCGGCTCCTGCGGCCCTCTGCGCGATCCATTCGGCGTCTCCCCACACATGCGTCCGCGTGTCGTGCACGATCGATGCATTGCCGGGGGGCGCCTCGAAGTAGGTTCCAAAGGGGTCGGTCTTGAGGCGGATGTGGCCACGGACATCCCACAATTCAAACTTGTAAAGTTCTCCATTCTGGATGCCCGGAATGAAGAGCTCCCAGACACCCGATGCCCCGAGCGGACGCATCGGATGAAAACGACCGTCCCAACCGTTGAAATTCCCCACCACCGACACCCGCCTGGCATTGGGAGCCCACACCGCAAAGGAAACACCGGGGACACCATCGATCGTGCGCCTGTGGGCACCGAGTTTTTCATAGAGCCTCAGCTCGTTGCCTTCATTGAAGAGGTACAGGTCCTGATCGCTCAGCGTGGGCAGGAAGGAATAGGGATCGAAAAACTGGTGAATCTCGCCGCTTCCCCGCGTCGCTCGCAGCCTGTAGCGAAAGACCTCGCTGCGTTTGGGAATGAAAACCTCAAAGAAACCCGCAGCATCCAGACGTGTCATCGGCCATGATTGCCCCCCAGTTGCCTCTGTGACGGCACAATCCGTGGCATCCCGCAGGAATGCCCGAACCACGACTCCCTGGCTGCGCCCCTTCCTGTGCGGATGCATCCCAAGAAAATCATGGGGATGGCTGGCAGTTGCGTGAAGAATTTGATCCAGCGTCTCTTTTGGTATGATCACACGTAAAGGGGATGACCCAGTCTGTTTGACCAAACGGTGATATTCAAGCCCCCGGAATTGCATCCAATCACCGGCCCGAACGCAAAGCAGGCTTCCCTATCCCCCTCATCCATCCCGATCTTGGGGCCACTGGCACGAGTCTGTCTTGCCTGCATTCGAGCCCTGCGGTTCGATGCGGCGTGCGTGTCCTCTTCCATCTGCAGCTCTGGGTGCTGTTCATAGCCGTCCTCGATGGGGCGCCGGGGGCAAACGTGCCTCCCGAGGCCTTCAGCGCCGAGAAGACGGAATTTGACCTCGATACCCGGGAGTGGATCGGGCGAGGCAACGCCTCCCTTGCAGTCGGAGACGCCACGCTCACGGCATCCGAAATACGTTTCCGCACAACCACAGGCGTCGCCCTTGCCCGTGGAAACGTCATCCTTCAGCAGGGCGCCCAGCGTCTGCTAGCCGACGAAATCACCTACGATCTCGGCAAACGCAGCATCGATGTTCGAAATCTTCGGGTCGGATCTGACCCGATCTATGTCTCTGGCGATCACCTCTCCGGCACGAAGGAGGATCTCACGGTGGAGAATGCGCGCGCAACCTTCCGGGAGCCCGGATTCTGGACCCCCACGATCACCGCAGACCGCATGACCTTGCACAAGCTGGAGACTATCTCGGTTCAGCGAGGCCGCGTCGGCATCGGTCAGATCCAGCCAATTCCGCTGCCCGGCTTTCCCATCCCTGTGGACCAGGCCTTCCTCCGCTACCTCACCGTCGGAGCGGGATACCGCGCATCCCTCGGCGCATTCTTTGAGATTGGAGTACACGTCCCGGTCCTGCGCGGCGTGGAGGCGGGCATCGACACGGGATTCTACACCCAGCGTGGTTTGCTGGCCGGTCCTTCGGGTGAGTACGCCTTCAGCAAGGGGGAACACCAGGTGTCAGGATCCCTGAAGACGGGATTCATCCATGACAATGGGGACAAATTGTCCGACGTCATCGGCGTGCCGATCCAGGAGGATCGTGGCTTCGTGCAATGGTCGCACCGCGAGTCCTTCAACAGAAACTTCTCACTCAATGCCGACCTGAACTTCTGGAGCGATTCCGACATCCTGCGCGACTTCCTCCCCGACCAGTATTTTCCGGTCCAGCAGCCCGACAACTATGTCGAAGCGAACTACGTGAATGATGCCGTTGTCGTCGGCGCATTCATCCGCCCCAATCTCAACCGCTATTTTCGGGTGCAGGAACGCCTGCCGGAAATTCGCGCCACACTCCTGCCCCGCCTGGTCTCCACTCCTGAATTAGGCATCTACCAGCGGGGTCACGCCAGTTTCGTCCGTCTGACGGAGGACGAACCGCTTCTCGGGCCAGGGCTGAGGACCGATCGATTGGATGCCTACTTCGCTCTCAGCCGGCCATTTTCTCCGCGCGATTGGTTCGCCTTCCGACCGGTGGCCGGCGGCGAAGTCACACACTATTCACGCGTCAATCCCGGCAGTGATGGAGGCGGCTACACCCGTTTCCTGGGCGAACTTGGCATCGACGCCGAGTTGCGAGCCAGCGGGACCTACTCCTATCAAAACAAGGCCTGGAAAATTGACGGTCTGCGGCACCTCGTCACACCGCGCCTGAGCTACCGCTACATTCCCGGCGCCGATCATGGTCTGGGTCGCATACCGCCGATCGACCGGAGCTCTTTTTCAACCTACCTCCAGCCGCTGGGATTGGGCGACCGTCGCAATATCGATGAGCTCGGCTCAGCCCACGCTCTGCGCATGGAGATCGACAACACCCTGCAGACTCGTGATCCCGTCTACGGTTCGCGCGATCTGGTCCGGCTCAACCTTGCCGCAGACCTCCGATTCGACCGGGAAAACGACGCGTCCACCTTGTCTGATCTGCACGCCGACCTCGTGCTCTCCCCTGCCCGATGGCTGAATTTCAATCTCTATCAGAGGTATTCGACGCGGGATCAAACACTCGAGGAACTCAATACAAGCTTCATCGTCGCCAACTCCGAATGGTGGTCATTGCGCCTTGGCACGCACTATCTCCGAAATGATATCGAGGAATATGTCATGGATTCCCGGATACGCCTCAACGAGGAGTTTGAGGCCTTCGCCCGGCTGCACTACGACGCACCACGCTCCCGATTCGTGCAGCAGACCTACGGCATCCGCCAAACCCTGGACAATCTCTGGGTGCTGCAATACGGAGTAAATCTCTATGAGGGCCGGCGGCGGGAGAGTTCCTTCGGCTTCGTCATCGAACTCGAAACGCTTCGATTCTGACCAGCCCGCTCCATGGCAGGTGAAGCATCCTCCATCGCCGCAAACCAGACACGCACATTTCTGGAACTGTGGGCCTCGCTTGCCCCCTTCCTGGCAACGGACCGGAACATTCCTGAACGCCTCAACCAGCTCCTGGGACGAAATCGCTCGTTTGGCTCCCGGGACCGTCGCCTGTATCGGGAACTCGCGTATACGGGTTTCAGGTTTCACGCATGGCTCGCCGCCGGATTGAGCACCGCGAATGAAGACGCCCTGCGCGCGCTGGTCTGGCTGGCGGCTGAAAACACGGCCACGCAACGATTGAAGGCACACTGGTGCAATGCCTGGCCGAAGCTTCCTGCAAGGGTCGAAGAAAAACGGTCCATACTGAGTGCAGGAACAGCAGGACTGAAGCTCGATCTCCCGCTTGTTCCCGACTGGTTTTCCCACGAATGCCCGGAGGCCAACAATCCTCGCCTCATCGACACCCTGCATAGCCGAAGTCCGCTGTGGATTCGCGTGCAAACGGACAAGCCTGCGGCCCTGCGCGAAGAATTTCGCGCCCGCGGATGGCAGGTCACAGAGTCGCCGGTGCTGTCACAGGCCTGGCGCATTGAGGCATCAGACCAGGATCTGACCGACTCCCGCGCCTTCAGGGAGGGCCAGTTTGAAATCCAGGATCTGGGATCACAGATCCTTGCCGCCGCACCTCCCGTGCGGGAGGGGACGCACTGGTTCGACGCCTGCGCAGGGGCGGGCGGGAAAACTCTGCCGCTCGCACAACGGGTGGGAATCAACGGTCGGGTGACCGCATGGGATGTGCGTGGATCCGCTCTCGCTGAATTGCGCGTCAGGGCCGATCGATCACCGTTCACCAACATCCGGATCGCCCGACCTGTTTCGGAGGAAACGTTTGACGGAGTTTTTGTGGATGCCCCGTGTTCGGGTTCTGGCACCTGGCGCCGCGCTCCGCACCTCAAGCTCTCAACGCACGAGTCCACCATTCGCGACGCCTCCCGCAATCAATTGCAACTCCTGAGCAGGCTCTCGGCGCACGTAAGACCGGAGGGGGTGCTAGTCTATGCGACCTGTTCACTGTGCCGGAGCGAGAACCATCGTGTCACCACCGCGTTTCTCGATCAGAATCCCGATTTCCGCCGATTCCCGCTGCAGACCAGCTTTGGTTATTCCGATGCTGCCGATTCGGGGGAACTGACCCTCACACCAGAGGTTCATGACACCGACGGATTCTACCTCGCATGCCTGATCCGGCAGACAGCGCCCAAGTCATCCGGATGACGAAACTTTGTAGCGTTTTTCGTTGCCGGACAAGGCACTGATTGAACCATTGCAGGGTCGTGCTTCCCGGAACCGAGTATCGCATCAAACTGCCAGCCTTCGAAGGCCCGCTGGACCTGCTTCTGTTTCTCATACGGAAAAACGAGCTCGATATCTACGACATCCCGATTGTCGCGGTCACCGGCCAGTACATCGAAGTCCTCAGGTCGATGCAGAACCTGGATCTGGAAATAGCGGGTGAGTTTTTTGTCATGGCGGCGACATTGATGGAAATCAAGAGCCGCATGCTGCTTCCGAAGGGACAGGCCGCCGTGGGCCTCGAGGATGACGACGACGCCATGGATCCACGCTGGGAGCTGGTGCATCAGCTGCTTCAGTACAAGAAATTCAAGGAGGCTGCCGCATCTCTCCAATCGCTCGCGCAGTTCGAGCACGACAAGCTCCCCCGGTTGGTCCTTGAGACAAGGCTTCGCGAGGAGGAGCGCCCTCTCAAAAGCGTGGATCGCATCGAGCTTTGGAATGCCTTCAACATCGTGCTCCGCCGGCTGGCTGAAAAGCTCGTTGTCGGCGAAATCAGGGACGAGCAGGTCACGGTGGCTGATCAGATGGAAATGCTGCTCGCGCGGATCAGGACCGAAAAATCGTTCATCTTCTCCGAACTCTTTCCCAACAGGGTCACCCTCCGTGTTCTCGTCGCAACCTTCCTCGCCGTCCTGGAACTAACCCGCCTGCGAAAACTCACCATCTGCCAGAACGAGGCCTACAGCGACATCCTTTGCGCCGCGGTCGACGAGGCACCGCCACCCGCTGACCCATCAAGTCAAATGTCCCTTGAAACCGGCGAGGAAGCCTGCACGGTTACCGCGTGAGCAAGAAGCCAGCCAAACGACCATCCTCGCCAAAAGCCAAAGGGCGCGCCATTCACGGGATTCTCGGCGTGGGTCTTGACAACGATGATGGCCATAGGCGGATCACCTCAGGGGAACAATTCACACTGGTGGGCGGCTCGGAAAAGACCCACGAACAGATGACCGAGACCATGATCAAGACCTTCGAGGAGATTAAACGCCGCGACAGGCGCCTTGAGAACATTGATCCCAGGGAACTTGCCGAGATCGTCCACAAGTCCACACCGGATTGAAGGGCTGTCCTTTTGACTTTTCACCTGAAACCCGTAGGCTTTGCCAACACAACCACCATGTCCGCCAACACCACCGAACTTAACTCGACCAATTTCAAGGGCGTCATCGACTCCTCCACACCGGTTCTCGTCGATTTTTGGGCCCCTTGGTGCGGCCCGTGCAAGGCGATCGCCCCCATTCTTGAAGAACTCGCGGTCGAACTGAAGGGTAAGGTCACGATCGGCAAGCTGAACGTCGACGACAACGGCGCGATTTCGAGCGAGTACAATGTGCGGGCAATCCCCACACTGATCCTGTTCAAGGCGGGGAAAGCGGTCGAAACCTTTGTCGGCATGAAGTCGAAGGCGTTCCTCAAGGAACAGCTCCTCGCGAAGGTTTGACTGCCTTCACGGGTCGCGTCGGCCCTCGGTTCGGCAACCTGCAGTCAGTTGCAGGCAATTCCCGTGCTCAGGAGAACTGAGTACGCGGCAAGATAACGCCCGGTGGCGCCCAGCAGGGTGATCAGCTCCTGTGGCGTCCCCGATTTTTTCAACCGCAATCCCTGTCTCACCGCCTCCGGCAGGAGCAGGAGCGGAAGCAGGATCCAGCCAAACCGTCCCCAGAGAATTGCCAGCATCACCGGCACAAGCAGTGCGACGGCATGTCCGATCGCAAACTGCCGCTGCGCAAATCCCCTGCCGAATCGCACGACGCTCGTGCGTTTCCCCGCTTTGGCATCCGTTTCCACGTCGCGATAATTATTGACGACAAGAATGTTCGCCGCGAGAAGGCCAACGGCGGCCGCGGCCAGCCACACCTCCAGGCCAGGCCATCCCACCTGCACAAAATAGGTCGTCCCAACCGCCACGAGTCCGAAGAAGACAAACACAAACACATCGCCCAATCCGATGTAGGCGATCGGCCAGGGGCCACCGGTGTAGGCATACCCGCAAAGTATGCTTGCGATTCCCACGGCCAGAAGCGGCCAGCCTCCATGGGCCAAGAGTGTCAATCCGACCAGAAACGCAGCCGCAAACGCCAGCCATGCGGCCCGTTTCATCGCAGAGGGTTGAATCAATCCGCCCGCCACCGCCCGCCTTGGCCCCACGCGGTCCGCCGAATCCGCACCTTTGGCGAAATCGCCGTAGTCATTGGCAAAGTTTGTGCCCACCTGCACGAGGAGGGCAAATGCGAGGCACGCACCCGCTGCAGGCCAAACGACCGCAGCACGATGCTGCGCGAAGGCCGTGCCGACGACGACCGGAGCAATGGCGGCCGGAAGCGTGCGCGGTCGTGTCGCCGATATCCAGATGGCAATTCGCGATTCGGCTGCCATGCAGGGGATTGCTCAGGATGTGATGGCTCCCGCGTCGGTAACCGCCGCTCCTGCGTCCGTGTCAAAGGCCGCCGCAAAAACGTGCCAGACGGGAGACACCCTTTGCGATGGTTTCATCACTGGTCGCGTAACTCAGACGGAGGTATCCTTCCGCGCCAAATGCACTGCCAGGCACCGCCGCCACCCTCTCCTTCTCGAGCAGGCGGGCGCAGAACTCCTGGTCACTCAAACCAAATTTCGAGATGTTGGGAAAAAGATAAAACGCCCCCTGGGCCAGAAGACAGGTGATCCCCTTGATCTCGTTCAACGCACGATGAAGCGTCCGCCGCCGCCGATCAAAGGCCGCCAGCATCACCGACAGCGCCGCGGCGGTCTTTTCCTTCTGCTCCAGGGCAGCCAGGGCGCCATACTGCGCAAATGTCGTCACGTTCGAACTCGTCTGGCTCTGAAGCTCGGCGATGGCCTTTGCAATCGGTGCGGGTGCGACGGTCGTTCCGATTCGCCACCCGGTCATCGAGTAGGTCTTGGAAAAGCCGGCCACGGTGATGGTACGGGCCTCCGCTTCCTTGCTCAAGGTTGCCACACAAGTCGGTTTCGCCCCGTCATAGACCAGGTGCTCATACATCTCGTCTGAGAGAATGTAGAGATTGTGCCGGACGGCGATCTCCACGAGGGCCACAAGTTCCTCACGTGAATAGACTGCACCCGTGGGATTTGACGGGGAGTTCAGGATCAGCATCCGTGTGCGCGGACCGATCGCCGACTCGAGCTGCGGAGGCGTCAGCTTGAAGCCCGTGCGGTCGTCGGCGAGCACAAGCTTGGGAACCGCCCCGGCAAGTTTCACCATCTCCGGATAGCTCACCCAGAAAGGTGCCGGAATAATGACCTCGTCGCCCGGCGAGCACGTGGCAAGCACGCCCAGGTAGCAGGAGAACTTCCCGCCCGGAGACACGATTACCTGGGAGGGCGCGACCTTGAAGCCGTAGTCGACGGCATACCTGGCCGCGATGGCCTGGCGCAAGGGTTCGATGCCGGGAGTGGGGGCATACTTCGTCTTGCCCGCCTGAAGCGCCGCAATGCAGGCATCCTTGATGTGCTGCGGGGTGTCGAAATCCGGTTCGCCGGCGGCGAATCCACAGACATCTTCACCGGCCGCTTGCAGGGCTTTCGCCTTGCCATCGATTGCGAGGGTCGGCGACGGCGAGACATTTCTGGCCCAGACGGAGAGAAGCGCGGGTGTTTGGTTCATGGACAGTCCATGCCACCCAAACCCGCCATGCGGTCAAAGGCAAGGCCGCGCTTAGAAGCACGGACATCGAGCCTCCCAACCGACGGATGTTCCCGTCGCAAAACTCAATCCCTCGCGTTGCGCTGCCTGCCCGCCGGCAATGCCTCGATCGCCGCCCGGAGAATCTCGCCCGCGCTCACCCGTTTGAGCCGGGCCTGCCGAAGCAGGGTCTTCTTTATCCCTTGGGGCAGGCGCACCGAAATCTGCCGATGCTCGGCGCGATCTGCCTGAAACTGACTGTAATCGAACTCTTCCAAGGCGCAGCGGATGACTTCGCTGACCGAACGGGCACCATTGCTGGTGAGTGTTGCTTCAATTTTTTCTACGAGAGGAAGGGGAAGCTCAAATGTGACGGGATTGGCGGCGGGGGAATTCTTGTTTGCCATGGGTGGACGGGCGGAAAATAACGCCAGCATCTGCTTGCCCGCGCAAGGTGTCCGCGGCAATGCAAATCTTCAATTTCCCGGCGGCAGGGCATTCCACACCCTTGACCCGGAGTACGATGATTTCAGTCTCCAGCCCACCCCCGAGAAGCAATGGCCCATGTCTCGATTGAAAACCTTGTCAAAGTGTACCCTGAGAAGCACGGCACGGGTACCAAGGTGCTCCATGGCATCAACCTCGAGATTCGGGACAGGGAATTCCTTGTGCTGGTGGGTCCCTCCGGTTGCGGAAAGTCCACCATCCTCCGAATGATCGCCGGTCTCGAAAGTGTGACCGGCGGTTCGATCTCCATCGATGGCAGGATCGTGAACGATGTTCCGCCTCGCGATCGGGATATCGCCATGGTGTTCCAGAACTACGCGCTGTATCCGCACATGTCGGTCTATGACAACATGGCGTTCGGATTGAAGCTGCGCAAATTTTCCAAGGCCGAAATCGACGCGCGCGTGCGCGAAGCCTCTTCCATGCTCGGACTCGGGGATTACCTCGATCGGAAACCGCGGGCTCTTTCAGGCGGACAGCGTCAGCGCGTTGCTGTCGGCCGTGCCATCGTGCGGAAGCCCAAGGTGTTTCTCTTCGACGAGCCTCTGTCCAATCTCGATGCGAAGATGAGGGTCTCCACCCGTACGGACCTCTCCAAACTCCACGCGCGTCTCGACGCCACAATGATCTATGTCACCCATGACCAGGCGGAGGCCATGACCATGGGTGACCGCATTTGTGTGCTGAAGGAGGGGCACCTCCAGCAGGTGGCGGCGCCCCTCGAACTTTACAACCAGCCTGACAACATGTTCGTGGCAGGATTCATCGGCAGCCCGCCCATGAACCTCTTCAAGGGTACCGTCCGGATAGGCCCCGATGGACTTTTTTTTGTCGAAGCCACCTCAGGCGGCGCGCCTCTGCATATTCCTCTGACCGAAGATCTGGCAAGACGCGCAAACGCACACGTCGACAAGCCGGTCGCCTTCGGAATCCGCCCGGAAAATATCCACGTCCTCCCAGGAAACGCGGATTGCCCTCAGTCGAGCACCGCCGATGTCCGCGTGGACGTGTCGGAGCCCATGGGGTCGGAAACCTTGCTCTACCTTTCGACCGCCGCCACCTCGTTCGTCGCTCGAGTACACCCGACCGACCGGCACCAGCCCGGCCAGGTGATTTCAGTTTCCTTCGACACCGCGAAGGCTCACCTGTTCGACGACGCCACGGGATGCGTCATCCGACCGGGGTGACATCACCTTTATTGGCATCGCGCAGCGTGGGCTAGTTTCCCACTGCAACGAATCCCATTTGAGGTCGCGGAATGGAGTGCAGGAGCGCATCCGGCGTGAAAAGGATCGGAGAAAAGTCCTGGTCCATGGCGGCTCCTGTTACGACAAAGCGCGTCTTGTTTCGTGTGTTCTCGTCCTTGAGGTCGATCGACTTTACAATCCAGTGGGCACCGACTTTCTTCAGGTCCAGGACGGACATGGTCTTGAGAAGTTTCCCTTCCTCGCCGATCTGATCCGCCTGCACGAGGGCATTAAATTGCGTGTCCAAAAACACCCTCACGCCGGTGAGCGCCGGATGCCTGGAAATGAAGTCTGCGGGAGGATAGAAAAGGTAGCTGTTCGCGGGGCGGCCCCGAACCTTGCGCACTCCTTCAAAGGCGAAATCCTCCCACCAAAGGAATGGCATCTGCAGGTCGAATGCGGTGAGGTTCGTCCCGCCCAGCGACTCAAACAGGGCATCAACGCCCAACACGGTCGCCTCGCCCTGCATTCCAGCCTCCCAGCGCCAAACCATCGCACGGCTGCCGCCCTTCAACAATAGCCGGAGTATCGAGGATTGCGCCTGATCGGTTGATTGATCGCCAAGGAGCTCGATCCGGCTGATAGGGCCGTCATCGAGCAGGTCGTTCCACAACCTGCCTGCCATGACTCGTTCCGGACCGCGGCGTGGCATCACGCGCAGATTGAACTCAAGGTAGCCTCGAAATCCTTTTTGCCTGAATTCCGCGAGGAACTTCCGACCCTCCTCCTGATTTGGTCTGGAGAGCTGAACATAGTCGGGAAGCGGCCGGTAACGCTTGTGCTGGGCAGAGGCTTCCGACACGGCTGCAGCAAGAATCGCAAGGAGGCAGGCAATCCCCACCAATCGCACCCACCCGACCCGCCACCGGAAGGTCATAGGCGGCATGGAGTTCGCAACCTCTTACGGATTGGATTTCGGCTGCTCCGCCTTGGGCGCGCCCGAAGGCTCCCCAGCCGGTGCGGCTGCCGGAGCTGCTGCATCAGCGGCTGGTGTAGCAGTTGGGGCTGCCGGCACTGCTATCGTCGGGAGCGCACTCCCCGTCGCGGCGGCATGTTTGCGCTGATAAATGTGCCCAAGGTACAAGGCAAAACAAAGCACAAAGAATGCAATCGCAGCGTTGATGGTCGCCTTGGAAAGCACGTTGTTTGTTTCCGCACCAAAGGCAGCCTCCGCAGCCCCGCCACCCATGGCTGCCCCCACTCCGCCATCCTTCGACTTTTGTGCGAGGACGACGAGTGAAAGGAAAAGTGAAATCAGGATGAGAACAAACGTGAGAATGCTGATGACGATGCCCATTTGAATCGATCAGCAAAACCGCCGGGCAGCCGGGTTGTCAATGCCAGTCTCAGGACGGCAGAAACACGCAGGAATTGGGGGGAACGCAGTTGATCTGAAATCAGCCAGACCCGCGGCCGACCGCGAAAATCCCTGTCTGTTCGCGACCGTTGCCTAACTCGCCTTTCGTCCCGCTCCCGCCATGAAGCGTCCAATCCGGTCACAGGCTGCGCCGATCTGCTCGTAACTGGTCGCAAAGCAGGCGCGCACATGGCCAGCTCCATTCTCCCCGAAGGCTGTCCCGGGCACCACTGCCACCTTTTCATTCTGGAGGAGTCCCACCGCAAAGTCCTTTTCGGACATCCCCGTCGAGCGGACGTTCGGAAATGCATAAAAGGATCCCCTGGGCAGATGGCAGGTGAGACCCATTTCGTTGAACCGCCGCACAATCAAATCCCTGCGACGATGGTACTGCTCCCTCATGCGAACCACATTGTCCCACCCGTGCGTCAGCGCCTCAAGGGCTCCCTCCTGCGCGATGATTGAGGCGCACATCATGGCATACTGATGCACCTTCATCATGGCATCGATCAGAATGGCGGGGCCGCAGGCATAGCCTATGCGCCACCCGGTCATGGCAAACGCCTTTGAAAAGCCATGCAGAAAAATGGTCCGCTCCACCATTCCCGGAAAACTCGCAATGCTTGTATGCTCTCCTTCGAAGGTGAGCTCGGAGTAGATTTCATCGCTCAGGACAAGCAGGTCCTTCTCACGGCAGAAATCCGCGATCTTCTGCAATTGTTCGCGATTGCAGGTGCCGCCCGTGGGGTTGCACGGAAGGTTGAGCATCAGGACCTTCGCACCCGGTTGCCAGGCGGCGCGCAGCGCCTCCGCGGTCAGTGCAAAATTGTCCTTGGCATAGGTCGGCACCGCGATGCCCACTCCATGCACCAGCGTGATGCTCGGATGATAGGATACGTAGCACGGCTGGTGAAACATCACCTTGTCGCCGGGATTGCAAAACGCGCGGAACGCGAGATCGAGGGCTTCGCTCACACCAACAGTGACCAGAATCTGGTCTTCAGGCCGGTATCCGACCGAAAAGTGTTCCCCCACATATTTCGAAATCGCCCTGCGAAGTTCGATCGTGCCGAGGTTGGAGGTGTAGTAGGTCTTGCCTCGCTCAAGCGCAAAAATGGCCGCCTCACGGACATGCCACGGAGTGACAAAGTCCGGCTCCCCCACTCCTAGCGAGATCACATCCTGCCCCTTCATCTTGGCCACCAATTCGAAGAAATCGCGGATGCCGCTCTTGGGAAGCGTCGCAATGTGGTTTGCTATCCACCGTCTGTAATTCTCGCTCATGGTCGGAGGGTCGGGCTAGGGGGTCACCGTCAGGCGGGACACCTGCTGTTCTTCCGTGTCGAGCAGGAACCCCTGGTCCTTGTAGCATCGCAGCATGAAATGGGTGGAGGTCGAAAGAACACCTTCGATCGTGGAAAGCTTCTCGGAAACGAATGCTGCAACTTTCTGGAGCGAGCTGCCCCGCACAAAAACGAGCAGGTCATATCCCCCGGACATCAGATATGCGGATTCGACTTCGTCGAACCGGCTGATGCGTTCCGCGAGACGGTTGAATCCTCCTCCCCGTTCCGGCGTGATCTTGACCTCGATCACCGCCCGCACGGCGGCGGAGGCTGCCGACTCGTTCGAGAGGTCGAGAACGGGACGCCAGCCGAGAAAGATCTTTTCCTTCCTCAACTGCTCCAATTGGCGATCAACCTCTTCCGTCGAAAGTCCCAGGATCTGCGCCATCTGCGCGGTCGTGAGACTGCCGCCTTCCACCAAGAGCTTTAGAACCGGATTCATAGGTCGGGTGACAGACTCGCAGAGTTCGAAAGGGAGAATCCACACAATTATTCGGATGCCCCGCCTGTTTTGGCATCGGCGCCCTTCCCGCCCAGCCAGCTATCCGTCAATCCATGCATTGACGCTAGCCAGTTCTCTGCATGAGGATGCGTCACCTTATTCGATGAGCTCTGGTTCCGCACCGGCCACGCCGTCCGCTTCTGCAAGCAATCCGCCCTCTCCCGCCGCCGCCGCGGTCATCAAGCCGACCGACCTGCGTGGCATTCTCAAGTACGTTCCGCGCTTCCAGGGTCAGATATTTGTCCTGGCACTCGACGGCTCCATTGTCGCGGATGACAATTTCGGCAATCTGCTCGTGGATGTGGCCGTCCTCCGTTCGCTCGGCATCCAGGTGGTGCTCGTTCACGGAATCGGGAAGCAACTGCGCGACCTGTCCGCACTGCGCGGCGTTGCGATCTCGAACAATGACGGCGCGGGCGTCACCGATGCGGCGACCCTCGATCTCGCCATTCGCGCCTCCGCCCGGGTCTCACACCTCATTCTGGAGGGTCTGACCCAAAACTCTCTAAAGGCAGCGATCACAAACGCGGTGCGCGCACTCCCCGTGGGAATCCTCCGGGGTGTCGACCATCAGTTCACCGGCAAGATTGAACGGGTCGACCGAGATTTCATCACCCACCTCCTGAATGAGGGCATCGTCCCCATCATGCCTCCGATCGGCTACGGGCCCGACGGAAAGTCGATGCGGATCAATTCGGACCTGCTCGCCGCGGAACTGGCGGAAGCCCTTCAGGCGACAAAGATCATCTACCTGACACCGGTCGCAGGACTTGAAATCGACAATGAGATCCGCCGCGAGATCGCAGTCGAGACTTTGCGGGACATCCTCAAGGGAAAACCCGAGCGGATTGATGACACCGTGCGAAGCAAGGCCGCCCATGCGGTGAAGGCCATCGAAACAGGCACCCCGCGTGTCCACATCGTCGATGGTCGCGTCTTCGATGCGCTGCTCAACGAGATCTTTTCCAGCGAAGGTGTCGGTTCGCTCATCTACGGCAACGACTACCAGCAGATCCGGCGGGCCACCCGCCGCGACGTGCGCGCCCTGTATTCGCTCATACGCGGCGGCGTGAAACGGGAGGAACTGCTCCACCGCACCCAGCAGGCGATCGAGAAGAACATCGATCACTTCTTTGTATTTGAGGTGGACGAGAATCTCGTTGCCTGCGTCACCCTCATTTTCTACCCGAACAACCCAGGTCTGGCCGAAATCGGTTCACTCTATGTCCTGCCGTTTTATCACAATCGCGGCATCGGGAAAAAAATGGTCGAGTTCGCGTGCATGCGTGCCAAGGAGAAGGGGGCCGAGAGCGTCGTGGCGCTTTCCACGCAAAGCTTCAGTTTCTTCACCGGAGTGGCCGGCTTCGAGGAGACCGACAAGAGCATCCTGCCGGAGGCGAGACTCAAGCTCTACGAGGAGAGCGGACGCAATGCCCGCGTTCTCATCAAGAAACTCTAGGGCCTGATTTCCACGATCACCTGAATCTCGGTGGTCGAATCCTTCGGCAGGCCGGCCACCGCCACCGCGGCGCGCGCGTGTTTTCCGGCGTCCCCAAACAATGCCACAAACAGGTCGCTCGCACCGTTGATCACTGCGGGACTGTCCGCGAATCCGCTGACGGCATTGACGAAACCGCCGACGTACACAACGCGCGCCACCCTGTCGAGTGACCCGAGGGCCGCCTTTACGTTGGTCAGTGTTGCGAGGGCGCAGACCTTCGCGGACTCGTATCCGGATTGAACCGTTTGCTC
>JAGOJU010000165.1 GCA_017994935.1 Opitutaceae bacterium
TTCGAGGCCCGTAGGATCGGTGGAGGATACGGGCGACTTCGAGTGCAATATCGAGTCCGACGGTATCCAGCAGGGTGAATGGGCCGACCGGCATGCCGAATGCCACCATGTCCTGATCGATGTCTCTCATGGAGACATCCCCGTCGTGGAGGCACCACACCGCTTCATTCAGATAAGGAAAGAGCAGGCGATTCACGAGGAAGCCCGCGCATTCTTTCACGATCACCGGCATCTTCCGGATGCTTTCGGCAAAACCGACCACATCATCAACGGACTGAGAATCGGTGGCCATGCCGGGAATGACTTCCACCAGCGGCATCACATAGGCCGGATTGAAAAAATGAAGTCCGACCACTTTTCCGGGGCGCCTGGTGGCAGCCCCGATCGATGAAATGGACAAAGCGGAGGTGTTACTCGCCAGAATCGCACTTCGCGCACAAACCTGGTCCAGCTCGCGGAATACCCGTTGTTTCAGCGTTAACTCTTCTGAGACAGCCTCGATCACCAGATCGACATCGCGGAGAGCCTCGAGGCTCGACGCCGGCGTCACCAGCAGCATTTTCTCTTCCAGCTGCTCAGGCGTCATCTTGCCCTTGTCCACGCGGGCCTGATAGATCGCTCGCACAGACTCCACGCCGCGCCTGGCCAGTGATTCCTGTATATCTGCCAGCAGCACCGGCACACCGGCATAACTCACCACTTCGGCGATCTGCGCGCCCATGGTCCCGGCCCCCACCACACCGACTCTATAGATGTACATGGAACGACTCCTGTCGCTCGATTCGCACCGGTCACGTTCGTTCCAGCACCATCGCAGCGCCTTGCCCGCCGCCGACGCACAGCGCCACTGCACCGAGTGCCGCGCCGCGCCGTTGCATCTCGTACAGCAGCGTGATCACCAGCCGGGCTCCCGTCATGCCGACCGGATGTCCCAGTGCAATCGCGCCGCCGTTCACGTTGACGAGTTCTCGCTTGAGACCCAGCACACGTTCCACCGCGAGATACTGCACGGCAAAAGCCTCGTTCAGTTCGATGAGTTCCAGGTCGGCGAGTGTGACGCCGGCGCGCATGAGCGCCAATGGGAGCGCTTCAGCGGGACCGATCCCCATACGCGTCGGCTCCACACCGATGAACGCATACCCCCTGATGCGGCCGAGCGGACGACAGTCCAACTCACGCGCACGCGCGGCGGACATCACGATCGCCGCAGCGGCTCCATCGCTGAGGGGGCAACTGTTGCCGGCCGTGACAGTCCCCTGCTCTTTGAAGAGCGGCGGATACAGCGCGAGTTGCTGTTCCGTCAACCCGACATTCGGCCCCTCGTCTTGCCCAACGACGACCGGTGCCACCTCACGTCCAGCCACCGATTTGGGCACCATCAGGGGAAGAATCTCGTCCTTGAGACGACCCTCCCGAATGGCTTTGAATGCCCGGCGGTGGCTCTCCACGGCGAATCGATCCTGCTCCTCGCGACCGATGCCAAACTCCTCAGCCAGATTCTCGGCTGTCCGGCCCATCAACTGGCCGCAAAACGCATCGGTCAATCCTTCCCAGATGCTGTCGATCAATTCGGCGTTGCGAAGCCGCTTCCCCCACCGCATGTCCCGTGAAACAAACGGGGCGCGGCTCATGCTTTCCACTCCCCCCACGACCTGCACGTCCGCGTCATCGCTTTGAATGTTCTGAAAGGCATTAACGAACGGTTGGAGGCCGGATGAGCAGTTTCGCTGGACCGAATAGGCCGGGATACGGACCGGAAGTCCGGCCATGAGCGCAATCACGCGCGCGACGTTGTACGCATCACTCGTGTGCCCGACGGAACCCACGATCACTTCGTCGATGAGCCGG
The DNA here is from genome assembly GCA_017994935.1 of Opitutaceae bacterium. Lineage (GTDB taxonomy): Bacteria > Verrucomicrobiota > Verrucomicrobiia > Opitutales > Opitutaceae > UBA6669. Next base: position 1,849 of record JAGOJU010000165.1, read on the forward strand.
GGATCCACCTTGGCGCGCGAGACCGCTTCACGCACGACCAATTCCCCCATCTTGTGCGGCGGGAGGTCTTTCAGTGCGCCGCCAAAGTTGCCGATGGGTGTCCGCACGCCGGCTACGATGACGACGTCTTTCATCGCGATCTCCTTGCAGGCGGTCACATCGCCTTGCGGGACGCCCGCACATCAGCCGAAACCAGCTCTGCCTCATCGCGCAGCGCACGCCGCAACACCTTCCCGATAATGGTGCGCGGCAGTGAGTTGCGAAACTCGACGGCCACGGGGACCTTGAACCGTGCCAGCGATCGGCGACAATGGTCGATCAGTTCGTGTTCGGTGGCCGCACATCCATCCTTCTGCACGACATAGGCCTTGACCGCTTCTCCGTAATGGTGGTCGGGAACGCCTACGACCACCGCCTCACGCACGGCGGGATGCTGCAACAGAATTTCTTCGACTTCTCGCGGATACACCGTCTCCCCCCATGGCTTGATGACATCTTTCTTGCGATCCAGGAAAAAGAAGAAGCCACGTTCATCCCGCTTCACAATATCTCCGGTGTAGAGCCACCCGTCTCGCAACACCGCCTGCGTGTCCGCCGCTTTCTTCCAGTAGCCCTGCATGACCTGCGGCCCGCGGACGATCAGTTCACCCGCTTCTCCCGTGGGAATTTCCCTGACGCCCGTCTCTTCATCCACAATCCGCGCGTCTGTATCGGGAAACGGCACCCCCATCGAGCCGCGCGGATGATCCCCGTGAATCGGGTTGCAATGGGTTGTAGGACCCGCCTCGGTCAGCCCGTATCCTTCCGAAATTTTTACCCCGCTCAACCGCTCGAATCGTTCCTGCACCTCGGGAGGC
>JAGOJU010000166.1 GCA_017994935.1 Opitutaceae bacterium
AGAAACCTGCGGTTCACATGGTTCCTCCCCGGAAGACCCTGTGCATCCATCTCGCGCCAGCTTATTCCGATCGGAGCGTGATTGAAGAACACACTCAACTCGTCGCGCGATGCCTTCAGCTCCTCCGCCTGTGCGGCAAACTTTTTCGACAGCTCCGTCGCCTCCGCCTCGGCGGCCTTTAGCGCCGTGACGTTGGTGAGGATCGCGAGAAAAAACATCGGCACACCGTCGGATCCCGGCACGGGAAAGATTGTGCTCTCGACCCAATAGAAACTGCCATCCTTGGCCCGATTGCAGAACGTCCCATGCCAGGGTTTTCCGGCCCGGATCTGACTCCACAGGGATTTGTAGAAATCCGCTGAATGAACTCCGGACTTGATGAGAGAATGGGTTTTCCCCACCAGTTCCTGATTCGAGTAGCCTGAGATCTGGGTAAACGCCTCGTTGGCGTAGAGGATCACGCCCTGCGCATCCGTCACGGCAATGATCCCATGCACATCCATGGCGCGGGGAAGCCATGCAGGCAGCAGATCGGATGGCAGCGGCGTAAGGGGGGTGGTCATGATCAGTTCCGAGACGCGGGACGATAAAGACCGGTGACCACGCGTAAACCTCCAAAAATGGCACAAGTGGCTGAAGACCCTGCCGCTCCTTTTCTCCCTGGTTCAGCCACGGCACCCCAACTTCGCACCGGCACGGGCTTGCCTCCCGGCAGGTCTCAACGAAGGTCGTTCATCGATGAAACTGATTTCGTGGAATGTGAACGGCATCCGCGCCTGCATCAAGAAAGGGTTCCTTGATTTCATGTCGGCATGCGATGCCGATGTGATCTGCCTCCAGGAAACAAAAGCACACCCCGGTGACCTTCAGCATGTCTCTTGGCCTGGAAACTATCAGGTTACCTGGAACAGCGCGGTGAAACGCGGCTACGCAGGCACCGCAATCTTCACGCGGGTGAAACCAAGATCAGTCACGATCAACATGGGCGTGGCGGATCACGATGCCGAAGGACGCATCATCGCCGCTGAGTTTGCGGATTTCTTCCTCGTCACCGTCTACGCGCCAAATTCCCAGCGCGGCCTCACACGCCTCGACTACCGCGTAAGGGACTGGGATCCCGCTTTTCTCACCTATATCAGGCGGCTTGAGAAAAAGAAGCCCGTAGTCTTTTGCGGCGACCTCAATGTGGCCCATGAGGAAATCGATCTGTCCAATCCAAAGACAAATCGCCGCAATGCGGGATTCACGGACGAGGAGCGCGCCAATTTCAGCCGGCTCCTGTCGCAGGGATTCGTCGACACCTTCCGGGCGTTCACGCCCGATCCTGGACACCACACCTGGTGGAGCCAGATGATGAACTGCCGCGCCCGCAACATTGGGTGGCGGGTCGATTATTTTGTGGCGTCGGAAAGGCTCCGGCCGGCGCTGACGCGCGCATGGATCAGTCCTGAGGTCATGGGTAGCGACCATTGCCCCGTGGGCCTCGAAATCGGTTAGGCGCGCCTCAGGGTGTTGTTGAATGGGAACGGAAATCCGGCAATGTTCACACGACAGATTGTCGCATCCATCGTATCCGACACATGAATACATTGAGAAAGCTTTTTCACGGTCCGCCCCAATGGACATTTGCAGTCGCCGAGAGCCTGACCGGTGGACGGGTGCAGTCGCGCGCCACGGCACATTCAGGGGCGTCGGACTTTTTCCGCGGAGGGATCACGGCCTATGCGCTGGAGAGCAAGATCCGGCTGCTCGGAGCCAGTCGGCGCGAAGTGGAATCAACGAAGGGTGTGTCCGCCCAGGTGGCGGAAGAGATGGCGCTGGGCGTATGCAAGCTTTTCCAAAGCGATGTCGGACTGGCGACGACCGGTTGGGCCGAGGTCTGCGCCGAATCAGGCGTCACCATTCCCTTTGCCTGGTGGGCGCTCGTGCATCATCGCTCAAGGAGCGATATTCATGTCGAGTCCGGGCGGATTGAGGTTCCTGGTCTGACGCGCACGGACGTCCAGGAACGTGTGACGGATCACGTTCTCGGGCGGCTGATAAACTATCTCCAGGGAGCCAGATGATCGCCGCCAAAAGCCACGGCAGGCAGCCGGCTCACCGCGTGATCGTGCGAACGTAGTCCATCAAGGGTCGGACCTCGCTTGGCGGCGTGACCCAGTCGCTGTCCACGATTTCCGGTGTGCCATAGGAAGATTCGTAGAGCAGGCGGTTGGCTGCGTCATCACGGGACAGAAAGCCCGTTTTGACCGAGGCGCCCGCAAAGAGCCCACGGGCCTTGGTGTAGATCAGGACGGGATACTTGCGAAAGTCCTCCGTCGTGCTTTCCGCATCGGCGGCGCGCGGGCCGGCAATCGCCACTGCATCGGCACCGACGTTCAAGCGCTGGGAGAACAGGAGGCGCGGCGTGCGCGGATCCGTGAAAACATAAATGGTTTCGATCGCATTCCCGCCGACCTGGAAGCCGACGCTGGCTTCGCCGGCGTTGATCAGCCCGGGCACACTCCATTGCCCATCGCTTTTCTTCAGGAGGAGCACACCGTAGCCGTCCTTTACACCCACGATGAAGCCGGCCTTGAACTGATTCGTGATGACAATCGCGGTGGCACGGGCAAGCACCGACGCAGGAATGGCTGTCGCAGGATCCGCCTGAAATTCGCG
>JAGOJU010000099.1 GCA_017994935.1 Opitutaceae bacterium
CAGTTGCGGACATCGTTGCTGTCTTGGAGTCGATCCCGGCGGCGGCGACCGGCTTTCCGGACATGAATGCGCGAACGAGCGCGTCGAGGCGTGCTCGTTCGGTTGCAGACAGCTTGTCGAGCCCCGCGGAAGCAAACTCTTCCGGGGAAAGCTGACGCGTGAACGGCTCTGCGGCGCCGGCATCAAGGCATGCGGTCATCGCAAGCCCGGCGGAAGCCAGGCCGATCTTCCAGAAATTGTTCACGTGCCGATGCTCGAATGAAAGTCAGCTGGCCGGAAGCAGAAAAACGCCATGGAGTGCGCATGCCTGGCTTCATAGGGGCATGGGATGAGCGGGTTTCGTGGCCAGATGCCTGATTCACGATTCTTTACCACCGGAAAATGCCTTATGGGCCTGAATTTTCTGCACGGCGCCACGATTTTATTTGCTCTCTCGCAACTCCACGCTTGCCAACGAAAATGACGAGACGTCAATTGGTCCGACCGTTTTGCGCAAAACTGACAATGTAGTACCTTCGTCGCATGCCCGGTCGACTCACCTCCCTCCTGCACCCGTCGCGGATTTCCCTGAACCTTCAGGCCACCAAACGCACGGTCGCAATCCATGAGGTCGCTCGTTTGCTCGAGGGATTCCCGGCGGTGACGAATTTTCAGGGGTTCTACAATGAACTGCTGGCGCGGGAGAGGCTCGATACAACGTACCTGGGCAACGAGATTGCGCTTCCTCATGCCCGCACCGAGCACGTGCAGTCGATCGTCATGTCCGTCGGGCGCAGCGATGGCGGTGTCCTGTTTGAGAACTGCAATCAGAATGTCCGTCTGCTCTTTGTCCTCGGGACGCCGAAATCGAATCCCGGGGACTATCTTCTCGTTGTCAGTGCCTTGTGTCGCATGCTGAAGGAGCAGTCCAACCGGGAATCATTGATCCGCGCGGCGACGCCCGAGGAGTTCATTGAGGCGGTGCGCATCGCCGAGTTGCGGGCGCAGGCTCCTGCCGGCGTTTGAGCAGCGGTAGGTCTCACTTGCCAATCTGCCGCAGCCATTTCGGCCAGATCGCTTTTCCTGCCGCTTTCACGATGCGGCACCGTTGCAAGAGGTGACTCAGTAATGCGGCGGACGCTCGGGAGGAGGTGGCGGATCGCCCCCGGATGCGGCGGATTCAAGCCGGTCGCGCAATTGGGATGATTCCCTGCGCAGGCGTTCGATCTCTTCGTGCAGCTCCAGCATCGCCTTGTCCTGCGCGGCGACGTGCCGCTCGAGCCAGGCGATGCGCTCCTCGATTCGGTCAACGCGTTCGGGTGGCATTCAGGCCGGCTTTCTTCGCGTCACTCTGTTCCTTGAGCTTCTGAAGTTCGGGTGCGATCACACGGGTATAGCAATCGGGGCAGACGGAGTGGCTGAATTCCGAACCGGTCCGCGCATTGATGTAGGTTTCAATCTGCTGCCAGTAGTTGCCATCGTCGCGCACCTTCTTGCAATAGGAGCATATCGGGAGAAAGGCTTCGAGCTGCCGGACCTGCGTGGTGAAGCGGAGGATGCGTTCGGCGACCCGCAGGCGCATCCATAATTCCGTCAAGTCGATGGGCTTTGTGAGAAAATCATCGACCCCAGCCTCAGTTGCTTCCCGCTGGTTGCTTTCATCCGCGGTGTGAGCCGTAAGCAGGATGAAATAGGTATACTCCGAGTTCACCCGGGCGCGGATTTCCCGTACCAGGCGCAATCCATCCATGTGTGGCATGGTCCAGTCGCTGACGACGACGCGCGGCGGATCCGCTTCTTCAAGCAATCGCAATGCTTCCTGGCCGTGGCTGGCTTCGAGGATCTCGTGCCCCAGCTTCCGGAGGGCTTGAACAAGGATTTTCCGGGACGTCGTGTCGTCCTCAACGGCAAGAACTTTCATTCTGGTTCGCGAGAGTGTGCGCTGATGCGGGAAGCAGGCGAGCAAAACTCCCTTGCGCAGAAATCCGAAGCGACCTACTCGCCGAAACCTTGCGTCACCCTGCAATCAGGGCAGCGAGTTCGGATGGAGAGCTCACGGGTTCGCGGCAGTCAAAGTTTTGGCAAACAAAGGCGGTTGCCCGTCCATCCTTGGGAAGCATGGCGGACAGCCACGGCGCTCTTTCCGAAAGCCAGCGTTGCCCCTCCGCGCCGTCTGCGGCTAGCACGCTCATGTTCGGACCGAGCGGGCCGGGCAGCACGCCGGCAAGTGCCTGAAAATCGGATGAGCCGGGAGTGCCGGCGATGACGACATGGCGCGGTGAGGCCAGCGCGCGTTCAACGGCAATCAAGAGCTGTGGCAGAGTTTGCGGATGCGCTGTCCATCGCGCACGAAAAGCTTCGAGCACTTCAAGGGCACGAATGCGAAAGTCATCCTGATTGAGCGCTCCCGCAAGGCGGAGCAGATTGGTGGTGGCAACGGAGCTGGCGGTGGGTTCGGCTCCATCGTAGTCGTCCTTTGTTCGAAGGATCAGATTTGGATCGTCTGAAGCAGCGGAGAAATAACCACCCCGATCATGGTCCCAGAAAATTCGATCCTGGGTGCGCTGCAGGGTTTCCGCCCACTTCAGCCAGCGGATTTCGAAGGACGCTTCATACAGGTCGATCAAACCGTTGATTAGAAAAGCGTAGTCTTCGGCGAAGCCTCGGGTTGCACCCCGCTTCCGGCAGAAGGTGCGATAGAGTAAACCCTCGGCCGGGTCATAAAGATTGTCGTGAATGAAAATCGCCGCTGCACGAGCGGCGTTGAGGTAGCGGGCGGAATCCGCGGGGAGGGCATCGCCCGGTGAACCACCTGCAACCGGACGCTCAAGAGCGATATGTGCCCGCGCAAGGGAGGAAATGGCGAGGCCGTTCCATGCCGTGACGATCTTGTCGTCGAGATGCGGACGCGGCCGGTGCGAACGCGCGGCACGCAGTTTTTCCAGGGCTGTGTGCAGGCGCTGATTGAGCTCTTCCGGACTCGCATTCAGCATGCGTGCCGTGGCAGACAGCGGCCGCTGCTGTGCAAGGATGTTCCTGCCGGAGAACTCATGCTGAGGATCGAGTTCAGCCGGGACATTGCCCTCGGCGAGGATGTCAAAATGGGCGGTGAGCAGTCGGGCGTCCTCGCTGCCCACGGCCGCGGCCACCTGCTCCGATGTCCAGACATAGAAGGCGCCCTCGGCGTGCTCCGGCCTGCCGGCGGCGATCAAACTGTCGGCATCCTCCGCCGAGAAAAAGGCTCCATCGACGTGGCGCAGGTCGCGCAACAGGTAGTCGAGTATGTCGCGGGCCAGCCAGCCATGGCGTTCGTCTCCCGTGGCCTGTCGTGCCTCAAGATAGTTACCCGCGATCTGGGCCTGATCGTAGAGCATCTTTTCGAAATGAGGGACGAACCAGCCTTCGTCGACCGAGTACCGATGAAAGCCGCCTCCAACGTGATCGTGAATGCCGCCGCGAGCCATGCCTTGCAGCGTCTGTGTGGCCATGCGGATCGCCTCGGAGCCCGTTTCCGAGCCCGGACCCTGGATCGCCGCGCAGCGGAAGAGAAAGGTCAGCACCGAGGCGCGGGGAAATTTCGGTGCTCCTCCGAAGCCACCGTGATCCGCATCGAAGTTTTCGTAGAAATAGCGGTAGGCGCCTTCAAAGGATTCCTGGGCTGATTCAAGCAGGTCCCTGCCGGCCGACGCAGCGGCGTTTGACGAAGAGGATGGGGAGGTGGTCGCGTGTTCCTTGAAGGCGTCGATGATCCGCGTGGCCTCGGCGACAAACTTCGCACGGGTGCCTTCGTCGGCCCAGCCGCCCGCGATCGCACGAAGGATCGCCGGGAATCCCGGCCGTCCGCCGCGGTCCTCCGGAGGAAAATAGGTTCCGCCGAAAAACGGCTTGAGGTCCGGAGTCAGCCACGCGCTGAGGGGCCAGCCACCGTGTCCCGTCAGGGCCTGCACATACGTCATGTAGATGCGATCCACATCCGGGCGCTCCTCTCGATCGACCTTGATGGACACGAACGAGTTGTTGAGCAGGGTAGCCGTCTCCTCGTCCTCGAACGATTCATGGGCCATCACGTGGCACCAATGGCAGGTGGAGTAGCCGATGCTGAGGAAGATGGGTTTGTTTTCGGCACGCGCCTTTTCGAAGGCCTCCTCGCACCATTCGTACCAATCCACCGGATTGCCGGCATGCTGCCGGAGGTAGGGCGACTGGGAATCTGCGAGATGATTGGGCACGGCTGGGAGGAGCGCGGCTCCCCTGGAATCGGGGAGCCTCAAATGGCGCAGGCGGCTCCGGTGCGGGTTGTGGGCTAGCGGCCCAGAATCCAGCTGAAGATGAGCGGGGCAACGATGGTGGCGTCGCTCTCGATGATGAACTTGGGAGTTTTTGCCCCGAGTTTTCCCCACGTGATTTTTTCGTTGGGCACCGCACCCGAGTAGCTGCCGTAGCTCGTGGTGGAATCGCTGATTTGTGCGAAGTAGCCCCACAGGGGGACATTGGTGCGCTGGAGGTCCTGGTGGAGCATCGGCACGACACAGATGGGGAAATCTCCCGCGATGCCGCCGCCGATCTGGAAGAATCCGATCGAACCTTCTCCATTGCGGAGAGTGCGAGCCGTCTTGGTGTACCACTCTGCGAGCCAGGTCATGTATTCGATGCCGGTGCGCACCGTGTGCACGTTTTTCACATCCCCGCTGATGACGTGACCGGCGTACATATTGCCCAGCGTGGCGTCCTCCCATCCCGGGACGATGATGGGAAGATTCTTGTCCGAGGCGGCGAGAAGCCAGGAGTTCTTCGGGTCGATCTGATAACTCTTCTTCAGTTTTCCCGAGCGCAGGATCTTGTACATGAACTCGTGGGGAAAGTAGCGCTCGCCTGCGCGGTCGGCTGCGACCCATTCTTCCAGGACCACCTTCTCGATACGTCGCATCGCCTCATGTTCGGGGATGCAGGTGTCGGTCACACGATTCATATGCCGATCGAGCAGGGCCTGTTCATCTTCCGACGACAGGTGGCGGTAGTGCGGCACGCGTTCATAGTAATCGTGGGCGACGAGGTTGAAGACATCCTCCTCGAGGTTTGCGCCGGTGCAGACGATGGCGTGGACCTTGTCCTTGCGGATCATTTCCGCGAGTGAGATGCCGAGCTCTGCGGTGGACATGGCGCCCGCAAGCGTCACGAGCATCTTTCCACCCGCCTTCAAATGGTCCTCGTAGCCCTTGGCAGTATCCACCAGCGCGGCTGCGTTGAAATGGCGATAGTGCTGGGCGATGAATTTTGAAATCGGGCCCTTTGCCTTTGCGAGGGCTGCGTTGATGTCTTCGGGCCGCTTTCGGGTGGTTCGTTTTGCCGTCATAGAACGGACAACGCTGAATTTCCCATGGGAAATCCGCCACAAAAAACCGTGAATCCACCGTGTTGCTTGAGCAGAATTCTTCGGAATTGGCGCGCTTTTGGCCCGGGAGGTTGGTGAACTCAGGCGAAAATACCCGAAACGACATGTTCGCGGCTTTTCTCACCACGATCTTCTTTTCCCTGTCATCGATCTTTGCCAATCGAAGCATTCGGGTGGTGGGAGCCACCTATGCGAACCTCGGCCGCCTGTTGGTTGCAGCGCTTGTCCTGGGTGCCTATGCGCACACTCTGGGACAGGGGCTCGGAGGAGAAGCGACGTACTGGCTCTTGCTCAGCGGTGTCGTCGGGATGGGGCTCGGCGACCTCGCGGCGTTTGGAGCGTTTCCGATACTCGGCTCGCGCCTGACCGCACTTGTCACGCAGTGCCTTGCTGCACCGATCGCCGCCTGTACGGAATATGTCTGGCTGGGCACAACGCTTTCAGGGGTTCAAGTGCTGTGGAGCACGGTGATCCTTGCTGGCGTCGGATTTGCGTTGATGCCATCGCGTAGGCATCCGCCGCGCGTGAAGGTGAAGCCCATCGGATTCCTCTGGGGCGCGTTTTCCGCGGCCGGGCAGGGGATTGGCGCGGTCATGAGCCGCAAGGCCAACGAAATCGCCAACGCCTCGGGGCAGACGCTCGACGGAATCACCGGCGCGTATCAGCGCATTCTGGGCGGCCTGGTGATTGCGCTCCTCTTCTTCCTGATCAGGGGGGCCATCACAAGAGCGCTGTCCCGCGGGGAGCGGAAAGTGGAACTGCCTCCCATCGCAGGCCAACCCTGGTATGCCTTTCTCTGGATACCGGCCAACGGATTGTCTGGCGCGGTCATCGGGGTGAGCTGTTACCAATGGGCGTTGTTCACGACCAGCAGCGGCCTCGTCCTGCCGATCGTCGCCACCACGCCATTGGTCATCATTCCGCTCTCATACTGGATCGAACGCGAAACCCCCACACTCCGATCCATCATCGGCGCCGGCATTGCGGTGGCCGGGGCCGTGGTCCTCACGCAGGTGTAGGCGAACGTTCATTGGGGTGAGAGGCAGGACAAATTGGGCACAGCTGTCCTTGTCGCCCAAGACCCCGGCAAACTCTTCGTTTGAGCATCTTTCGTCCAGGTATCCCAAGTCAGTCAGGCAGACGGGTTCTCACGTGGGCGAAGGAGCCTCTGAGTTGTGGACAGGAGGCAACGGCATCTTCAAAACGGAATCGGAAAACAGATGCAAACATGACAAAAAATACTGGGTTCGTTGACCGTTGCCTGGAGGTCTCACGATCGTATTTTCGCGGCCTTGGCCAGATCATGCTGCAGGAGAGCGCCGTGACCGGGGTGCTTTTTCTCGCGGGGATCTTTGTAAATTCGCGTTTGATGGGCATTGGCGCCTTGGCCGGAGCATCCGCCAGTTTTCTCACCGCGCTGATTCTTCGCTATCCGCCGACGGAGGTGAGCCGCGGATGGTACGGTTTTAACGGAGCCTTGGTTGGCACCGCACTCCTGTGCTTCAATGCGCCTGGCGTGATGACGTTTGTTCTGGTTGTTGCGGGCGGTGCATTTTCAACCGTGCTGATGCATCTAATGCCTGCTTGGACAGGACGTCTTCCCCCCTACACCGCACCTTTCATTCTCGCAACCTGGTTGATGCAAGGGATCGCCCATGGAGTTGGCCTCACAGCCGGCACGGCTGCCACCTCGGTCGCGTATGAAGATGGAGTTGTCGCGATCGCGCTTGGGGTCGGACAGGTCATGTTTCAGGAATATTGGGTATCGGGCATTCTATTCGTCATTGGAATTGGCGTCTGTTCCCGACAAGCCGCAGCCTGGGCCGTGATGGGATCTGCCTTGGCAGTCACCACGGCAGAAGCGCTCGGGTATCCACCTGATCTGATCCGCGCCGGCATCTATGGCTTCAACGCGTCGCTTGTGGCAATTGCACTGGCAGGCAGGTGCAGGGACAACGTTGTTGCGGTCCTCGCGGGAATCGTGCTCTCCGTGGTCATGACACGCGGATTCCAGTTCACCCCTGTGCCGGCATTGACGGCCCCATTCGTACTTTCGACGTGGCTGGTTATTGGCGCGGCGGAGTTCCGGCAGGCACGTCGGGATTGTCGTTGAGCGATACCCATGTTGATCTCTCCTTTGAGCCTCCAGAGTTTGAGTTCTTAACGCCGCATCCACGCCCATGTACCGTCGCTTGGTCGCCATGGAAAACGTCTATTTTCTCCGGCCTGCGATCGGCTGGGAGCAGCGTTGTGCAGGCATTGCAGCAGCCGGCTATGGGGGCGTCTATGCTGTACCGTACCCACTGGCAGATGGAGATTTCGCCCGGCTATGCCATCTTGGAGATGCACCTCGGCGCCACGGCCTGAGGGTCAGCGGTGTCTATGCAAATCTCGACCTCGCACAGCCGGCAGACAGCGCAGAATCTCGGCGCTTGCGCCGACTCTTTGAGGAGGTTGAGGACACTCCGCGCATTGAGCTTAGCGTGAAATGCAGCGACAGGTCCCTGTGGCCGGCTGCTGTCGAGGAAGCCATTTGCACCGCATTGCTCCCGTTGTTGGAAATCGCGGAACGTCGAGGTCTGGCCATCGCGCTCTATCCGCATTCGTTCTATCCCCTTGAGCGAATCGCCCAGGTGAAAGCGATCCTGCGTCAACTTGCGCACCCGGCGCTCGGATATGTTTTTCCGGTTTCTCACGCGTTTGCTGTGATGCCGCTGGATAGCGTGCTTGCAGACCTGTCCGCCAACGCCTCGGGGGCCATGAGCGTGAACGTCTGCGGCTGTCGGCGCACCGGGCCCATCCCGTCGAAGTGCCAGCACGTCCCCATCGATGAGGGTGACGCACCATTCGCAGCGGTGGCTGCATCACTCGGGATAGCCGGGTACAAAGGTGAAATCATTGTGCAGGGTCACGGCTGGACGGGCGACCCCGATGAGTACCTGCGCCGCTCGCACGCGGCCTTGCTCGCCTCATTGACTGGCTGAGTATACGGTCGCTCTGTTGACAACACGTCGTTCGGGTCACGCATTGTTTGAGGGAGCGCAGATCACCCGATCGGCGTTGTCTCGCGCTCACTCCTGACCGAGGCGGGCTGTGTCCTGCGGGTCAGGCTCGGCGATCGGCCGTTGTGAAGCAGTCTTTGCCTGTTCCTGTCCCAGAGGTTGCCCGCGCGGATACCAGGCGAGCGGGATCGCGACGTTGATTCCCAGGTTCAATGTCCTTGTGACCGGGAGACTCAGCGCCTGGGGCAGTAGGGGCGCGGAGGGTTCTTCCCTGGAACCAGCGCCCCGGCACGAGCACACGCTTCACTGCCCGGGGCAGGCCGCGCTCGTTATGATTCAGCTGCTCCACAACGAGGTCCACGGCGGCAGCGCCAAGCAGTGCGTCATCAAATAGAAATCCGGAAATGCCTTCGTCGGGGTTGTAGAGGTGTGGCCGAATCAGTCCGATGTCCTTGGGCATCTGGTAGCCGGCTGAATGCAGCCACCGGATCGGATCATCAAAGCAGGCGATGACGACATCCGGCCGATAACGCCGCACCCAGGTGAGAAAGAAATCCTGTTCCCATCGTTTTGGAAGGAAGACGGGGACGCGATCCCTCGCGGGCCAGTCTGCCTGACAGCCGAGAAAGGCTGAGCGGTGCAGGTGCTGGTGGGCGATGTGATGTTCCAGGGAGAGAGCCAGCCCGATGCGCCGGTAGGCACCCATTCGGCAACGTTCGCAGGCCTCGCGGATCGCTCCGTAGTAGTCACCCGAAGAACGATGTAGCTCCCGGCCTATCTCAGAGCGGCCGAACGCAGCTATGGCGAAACGAGACCAATCCAGGTGGTGCTGGAGAGGGAGGACTTGTTCGACCCCCAGAATCACCCCGGAAATGCCCCGTGCCGCGAGGATGTCACCTGCGCGGCGCCCGTTGGGTGCATCCACGCCAAGCTGAAACCATTCCACGCGGTATCCCAGTACCCCAGCGTGCTGTCGGGCCCCGAGAAAAGTACGTTGGATCTGGGTGTCGACCTGCTCCGGGGTTGGTGAACTCTTCAGGCTGAGGAATGCAATCGTTCCCAGAAAAGACGGACGCCGACCCGTGCGGACCTGCGTCATCGCGGCACTGACCAGCGGGTTGGGGCGATATCCCATTTCCTCTGCAAGTATCCGCAGCCGGTCTCTTGTGGCTGCAGAGGCGTGGGGATGGCCTCTGAGGGCCAGGGAAACAGTCATCTTGCTCACGCCGGCGCGCCTGGCGATGTCGGACAGGGTTCGGGCTCCTTCGTTCCCAGGCATCTTTACGAGTAAAGATTCGTTTGAATTGAAAGACGAG
>JAGOJU010000005.1 GCA_017994935.1 Opitutaceae bacterium
AGGAACGCCGCCTTCACCTTCTCGGTGCGAAAGATGGCCGCCCGGTAATTGCCCCGGTTCAGGACGTGATAGACCCCGGCCTCTGATTCCATGCGCAGCGGTCGCGCCATGATCGGCACCTCATCCCCTCAGTTCTCGTCTGTCAACCCCAAACCCCAAGGCCTGACCCCATCCGTTTGCCCTGTCTAACAACATGTCTAATTATTTATGACGCTGTGTTTAACACCGGCCGCAGCGAGCGAAGCGACCGGAGCCGCAGGGCGGGCAACGCGGAGCGGAGGAACGACGGCGACGGCACGGGTTGGCGGAACGAACGTGGAGCCGATGGAGCGCCGGGCCTTGCGCCCAGAGCGACACCGCGGAGGAACGAGCAGACGGCGTGACAGCTCGGAGGCTCGGCGGAGGGCTGGCGCGACGTGTGCCGCATGGATAGTTGCGGACGTTGCGAGCGCGTAATCAGCTAAACGTTGTCCGGTTTCTTCGGCACCGCGAGTGCCATAATCTGCTCAAGGCTTCGGCGCTCCCTTGGGTTTTCAGGGATTTCTCCAGCCAACGCAGCCGGCTCTCCTTTGCACCATCTTGAGATGTCGTAGCGAATCGGGAACACATCCCGAACTTTCATTCCAAGGAATCGAGCGAGCGCCGACGGTCCATTCTCCTCTGCATCAAAGTCGTGATAACGCGCCATCGTAAACCACTTCCCATCTCGCTCCACGGAGAGCGTAAGAAAGTGCTCCGTGAGCCGAGCATTCGATGCATCAACGTTGCCCAGTAATCCCCACACTTTGCGACCGTTGGCGAGCAATACGGGGACTCCAACAACCCGAGCAGTTAGCGAACGCACAGGCGTGGTCTTTATCGGCCGCACTGCTGTCTCACCTGCGTCGTCAGAGTTGGCGTATTGCCAAACCGGACTCTGCTCGAGGTCCTCGGGTGTTAAGTTTTCGACCGGCTTCATATTTGATTTCATCGTCCGGGGAATCCTTCTCTCACCATCGCGTCAAAAAGCTGGGTGTTGTGCTGGGCATCAAAAGCTTTAGTGTATGCGCCCAATCGGGCGTTCAACTGCTGGCGAGCTGCAGGGGACATCTTCTGATAGAAGTCAGCCCCACGTTGCCGAGGTAGTATTTTGTCCAAGCCGCTGTGATATGCGTCATACATCCATTTAGGCAAGGGCTCTAGGATCTGCTGCTGCGCTCCTCCAAGATACTTGGGCCAAGCATGATGGAAGCGAACGGCATCGTGAGCGTTATCAATCTGCCTGATGGCCTTAACGGCGTCCACTGCTAGCCCGCCTGCCCTCACTCCGTTGCCAATGCCTGGGATAGCACTGCCAAGGTCGATGGCGGCTCCGACGTAGTCGCCTGCTGCAAGGCTGATTCCGGCGCTCGCGAGGTCTGCAATTTCGCCGATGAACGGGATGTTGCCGAACAACCGCAGACCAGTGCGGGCTTTGAGCAGGCCTTTCATCACCTGCCTGCCCTGGTTGTTGAACATGTAGGAGAACGCGCCGCTGACGGCACCGTTCGCAAACTTGCCTCCACCGATCACGGAGCCGGTGCCACCGACGACGGCAGCGGCAGCGCATTGTATCGTCTCCGAGTTTTGGAACGTCGTCTCGATTCTCCCGTCGAGCGAGCCGTTCAAGAAGCCCGAGTAATAGCCGTGGCGGAACTCACCGCCCTGTGCCTCGGCCGCGCCACCATGCACGGCACCGTGAGCGAGGCCACGCTCGAAGGAATTCAACGATTCCATCGTGCCGATCTTGCCGAGGATGCCGCCGGTAACCATGCCGACGGTTCCGCCTATTACGTCCGCCTTAAATGCGTCACCTATACTCCCGCCGTTGAGCAGACTCCCGGCGAAGCCGGAGGCAAAGCCACCCGCCAATCCACCGGCCATGCCTGCACCCACCGCGCTGGACACACCAAAGGCCGAGACGAACGCTGGCCCCCATGCCGCCGCTGCCCAACCTGCGCTTACGACCGTAACGACGACAATCGCCACGATCTTCAATGCGTCCTTCAGCTTAAAGTAACCGCTGGGATCGGTATGATTGAGCGGGTTGTTCGAGACGTAGGAGTATCTGTTGTAGCTCTGGCTATCCGCGGCATCGTCCACGAACGGATCGGCGCTCAGGAACCTTCCCAGTACCGGATCATAGACGCGGCCGTTCATGTGAACGGCCAGGCCTAGACCACTCGTAGCCGGCCAATCGTAGAGGCAGGACGCGGTTTCCGGCGGCAGGAGCGGCAAGCCGGGCGCGGGTTTTTGAGAGGGCGGCTTGGGGGCGGCGGCGTGGCCGCGCACAGCAAACCAAAGTCAAGGAACGGGGCACCGTCAGACGGCGCGAGCAGACAGCGTTAAAGCGTGTTTCTTCCTTTGTGAGGGTGAGGACGAGGCTCGCGACTCCGGCCGCGTCGTTGCGCCCGGCGAGCGGCTGCAAGGCCAACGCGAAACGCCGCGTCCGGCAAGACCGGAGGTGGCGTTTTCAGCGGCTAAAAAAGGAAGCGGCTTCAGCGTGGCGAGGCCTCGCGGGTGACGCCCTTGGCGACGGCGACCTCGCGGAGGATGGCGTTGAGGGTCCCGATCCGCAGCGCTTATGGTCGGGCACGGAGAGCCGGTGATGCTGCGGCGTCTCGGTCTGCAAAATGATGTGGCTGCCGACTTGGTTGACCTTCGCGTAAGCCCACCGGGAGCAAAGGACTCGGGCCAGATCGCGGCCGTAAAGATCGCGCGGCAGCTTCACGTCAGAACCTCGTCGCGCACCAGATGCAGCCGCAAGACCTTCGGAGCGGGCTGGTCGAAGTAGAACGCCGTCACGGCCTCGCGCACGTTGGCGCGCAGTTCCTCCCAAGTGTCGGCCTGCGTGATGATGCTTTCGCCGAGGGCCTCGGCGACGAAGCCGCCGTCGGCCTCCTGGGTGATGGTAAAAACAAGTTCGTTCATGGGTTGGACGATATAGCCCCTTTGTCGGGGGCGGCAAGCTTCGCTCCTGGGTGCGTGGCGGAGTGGACCTCCTTCAGCTTCCGGATCGAGACGTGGGTGTAAACCTGCGTCGTCTGCAAACACGCGTGCCCGAGCTGCTCCTGGACGTGCCGGATGTCGGCCCCGTGCTCCAGCATGAGCGTCGCGCAGGTGTGGCGGAAGAGGTGGCAAGAGCCGTTCTTGCCCACCCCGGACCATGCGACGTAGCCGGTGACGAGCGCGGAGAGGTGCTTCGGGGTGATAGGCGCGCCGCGTTCCGTCACGAAGAGCGGCCCGGCCTCGTCGCCGGGCCTCGCCAGTTTCGGCCGCGCCTCGGTCAGATACTTGCCGAGCCAGGCGAGCGCGCGCTCGCCAATCGGGATCACCCGCTCTTTGCGACCCTTGCCCTCCACTCTATCAGCCCCAAATTCAGGAACGCCCTCCGGTCCAATCTCCCCTCACGCCTCCTCCGCCGCAATCACTTGCGTCGTGGCAAACTCAGCCATGGGATGGCTGTGATTTCCGGTGTAGTTCATGACGCTGCCAAGGTTACCACGCCACAACCGTTGTGTCGGCTTGTTCCCTTAGCTGCCACTCACGTTACCTGACCCTTTTTTGCTGCCTTTCCGCGCCCGATCCTTCGGGCGCACGCCGCCGCCCACGGGGCAGGACTCCACCGGACGGAGCGAACGAAAGTGAGCGGAGGAGGAAGCAGACGGCGTGACAGAGGCTCGCCGCTGGCGCGACGTGTGCCGCTTGTTCCCGGTTGTTCGTAAGCGCGAGCGAACGGCTAACCATCGACTCGCATCAAACGTTTTACCACGAACCGTCCCAGCGCCCAGAAAGCGTAGACGACCGCCACAGATTGAAGGAAAAAACCCAAACCAAAACCCCAGGGATTCAGCCCGTGCACGTTCTTTGGCGTGAAGAGCAGACCGACATAAGTCGGAAACTCGAACAGCCAAGGGTGTATTTTGTCAGCTTAAAGAGATCGCCATCCAGTAGCGGCAAGCGGTCATAGAACGCTACAAGCGCGGACACGATCAAGCACGAGACCAGGATGACAAAATGCTTCATCGGCAAGTTCTAATCGTGGCCATATATGGAGAACAAGTCCCCATCTGGCAGCTTTCCAGCTTGGAACCAATCATACGCCCCCCTCGTTGCCCGGAATAGAGCGCTGTTATTTCCCGGATAGACAAACTCTGCTCTCGCATGAGCTCTTACTGCGGGAGTGGTGTAAGGATCATCCGTCCAAGCCTGACGCCATCCTTGAAAACCATGATGGGACGGCGAAGTGCTGTCCTGAAGTGTGTGCAGGGCAAAACCAAATTCTCGAAGTGCCCCAGCACGATCACCGTTTCTGAGTAGCCCCATAGCATTGTTGAAGCGCTCGCGGACATAGGCGTTAGCCAGCGCATTTGCCTGATCGACGGTCTGTCCGTGATCGAGATCCCGCATCGCATGCCGGTATTGATTTTCTACCGCCTGATCTGCGTCGGCCTCGACCGTCACGCGACGCAAGATTTCAATCTCTTCTCTGGAGAGCGCTCCACCCAACGCCGCCACGTTGGCCTTGTGGTGAACATTATTAACGTGCGAGGCCCAGTTGAAAAGATAGGTGAACGCACCGCTCACTGCGCCGTTTGCAAACTTACCGCCACCAAGCACCAAAGCAGTTCCGCCAACAACAGCGGCTGCGGATCAGCCAAAACGGGTCAGGTTATGTGATTTGTATTTAACGACCGAAAAAATGAGGCCATGTGTGCGAGGTTAGGAATGGAGCATTCCTCGGAGGTAAACGACTTGATTTCGCCGTGGTTTCAGGCTGTGAGGCCTGAGTACCACATACATGCCCTGACACTCTTCTGCTGCCCCAAACTACACGACCTGACCCTTTTTTGCTGCCTCCATCGACAATCAGGCTCTCGCGCAATTCCCCGCGCCCGGCGAGGTGCGTCTCCTTCGCCTCCTGCCCGGTCCCATCGAACGCGTATGGGACTTCATCATCGATCCCGAAAAGCGCGCCCGCTGGTTCTGCGGCGGGCTGCTTGAGCCGAAACCGGGCGGACGCTTCGTCTTTGCCATGCAGCACAAGAACCTCGCGCCGGACGAAACGCCTCCGCCGGAATACGCGCAGGTGCAGGATCCGATCGTGACCTTCGATCTCGAGCCCGAAGGTGAAAAGGTGCGGCTGCTCCTCACTCATCGCGCTTCTGGTCCCGATCTCAAAGAAATTGGCAGCTTCGCCGCCGGCTGGCACACCCACTGGGCCATGCTCATCGCTCTGCTCGAAGGCGCGCCGCGCCCTCCGTTCTGGGGCCTGCAAGCTCGGCTCAAGCCGGTTTACTCTCAGCTCACTGAGTAGATGATCGCGGGAAACAGCGTCGTATGCTCGTGCCGGTCAGATCCTTGACCTTGCTTGCCTTCAGTTCAGTAGAGCGTCGGCAGAGTTCCCGCACCAACGCCCCGGGACCACAGCTCCATTCGGGATATCGACGAAGCGCTTACCCTTTCACCGGCGAGTCTGCTCGCGGCTCGAACTTGTCCTGACACGCGCCCGTTTGGGGAAAGCAACGCAGCCGCCACGAAGGACGGAAGATTCCTGTACAGGTTTTCCGCCGGCACGTCGTCTGAACAAGGAGATGGATTATTCCTTCTTCTTGTGGGCGGATTTTGTTCGTCCTGAACCCCAGTCCTGAAGAACACCGTGAAACGACGCGATTTCCTAAAATACACCGCAACTGCGGCCCTCGCCTCCCAGGTCAGGGCGGCCGCGGGCAAACGGATCGAGACCGGTGACACGGTGCCGCAGAATGTCGTGATAGAAAAATCCTTTCGCGCCACGGGGCAGTACGCGGATCCGTTTAACGACGTCGAGTTGAGCGTGCGGATCACGTTCCCGGACGGCAGGGAGCAAGACTATCCCGGCTACTGGGCCGGGGGAGATGCCTTCAAGTTCCGGTTCTCCGCGTCGGTGATCGGCGAGTTCCGCTACGTCACGCACTCCTCCAATCCCCAGGATCGGGGGTTGCACGGTCAGAAGGGCACGTTCCGGGTCGTTCCCTACGAGGGCGACAACGCATTGCTGAAACACGGCCCGATCCGGGTCTCGGAAAACAAGCGGCACTTCATCCACCAGGATGGCACTCCTTTCCTCTGGCTGGGCGACACCTGGTGGTGCGGTCTCGCCAAACGCCTCCGCTGGCCGGACGAGTTCGATCTCATGACGCGGGATCGACAGAAGAAAGGATTCAACGCGATCCAGTTCACCGTGAGCCTGGCTCCATCGGGCACTTACTTCGACCGGAAGAACGAAAACGAAAACGGCCTGCCGTGGGATGAGGCGACGAGCCGCATCAATCCGGCGTATTTCGACGCTGCCGACCGGCGGGTCTTTCATCTGGTAGAGGCCGGGATGGCGCCAGTCGTGGTGCCCTGCTGGGGTTTCTACATCCTCCGGATGGGCACGGAGAATATCAAAAAGCTCTGGCACTACATCATGGCCCGCTGGGGTGCGTTGCCAGCGGTGTGGTGTCTGGCGGGAGAACTCTCCATGCCGTATTACACATCCCCGACGCCGGAGGAGGACGGACCAAAGCAAATCGCCGCGTGGAGCGAAGTGCTGGTCTGGCTCCGCGCCAACAATCCGTGGGGACACCTGATCAGCGCGCATCCGGAATACGCCGAGAGCGCTCGCAACGAGGTGCTCGATCCTTCGTTGCTCGACTTCGACATGCTCCAAACCGGACATCTCTACCTGAACGCCCTGCCGAAAACCCTGTCGTTGTTGAAGGAATCGCGGGCGAAGGATCCGGTGATGCCGGTGCTGGTGGATGAAGTCGCCTATGAGGGCATTGCCGAAACGAACTGGGAGGATGTGCAGCGACAGCTTTTTTGGGCGAGCGTCCTGTCGGGATCCCCGGGCTTCACCTACGGCGCGCATGGCATCACCCAGTTCAACTCCGACGAGTTTCCCTCTAACATACAGCCACAGGGCCTGTCCTGGGGCGAGGATACCTGGCAAAACGCCTACCAGTATCGCGGCTCGAAACAGGTCGGCATAGGCGCGAAAGTCCTGGTGAACTACAACTGGCCGGAAATGACGCCGCATCCCGAGTGGGTGCCGCCGGCCAAGAACCCGACCTGGAAACACTTCACGGCCTATGCCGCCGGCATCCCGGGCCGGCTGCGCATCATCTACTATGCGGTCATGAGCCCGATGGACGTGTCCGTCCTCGGCCTCGAACCTGGAGCTGTGTATGATGCCCATTTCGTGGTGCCTTCGACCGGGAAGATTCTGCCGCTCGGCCGGATACAGGGCGACGCCGCTGGCATCTGGACGATGCGAAAGACCCGGAGACACGATTTGGTGCTGATCATGCAACGAGCTTCGACGTGAGAACGGCCTCCATCCCAACCGATCTTACGCCAGACAATCACGCCGGTATGACCTCCGGACCAGCCACCTCGCACCTTACCCGTCGCGCGATGCTCAAACATCTGGCGTCAGCCGGCGCGATTCTGGCCCTCCCGGGCCGAATCGCGGCGCAGCCCTCCGGCGGGCGGGCCGCGATTCTGAGCTATCTCGCGGCGCACGCACGTTCCGACCACGGTTATGCGTTCGCAGATCAGGCTCGTTCCCAACTCACGCCCACTTTTGCCGTGATCGGATGCTGCCGTCTGCTGGAAGAGATGCCGCCGAACCGCGACGCATTGTGCGACTTTCTCCGCGCCAATCATCCGCGGGAACTCCAGCGCCAGCAGCGGGAGCGCCGTCATTTCGACTACCAGCAGATTCAATCGCTCGTGTGGCTCGGCGACGAAGCCGCGGACTTCCGCGAACGGATCCGGCCGCAGATCGTCCCGCGTCCCTATCCGAAGATCAGCGAGCGGCACGGCTATCCCGTTTTTCAATCGGAGCTCGCGGGCGTGCAGTGCCACGCGCTACTCGGGCTTCCCGTGGCTCGGCTTGCGCCGGCGTTTACCGACTATGTCACCTCGCGCCGCCGGGCCAATGGAAGCTTCAACAACACGCCCGCCGCCGATGGCGGCGACGGCCATGTGATGAACACGCTCTGGGGATTGCAGGCGCAGCGCACGCTCCAGATCCCCGATGAAAATCCCGCCGGCGCCGCCGCGTGGCTGCGCGGCGCACAGTTGCCGGGTGGCGGTTTCACGTTTCAGCCCGAGCCGCCGTTCGGCGGCGTGGACGATGTGGCCTACACGCGGGCTGCGGTTCGCGCGCTCCGTCTCGTGGGCACTGAACCGGCCGACCGCCAGTCCTGCATCGCGTGGCTCCTCTCGCTCGCGAACGCCGACGGAGGTTTCGGCGATCGTCCGGGCTGGCAGAGCAATCCCATGGCGACCTACCTTGCGCTCGATGCTCTCGAGGCCTTGGGAGCGCTCGCGGCGATCGAAACGCTCACGCCTGTCCGCCGTCGCCCCCCGGCGGCGCGCGTTTCGCCGCCGCCGGGGCTCAAGGTCTTTTCGATCCAGATCCAGGCCCATGGCACCGGCAGCCCGGCTGACGCGGTGGAGCTTGCCGACGCCCTGCACATCGACCTGTGGGGAGCGAAGCTGGCCCGTCCCGAGTGGCTGGCTGCGGCGCGCGCGTGCGCCGCGGAGAGGAAGGTGCCGGTGCGGTTTTTCGCGGCCGACGAAGAGCACGGCTGCTGGATGGACATGCCGGGGTTGGGCACCTACAGTCACATGAGCGACGTCTTCGCGCCGGCCGGCAGCGACTTCGGAGCTCCCGTGGGACGGGATCGCGCCACCGCGCGGGCAGTGTCGTGGGAAGAATTTCGCCGCCGTCGTCTGGCTCCGCTCGAACGCGCGCGCGGCCGGCTCTTGTGGCAGGCCGGATCGAACGAGGAATTGGTACGGATTTTCCTCGATGACTCGCTTGAGCGCGGCGGTTACGCGGCCATCAGCACGTTTCATTTCGGCAATCCCGATTTGATGAACACGGAGCCGTTCCTCCAGCGCTGGCGCGGACGGATTCCGTTCGTCGCCCTCCAGGATGCGCACGGGACCGAGCCGTGGTGGTTCGCGGATTTCACCACGGGATTCCGCACCCTGTTCCTCGCGACCGAGCCGACCTGGGAAGGCTGGCTCCGCGCTCTCGAACACAACTGGACCGTGGCCGTGCGGCACGACAGTGTGACGAAGGGCCAGACCTGGATGCATGGCGGTTCGGAAGAAGTGCTTGGATTCGTGCGCGAGAGAGAAGCGCAGTGGCGCTGGTGGGACAACCCGCAGTGCGCGCGTCCGCTGGTCTCCATCGTAACGGTGCGGCCGGAGGACGAGTTCGAGTCCGACCGGCCCGCAGCCGGCGTGGCCATTCGCGTGCGCTGCGCCTGGCAAGCCTCCTACCTCGGAGCATTGCAAAAGCCACTCGCCGAGTTGGTGCGGCTCAGCGTCGATGGACGGGAGGTGACCCCGACACGGGTCGAACGGAAGCACACCAACACCCAGGCTGGCGAGCATGCGCATGTTTACGCCCTCACCGGCGCAGCGGCTGAAGGAGAACACACCGTGACGGCGGTGGTGCGTGAGATCTCGACCGGGCGGGAAGTTGCGCGCACGCTCCCGTTCCGGGGAAAAGAATTCCCCTGATCAAAAAAACACCGCGACCATTCTACCTATGAAATTTTCCCTGATAGCCCTGGCCCTGTGCAGCCTGCTGGCCCCGGCTTTCGCCGCGCCGCCGCCCAACATCGTGATCTTTCTCGTGGACGACATGGGGGTGATGGACACGTCGGTGCCGTTCCTGACCGACGCCGCTGGTCAGCCTGTGAGCCATCCCCTCAATGCGATCTACCGCACGCCCAACATGGAACGGCTCGCCGCGCGCGGCATCCGCTTCAACAATTTCGAGGCCATGAGCGTGTGCTCGCCCTCGCGTATCTCGATCATGACCGGCCAGAACGCGGCGCGGCACCGCACCACGACCTGGATCAACGCCGACACCAACAATGCCGGCCCTCACGGTCCGCCGGAGTGGAACTGGATGGGCTTGAACAAGCGCTCGGTGACGCTGCCGCGCCTGCTGGAAGACAACGGTTATCGCACGATCCTAGTCGGCAAAGCCCACTTCGGATCGCGTCGTTCCGAGGGCGCCGACCCGCGGAACCTCGGGTTCGATGTCAATATCGCCGGCGGTGCCAACGGTGCACCCGGCAGCTACTATGGCCGGCAGAACTACGGTAATCCTGTCAATGGCAAACCCGGCCGCAATGCCACCAACGCGGTATCAGGGCTGGAGAAGTATCACGGCACCGACACCTTCCTCACCGAGGCGCTTACGCTCGAAGCCAACGCCCAGGTTGACGCGGCGGTGAAGGACCGCCAGCCGTTCTTCCTCTATTTTTCTCACTACGCCGTTCACCGTCCCTTCGACTCCGACCCGCGTTTCGCGGCCCACTATCAGGACTCGGACCAGCCACCGATGGAGCAGGCCTTTGCCGCCCTGATCGAGGGCATGGACAAATCCCTCGGCGATGTGCTCGACCACCTCGACCGGCTGGGCATTGCCGACAACACGCTGATCATTTTCCTCGGAGACAACGGCTCCGACTGCCCGCTGGGCGAGGCACACGAGATCCGCAGCGCCGCCCCGCTGCGCGGTAAGAAAGGATCGCATTATGAGGGAGGCACGCGCGTACCCTTCATCGCTGCCTGGGCGCGGGCGGATGCCACCAACCCAAACCAACGCCGCCTCCCGATCCCGGCCGGTGTCATCCAGTCGCAACTGGCGTCCATCGACGATCTGTTTCCCACACTTCTTGCCTTCACGAACACCCAGGTGCCGACCAGCCATGCGGTGGACGGCGCACGACTTGACGCTCTGCTGTCCGGCCAACCTGATCCTAGCCGTCCGGAAACCTTTTTGATGCATTTTCCGCATTCCCCGCACCGGAGCGAGTACTGGACCAGCTACCGCGATGGAGACTGGAAAGTCATCTACCATTATTTTCCCTCCGAGGTTTCCGCCAATTCCCATTACCAGCTTTTCAATCTCGCCTGGGATCCGTCCGAATCGAACAACCTCGCCGAGGCCGAGCCCGTCGTGCTGCGGCGGATGATGGAGGCGTTGATCACCGCGATGGTGAAGTGCGACGCCCAATATCCGGTGGCAGACGATCATGTCACGCCGGTGAAACCGCAGCTGCCTTGAGCCTGCGATACGGGTTCTGGGTGAATCGACCTTGGCATAAACAGCTGTTTCCAAAATTTCCACCTCACCCGGCTGAGGAACTGCCCGGCGTGGACAGGATTCTTGTAAAGGTTTTTCGCCGGCCCAGCGTCTAAATAAGCTGATGGCTTCATCTGTTCGCTCCTGGGGGCTGGGTTGGATTCATCCTGAAATGACAGGCAGGATTAAGCTTACCATTGGACGGCTCTCTTTCCTTTCCCTCCTGCTACTGGCCCCGGCTTGGGCGGCGCCGCGGACCAACATTCTGTTGATCGTGTCCGACGACCAGGGCTATGCCGATGTCGGCTTCCATGGCTCGCCGGACATCGTGACACCGAATCTCGACCGGCTGGCCGCGTCGGGCATCCGTTTTACCAATGGTTATGTGACGCATTCGTATTGCAGCCCATCACGTGCCGCGGTGATGGCCGGGCGCTACCAGCAGCGCTTCGGTCACGAACGAAATGTGTTCTACGACCCGACCGATCATACCGAAGGATTGCCGCTCTCGGAGACGCTGCTGCCGGCGCGCTTGCGCGACACCGGCTACGTCACGGGATGGATCGGCAAATGGCATTTGGGCGCGGCGCCGGAATTCGTGCCCGGGCAGCGCGGATTCATGGAGACCTATGGTTTTGTCGGCGGCGGACATCGGTTTCAGAACTGGAAGCCGGATACGGCGGAGGAATATGCGGTGCCCCTCGAACGCGACGGCCGCCCGGTTGAGGTGTCCGGACATCTGACGACCGCCCTGGGACAGGAGGCGGCGGCGTTCGTGCGCCGGCACACGGACCAGCCGTGGTTTCTGTATCTCGCGTTCAATGCCCCGCACAATCCCCAGCAGCCCACGGAGGAGCGGCTTGTGCGCTTCGCCGCGATCAAGGACCCGGTCCGGCGGAAGTACGCGGCGCAAATCAGCCTGCTGGACGACGCAATCGGCGGGACGCTGGCGGCGCTACGCGAAAGCGGACAGGAGGGACGAACATTGGTGTTTTTTTTCAGCGACAACGGCGGGCCTCCCGCGAAGATCAGCGGCGCGGACAATGGCCCGCTCCGTGGCGCGAAGGGTTCGAATTACGAGGGCGGCATCCGCGTGCCGTTCGTGATGTCGTGGCCGGGCCGGCTGGCCGCCGGTGCGACTGACGACCGTCCGGTCAGCGCGATCGACGTATTCGCCACCTCCCTCGGTGCGGCCGGCGTCCCGATGCCGACGGAGCATCCCTACGATAGCGTGAATCTCCTACCTTTCCTCACCGGCGAGAAAGCCGGCATGCCGCACGAGCGGCTCTTCTGGCGCAATGGCAAGCAACGGGCGATCCGGGAGGGCGAATGGAAGCTCGTACGAGTGGAAAACCAGCCCGACCAGCTCTACCACCTCGCGTCGGACGTGGGCGAGAAGACCGACCTGGCCCGCAAACAGCCGAAAATCGCGAAGCGGCTCGCCGACGCCCTGAACGCCTGGGACAAGCAACTGATCGATCCGGTGTTTCTGGGGCTGGAACTTCATCCCAAAGCTGTGGCCAGAAAAGCACTGCGCAATAAAAAGCCATGACGCCGTCCGCGTCCGACCTTTCATTGGCGATAGATCCGAGCTGGCTGGGGAGTAGCGCAGGCTTCCAGCCTCCTCCGGAAGCAGACTGGAAGTCTGCGCTACGTTCGGACTGCTGGTCCGTGCCCTGGACAGCCCTGACTCCCTCGCGCGACGCCGGCGGCCGCCGGGCTTGGCGCGCCGGGTGGCTGATCTTGTTTATCACGTTACTCTGCCTCGTTTACCCGGGTGCTTCGGCCCTGGCCGACGCACCCGCTGCGCGTCCAGCCGATCGCTTTGGGGGCGACCTGGGCTTGGTCCGGCAGGCCACCGGACATTTCCGCGTGGAGGAAATCAGCGACCGCTGGTGGGTGGTTACTCCGGAGGGGCACGGGATGGTTCTGCTCGGCGTGAATCATCTCAGCGAGATGAAGAACGCGGCCGTCCATGCGCGCACGGTCTTCGCCCAACGGTTCGGCCAGGACTGGCCTCGCGTGTTCGCGGAGGTCGAGCGCCAGTGCCGCGCGTGGGGCTTCAACAGCGCCGGTTTCGAGGCGCCGAAGGAGATGCGCGCGACGATGCCCTACATCGTCAGCACGCCCTTCATGGCGGCGTCGTTCTGGCAGGAACCGCTGACTTACGTGGACGTGTTCACGTCCGCGTTCGCCGCCGCGGCCGAGGAGCGCGCCGTGGCGGTGGCGGGGGAGATGAAGGCCAACCCCATGGCCCTCGCATGGTGCTGGACGGACTCGACCAGCTGGGATCTCGACTTCACGCGCCGGACGCGCGGCACCGATTACGTTTCCTTCCTGCGCGAGCTCCCGCCGCATGCGCCCGGACGCCAACGCTACACGGCCTTCCTGCGCGAGCGTCATGGCGGCGAGCTCACCCGGCTCAACGCCGCCTATGGCGCGGCCTTCCCGTCCTTCGAGGCCGTGGGCGGCACGGGGCTCGATCGCGACCGCGTGGCGGTCTTCGCCGACGACCGCGAGTTCCTCCGGCTCATCGCCCGCCGCTACTATGAGGCCATTGCCATCCCGTTTCGCCGCGAGCATCCGACGGGCCTGCTGGTGGGCGACCGCTTCCATTTCCGCGATCATCCCGACGAGGTGCTGGAGGAGGCGGCGAAATTCATCGACGTGCTGGCCATTCAGCCGGGCGATCATTTCTTCCCGCCACTCGCGAAACTCACCCGGCCGGACGAGACTTGGTTCGACGCCGCCGAATTCGACCGGCTGCACCGCCTCACCGGCAAGCCGGTCATCATCGCCGATCATCAGTGCGGATTCTTCGATCCGGAAACCCCCAAGACCGGGGGCTGGTTCCAATACGCCACGGTGGGGGAGGCGGCCGCTTCCTATGACCGCTTCCTGCGCGACGCCTTCGCCCGGCCCTACGTCATCGGCTACTTCCGCTGCCAGTATCTCACGATCTACAAGGACAACATCAAACGCCATAAGCAGGGCCTCCTGCGGCCCGACGGCACGCCCTTCGAGGACTATGTCCGCAAGATCGCGACGACCCATCGCGCGGAGCTGCGCGCGCTTCATGGCGACCGGCCGCCCTCCGCCCCCTGACCCACCCGCCCTTTTATGAAAACAGCGAACATCGCACTCGTGCTCGGTGCCGCCGGTGTCGTTTTGATCTTCGTCGGAAAAGAAGGCAGCGTTGGCGTGCTCGCGTCGCCACTCTTCCTGGCTGACATCTGTCTGCTGCTCCGGACACGGGCGAAAAAGAGGATCGGGGAGATTGAAGCCGAACTTTCTTCGTGATTGTAAACGCTGTTTATCCTTTACAAACTGACCCTGCCTTTCGCGTCAGTTTGATGAGCTCCCCCTCCGCATCACCCGATCCTTCTTCCGGCGTCGATCAGGCCCGCTGGTTTGACAATGAGGTGCGGCCGCATGAAACCTCATTGCGCTCCTACCTGAAGGGCTCGTTCCCCGCCATGCGCGATGTGGACGACGTGGTGCAGGAGTCCTACCTGCGCATCTGCAAGGCCCACACCGCCCATCCCATTCAGTGTGCCCGCGCCTTTCTTTTCGGGATCGCGCGCCGGCTGGCGGTGGACGTGCTCCGCAAGGAGCGCCGAACCACGGCGCATAATGTGAGCCTTGGTTTCGGAGCATTCGACGTCCGCGAAGACAAGGTCGATGCTGCCGAGGCGGCCAGCACGCAGCAGGAAGTCGAATTGCTGGCCGAGGCGATCCATGCGTTGCCCGCCCGCTGCCGCGAGGTCATGGTGCTCCGCAAGATCGAACGACTGTCCCATCGTGAGATTGCCGAAAAACTCGGCATCACCATCGGCACGGTAGAGGCGCAGATTGCCCGGGGGATGGAGAAATGCACCTGCTACCTGCGGAGCCGCGGCGTGGCCATCATCCCGCGGGGAAGCTCGACATGAGCACGTCGCGCCGGTCTTTCAACGCCATCGAGCAACGTGCCGCCGCCTGGCTGGCGCGCGTTGACGGGGACATGGATGCGGAGGCGAAAGTCGAGTTCGACCGCTGGCTCGCCGCCGATCCGCAGCACCAGGCGGCTGTCACCGAAGTCCGCGCGGTCTGGGCGGCCTTCGATCGCCCGGCCGCGACCGACAGGGCGGCCGCCTTGCGCGCCCGGCTGGAGGGCTTGGCCCGCCGCGACCGCCATCGCCGGATGGTTGCAGGATCCGTGCTGGCCATGGCGGCCTGCCTGGTGGTGGTTTTCCTGCTGGTGCGCCCGAGGGGAGTCCACCTGGAAACGGTGCCTGGTGCGGTCACGACCGCCCACATCTCTATCCCGGCCAGCCAGACGCTGCCCGATGGTTCGGTCGTCGAGTTCAAGCCGGGGGCCCGGATCACGGTGGACTTTAATTCCAATGAACGCCGTGTGGTCCTCGACAGCGGGGAGGCGCATTTCTCGGTGACGAAGAATCCGCAGCGCCCCTTCATCGTCAAGGCGGGCACAGTCGACGTCCGTGCCGTGGGTACGGCCTTCGCCGTGCAGCTGGGAAGCACGGAAGTCGAGGTGCTGGTGACGGAAGGGAAGGTGAGCGTCACCTCGCTGCGACCCGTCGCAGGTGGTGAATCTGACGATGCGCCGAGTAAGCCGCAGGCTGACGCCGAGTCAGAACCGCCCATGCCGGTCGAGGTGGGGCAGCGGGCCATCGTCAAGCTGGACGCCGGCAGTACCTCTCCCGTGGTGACCTCCCTGCCGGTCGGCGCATTTGCCGAGCGATTGTCCTGGCGGGTGCCTGCTCTTGAGTTTTCCGAGACCAGCCTCGCCGAGGCCGTGACTCTCTTCAATCGCTACGGCAAGGTGCACCTGCGGACGACGGACAAAAAGGTGGCCGCGATGCGCGTCACCGGCGTGTTCCGGTCTGACAATCCGGCGGGATTTGCCGACGCCCTGGAGGCGATGCTGGGCCTGCAGGTCGAACGCCGCGGTGGCGACATTCTGTTGCGAAGCCCCTGATTTTTCGGGAGGCCGGAAATTTTCCTTACAGGTTTTCGGACGGGCCAGCGTCATTCTATTCAACGCCTCGCCATGCCTATCGGGCTGTGTGGGACGATCGCCCTTTCCTTTCAGCAATCTTGCCCCTGACGCTTCATTCACTCGCGATGGGTCCGATGGCCCGAAGCTTGTTTGAGAGTAGCGAAGGCTTCCAACCTGCTCCGGATGCAGGCTGGAAGCCTGCGCTACGGCTGCGTTCGCGCTGCCGGCCGATGCGCCGGGGAGCTTTACTCCTGAAGTCCATGCTCCGTTTCTGCGCTGTGGCGGCCGTATGGCTGGCGGTCCAAGCGGTGCTGGCGGCGGAGCCGGTGAGGAAGGAGTTCGATTTGCCGGCGGACGTGGCGGCGCAATCGCTCAAGCAGTTCGCGCGGCAGTCTGGCGTGCAGGTTCTCATCAGCGGGGACCTGGGGCGTGAAACCCGCACCCGGTCGGTCAAGGGTCTGTTCACGCCGCGCGAGGCGCTCGACCGCATGCTGGCCGAGACCGGCCTGACCGTGAAGGAGGATGCGAAGAGCAGTGTTATGGCCGTTCTGCCGGCTGAACGAATCGTCCAACGCCTCCAAGTCCCCCAAAAAAAAGACTCCCTTCCGGACAACCCTGAGACCCTGAATCCGAACCGGAACCGGTTGCTCACTCTTCTCGCCGCCATCTTCACGGAGGCTTCCGCACGCGGACGGGCGGACACTCCCGATGCCGCCACGCCAAGAGATGGCGAGACGATCGAGCTCAGTCCCTTCGTCGTCAGCAGCGAGAAGGACGTGGGTTACCTGGCGGCCAACACGATTTCGGGCAGTCGGTTGAATACGAAGCTTTACGACACCTCGGCCTCGATCTCGGAGATGACCAAGGAGTTTCTGGAGGACATCGGTGC
Organism: Opitutaceae bacterium; assembly: GCA_017994935.1. Classification (GTDB taxonomy): domain Bacteria; phylum Verrucomicrobiota; class Verrucomicrobiia; order Opitutales; family Opitutaceae; genus UBA6669. The sequence continues at coordinate 17,056 of JAGOJU010000005.1, forward strand.
GAACGACACCATGGCGGCCGTTGACTACGCTCTGGGCTTCCAGGCGGACCATCCTGGGGCGAACGACAACCTCTCCCAATTCCAGGGCCAGACGGTCGTGGCGCGCGGCGTGGGTCGCAACGGCACGGTCTCCCGGGATTTCTTCCCGTGGAACCTGAGCTCCGACACGTTCAGCACGGAGCGTCTCAGCCTGAGCCGCGGGCCGAACTCCATCCTTTATGGCGTGGGCAACGCCGGTGGCATCATCAACACCATGTCCAAGCGGGCGAATTTCATAACGAAATCCCAGCTCAATGTGAAGACGGACGAGAACGGCAGCCAACGTTACCATCTGGACCATAACCAGCGTGTGAGCGATTCGCTCGCCGTGCGCGTCAATCTGCTACTCGACAAACAGAAGACCTGGCGCGAACTGGAATACATCAACAGCAAGCGCCTACATGTGGCCGGAACCTGGCGGCTCTTTTCCCGCACCGAGGTGCGCGTCGACTTCGAGCGGGGCGTGCAGGATCGCCTGATCGGCCTGCGCTTTTCCGGACGCGACCAGTTCACGCAATGGATCGACGCCGGTTCTCTCGCCTATAGTCGTCTCGTCGACGGCAACATCTATCCGGCAGGAACGGCCAGCTACGGCGCCAATCCCGTCCTGTCCTATGATGGTGATGCCAACCAGTGGTTCAACTACCAGCGCTTTGCCCAGACCCGGGGTGAGGACGGTTCGACCGGCAATGGGAAGAAACTCAGGGATGAGACCTATCTGCCTTTCACCGCGATACTGAGCGGGCCTGGGGCCACCACCGACAATTCCTACTGGACCGGCTCGGTGTTTCTCCAGCAGCAGCTGGCAAAGAATCTCTTCATCGAGTTCGCGGTGAACAAACAAAGCGGCAGGCGCACCATCCTGCGCCCCGTCGATCACAGCCAGGTCGGCATCAAGATGGATCCGAACCGAACCCTGCCCAATGGCGCAGACAATCCGCATTTCGGAGAGATGTATATCGAGGGCCATGCCTTCAGGAACGAGACGCGCGGCGGATCGTTGGGCGAGCGAGTCGCCCTGACTTACGAGTGGGATTCGCGACACACCTGGCTGGGCAGCCACCGCCTGCTGGCCCTCGTCACCCGTGAGGACAGCGATAACCTGGGCGAGCAGTTCAACGAAGTGAACTTGACGCCGCTGCGTTCCACCGTTCCCGCGCTCTCGAACGCGCAGAACCGGATTCTCCGCCGCACCTACCTGGATTTCGCCGGCGGCAATCGTTCGTATGACCAGGAGCCCTTCCACGCGACCCAGCCACCTGTCGCGTTTGCGGACGCGGCCAATGATATCGCCGGCATGATTACCCCCGGTTTTTTCCGGAGCAACTTCAACCCGACCGCCGCCCGGAATGACTCGGCCATGATCTCCGGTCAGAGCAGGTTTTGGAACGACCGGGTGTTTGTCACCTATGGCTTCCGCCGGGACAAGGCCACGCGCCAGAGCTCCACCGCTGTTCGTGACGCGACGACGCAGGAAGTCATTGGGGCCGAGATGAACCCCGCGACCGGCTACAGCGGCAATACCCGCACCCAGGGCGTGGTCTTGCATGCCACTCGCTGGCTGTCGGTCTACGGCAACCGCTCGGATAATTTCACGCCCCAGTCCGGACTCGACGTCAACGGCAACTATATCGGCAACGTGCGAGGAGACGGCAAGGACTACGGCCTCAAGTTCCGGTTGGGCGAAAACAAGGTCTACGCCCGCGTCGGCTACTATCAGACGTCGGTCCTCGACCAGATTGGACGCGAGTTCGACGTGCTGGTCCAGATCCAGCAGATCTGGACGGCTCTTGAAGGGGCATCCGGAGCGCATGTGACCAAGTTTTTCGGCAGCCCGCTTCTCAACACGGACACCCAGGCCTTCGATGTCGATGGCTACGAATTCGAGGTGGTCGCCAACCCGGTCAAAGGGCTGGCGGTCACACTGAACTACGCCACGCTCAACGGCAAGGCTTCCAACCTTTACCCAATCACCCGGGCGCACATCGCCGAGCATCGCGCGTTGTGGGCGGCGAATGGCGGCGTGCCGACGGCGGGTGACACCGTGGCTGGCGCCCTGGCGCAAATCGATTCGCTGATAGGCCAGGTGGCTCTGCAGGAAGGCCGCGAGGGCACGGGCAACTACGCGGATACCTTCAACGCTTTCGGCCGCTACCAGTTCCAATCGGATGTGCTCAAGCGTTGGAGCCTCGGCGCCGGCACGCGTTACCGGGCCGGACGCGTGCTCGGTTACAACCCGGCCCTCGAGCCCGTGCGCGCCCCGAAGCTCTTCCAGGTCGATGCCAGTCTCGCCTACCAGCGACTCATCTGGAACAAGCGCGTGAACATGCGCCTGCAGGTGAACATCCAGAATGTCCTCGACAACCAGGATCTCGTCTGGGCCCGGACCGATCCGGTCACCTTCATGAAGGACGATTACACGCTTTACACTCCGCGGCGGATCTCGCTGACCGGCAGTTTTAGCTTTTAGCCGCGAGCGATTTTTCCGATCGCTGAAATTTTCCTTATAGGTTTTTGGTCGGGCGAGCGTCGCTACATTGACGCCTCATTGTGCCCATCGGGCTGCGTGGGGCGGTCGTTCACTGCATTCCCAGACCTTGTCACTGACACTCCATTCCTTACTGAAGGCCCTGTGCCACCTGTGCGCCGTGATGGCCGTGTGGCTGGCGGTCCAGGCGACGCCAGCGGCGGAGCCGGTGAAGAAGGAGTTCGATTTGCCGGCGGACGTGGCGGCAAGATCGCTCAAGCAGTTCGCGCGGCAGTCCGGCGTACAGGTTCTGATTAGCGCGGACTTGGGGAGGGAAACCCGCACCCGGTCCGTCAAGGGCCTGTTCACGCCGCGCGAGGCACTCGACCGCATGCTGGCCGAGACCGGCCTGACCGTGAGGGAGGACGCGAAGAATGGAACCATGGCCGTCCTGCTGTCTCCACGCCCGAACGAATCGGACGAAACACCCGCCGCCCCCACTTCCCGAAAAAAAACCTCAGCCCAAGCAACCTGGAAAACATGAATCCGAACCGAAGCCGACTGATCTCCCTCCTTGCTGCCATACTCGCGGCAGCCTCCGCGCATGGCCAGGCAGGCAATCCCGATGACGCCAAGCCAAAAAGCGACGAGGCGATCGCGCTCAGTCCCTTCGTTGTCAACAGCGACAAGGATCTCGGCTATCTCGCCGCCGACACCCTTTCGGGTAGCCGGTTGAATACGAAACTTTACGATACCTCTGCCTCGATCTCGGAGATGACCAAGGAATTTCTCGACGACATCGGGGCGAACGACGTCATGGACGCCGTGCAATACGCCTTGGGCTTCGATGATGACCAGCCCGGTGCCAACGACAACCTTTCCCAATTCAGCGGCCAGCGTGTTGTCGCCCGCGGGGTCGGCCGTGACGGCACGGTCACCCGGGATTTCTTTCCGTGGTCGCTGAGCTCCGACAAGTTCAGCGCGGAACGGCTCAGCCTGAGCCGTGGTCCGAATTCCATCCTTTATGGCATGGGTAACGCCGGAGGCATCATCAACGCGATGTCCAAGCGGGCGAATTTCAAGACGAGAACCCAGCTCAATCTGAAAACCGATAAGGAGGGCAGCTGGCGGGCACACATCGACCATAACCAGCGTATCACGGACACACTCGCGCTGCGCATCAATGTTCTGGACGAGGACAGGAAGACCTGGCGTGAGCTCGAGTCCACCGAGAGCAAGCGCATCCACCTGGCGGGAACCTGGCGGCCCACATCCCGTACCGAAGTGCGCGCCGACTTCGAGCGAGGCGTGCAGGACCGTCTGATCGGCCTGCGTTTCTCAGGGCGCGACATGTTCATGCAATGGATCAATGCCGGCTCGCCGGCCTATGACCGTCTGGTCAATGCCAACACCTACCCGGCGGGCACGCAGAGCTGGGGCGCCACTCCCCATCTCACATACGACGGAGATTCCAACCAGTGGTTCAACTACCAGCGTTTCGCACAAACCCGGGGCGTCGGCAATGTGGTCGCGAACGGCGACAAGTTCGTGAATGAAGACTACGTGCCTTTCACGGCCCTGTTGGGCGGCCCGGCGGCCACCACCGACAATTCGTATTGGACCGGCACCGTCATCCTCGAACAGCAGCTGCTGAAGAACCTCTATATCGAGGTCGCTGTAAACAAGCAGCACGACCAGCGCGAAATACGCCGCAGCATGGTGCACAGTGCGATCGGCATCAAGATGGACCCGAACAAGACCCTGCCAGGCGGCATCGTCAACCCGCACTATGGCGAGATGTTTATCGAAGGACAGGCGGTGAGGAACACGGTCGATAGCGATAACCTGAATAAGCGTGTCGCGCTCACCTATGAATGGGATTCCAAGAGCAAATGGTTTGGCCGCCACCGCTGGTTGGCGCTCGCGAGCGAAGAAGAAAACGACCGTCTGTCCAAACAGTGGAACGAAGCCAATCTCACACCGTTAAACGCGTCCGTGCCCGCCTACTCCAACGCGCAGAACACGATCTTCCGCCGCACCTACCTGAACTTCAGCGGTGGCAATCGTTATTACAACCAAGACCCGTTTGGCAGCCAGCAGTCTGCGGCGAATTTCATCGACACGACCAACGCTCTCTCCGGCAAGATCACGCCTGGCTTCTATCAGAGCAACCTCAACCCCACTAACGAAGTCAACGAGTCCGCGATGATCGCAGGCCAGAGCCAGTTCTGGAACGACCGCCTTATCGTCACCTATGGCTTCCGCAAGGACAAGGCCGAACGCCGGGCTTCCTCGCCGGTGCGCAATGAGGTGACGCAGGAGATCGTTGATTCCACATGGGAGGAAGCAACGAACTACAAGGGCGACACACGCACCCTCGGTGCAGTGTTCCACGTCATGAGCTGGCTATCGGTTTACGGCAACCGCTCGGACAACTTCACTCCGCAGAGCGGGATCGACATCAACGGCGACAACATCGGCAACGTGCGCGGCGCAGGCCAAGACTTCGGACTCAAGTTCCGCCTGGGCGACCGCAAGGTCAACGGCCGGATCGGCTATTACAAGACCGGGGTTCTCGACCAAACGGGCCGCCAGTTCGATACGCTGATCGCCATTAAGGACATCTGGACAGCGATTGAGGGCGCCACCGGCCCGCATGTCGTCAAGTTCCAGGGCGCACCGGCCCTCAATACCGACATCCAGGACTTCGATGTGGATGGCTACGAATTCGAAGTGGTGGCCAATCCCGTCAAGGGCTTGGCGCTCACCCTAAACTACGCCACGCTCAAGGGCGTGGCGACCAATCTGTTCCCGGTCACCCGAGCGCACATTGCGGCAAACCGCGCGGTGTGGGAGGCAAATAGAGACCTGGCGGTTCCCGGCGGCACCGTGGCCGACAACTTGGCCGAGATCGATTCCCGCATGGCGCAGGTCGACCTGCAGGACGGCCGCCAGGGTACGGGCAGCTATGCCAAGACCCTCAAGGCTTTTGGCCGCTATCAGTTCCAGTCCACGGCGCTCAAGGGGTGGAGCGTCGGTGCTGGCGCGCGCTACAAGGCCGACCGCATCCTCGGCTACAAGTCCACACTCGAACCGGTCTATAGTCCGAAGCTGTTCCTGGCTGATGCCAGCCTGGGCTATCGCCGTTCCATCTGGCGCAAGCGCGTCGATATGAACCTCCAGCTGAATATCCAGAACCTCCTCGATAACCGGGATCTTATCTGGAACGGCATCCGCCCCGCCACCGGTGAGAAGATCGACTACACGTTGTTTACACCACGAGAGATCTCGCTGACCGGCAGTTTCAGCTTCTGAGACGGGGAGCCTCGTGCTCCCCCTTTTCCTTGCACTTCCGGCACACGGCCAGCCGCGCCGTTCCATACTCGTAGCGCCGGCTTCCAGCCTGCCTTCTGATCCAACTGCAGGCTGGAAGCCGGCGCTACTTTCCAATCATGCCGAAGCAAAGCTTCGGGTTATCGGCCTCACAAGAATGAACCCTGGCACATGAGTCATATCATGAACACCGCGCCTGCGCGGTTCGCCGCGTGCTGACGCCAACGCAGCATCCAACCCCTCGTCCCGATGAGCACATTCCGCCCGACCTTCGCCTTCATCAACCGCCACCCCGTGTTCGCCTCGGCACTCCCGAGAATTCCGCGTACCTGGCTCTTGCTCGCCACGTTGTTCGCTGCCATTTTCTCCCAGTCCCGGGCGGTCATCCCCGAGGCCGCGCAGAGCGATCCGCTATTCGCCAAGGGCTACCTGGTGGTCACATATTATACCGGGGTGACGGTCAATGGCGATTCGATCACCGCCACCGCGACGACCGCCGCGCTGAACCAAGCGCTGGTCGACGCCTACGCCGCCAACCTTGTCGTCTACTTCCCGTCGGGCATGTATGTCATCAACGATACGCTCAGGGCCTACACGGCGACCGGCACACCGCAGGGGCAGGGGGCTGCGTTCGCCACGCCGCGAAATCACCTGGCGGTGGTAGGTTCGACGAAGGGAGCTCGCCCCGTGATCAAACTGGCGGACGGCGCGACCGGATTCAATGATTCCGCATCTCCGCGGGTGATCCTGGATTTCAAGAACTTCGACCCGGGCTCGACCAACGAGGCGCCCGCTTCCGGCTATTACCAGCGCCTGCGCGGCGTGGATGTGAATTGCGGCGCCGGCAACGCGGGCGCCATCGGCGTGTATTTTAACCAAGCCCAGGGAAGTTCCATCGAGGACGTGAGAATCACGGCCTCGGGTGCCTTCGCCGGTTTCAAGGCTCTGCCCGGCCGCGGCGGGGCAGTGGTCAACGTCGAGGTGGAGGGCGGTCGCTACGGCATCGACACCGGCGGCACCTCCAATGTGGGCACGGTCGTCGCGGGCGCAACCCTGCGCAACCAGTCCGTCAGCGCCGTGCGGCATGACAGCGCCTTCTTTCCCCTCGTCATCACCGGGTTTGAAATCACCACCCCTGCCGGCTCCACGCAGGCGGCTGTGACCATTTCCGGCAGCGGCCAGCCGGGGGGCTCTATGCTCCACCTCATCGATGGTCGCATCCTCCTCGGCGGCGAGCCGGCCGTAGCGGCCATCGATAACCGCGCCAGCCGCAATTTTTACGCCCGCAACGTCTATGTCACCGGCGGTACCAGGCTCGTCAAAAGCACCAATGCCAACGCCACGATCACCGGCTCGGGCGCCTGGCAGCTCATTAACGAGTATAGCTACTGCAACCAGGCCCCCACGCTAGCACCTCCCGCTATCGCGAAGATCTCGTCCGATATCATCGACGGGACCGTGACCCGTACTCCGGACCCCCTCGGCAACGGCGAGATCGCCTCTGTCGCCAATGACGCGTCCGCTCCGCCGGCCGATCTGGTCACCCGGCACGGCTGGGTTGCCCTGCCATCGGTGGACGACGCCGATATCTTCGACGCCTTTTATGCGGGCATCGTTCCCGGCGACGTCTCGAGTGAGGCCCTGCAGGCCGTCATCGACACCCACCGGAAGGTTTTCCTGCGCAAGGGCGCCTATCATCTCGACGGCATCATTGGTCATGCCGGTGGTGCGCCGGTCTACGGGCCGATCACGCTCCGCCGCGACACGATCCTGTTCGGCGCGGCCAAACACCTGACGCGGATCGAGGTGGTGGAACCGGACCACCGCACCTGGCTTCCCACTAGTGAGACCGCGATGATCCAGACCGTGGACGACGCCACCGCCACAACCTATCTGGGCGATCTGACCATCGGCGTGGACGCCACCGAGCTGGCCAACGACTGGTTCGTGGCGCTGGACTGGCAAGTGGGCCGGAACTCCTTGGTCAATATCGGTCACGTCTACCGCGAGCCGGCGCGGACGAATCCTAACCCTCGCCCCCCCACCAATCCCCACAGCCTCCTCCGCATCCGCAACCACGGCGGCGGCCGCTGGTATGGCGCAGGCGCCCGCAAGAACTTCACGTCTATGGACCCCGCGGGCCTCTTCCGCATCCTCAAGGCCGAAGGCACCACGGAGCCCTTGTGGATATATGGCCTGAACTTGGAGGGTCCCGCGGGGACCGATGCCTACGCCGAGTTCACCAATGCCAACAACGTTCGAATCTACGCCGTGAAAAGCGAATTCGCGGAATATCCCGGCGACTATGAGGACAAGAGCGTTCTGCTCAAATACGTCAACGTCACCAATCTGGCGCAGTTCGGCAGTAGCGCCATCCGCAACGCCATCACCGGCCGAGGCGTGATCGAGTTCATCGGCGCCGGCACCGACCGTGTACTGGCGAGCATGATCTCGCCGCAGTCGGGCGGGCCAGTCGCAGACAGCGACACCCTGCTCGAAAATTTGACCGGCGTCACCGTGGAAATCTCGTATCCGAATGTAGTCTCTCTGTACAAGCGTGGTGAGATCACCGCCGACGACGAGGCGGCCATGAGCCATGACGCTATCTCCTACGTGCCGGTGAACGGCAACGTGGCCCCGGTTGTGCAGATCCTGTCGCCTGGCATAGATACCTTGAAAGGATCAGGCCATGTGTGCGAGGTTAGGAATGGAGCATTCTTCGGAGGTAAACGACTTGATTTCGCCGTGGTTTCAGGCTGTGAGGCCTGAGTACCACATACATGCCCTGACACTCTTCTGCTGCCCCCGACGGAGCGTGCTCCAGGTCAAACAGTCTGTCAGGGACGGGCAGCGGTGGGCGTTTTCAGGATGGCGTCGAGAATCTCGCCGGTTCCGAATCGGACCGCATCGGTCGCGGGCAGTCCTGTCTCCCTTGCGGCATCGTCCACGGCGCGTCGTGCCACGTCCTCGTTCATCCCCCACGTATTGAGGGCAATCCCCATGATCGGGGCGGGAGAGAAAATGCCCGCCGCCGATGCCACCTGCTCGTACATGTCAGCCACTTTCCTGAGCGGAGGAATCGTCAGATGGGGAAACGCCTGCAGATGGGCGAGTCCCGCCTTGTGCACGAGCACGAGGTGCGTGGGCTGCGTTCCCCGGATGAGCGGCAGTGTGGCCGTCGATGCCGGATTGAGCAGCGAGCCCTGCCCTTCCACCCAGATGACTTCCTGATCCTTTCCCTGTCGCACCACCTCCGCCTCAACCGACCCGCTCGCATAGTCCACACGAACCGCATCGAGGCACAGCCCCGCGCCGCTGATCATCATGCCCGCCTGACCGGTCGCCACAAACACGGAACGCAGCCCGCGGGCGCGGGATTCGCGGTCAAACTCTAGGGCAGCCGTCATCTTGCCGATCGCCATGTCCGTGCCGACAAACAAAATCCTGCGTCCGGGAAGCTGGCGGGCACCACCGGTCCCCGTCCTGACATTCGCGGGCTCCTGCCGCATGTCCCAGACATGAACTCCCGACCGCAGCGCGGCTCCGATTTCAGGATCCTCAGCCAGCCGCGTGTGCAGACCGTTCCAGATCGAAACGCCCGCCTTCACCGTTTCGCGCATTCCGGCGCGAAGCTCATCCGGCAGGCGCCCGCCGGAAGGTGCCATCCCAATGACCAGCGCGGTCGGCCGGCTGGCCAACGCCTCCCCGATCGTGGCGACCACCCTGATATCCGGCAGGTCGGTCAAACGCGACACCTCCCGAAGCGACCTGCCTGCGGTCTCCCGATCGATGACCGCCACCACTTCGTTTCCCCGATAGCGGAGAAGCGAAAGTCCGGTCTTGCCATGCCTTGTTGTAAATCCGCCATGAAGCAGAATGGCGAGGCGCTGCGGGGAACTGGGATCAAAGGCTGTGCTTTGCATGGGAAATTCCGAAACCAGGTGAAGCCGTCGGAGCCAGCAGTCCCTCCTTCAAGGTCCAGCCTCCAAACGGGTCCTCCCTGAGATTCAAGTGACTGTCGAGGTCGACCCGATCAGCCAGTGGAGCCAGCGTCAAGGCGCACTCGTTTCCAAGCGCACTGCTGCCATAACAGCCGACAAGGATGCGCATGCCAAACGCTCGCGCCGCGTGCAGCAGGCGCAGCGCGCCATCCAGTCCGCCGCACTTCATCAGCTTGATATTGACGCCGGACACCTTGCCGACAAGCGGAGGCAGGTCAGCCACGGTGCGACAGCTTTCGTCGACAAAAATAGGCAGGGGCGAATCCGCCTGCACCGCGCCCAGTTCATGTTCCTGCCCTCTTGGAAGCGGCTGCTCGACATGATCCACTCCCTGACCCGCAAGCCACGCGGCCATGGACACCGTAGTTGCCGGCGTCCATCCGCCATTGGCATCGACACTCATCCTGAAATCCGCAGGCACCGCCGCACGCACCGCTGCGAACATTGCCTTGTCCGCTTCCACACCCGCCGGTGATCCCAGCTTCACCTTGAAGGCCCTCACATCATGCGCCTCGCGCCATTTCTTCACACGAAGGACCGCAGCGTCGGGCGACGAGATCCCGATGGTCGCAAATGTCAGCGCGCCCGTTTCTTCACCGAGACCCAGCAGCCGCGACACGGGCTCTCCCACCCGCTTGCCCATCCAGTCATAGTGCGCCTGGTTCACTGCGGCGATGAAAGCCGACGGCGCATCTTCCGCCCAGAGTCGCCTTTCAATCGCCCGGCGGTCCCACGCGGAAAGGTTCTGGAGCCAGGATTCATGCCGCTCGAACGCCGCCACAATCGCAGCCATGGGTTGCGGTCGCTCATCGATCGCAAACGGCACCGCCTCCCCCCAGCCCTCGACGCCATCTTCCGACCAGCGCAACCAGAAGATCTCGCCATGCGTCGAGGTCCCCCGGCTTATCGTCAATGGGACGGTTTTCTCCAGCCGCAGAAGCTCATAAGTGAGTTTCGACATCGTATCACCAGGCATGCGCCGGACCCACGGCCATCGCTCTCAGCGAGCCTTCACGGCGGGAAATTGAATCCTTCGGTGTCTGCCCTGGAATCATCTGCATACTGGATCAAACGCGAATACCACACGGAGCTTCGACCGTGTGCAAGCCATCCGGCGAGGCCCATTCGCCTCGCTCCCGATTCACCGAGCTGCCTGCACCGCGTCATCCTTGCATTCCCACGCACAATGCCGGAGGCTCTCTCTCTCGAAACACTTTCAACCCTTTCGTCCCATGAAACTCTGCAACCTCCGATTGCTCCTCTCGCTCAGCCTCTGCGCCACCGCACTTTCCCACGCCGCCGGAGTCGATCTGTTCGACGGCAAGACTTTGAACGGTTGGAAAAATTATGGCGGCGGAAAATTCTATGTCGAAGACGGTGCCATCGTCGGGGAATCGAAACCGGGCCTGCCGAATTCCTTTCTCGCAACCGACAAGGAGTACAAGGACTTCGAACTCGAGGTCGATTTCATGGTCGATCCGCTTCTCAACTCGGGCATCCAGATCCGCAGCCATGTCTATCCCGCCGAGGCCAAGACCATCCGCTGGGGCGGTCTCAATGCGCCGGACGGCAGCCGCATCACCAAGGAAATGACCTGGGAAAAAGGCCGGTTCTGGGGATATCAGATCGAGATCGACCCCAGCGAACGCGGGTGGACCGGCGCAATCTATGAGGAAGCTGGCCGCGGTTTCCTTCACCAGCCATCCCGCACGACCGCCTTCCGTCCGGGGCAATGGAATCATTTCAGGATTCGCGCCTCCGGCGATCATCTCCAGGCCTGGCTGAACGGCGTCGCGATCGCCGATATTCACGACAGCCTCACCGCATCCGGCCTGATCGCCCTCCAGCTTCATGGCATCGGCAAGTCGACGGAAAAGGCCGGCCAGAAGGTCCGCTGGCGCAACATCCGCCTCAGGAAACTCTGAGGCTCCCTCAAATACGGACCGCCGACCTGCCAGCGAACCCCAGGCTCAACGCCGATTCGATGTGCCGGCCTAGGGTGACATGGATCCTAAATGACGGGAGCAGCACCCGCGTGATCCGAACAAGCCTGGCACTCCGCCCGCTGGCCTGCATGCAGCTTCAGGGATCGCTGCAGTCATCCGGAGATCCTTCTCTGCCCGCCGCGTCGCCCGAGCCCCGTACTTGACGACATACGCCCCGTTCCAGCCATGTCGCGCTCCCTCACCACTTCCGCCGATCCGGTCTTTCATGCGCGTCACCTCACCAAGGTCTACGGCGCGGGCGAGGCGATCGTCCGCGCGCTCGATGGTGTGGACCTCGATTGTGCACCGGGTGAATTCATCGTTGTGCTCGGAGCGTCAGGGAGCGGAAAATCCACCCTGCTCAATCTCCTCGGCGGCCTCGATACGCCGACGAGCGGCACCCTGCTCTACCAGGGCTGGAACCTTGCCGGAGCCGACGAGAAGGGTCTCACGCGCTATCGCCGCGAGGCCGCCGGCTTCGTCTTTCAATTCTACAATCTCATCCCGAGCCTGACCGCACGGGAAAATGTCGCCCTCATCACCGAGATCGCCCCGGACCCCATGACCCCGGAAGCGGCACTCGAACTCGTCGGACTCGGAGCACGCATGAATCATTTCCCCGCGCAGCTCTCGGGCGGCGAACAGCAGCGCGTCGCCATCGCCCGCGCAATCGCCAAGCGCCCGGCCGTCCTGCTCTGCGACGAGCCCACCGGCGCACTCGATGTGCGGACCGGCATCACCGTCCTCGAGGCCATCGAACACATCAACCGGGAACTCGGCACCCTGACGCTCGTGATCACACACAACGCCGTGATGGCCGACATGGCCGACCGCGTCCTGAATCTCTCCGACGGTCGCATCACGGGCGAAAAGCGAAACACCCGGCGGCTCCCGGCGAAATCCCTCGTGTGGTAGCCGGCCATGTCTTTGCTCAATCTCAAGCTGGCTCGCGATCTGCGCGGACTGAAGTCCCAGGCCATCGCCGTGGCACTGGTGATGGCTTGCGGGCTGACGATGATGGTCATGACGCGAAGCCTGATCCGCACGCTGGAGAGCACACGCGACGACTATTACCGGGACTACCGTTTTGCCGATCTCTTTGTCAGGCTGAAACGCGCACCCGACGCCGCCGCTCAGGACCTCGCCAACATTCCCGGAATCTCCGCGGTGCAGACCACCATCGCGCTCTCCGGCAGGCTCGATCTGAAAGGCGTCCCTGAACCGGCCAATGGTCTCTTCCTTTCACTGCCCGAAACAGGAGAGGCGATCCTCAACCGGCTTTTCCTGCGCAAGGGTCGCATGATCACCGGACGCTCGGCACCAGGCGAGGTGCTCGTCGGCGAGGCCTTCGCAGAGGCGCACGGGCTGCAGCCCGGCGACGAAATCGCCGCGGTGCTCTATGGCAAGAGACAGGTGCTGCGTGTCGTGGGAATCGTGCTTTCCCCGGAATATGTCTTCGAGGCGCCGCCCGGTGCCGCACTGCCGGATCATCGCAGCTACGGCATCTTCTGGCTGCCCTACAAGGAACTCGCCACCGCCGCCAACATGGAGGGCGCATTCAACCAGGCATCGTTCTCGCTGGCACCCGGAGCCAGCGGCGACGCCGTGATCGCCGCCATCGACCGCGCCCTGCGTCCATACGGGGGACGTGGGAGCTACGATCGCGAGTCCCATCCTTCCCACATGCGCCTGCGCGACGAGATCCGCATCCTGCAGGGTCTTTCCGTCGGCTTCCCTCTCGTGTTTCTCGGCGTGGCTGCATTCATGACCAATGCCGTCATGAACCGGCTGATCACGCTCCAGCGGGAGCAGATCGCCATTCTCAAGGCCTTCGGCTTTTCAAACCGGGAGATCGGGGGACACTTTCTGAAGTTCGCATTCGTCATCGTGCTCGCGGGCTCCGCGCTGGGCATCGTCGGGGGCATCGGGCTCGGTCACAAGCTGGTGACCATGTACCACCTGTTCTTCCGTTTTCCACTGCTCGAATTTCACCTCGCGCGCAACGTCCTGGTGGCTGCCGTTCTCGTCTGCAGTCTTGCCGCGCTCGTGGGCGTCTGGGGCGCCGTGCGCTCCGCGGTGCGCCTGCCGCCGGCGGAAGCGATGCGCCCCGAGCCGCCCGCCTCCTTTCGACCGGCCCTGCTCGAGCGATGGAAACTCGCGGCGGGCTTCACGCCTTCCCTGCGCATGGCGTTGCGCAACATCGAGCGACGCCCCATGCGTGCCCTGCTCACCTCCACCGCACTTGCCCTCGCGACGGGGATCCTGGTGGTGCCAAGTGCGTTTCGGGACGGCATTGACCACGTGCTCGACTATCAATGGGACCTGATGCAGCGCCAGACGGTCATCGCGTCGCTCATCGAACCCGGCCCGCCGCAGGCGCTGGCCGATTTCGCCAACCTGCCCGGCGTCACCCTCGCCGAGCCCAACCGCGTTGCCCCGGCGGAGCTGCGCGCCGGAAATCACATGAGGCGCATCAGCGTCATCGGGGTCCGTTCGCAGGCGGTGCTCAACCGCATCATCGACGCCCATGACCGGCAGATTGCATTGCCCCCGCACGGAATCGTGCTCTCGGCCAAGCTCGCCCAGGTGCTGCATGTCAAGGCCGGCGATCCGCTTCAAGTGCGGGTCTTGGATGGGAAGCGGCCCGAGTTCATCATCCCGGTGGCTTCGCTGGCAGAGGACTTCGCCGGCACCGCCGCCTATATGGAAATCGACGCCCTGAACCGCCTTCTCGGCGAGGGCGATCGCATCACCGGCGCCTACCTTTCGGTCGCCACGGGCGGATGGCTGGAGTTCCTGCACGCCGTGAAGCGCACGGCCCGCACCGCGGCAATTGTCAACAAGCAGGCCATCCGCGACGGCTTTCGGAAAACCACGGCGCAAAGCATCGGCCTCATTCAGAAGATCTACCTCACGTTTGCCACAATCGTGGCGTTCGGCATCATCTACAACAGCGCGCGCATCGCACTCTCTGAACGACAGCGGGAACTCGCGACGCTTCGGGTCCTGGGCTTCACACAGGGCGAGGTCAGCGCGGTGCTTGTCGGCGAACTCGCCCTGCTGACGCTCGTCGCCATGCCTTTCGGCATGCTGATCGGGTCGGGCCTTGCGGGTGCGATCCTGACCTCCGTGAATACGGAGTTTGTCCGCCTTCCGCTCATTCTCACACCGTCAAACTACGCTTTCGCGGTGCTCGTCGTCAGCCTGGCCTCCCTGATTTCAGCCTTTCTTGCCTGCCGCCGACTTTCCCGCCTCGATCTCGTCGGTGTGCTCAAGGCCCGCGACTGACCTTTCATGAACTCGAATTCCCAGAAACCTCCGGGAGCAAAACCTGCCCGCGTCGGACGCCGCTGGACACGATGGCTGCCCTGGCTCGCCGGCGGGATCGTCGTTGCACTCATCGTGATCGGCCTGTGGCCCAGGCCGCTTCCCGCGGAACTCGCAACCGTCTCCCGCGGGCCGATGCAGGTGACCGTCAACGAAGAGGGCATGACGCGACTCAAGTTCCGCTACACGGTCTCGAGTCCCGTTTCCGGCCTCCTGCAACGCATTGATCTGAAACCCGGCACGGCAGTGGAGGCGGGCAGGACAGTGCTGGCGACGCTGGAGACACGCGACGCGGATTTTCTCGATGCCCGGACGCGCGCACAGGCTGAGGCGGCTGTCAGGGCCGCCACCGCGATGATCGAGGAGGTTTCAGCAAGGCGCGAAAGCGCGGCCGCGGCTGCGGTCCTTTCCCGCACGGAATTCGAACGCATCCGTATGCTCTTTTCCTCAGGTTCAGCCTCGCGCCAGGAATTCGACGCCGCCGAACTTCGCCAGACGGTCGCCGAGCAGAACAGCCGCGCCGCCGGCTTCGCGCTACAGGTCGCGGAGCACGAGCTGCAGCAGGCCCGCGCCATGCTCGCCCGCGGAACGGATGGCAAGGAAGCTGCCGGCGAACCGCTGATCATCACCTCTCCGATCACCGGAAAAATCCTGAAGGTCTTTCAGGAGAGCGAACGGGTCGTCCCCGCCGGGTTTGCCCTTCTCGAGGTCGGCGACCCTACCGATATCGAAGCCCGCATTGAAGTGCTGTCGCGCGACGCCGTGGCGATCCAGCCCGGCGCATCCGTCCTCCTGCACAAATGGGGAGGCGCCGAACCGCTGCGCGCGCGGGTCCGCGTGGTCGAACCAGCTGCGTTCACGAAAATCTCCGCGCTCGGCGTCGAGGAGCAGCGCGTCTACGTGGTGGCGGACCTGCTCAATTCGCCGCGGGAGCGGCCTTCCCTGGGCGACTCCTATCGTGTCGAAGGCAGCATCGTCGTGTGGTCATCCGAAGATGTCCTCAAGGCTCCCTCCGGCGCCTTTTTTCAGCGGGGAAATCAATGGCTCGTCTATCGGAGCGACGGCTCCCGTGCCCGCCTGAGGGCCGTTCACATCGGACACAACAACGGACTCGAAACGGAAATCCTCGATGGCCTCGATGCCGGAGACAAGGTCGTGGTCTATCCCGGCGACCGCCTCACCGACGGCAGCCGGATCGAGCCACTATCCGTAAGCTCCCGCTGAACACGGCTGCCCCTCGCCCTCTACCTGTCAGGTATCCGGCGGTCGGGGATTGCAGCATCCGGTGATGCTCCTCCGGCGTCGTTGACCCGCACGGTTCGTGCGAGGGCGATGCTCGCCATGCCCGCGCTCACCGCAATCCAGCCAAGCCAGTCAAAGTGAAGGAGACTGCCGTCGGGTTGTTTTGTGACCATCCAGCCGCCAACCGTCGAACTCACTCCGGCAATCAGGTCTCGCGTGCAACTGGTCAGGCTCAGGAAAGCGCCGCGACGCGAGGAGGGCACGGCGAGCGTCACGATCGCCTGCCCTGGCACGAACCGGCCGCTTGCAAAGATGAAGAAGAGGCCGTTGAGCACGAGCGTGATCCAGACAGGCGTCGGTCCGGAGTTCGCGATCGCAAGCGTCACAAGCAGCGCGGTCACAACCATGATGTTGAAAATGCGCTGGCGGCCGAACCGATCCGCCAGGCGACCCACCTGTGGCGCAGTCAGCACACTCGAAACTCCTCCGATGAAATAGACCAAGGAGAGGTATTTCTCCGGCAAGGCCATGTCCCCGACCAGGTGAGGTGAAAGCAGCGGAATCACGCTGAAATGACTCAGGACCGTCACCCCCATGAACAGGATCGCCCTCCCCGCATTGGCATCGCGCAGCAGTTCGCGAAAGGCCCCTCCGCCAACGGTAGCTTCGCGCAGATGGCCCCGCACCGGGGGCAGGATGCGAAACACCACCCACCACATCGATCCCGCAACGAGCGCAAGCAACGTGAACGGCGTCCGCCATCCGAACGACTGGGCAAGTTGGAGTCCAACCGGAACACCGATCGCCGCCGCGACGGCGAACGCGGTCATCACAATCCCGATGCCAGCAGCCCGCCTCGCCGGCGGCACAATATCGCTCACGATTGCGAGGCACAACGAGCCGGAGATTCCTCCAAATGCCCCACCAATCGCACGTGCGATCAGCAGCGTGCGGGCATCCCGGGCCAGGCCGCAAAGGAGCGTCGCCACCGCAAATCCTGCATACACGCAGAGGAGAAGAGTACGCCGGTCGAACCGGTCGATGAAGGGTGCTCCAAGCAGTCCCACCACACCCGCGGAAATCGAATACGCCGCAACAAACGCCGTGAACTGTCCCGCCCCCAGGTTCAGTTCACGCATCAACTGCGGAGCCAGGGGCATCATGACCATGAAGTCCATGATGTGCGTGAATTGTATTCCCGCCAGAATCAGCAGGACGAGGCGCTCGGATGGAAGCCGTTGGGACATCGTAAACAGCCAGCCTCACCGAAAACCACCGCGGTCGGCAATTCGATCCCGCGCGGATACTCCGCAGTGAAATTCTCCGACAGCGCTGCGACTTCGGACGGCGAGACGGGCGCGTCTACAGTTTTTGGGACCGTTTCGTCGCCTTGCGTCCCAAAGCAACACCCGCCTCTTCCGGCCTCGGAGGCACGTGTTCAGCCTGCAGCGCATGCAGTTGCTCAATGATGCCAGCCAACTTCACTCCGGTCGGTGTCAGGCTGTACTCCACATGCTGAACCTTGCCCGCGAGCTCTTCACGCGTGATCAATCCGTAGTCGCGCAGTTTTCTCAACCTCTCGGTCAGGACCTTGGTCGAAATGCCAGGAATGTAGCGTTCCAGCCTGCCCGGGCGCGTCACGCCGCGCTTCAAGGCTCCCACCACAGCAGCTGACCACTTGCAGCCCACCACGTCCTCAAGCCGCCGATAAGCGGAGCGCTCGTCGAGGGAGAGATTTGGGGTAGGCATCGCACCTCGACAGTGGTGCCGTTTGCGCCGGACGTCGAGCAGGCACCTTTTGGTGCCCCCTCCACAATTTGTGCCCTATGGCCGCGCGGCGATTTCCCCGCTATGATGAGGCTGTCGGACTTCAAAGTCACCCGACTTTGCAAGCGATTCGTTCCATCAATCCCGTACCACCATCACTGATCATGAAATCCACCGCCAAATTCTATCACGCCGGCTGCCCTGTCTGCCTCGAGGCAGAACAGGTCGTCACCCGCTATCTCGACCCCACCAAGGTCCACGTCGAGGTCGTCCACCTCGGCAACGCCAAGAACCGCGTCGCCGAAGCCGAAGCCGCCGGTGTCAAATCCGTGCCCGCCCTCGTGATTGACGGCAAACCCGTGCACATGAATTTCGGCGCCCCGCTCTCGGCGTTGAAATAAACAAAGGCCTCGCGTGTGCTCCGCATCACCTGCGCGGAGCACACGCCTCAAACCTTGTTCAATCGGAGAGGCGGCGTCGGACCGCCGCCTTCTCCCTCACCGTGCATTTCGATGAACGGTGAAACTGACACGCGATGGCAACGGTCCGGAAAAAAGCATGCCCGATACCATCGCACAAGCCGCGACTCGCCGAGGCGGGCACTAGCTCTGAATTTTCAGCGCCGGGATCTTCGCCCTTCGTAGAAATCCCCTTTCCACAAACCACATTTTTGACAATCGTGGACCGGTGGCAGCACGCTCCCGCTTTCTCCGTTTTCTCCTCTTGTGGCTGCCGCTCCCAATCTTCGGCGCAGGCGCCACGGTTGACTATCTGCGCGATGTCAAACCGATCCTGACCCAGCACTGCGTCCGCTGTCACGGCGAGACCAAGGAGGAGGCCGGCCTGCGAATCGACACCGCAGAAGCCATGAAACTGGGCGGTGAAAGCGGCTCCGTCACGAAACTGCGCCGCGGCCGCGAAAGCCTGCTGATTGAGGTCGTCACCGGGACGCATGAGGACATTCCCCGCATGCCGTACAAGAAGCCGGCGCTGTCCCCGGCACAGATCGATACCCTGCGCGATTGGGTGTCGCAGGGCGCCAAGGCACCCGAAGTCGAGGAACCGGGACGTTTCGTCCATTGGGCATTTGTTCCTCCGTCACATCCCGAACCTCCGCAGGTAAAACAAGGCAGGTGGATCAGAAACCCCATCGATCGTTTCATCCTCTCCCGCCTCGAAAAGGAGGGCATCAAACCCTCGCCTGAGGCAGACCGCACCATGCTGCTGCGGCGCGTCAGCCTGGATCTGACCGGCATTCCTCCGACACCGGGTGAGGTCGATGCCTTCATCCGGGATTCCTCCAAGGACGCCTATGAACGTGTCGTCGACCGACTGCTCGCATCGCCCCGCTACGGCGAACGCTGGGCCCGCACCTGGCTCGATGTGGCCCGCTACAGCGACTCCGACGGCTACAGCGTCGATGCACCGCGGCAGATCTGGAAATACCGTGACTGGGTGGTTAATGCGTTCAATCGCGACATGCCTTTTGACCAGTTTGTCATCGAGCAGCTCGCCGGGGACATCCTTCCCGGCGCAACAATCGAGCAGCGCATCGCCACTGGTTTCAATCGCAACACGCAGATCAACCAGGAAGGCGGCATCGATCCTGAGCAGTTTCGGATCGAAGCAGTGCTCGACCGCGTAAACACCTATGGCACGGCCTTTCTCGGCCTCACCGTGAGCTGCGCCCAGTGTCACGACCACAAATTTGACCCGCTCACGCAAAAGGAATACTACCAGCTCTTCGCCTTCTTCAACAACAGTCCCGACGACGGTCACGGTCAGCCAAAGGCGACGGGGCAGCTCGAATTCCCCGGCGAGTCTGCGCTGCCTCCAGACCATGAGAGCGAACTCACCAAGGCACGTATCGCACTCACCGCCTACCTCGACGACAGGGCCGGTCAGATCGCGGAACAGATCGCAAAACTCACACCTGAAGGCATCCAGGCACTGAAGCAGAAGACCCAGGACGCGCTCCAGATCCCAATGAGCGCGCAGTCGCTCGAACAGCGTCGCGACGTGTTCTTCACGCTGAACGGAGCCGACACCGAGTTTCTCGCTCTGAACCAGGCTTTTCTCTCGCTTGATCGCGCGCCACGTTTCGTCACGACCCTGGTGATGTCCGAACTGCCCGAACCTCGGGAGACTTTTCTTTTCATCAATGGCGACTTCACCCGGCACGGCGAAAAGGTCGCCGCCGGCACGCCCCAGGAACTTCCTCCGCTGCAAAAGTCACACCCCAACCGGCTCGATCTCGCGCGATGGACGGTCGATCCAGGCAATCCGCTGACGGCGCGCGTGGCCGTCAACCGCATCTGGCAGCAGTACTGGGGCCGCGGACTCGTCGAGACAGAGAATGATTTCGGTACCCAGGGCGAACCGCCGACACACCCTGAACTCCTCAATTGGCTCGCAACTGAATTCATTGCTCGCGGCTGGAGCATGAAGTCCATGCACCGCTTGATCGTAACCTCCGCAAGTTACCGGCAGTCCTCGACGGTGCGGAGCGACCTTCAGACACGCGATCCGCTCAACAAGCTATACGCACGCCAGAACCGCCTGCGCCTCGATGCCGAGGTCATACGCGATGTCTGCCTCTCCGCCTCCGGCCTTCTTTCGGAAAAAATGGGCGGTCCGCCGGTGTATCCACCCCAGCCCGACGGGGTGATGTCGCTCGGCCAGGTAAAACGCGCCTGGATCGAAAGCACCGGGGAGGACCGTCATCGGCGCGGTCTCTATACCCAGCGCTGGCGCGGAACCCTCCATCCAGCCTTCGCAGTGTTTGATGCGCCGGATGGGGCGACCGCCTGCACGCGTCGGCTGCGGTCCAACACGCCGCTGCAGGCCCTCACCCTGCTCAACGATCCGCAGTACCACGAGTTTTCCCAGGCGCTGGCCCATCGCATCCTCGCGATCGACCGCAGCCGCGTCACCACCCGGATTGAAACCGCCTTCCGACTTTGCCTCGCGCGCAAGCCCGACCGCATCGAGCGCAAGCGGCTCGTGCAGCTTTACGAACAGCAGATGGAAACGGCATCCGGCTCCGACGAACAGCGTCGCCTTGCCGCATGGGAGGTCATATCCCGTGTCCTGCTCAACCTCGACGAAACCATCACCCGGGAGTGACCCGGAATCTGTATCCATCCTTCAAACACATGATCACCGACACTCCCAGTGAACATCTGTGCCAGCTGACGCGCCGCCATTTTTTCAGCCGCTGTTCCGTGGGCCTGGGAGGCATCGCGCTGGCATCGCTGTTCGGTCGCTCGCCCCTGTCCGGCGCCACGCCCGGCCACGAGCCGGGATCGACAACCCGGCCGCCCCATTTCAAGCCGCGCGCAAAAAACGTCATCTACCTCTTCATGGCCGGCGGTCCCAGCCAACTCGAGCTCTTCGACTACAAGCCAAGGCTGATCGAACTCAACAACCAGCCGATTCCCACCTCCTTCATCGAAGGAAAACGTTTCGCCTTCATGGACAGCAGCCATTCGACCCGGCTGCTCGGAACGCGCCGGACTTTCACCCGGCATGGCAGGAGCGGCGCATGGGTCTCCGATCTTTTTCCCCACACCGCTGGCATCGTTGACGACATCTCCCTCCTCAAATCGTGCCAGGCCACGCTGTTCAATCACGCGCCAGCCAAGCTGTTCATGAACACCGGCTCGGGACAGTTCGGCCGGCCCAGCATGGGCGCATGGGTGAACTACGGCCTGGGAAGCGAGGCCCGGGACCTGCCGGGTTTTGTGGTGCTGCAATCGGGGCCCCGGGGACCGCGCGGCGGCCCCGTCAACTGGGGCTCAGGTTTTCTCCCCACGAATTTCCAGGGTGTGCCGCTGCGCTCGGGCGCGGAACCCATTCTCGACCTCACCAACCCGACCGGAGTGACGCGTGAAAGGCAGCGCCAGACCATCGACGCCATCCGAGATCTCAATCTGCGCCGCGCCGTTGCCACCGGAGATCCGGAGATTCACACGCGCATCGCAGCCTACGAAATGGCTTTCGCAATGCAATCGAGCGCACCGGAGCTCATCGACCTCTCCAAGGAGTCCGACGCCACCCTCCGCCTCTACGGAGCCGACCGCACCACTCCATCTTTCGCGCGCAACTGCCTGCTCGCACGCCGACTGGTCGAACGTGGAACGCGTTTCGTTCAATTGTACCACACGAATTGGGACAGCCATGGCGGTCCGGGCGAAAATCTCCAGGGTGACTTTGAAAAGATCTGCCGCGAGGTGGACCAGGGGCAGGCTGCCCTGGTGAAGGATCTCAAGTCACGCGGTCTGCTCGACGATACGCTCGTGATCTGGGGCGGCGAATTCGGCCGCACGCCCATGGGCGAGACGCGTGACACCACCGGACGCAACCACCACATCGATGCCTTCACGATGTGGTTCGCCGGTGGAGGCGCAAAGGCGGGCGCCGTGATCGGCGAAACCGACGAACTGGGATTCAATGCGGTCGAGGACAGGGCCCACGTGCACGACATCCACGCGACGATCCTCCACCTCCTGGGCATCGATCACACAAAGCTGACCTTCCGTTTCCAGGGACGCGACTACCGCCTGACGGACGTGCACGGAAACGTGGTCTCAAAACTGCTTGCCTGACCGGGAATCCCCGCGATCTGCCGCCTGCAGGGTGACGGGACCGAGCAGTCCGGAGTCGAGGAGCGGCGAGGTTTCCGTGAAGAGATTCATGGAGGCCCAGGTGAAACGTTCCGGCTCCGGCAGCGAAAGGTCTCCGATCAGCCGGTTGGGCCAAAGGTTCGCGACCTCGATCTCCAGCTCATTCATTCCTCGACGAAGGCTGTCCGTCACGTCCACACGCCAAGGCGCACACCAGACAACTCCGAGATCGCGCCCATTCAGCCTTACCCGTGCGATGTTCTTCACCACACCGAGATCGAGCCACAAACGTCCCTGTGACCGTTCGCCGGCTCCTGGTTTGAAATCAAACCGTCTCCGATAGGTCGCCACACCGGAATAGTGGCGGATGCCGGTTTCCGGACGCTGTATCCAATTTTCAAGCACAGGAAACTCGACAGCGGCAGGACCGCCCCACCTTGGATCGAACGCGACCGACCAGGGTCCATGCATTTCCTGGACAGGATGGGTCCCGGCAAAATTCACAGCGACCGCTTCAGCATTCGATTCATCCGGAGCCCGGCGGAATACCACAAAAAACGCCTGCTCCGGTTCAAAGCGCATCGGGATCGTGGTGCGCCCCTCCCTTGCTTCGGATGCCCGGAGCAACCGACGTTCGCCCGTGACAGGATCCCACAGCTCCGGCTGGAGTCCCTCAACCCGAAAGACGCAATTCGCCTCCACCGTCCGCTGCTCGCGGTTCGATACAAAATACATTTCACCCGAAGTCATCCGTCGATGGACGTAACGCACCGGCCCGTCCGACTCGAAATCGGGCGCGATGCCCAGCTTTGCCAGCGCACGAGCGGCGACACCGTAGTTGCCATATTGCTCCGTGGCTGATTGCGGCGCGGCATCCGCATCCCAGATCACCCGGCCCCGGCCAACCGTGTGCTCCTTGACCGTGCGTCCATCGCAGGGACCCCACAACCGGTCCGCCAGCCGGCGCACCTCCTCGTCACACCCGGGATATCCCTCCAAACTCGGTGAAAAGCGCGGGCGCGGCCCAATGACGGTCGCTCCCTCGCGGACCAGCGCGTCCACCTTGCGCAAGAGCCGAGGGGTCATCGTTGTCCGATACGGCAGCTCAAGCAGCGCATAGCTCATGCCGTCGGGAAGACACAGCCGGCCCTCCTTCACGGTGACACTCTCGAGCAGCGTCTCTGGGGCGCATCCGTCGAAATTATGACCAGGGCGATCCGGCCGCGTCCCCATGGTCGCCGACGGGGGCGGGCGGAATACCTGGGGTGCCCCCTCTCCGGCGAGGTAAAGGATGTCCGCAACTGGCAGTCCCTGCCTCAGCATCTGCTGACAGCGCGAGAAATACTCGTGGCATGCGCCCACCATCGGCCACCACGTCTGCGTGCGTTCCCAGTGCACGCCGTATTTCCACATCATCATTCCCGGCCTGCGATCAAGCGACGGCTGATGGGTGTAGCGATGGATGTAGAAGCGGTTGATACCCGCACAGAACGCCCAGTCACCCAGTCCCTTTATCGAGCCGGGATATCCGCGCCAGTCCTCTCCGGGATCCGACGTGAATGCCTCCGCGCCGATGATCCGCCTGCCGTTCGTATGCCCGATGGAGACGGCCTCGATGACGCTGTAGTCCGTGTTGAAGTTCGGACAGTGCCACCAGAATTCCCCCATGGGCACATCCGCCGCGGCACCGAGAGTAAGATCCGCATTCGGGTTCATGTCGTATGGCTCGATGGAGAATTGCAGCCCATGCTCCCGACCCAGTTCCTTGAGCCGAAGGATGTGATGGGCAACAACCAGTTCCTGCGCCGTCTGACGCAGGTCCCACAGGAAGCGCTCCGTCATCTCACGATTCTCGACGATGCGACCCGTCAGCGCCGGCAGCCAGTGCCACAGGTCATAGCCACGGCGCTGCCTGAATTCGGCTGCAAAACCCGGCGACCAGTTCTGCGCACTCATTTCCCAACTGTCGAAATGAAGCATCGTCACACCGCTTTCCTGACGCGACTCCGGTCCACGAGCCTTGAGAAAGGGACCGGGAAAATGCTCAAATTGGTTGTCCGCTGCTGCCACCGAAAACTTGTCGCTTTCAAACCCCAATCCGCTGGCAGGCGCCGGCCTTGTGGTCTGCCCGGTGGTGACACGTCCGAATCGCAGGATCGTCCATTCCCCGGGCGGCACCGTCCAGTCGAGGTGCCCATCCGCGCCCAGGTGGGACGTGAGATCCACAATCGCCGCAGGTTGGACGGTTTCATCAGAAGGCACATCCGGAAAACGCGCAGGCATGGGAAGAAAGGGTTTCACTCCCGGTACCGAAGAAAACGGCGCGCGACGGTAGAGCGCCTTTTCATCCACATCCTCAAGGCGCAAATTGCCCCGCGGGGTTGGGAACGCGATCACCCTGACATCGCGATAGAAATCCTTCCATTCCTGGGTCAGCTCCGGCGTCATTGTCTTGGGTCCAAAAAACGGAGGCCTCGGCTGCGGACGCGGAGGTTCACCCTGAAACTGCAAGGGCCCTTTCACGGTCAGCTCGCTCGCCACCAGATGCTGCATGGATTGGTCAGGTGATATCCAGGGCCCACCGCTGCCGCACCATCCCGGTCCCGCATTCAATCCGATCTCCAGGCCAAGGCGTCGCGCTTCATTTTCCGCATGCACAAACAACTCCCTCCATGCCGGACTCATGAACCCAACCGGTCCGCGCGGCAGGCCGAGGTTCACCTCAATCACCATCAGTCCGCCAATGCCGGCCTTCTGCATGGCCTCGAAGTCCGCGGTGATGCCTTCGCGGGTCAGCGTTCCATCCATGATGATCCAATAGACCCACGGTCGCGCAGAGGCGGGCGGTCGCAGGAAATCCTGCTCAAGTCGTGACTCCGGTGCCGCCTGAGCGGCTCCTGCCACGGCAGCAATTGGAAACAGGAGTGCAAGAATCCATACGGCTTTTTTCATGGAGGAACCCCTTTTTCTCACACGCGAAACGGACAACCCGCCACCGTGCACAGGGATCGTCTAGGCTCCCTCCCTTGGCCGCACAAGAACTACCTGTGCATACGACAGAAAATGAAATCAGTGCCGCAAGCCTTCCGTTGAAGGTGGTCCGTGCAACGGGACCCATGCGATCACTTGCGCGCCTGATTCCACGACGATGCTTCAAGATTTGGATTACCTTCCTGCTGTCAGCGCACCAGCATGCCCGCGCATGAAACCCTCCCCTCTTCGCGTCGGCTTGTTCGGCATCGGACTGCAGGAATATTGGCCGCAGTTCGCCGGCTTGCGCGACCGGCTCGAAGGATATGTCAGGACCGTGGCGATCAAACTCGCGCGGCCCGGCGTGGAAGTCATCAATGTCGGTCTGGTCGACAGCCTCGACCGTGCGGTCGAGGTCGGCAGCACGCTGCGCCAGCGGGAGGTTGATCTCATCTTCTTGCACGTGACGACCTACGCGCTTTCGGCGACCGTCCTGCCAGTCGTGCAGCGCACAAAGGTCCCGGTCGTCATCCTGAGCCTGCAACCCGAAGCCGCAATCGACTACGCGGCCTTCAATGCCCTGCGCGACCGTACAAGGATGACCGGGGAATGGCTTGCCCACTGCGCCATCTGCTCCGCACCCGAACTCGCGAACGTTTTCAAACGCGCGGGCATCCGCTACCATCAGGTCACGGGATGCCTCGAAAACGATCCCGCCTGCTGGGACGAAGTCGATGCCTGGATCGAGGCGGGCCGCGTCAGCGCCGGCATGGCAGCGAACAGGCTCGGCCTGATGGGACACTACTACGGCGGCATGCTCGACATCTACAGCGATGTGACACTCCAGTCCGCCACGTTCGGCACACAGGTCCTGATGCTGGAAGTGGACGAGCTGTCTGCGCTGAGGCGGCAGGCAACTGCGTCTGCCATCTCGGCACGCGTCGCTGAGTTTCACCAGGCCTTTGAGGTTCAGCCTGACTGCGCCGCGATGGAGCTGGCGGAGGCGGCACGCACGTCGGTTGCGCTTGACCGCCTGGTCGAGCAGCACCGTCTGGGATCCCTGGCCTACTACTACAAGGGAACCGGCGTCCAGGAAAACGAGGACACCCTCGCCTCGATCATCCTCGGCACCTCGCTCCTGACGAGCCGCGGTATCCCGGTGGCCGGTGAATACGAGGTCAAGAACGTGCAGGCGATGAAGATCCTGGACCTCTTCGGTGCGGGCGGCTCCTTCACCGAATACTACGCCATGGATTTCAACGAGGACGTCGTGCTCATGGGACACGATGGCCCCGGGCACATCGCCATTGCGCAGGGAAAAACCAAAGTCCGGCCCCTGAAGGTCTATCACGGCAAGGTCGGACGCGGCGTATCGGTTGAGATGGCGGTGAAACACGGTCCCGTGACACTCCTGTCCGTCATCGAAACCACAAACGGCAGGCTCGCCCTGCTTTGCGCCGAGGCGGAATCCGTGCCAGGCCCCATTCTCGAGATCGGCAATACCAACAGCCGTTACCGGTTCGCGTGCGGCGCGCGGGAGTTTGTAAATCGCTGGAATTCCTTCGGTCCCGCCCATCATTGCGCGGTGGGCGTGGGCACCCTGGGCGACCGCATTTCCAAGCTCGGAGCACTGCTCAACCTGGACGTGCATCGTGTCTGCTGAGCGAGGCGCGACGCCCGGCACGGGCGAGCCGCTCGTCCGGCCCAGCCACCCCAGGACTGTCGCCCTAACCACTACCGATTGTGGTGAGCTGCCCATACGAGCACCACCGGTTGTAAATTTTTAGAGCTTCGGGCAATACTTCGCTTGACGTTCGTACTAGGTAGGCGTGTGATCCGCGCCGCTCCTTTTGGACCCGCGCGGAGGGTCTGTCCAAGCTCACTCAACGTCCGATATCGATCCCATTTCGTCCCTCTTCCGGACACCTGCGCTCGCCATTCCCGCCATGCATTTTCCCGTCCGGAACCCCTTCCCCTGAAACTGGCTCCCGTTTCCCCAGAAGCCCCTTCCGCAGTCCCTGACGCCGCCCCCTTCGGTCGCGCTCAATCCCGTCACCTCCACCCGTCTCTCACCGCCATCATTCTCCCACCGTCATCGATCGAATGAACTCCACCCTCTCCAGCGACCTCGCCCTCAAACGCACCGTACACACGCCAGTTGAACAAAAGCCCCATTTTGCCTGGCGGGATATCCTGTCCGGCGAATCCCTTGTCGTTCCCCCGGTGGTGCTCATCTGCCCGCATGGCGAAGAGCGTTTCGACGCCAACGAAGTGGCCGACACGCTGGGCAAGTCGTTGACCAATGTCCTGCTGGCACGGGGCGAAAAGGACATCTTCACCGCGGCCAACCGCGCCTGGGTCGTCAGTGTCGTCCGGGAGCTGCTGGGCACGCTCACATTGGAGTCCAGGCGCCAGTCTCCCCTCAAGCTCACCCTCAACGGTCTTTACGAACTGATCGAAAAGACACTGGTCGACAACAACGCCTACGATGTCGCCAAGAGCCTGCTCCTGAATCGCAGCCGCAAGCTCGCCATCGACCGCTCGTCCGCCGCGCAGAGCTCCATCCGCGTCATCCGCCGCAACCACCAGGTCGTTCCGTTTGTCGCCCAGAAGATCGAAATCGCGATCCGCAAATCCTTTCTTTCACTGCAGCGCGATTCAGCGCCCGCCGTCGCAATCACTCAGGCCGTTTCCGATCGCATCCAGGCATCGAAGCAGACGTTCGTTCACAT
This sequence comes from Opitutaceae bacterium, assembly GCA_017994935.1. Classification (GTDB taxonomy): domain Bacteria; phylum Verrucomicrobiota; class Verrucomicrobiia; order Opitutales; family Opitutaceae; genus UBA6669. The sequence continues at coordinate 45,544 of JAGOJU010000005.1, forward strand.
CGAGGACATCCAGGACATCGTCCAGGAGGAGCTGATGAAATCCGGCCACTACAAGGTTGCCGAAGCCTACATCCTCTATCGCGCAGAACGCGCCTCCTCACGCACGGAGACCCCGGTCGCGGATGCCGGCAATCCGCCTCCGCCCGCACAGCCCGCCCCGGGACAGGAAACCATGGTGGTGGTCAAACGCGCCACCGGCGAAACCCTCTTCTGGGACGGCGTTGACCTGCGCAAACGCATCGAATTCGCACGCATCGGACTCGATCTCTGCCTGACCAATGAACAGATCGAGGCGGAGCTCCGGCGCTCGGTATTCGACCAGATTTCCCAACGCGACCTCGATGCCACCATCATCCTCAACTCAAAGACGCTGATCGAACGCGACGCCGATTTCGCCCGCTTTGCCGGGCGAATCCAGCTGTCCTACATCTACGAGGAGGTTCTCGGCTGGGACATCGTACGCGACGGCATCGGGTCGCTCCGCGCTTTTCACCAGCGCGCCTTCAGGAAATACGTCGAACACGGCGTCGCCATCAAGCGCCTCAATCCGCGCCTGCTCGACTATGATCTGAACCGCCTCTCCCTGGCGCTGGATCCGTCGGCCGACCTCGAATTCGATTTCCTCGGTATCCAGACGATCTACGACCGCTACCTGATCATCGACAAGACAAGGAAGCCGTCCCGGCGGATTGAGACACCCCAGTTTTTCTGGATGCGCGTCGCCATGGGTCTCTTCCTCGACGAGCCCCAGAACCGTGAATCGCTCGTCACCGGACTCTACGATCTCTACAAGAGCCGCCGCTTCTGCAGTTCCACACCCACGCTGTTCAACTCGGGCACGCTGCACTCCCAGCTCTCATCCTGCTACCTGTACTACGTCGACGATTCGCTCGAGGGCATCATGTACCGTGGCATCGCGGAGAACGCGCAGCTCTCCAAATGGGCCGGTGGTCTCGGCGGCTCATGGACCGCAGTGCGCGGTACCGGAGCCTACATTGGAGGAACCAATGGCGACTCCCAGGGCGTGATCCCCTTCCTCAAGCTGCACAACGACCAGCTGGTCGCCGTCAACCAGGGCGGGAAACGCAAGGGCTCTGGCTGCGCCTACCTTGAGTCGTGGCACAACGACATCTTCGAATTCCTCGAACTGCGCAAGAACACGGGTGATGACCGCCGCCGCACCCACGACATGAACACGGCAAACTGGGTGCCCGACCTTTTCATGAAGCGCATGGAGGCCCGCGGATCCTGGACACTCTTCCGCTCCAACGAGGTGAAGGACCTGCACGAACTCTACGGACGGAAATTCGAGGAGGCCTACCTTCGCTACGAACAACTCGCCGAGGAGGGCAGGATCTTCGGACAGAAGATCGAGGCCCTCGAACTGTGGAAAAAAATGCTCTCGATGCTTTTCGAGACGGGCCATCCGTGGATCACCTTCAAGGATGCCTGCAATATCCGGTCGCCGCAGGACCACGCCGGCGTGATCCACTCGTCGAATCTCTGCACCGAAATCACGCTGAACACCTCCAACGAGGAAACGGCCGTGTGCAACCTCGGCTCCGTCATCCTCGATACCCATCTCCTGCCCGACGGCGCAATCGATCATGCCAAGCTGCGCGAAACCATCCGCCTGGCGGTGCGCGCACTCGACAATGTCATCGACATCAATTTCTACCCGACCAAACCGGCCGAAACGTCAAACCGCCGCCACCGCCCGATCGGTCTCGGCATGATGGGCCTCGCCCACGCCCTCTACCTGCGCGGCCAGGCCTTCGCTTCCCAGGAGGCGGTGGAGTTCAACGACGAGGCCATGGAGGCCATCGCCTTCCACGCCTACGAAGCCTCCTCCGATCTCGCCGCCGAGCGCGGGCGCTACTCTTCCTACGCGGGATCCAAATGGGACCGCGGCCTCCTCCCGCAGGACACCATCGACCTCCTTGAACAGGAACGCGGCGTGCCCGTCGACGTTCCGCGCGGCGGCAAACTCGACTGGACTCCCCTGCGCGAAAAGATCGCTAGACAGGGCATGCGCAACAGCAACGTGCTCGCCATCGCCCCCACCGCCACGATTTCCAACATCACCGCGACCTCGCCCTGCATCGAGCCGACCTACAAGAACCTCTTCGTCAAATCCAACCTGTCGGGTGAATTCATCGTCCTGAATCCGTTTCTCGTTAAGGACCTCAAGGCACGCGGACTCTGGAACCAGGAGATGATCGACAACCTCAAGTATTTCGACGGCGAACTTGGCGACATCGAAGCCATCCCCGAAGACCTCAAGGCAAAGTACCTGACGGCCTTCGGAATCGATCCGCGGTGGGTCATCGATGCCGCAGCCCGTCGCCAAAAGTGGATCGACCAGGCACAGAGCGTGAATCTCTGGCTCGGCACACCCGACCTCAAGACGCTGAGTCACATGTACCGTCACGCCTGGCACGCGGGCCTCAAGACGACCTACTACCTGCGTTCACTCAGCGCGTCCAACATAGAGAAGGCCACCGTCGCCACCAAGAAGGAGGTGCGCATCGGATCCGGATCAAGCACCCCTGCCGAAGCACTGTCTGCCGCCGGCATCACCCCCTCCGAGGCAGTCTCCGAGAATAGGAAGCGCGAGTACACCGCGGAGGAAAAAACAGCCTGCAGCCTCGAGGCCATGCGCAACGGCGGCGAATGCGAAGCCTGCCAGTAACGCAGCGGAGACCCATCAAGATTTTTCCCGGGCACGGTCCATCGTGCCGTGCATGAGATCCAAGAGAGTGGCGAGCGCTTCCAGCTCCCGATTCAGACTTCCGCATTGGGATGGGCACGCTTCCTCCTTTCCATTCCGAAATCATTCTGTGGAGGGGCGCGCTTCGTCGTGCCCTGTCTGAGATCCGAGAGAGTGACAGGAGCTTCCAGCTTCCGATTCAGAATTCCGCCCATCCCGCCGGGCCCCTCTTTTGCTTGCCGCTCCCGGCCCTGCACATTACCGTCAGCCTCATGAGTCTCGCGGCAAAATTCATGAACGCAGCGACGATCCTCGCCATCCTTTTTCTGTCCGTTGGCGCAGCTGCATCCCATGGACAGGCCCCTGATTCCCTCGCGGGCACCACCTATCGTGAAGATATCGTTTCCCTTGGGGGTCCGTCGAAGGGAACCGCTTTTCTTCATGCCGACGGCACCTATGAAACGGTGATTTCGCAAGGCAAGATAGGGAGGATATCCAGTTACGGCGGAATAGCCGGAGCGCCGCCGGAAAAGGGGACCTACACCTATACCCGGACGGGACCCGCCACCGGCACGCTCTCCTTTACGGCAACCGGACCGATCGACTATTTTAGCGTGATAACCTTTTTCCACAGTACCTCCGAGGGCCCACCGGCGCGTATCGTCCGCGCTCTCAACTTCGCTACTGAACACAAAGGCACCCTTTCTCTGGCTCCCCCTTTAGATGACTTCGTGATCTCAAGAGGAGAGTTCGAAATTTCCCGTGACGCGGCGCCGCTCTTGAATGCCTCTGTACGCGGTTCAGCCCGTGCCGATAAACCTTTGATTCTAGGTTTTGTCGTTTCGGGATCCAGCCGCACGGTACTCATTCGAGGGATTGGCCCCACCTTGGCTTCCTTTGATGTTCCCAATCCCGCCACCAGCACGCACCTTGAGCTTTACAGTGTACGACAAAGTATCGTCATCACCACCAACTCCCAGTGGGAATCCTCCACGTCATTGGCTGAGAATGGCTATCTGGAAAAGGACGCCGCTGCCCAAACCCTGAAGAAAGCTTTTCAACTGACGGGAGCGTTTCCACTCCCGGAGGGTTCACGCGACTCCGCCATTCTGAGAACGTTGAGACCAGGCAGTTATACCGTAATTCTGAAAACCGCCAGCGCCGAAGATAGCGAAGTTCTGGGTGAGATTTATATCATCCCCTGATTCAACCGGTCACGACGAAGCGTGACCCTCCATTGCAGAAAGAAATCAATCCCCTGTGCGAGTTGTGTCCGTCAAGTTCTGCAAAAAGGGATCGGTGGTTTGAGGGTTTGGTGATTTAAAGAGGATCTTTGGGATGGGGTGCAGGGCGCATTGGATCGCCGCGGATCTGTGGACAGCGAGGCTAGCAGATCAGGGACCGGAAATCACTGAAATCGGCAGTCAGTCCGCCGCGGACACCCTTGCAGATCACGCTCACGGCATCGTGCGAATGCAGCGACTCCAGATGCGCGCAGGCCACCTGGAAATCGACGATGCGGCGGTCCCGCTGCAGTTCCGCGTAAAGGAGGCGCGCGGCGTCCTCGACAAACTTCGTGTGCACTCCGTTGAGTTCCGCGAACGCCTGCTCGTCTTCGCGCTTCACCATGACCTGGGTCTCGGTTTTTAACGCCCTCAGACAATGCGCCTGCAGGTCCTCGATCGTCAGCGTCGACCGTGGCGACAGTTCGACCTTGAGACGGGCCTTCGAGCGCTGGCTGTGGGGAATGGCATAGGCCGACCGCACTCCCTGGGCATGCTCCGACAGACCCGCGCTGCACGGACAGGCGCTGGAGTAGACAAAATCAAATTCCACAAACTTCCGAAACCGACCGGCGGCATCCACCCGGCCTTCAAACACCACCGGGTAATACTGGTAGCCCTCCAGCCTGCTGCGCAGCGAGGGACGCAGCATCGGATAGGAAAACGAAAGCCTCACACGCGCCGCCCTCGAGTTCAGCCTCCTGCGAAACTGCAGCAGCACCTTCCGGAGAATCTCCGGCGCAAAGAGCTCGTTGCTCAATTCGTAGAACGACCGGAGGATGCGGCTCATGTTGATCCCCTTCCGGTCGGCATCGAGTGATACGGTGCCGGTCACGGATGTCTCCAGCACCACACTCCCACCCGTCGCGGTTCGATAGCGAAGGGGCAGACGGAAATTCGCGACGCCCACCTGCTGGATCCCGACACGTGCGCCTTGAATCTCCTCCTTCGCCTCCATCATGTCCGGAAGCGATGCGACGTATGCCTTGCCCGGCGAGAATTTTTCATCGTACCTGTGCCTGCCCACGGGGCCTTCCGTCCTCCGCCTGAGGCGCGAGTCCTTTAATGTCTTCGACGAAGAGGTCATGTTCGTTTTTGGTTTCGATCGGCGCCGGTTGGTGACGATAACAACCGGTGCCGCATTTGCGGCTCGGGATCTCAGGGAGCCGAGTGCCCCCTGTATTCGGCAAAATTGCGCGGTGTTTCGTACAGGCGCACGCAGTACAGTCGTCCCCGCCGAACCAGAGGCTCGATCTGGTTCCAGAAGGCAATCGCCAGGTTCTCAGTCGAAGGATTGATCCCTTTCAGGAAAGGCACCTGGGTGTTGAGGTTCCGGTGGTCGCAGGGGTCAACAACGGCCTTGTTCAGGATTGCCTTCAGTTCGGCGAAGTCGATCAGGCAGCCTGACTCGGGATCGGGTTCACCGCAGACCGTTGCCTCCAGCACGTAATTGTGACCGTGGCCGCCGGCATTGTTGCAGATTCCAAATCTCCTGCGGTTCCATGCATCGGATTTCGCCGGGTTGTGCAGATGATGCGCCGAGTTGAAATGCACCTGCCGGGTCACGTAGACAATCCCACGTTGCGATTGGGTGGCTGCGACAACGGCGGATGACGGTTCCTTGCGGCGCGGGCGGGACATGGAGGATCATTTCATAGGAGCCACGCAGGAAGGTCAAACCCACACGCCGTTCGCGTGGCCCGCCGCGCCTTGCCGCTCACGCCTGTCGTGCAACGTCCAGCCGCGCCTGCACCGTTCGCCGGTCCAGGTTCAAGCGCCGGGCCGCGGTCTCGACCGTGCCGCTCTGCCCATGGACATGACGGATGTACCTCCGCAGCACCTCTTCGGCAGTGAGTGTCCCTGGTTCGAGCAGTGCATTCCAGTCGCTATCCGGAGCGGAACGAACCAGCGCCGCTGCCCGGTACTCCCCACGAAGCACCAGGCTTCGCACGCATTGCTCGAGTTCGCGGAAGTTTCCAGGCCAGGAATAGTCGTCCCCCAGCACACGCCGGATCCAGCCAGCCGCCTCCCGCGTGAATCTGTCGGTTTCCTCCGGATCCAGCATGCGACCCGCGATGTGCCGGAGGAGCGTCTCCAGATCCTCCGGTGAGTCGTTCAACTGTTCGCGCAGGGAGGGCGTCACCAGTTGATCGGAGCAGAGCCGATAGTAGAAATCCTCGCGAAACCGCCCGGCGCGGATCTCATCCGGCAGCGTGCGGTTGGTTGCAGCCACGATCTTTCCTTCAAAGCGGCGTGTCTCGGTGCTGCCGAGCGGCTGGAATTCACGCGACTGCAGCACGCGCAACAGCTTCACCTGGATGCCGGTATCGACATCCCCAATCTCGTCGAGAAACACGGCACCTGTCGGGGGACACTCTTCCATCCACCCGGCGCGATCGCTCAGCGCGCCCGTGAAGGCGCCGCGCTTGTGGCCGAACAGCTCCGACTCGATCAGCGTCGGCGAGAGGGCGGCCAGGTTCAGCGCATAAAATCCGAGGGAAAAGTCCCGCGCAAAACGTCCCGCCTTCGCCTCAAACGCGATATAGCGTGACCGGGCGAGCGCGCGGGCCACCAGCTCCTTGCCCGTGCCCGAGGGTCCAGTGATCAGCGTGGAAAAATCTCCCATTCGCGCGAACAATCCCCGCCGGTAGCGATGCAGGTCGTGCGTGAAGATGGATTGCCACAGCTGCGCACGGAGGCGCGCCATGGGTGCGGAGCCTCCGACGAGCGAGTTGAAGATCGCGTGAAAGGCACGTCGGATCTGGAAGGCACATGCAAACAAATGGGCGGGTTCCCAGGCGGGTGAGGGATCAAGATGCGGGACGTCGAGAAACCGCAGCACGTCGGACTTGAATGCCTGAAAAAAATCGACACGCCCACCACCACCCCGGCCTTCCAGGGAAGCCTTGATGACGCCATCAAAGCGGCTGGCGTAAGTCTGATACAGCCAGTATCCCAACAGCTCCTCGTAGCAGGCACGCTCGGCAGCCGTCGCCCTGCCTGCCCGCCGCCACATCTCGCGAAGGCGCGTCACCATTTCTTCGCATCGCGCTGCAATCGCCGCGACATTCGGATGAGGATCATCCGATGGGGGACGCGTGTTCCACTCCGCACCATCCTCCTGAAACGCCCGCCCCAGAGCCGCGCGTTCCGCCGCGATGCGCTCCGACAAGAACGGATTCGCGGCGTTCACCCGCTGGATGGCAACGGCGAAGGCCAGATCATCCCCCGTCAGCAGAGCCCGGTTCGAGGACTTCGTGGAAACGGATTTCACGGGAATTCGGTGTTCAGTCGTAAACAGAATCTCCAGGAATATCTACAGTTTTTGTTACGCGATTGACATTTTATGTATGTTACCCGCATGGCAGCACAGGAAGGTAAATCGCGTAATCATCTATCCATACGCGTTTTGTGCGTCTGCCATCCAGCCTGGCATTCCGTGAGCAATGCGGGAATGTGCATGAAAACCCGTACCCAATATACCTTGGCGGCCGTTCTGTTTTTCGGAGGAGTGTTCTCCGCGATTGCGGGCGGAACGCTCACTCCCGTCGGCAGCTCTCAGAAGTCCATCCAGATCCGCGACCACCAGGTCAATGTGGTGCTCAACAACGGATTTGCCCAAACGGAGGTGATCCAGACCTTCTTCAACCCCAATCCGCAAGACCTCGAAGCGATCTATGCTTTTCCCGTTCCCCGCAGTGCGAGTCTGTCCGAAGTGACCCTCACGACGGGTGAAAAGACGCTCGAGGGCGAAGTCCTTCCCAAAAAGGAGGCCGAGACCATCCATGAGGAGGAAAAGAAGGCGGGCAACGACACCGGCATCGCCTCAAAAAACAGCTATCAGACGTTCGAGTTCCGCGTGTCACCGGTGCACGCAAACAGCGAAGTGAAGCTCCGCTTCGTCTACTACCAGCCGCTCGAAATCGACACCGGCGTCGGGCGCTACGTCTACCCGCTTGAAGAGGGTGGAACCGACGATGTCGCCAAGAGCTTCTGGACAACGAATTCCCAGGTGGAGGGACAATTCTCCATCAACCTCGTCTTGAAGTCAGCGGTGCCAGTGACGGATGTCCGCTCGCCCGGTTTCGAAGGCGCCGCAAACATCCAGCGGAAGAGCGAAGGCAACTACACGCTTACCCTCGACCGGCCGGGAGCGAAGCTCGATCGCGACTTCGTCTTCTACTATCGCCTCGCGGAGAATCTGCCCGGCCGCGTGGAGATCATTCCCTACCGCGCCGATCCCGCAAAGCCCGGCACGTTCATGATGGTTGTGACCCCGGGCCTGGACTTGAAGCCGCTGAACCGGGGCGCCGACTATGTCTACGTCCTGGACGTGTCCGGTTCGATGCAGGGCAAGATCCACACCCTTGCCAATGGCGTCTGCAAAGCCCTGGGCACCATGCAGGCGGCCGACCGTTTCAGGATCGTGACCTTCAATTCCACTGCCTCGGAACTGATCCCCTGGACCGCTGCCACGACCGAAAACGTGCAAACGGCCATCGAAAGAATCAAGAGCCTGAGGACCACCGGCGGCACCAACCTCTACAGCGGCCTCGCCCTGGCGCTCAAGGAAATCGACGCGGACCGTGCGACGAGTCTTGTCCTGGTGACCGATGGAGTCGCCAATCAAGGCATCGTTCAGCCCGCGAAGTTTCATCATCTCCTCAAGGAAGCCGACCTGCGCGTCTTCGGGTTCCTGATGGGCAACAGTTCCAACTGGCCCCTGATGCGCACCATCGCCGACGCCACCGGAGGATTCTATTCCGCCGTAAGCAACGACGACGACATCGTCGGTCAGATCATGCTCGCAAAATCAAAAATCGCATTCGAATCGATGCATGATGCCTCCTTCCGCTTCAACGGTGCGCGGGTGTTCGACACCACCGGGGACAACCCGAAAAAGATCTATCGCGGGCAGCAACTGGTGCTTTTCGGGCGCTACGAAGGCGCGGGCAAGGCCAGCGTCACGCTCAAGGCAACGCTCACCGGCGAAGACAAGACCTACAGCACCACCTTCGATTTCCCCGAGACGGATACCGGCAATCCCGAGATCGAGCGCCTGTGGGCGATGGCGCAGATCGAACAGATTGAACTGCAGGAATCGATTGGTGCCACACCTGCGGATGAGGCCGGTGACGCCATCCAGGCACTCGGAGTTGCCTACCAGATTGTCACCGACCAGACGACAATGCTGCTGCTCGACGACGACACCTTCGCAAAACGGGGAATTTCGCGCAACAACCGGCAAAGGACCGCGCTGGAGCGCCAGGCCCAAAGCGTACGCGCACAGGAGGCTCCGCGTTCCTATCGCGTCGACGCCGCGCAACCGGCATTCGCTTCGCCGGCTCCGCATATCAGCCAGAACGGAGGCGGCGCAGGTGGCGGGGCGCTCGATCCCAGCCTCGCCAACCTCGCTCTTTTGAGCCTGTTGATCGCCGCCGCATACTATTCCCGCCGGCACCTCCGCACCCGATAGGATGAAACACGTGCCCGTCATCACGCTGATGCTCGCAGGAGTTGCGGTGCTCGCCGCGCTATTTCCGCACTCGGGCGGGTCGCTCGAGTGGAGCAGACAGGCAACCGGCGCGTCGCACGCCTGGCGCATGGTGACGGGACACTTCGTCCATTTCGGCTGGTCGCACCTGATCTGGGACGCAACTGCCTTCATCCTCCTGGGAAGCATGGCGGAATCGCTATTTTGTTCGAACGAAACCGACGCCCTGACCAAACGAACCTCGACGCCCCGAGTCGAAATCAGCGCTGCCCGGAAATCGCATGGCAAACCTGGCCCCAACCGTTCGCAACTCGGGCGAAGTTCATGCTTCGTGGCCTTCATCGCGGGTGTCGCGCTGTGTCTGTCGATGGCCGTGCTCTGGCTGCAGCCGCACCTCGCGAGCTACCGCGGGCTTTCCGGAATCGACTCCGCACTCTTCGGATTCATTGCGCAGCGTTTGATCAAGCATGGCCGGAGCCGGCCGAACGGGCCATTGATTGGGCTCGGCAGCCTGCTGCTGATCGCGTTCCTCGCGAAGTGCGGCTACGAACTCGCCACGCGGCAACTGACCTTCGCAAGAGCGGATGCAACATTGCCATTCGAACCCGTCCCACTCGTGCACGGTTTGGGACTGCTCCTCGGCATGGGCTTTGGGCTGATCACCGCACCACGAGATCAAGACAACTCCGTGACCGGGCTTGGACTCTCAAAGGACAACACATCCAGCTCCGAACAGGCAGATGCACATGACGCCAAATTTCCGATGATCACAAACCTGACGATCAATCCACCCAAAGGCCGATCGACGTAGAGCCGGAAATCTGCAGATCCCATCCTCCAAGCTCCATCCATATCACCCTCTCAATCCGGTCACGACGAAGCGTGACCCTCCCAGGTACTCGATTCTCCGTACCCTTCCCACCTCCTCCCTCCTGCCTCCTCTCCTCTCCGAGCCAAGAATCAAGAACTGACGTCGTGAGCCTGCCCCTCGATCGAACCGTTGTCCGAACACAAATTGCCAATGTTCCCCAGGTCGAACCACCGCACCGAACGCAAAATTCGTATTCGATCCGAAGATTCCAGTCCAAGCGCCGCACAACCGATTGACATTATTCCCACCTTGGGAGTGGCACGCTCCGTCGTGCCCGGGATCGCCCAACGCAATCCCAACGCCAGCCCTTTCGCCATTCCATCGTGATCGTATTCCATTGCGGCAATGACGATGCCTCACCTCCTGACCTCAGCTCGAATCAAACCGGGCACGACGGAGCGTGCCCCTCCCAGGGGCGATTGCGATGTCAATCGCCAGTTCGGATGAGATGCCAATCGGCTGTCTGCGAATTGGATTGGGTCTTCGAACTGGTTATCCGCGGAATTCGCCGATGGACGCAGATTGAAATCGGAAGTGCTGATTCCGCGGTGGAAGAAGAGGTTGGATCGCTTTCAGTGAGCCATGCCGCAGCCGGGGCGATTGACTGCGGAGGGGTCGATTCCCATCCGCCGAGAGCGTGTTGCCTGGATGCTCACCACGCCCCCGCCCCGGGGCATTGCGCAAAAATGGGGGCGGGGGCGAGTTCGCGCTTGCGCGATTCGCGGCGCGCCCGTTCAACCCGTCTGTCCGTTCCATGAAGCTTCGTATCCTCGCCAGCGGCAGTTCCGGCAACTGCGCCCTCCTGCAGACTGAACAGGCCCGGGTGCTCATCGACGCCGGCTACTCCGCCCGCCGGATCCGCGCACTCCTCGCAGAGGCCGGGGAACGGCTGGAGGCCATCGACGCGGTGTTCGTCACCCATGACCACAGCGATCACACCCTGGGACTCTCCGGACTTGCGAGGCTTCCCGAACTGAAGGTCTTTGCCAACGCCGCCACCATGCGTGCCGTGCAGGCGACCCTCGACCGCCAGCCGCGCTGGCAGATTTTTGAAACCGGTTCCCGCTTCCGTTTTCTCGACCTTGAGGTGGACACGTTTTCCGTGCCTCACGACGCCCACGACCCAGTTGGTTTCCGTTTCTCCACAGGCTTCGCCGACGATCTTTTCCATCCAAGGAAATCGCTCGCATGGCTCACCGACCTCGGCCACGTGCCCCAGCACGTCCGCGAGCGACTGAACGACTGCGACTCTCTCGTTGTCGAATCGAACCACTGTCCCGCCCTTCTCAAGGCCTGCGTGACACGCCCGTGGTCGACCAAGCAGCGCATCAGCGGCCGCCACGGGCATCTCTCCAATGAGAGCGTGCTCGAATTGCTCTCCGGTTTCACCCGCCCGCGATGGAGGCATGTCTTTCTCACCCACCTCTCGCGCGACTGCAACAGCCTCGATGCGGTTGAAGCCATGCTGTCCTCCCTGCGCACCCGCCTGACGTGCGACTTCAATGTCGTCGCTCCAGGCGGCGGCACTTCCACCGTCGAGTGGTAACCGCCTCACAGGGTTACAACTGCCCGGGCATGACAGATTCATGCCGGCACCGCTTGCCCCCCGAGGGCAATCCCTGCAGGATTCCTCACCCATGAGTTCCTCCCGACCCATTGCAGCGTTCCGCCGCACCAAGATCATCGTAACCCTCGGACCGGCCACAGAAAGTGAGGCGATGCTCGAAACGCTCCTCCGGGGCGGGGCGGACATCGTCCGCCTGAACATGGCCCATGCCACGCATGAGTGGACACGCACGACGATCCGGCGCATCCGCGAGGTCTGCAAACGCGTCGAGCGGGAAGTCGCAATCATGATGGACATCAAGGGGCCTGAGATACGCACCGGGGACCTCGATCATCCGATTGAATTGAAGGCGGGCGAGGTGTTCGATTTCACCGTCAAGCCAGGCGCCAGGGCGGGCGAACCGAATCTCGAGGAGGTTCGGTCCGTCGATGTCAATTACAAGGGCCTGATCAAGGACATCGCGGTGGGCGACACCGTTCTTGTCGACAACGGCCTGATTCAGCTCGAGGTCCTTGAAAAACGGGAGGCAAAAATCCGGTGCCGCGTGCTCGTGCCGGGAGAGTTGAAGTCGCGCCGTCACATCAATCTCCCCGGCGTCACCGTGAACCTGCCTGCGTTCACCGAGAAGGACCGCAAGGACACGCTGGTCGGCATCGAGGAGGGCGTCGACTTCATCGCCCTCTCGTTTGTGCGGAAGGCGGATGACGTGGAGACGCTCCGCGAGTTTCTCCGCGGACACAATTCCTCCGCACAAATCATCGCCAAGATCGAGGACCAGTCGGCGGTCGCCAACCTCGAAGAGATCGTGCGTGCGTGTGATGCCCTCATGATCGCGCGCGGCGATCTCGGCATCGAGTGCCCACTTGAGGAACTGCCCATCATTCAACGACGCGCCGGCGAAATCTGCTTCAACTACGGACGCCCCGTGATCGTCGCCACCCACATGCTGGAATCGATGATCGCCAATCCCGTCCCCACGCGTGCGGAAATCACCGACGTTGCCAACGCCGTCTTCGAAAGGGCCGACTGCGTGATGCTCTCGGGTGAGACGACCGTCGGAAAATTCCCGGCGGAATGCGTCGAAGTGCTCAACCGCATCGCCATCCGCATCGAGGGCCTTCCTTCGGGTGTGTTCCTGGAGCCAAGTCACGTGGACGGCGACAAGGTCAAGCTCCTCCAGTCGGCAGTGACGCTCGCCAATGAGCTCGACGACTGCGCGATCCTCACCTTCACCCGCCGCGGATTCATGGCGGCGGGGCTCGCCGCCATGCGACCGCACCTGGCACCGATCTTCGCCTTCACGCCATCGATCCAGACGCTGCGCCAGCTGCGGATCCTCCGTGGTGTGGAGCCCTTCTTTTTGGAGCTCGATTCCGATCCCGATCTGACCATCTCCCGCGCCATCGGCTTCCTGCAACGTGAAGGACGGATCAAGAACGGGGACAAGCTCGTGATCGCCACCGACATCCTCTCGGCAAACAGGCTCGTCGACAGCGTGCAGTTGCGAACCGTGAAATAGTCGCACCTGCCGGAAGGCATCCGACCCAAAGTGGGCTTTGACGCGCCTCCCCGCGTCCTTTTTCTTCGGGGCAACCATGGAACTGGTCAAACAGTGGGCAGCCTCGTTGGACGACTACATCATCGACCTCGCGTGGTCACCTGCCGGCGACTCTCTGGCGATTGCATCCGCGGCGGGACCCATCGTTGTCTTCGGTGCCCGGGACGGCTCAACCCGCGCCTCATTCGAAGGGCATGAGGGCGGCACCAATGTGCTCGCCTGGAGCGAGGCCGGTCTCGTTTCCGGGGGGCAGGATGGGCGGATTGTCTGGCGGGACGCGGTCGCAAATCAGGATACGCACGCCTTTGCCTTCGAGCGCGCCTGGATCGAACACCTTGCATGGCGCCCCCGGAAATCCATATCCGCGGATCGTCCGGCGCTTCTCGCTGCTGCTGCAGGCAAAAACCTGGGACTGCTTCGGCCAGACGGTAGTGTGCACCACAGGTTCCCCGTCGCCCCAAAGTCCATCTCCGCTCTCGCATGGGCCCCTTCCGGCCGATTGCTAGCGGTCGCCTACTTTGGCGGAGTCTGCCTTTGGGATGCCGACAGCCTCGCTGCCTTCAAGGAATTCGCGTATTCGAACAGCATTCACAAACTGACATGGTCGGCCGACGGCAAATGGCTGGTATCCGGCAACCAGGACCCAAGCGTGCATCTCTGGATCCCTGAATCCGGCTTCGAATTTCACATGAGCGGGTATGAGGGGAAGGTGCAGGAAATCAGCTTCGACCACACGGGCCGCTGGCTCGCCACCAGCGGCGGATGCGAGGGTTGTGTGTGGGATTGCCAGGGAAATGGACCTGAGGGGCGCGAGCCCGTGATGCTGCCCCACGAGGCGAAACTCTGCGCCGTCGCATTTCAGAACGGCCACGGCCTTCTCGCCACCGGCAGCGAAGACGGAATGGTCCGGCTCTGGAGCCCGGAGCGAAACCAGCCACTGCGGGCAACCATCAAGCTCCCCAGCAAGGTGAGCCGGATAGCCTGGTCCGGAGACGACGCTCTCCTCGCGGTCGGCGCCGCAAGCGGTGTCACCTACGTTTTTGGCGTCAAATAGTCCGGGAAAGCCACCGACTTTCTGTAGCCAGCCTGCTCCAGGCCCGTCTGATAAATGGAATATTCCCTCGCGATTGTAGGGTAATGCGGAAAACTCCCCTTGCCTTGCCATCATTCAATCCGATGGTGAACACCCTCCATGTCTGAGTCCGACTCTTCGAACGCCACTACACGCAGCACGCATTTCTCGCGGTTCCTCACTCCGTTTGTACAATGGGTTGACTCTGACTACTGCCCGGAGGGTGCTTCCAAGGTTCGCAATGAACCCGACAAGGTCGACTGGACGCGGGTCATGCCCTTTGTCGCCCTCCATCTTGGCTGCCTCGGCGCCTTCTGGGTCGGTGTCAGTCCGGTCGCACTGATCTCGGCCGTGGCGCTGTATTTCCTCCGCATGTTTGCTGTCACGGGCGTGCATCACCGCTACTTTTCCCACAAGACCTACAGCACGAGCCGCATTGGCCAGTTCCTGATCGCGCTCTTCGCGGCCACCACCGTCCAGCGGGGCTCGCTCTGGTGGGCCTATCATCACCGGCACCATCACCAGCACTCCGATGGGCCGGAAGATGCCCATTCGCCCCACGTGCACGGCTTCTGGTGGTCGCACATCGGGTGGATCACGAGCCGGCGCAATTTTCCGACGGACTACTCGAAGATCAAGGACCTCGCAAAATTCAAGGAACTGGTATGGCTGAACCGTTTTGATCTTGTCGTTCCCGCCGTTTTTGCCGCGTCGATCTACCTCTCGGGGGTGCTGATGGAGCGTTACGCACCGTCCTTGGGAACAAACGGCCTCCAAATGCTCGTCTGGGCGTTCTTCATCAGCACGACCGCACTCTTCCATGGCACGGCCTGCATCAATTCCATGGCGCATCTGATGGGACGCCGGCGGTACAAGACCGACGACGATTCCCGAAACAGTTTCATCCTCGCCCTGATCACGCTGGGCGAAGGCTGGCACAACAATCACCACCGCTACCAATCGAGCACACGCAACGGTTTCTACTGGTGGGAAATCGACATCACTTACTACGGACTCAAGCTCCTCTCCTGGACCGGATTCATCTGGGGCCTGAAGGCGGTGCCGCAGTCCATCCTTGATGAAGGCGCGCACGCCGATCACAGGGAATCCGTCGAGGCGGCCCGCAAGTCCGTCGTTGCCCAGCAGGAGCACGGGCCGTCCCCGCTCAAGCATGTCATTCCCGCCGCCGCTGCAATCGCGGTCGCAACCGTCAATGCCGCCAACACCAGCCTGCCCAAGCGCCCGGAGGACGCGGCCATGCACAAGGACGTGACAGAGCTCGCCCACGAGTTGCAGGCAAAACAGACGCCTCCGGCGCCCGCCAGCGAATCTTGAGATTGACCGCGCCGTAACACAACAGGCGCTTTTCCCCCGCGCGCCCCTTTAGGGCGCAGACCGGGAGGATCTTGGGAAGGGATCTCGATCCAAAGGATTTGGAGCCGGTCGATTTCTCGAACCGGGCACGACGAAGCGTGCCCCGAGGGTCCGCAATTCCCCCGCCAAAGGTCCACAGTTCTTTTGTCTCGATCGCCTCTGCCAAACGGGAGGCAAACCGCCCGCGATCGGCGGGCCCCCGGGACAAAGGCACTCCCGGGCTTGCCAAGCCTGCGGGCTCGGCTTCCAGTTCAATCAAGCCCGACCGGCAGCCTGATGCGGGTGCGCCCCAGCCCGCACTGCCGATGCCTGCGAGCCTGCCATTCGATGAGCGCGTTCCCCCTTTCCCCCACCGAAACCGCCCCGCCGGAACTCAGCATCGTCATCCCCTTCTACAACGAGGCAGAGAACATCCCTCCGCTCTTGGCAGAATTGCGCCAGGCGGTCGAGACGATCGGAATCCCGGTTGAAATCCTTGCCGTCGACGACTGCAGCAGGGATGCGACGCTCGAAGCGCTGGGTGCCGTCGCCGCCTCATGGCCAGCACTGCAGGTGATTCACCTTGGTGTGAACGGGGGGCAGGCGATCGCCTTGTGGCGGGGCTTCGAGCGCGTCCGGGGAAGGTGGGTGGCCACGCTTGACGGCGACGGACAGAACCCGCCGCTCGAACTTGTGAAGCTTTGGACGCACCGCGAAAGCGCGGACATGCTGGTGGGTGCGCGCCAGGGAAGGCAGGACAGCCTCGGGCGACGGGTGATGTCACGCATCGCCAACCACGTCCGACGTTTCCTCCTGCGCGATGGTGTGAGCGACAGCGGCTGCGCCTTGCGCCTTTTTCGTCGGGAGGTTCTGGGTTCGCTGCCTCCCTTCAGAACGCTGTACTCCTTCATGCCTGCCTGCGCGGTTTCAGGCGGCTGGAAGGTGCGGGAAATACCTGTGGCCCACCGGGCGCGCACCGCCGGGGTGGCAAACTATACGTTCCGGAAAATGGCAATCCTCCCCTTCCTCGACACACTCGCATTCTGCTGGGTCCTGCGACGCATGCTACGTCTGGCGCCACCCCGGGATCGAAACAAGCCGTAGTTGTTTTTTCCTTACAATTTCAACGCGGCCGTCGCCGGCGCCTGCGCGCCTCCGGCGACAAAATCCTGCCCTGCATTGATTTGGCTCGCCCCGTTCAACGCAGCAGCCAGCATACGGGCAGTTACTCCCCTTTATGATATCAAAATTGTGGCGTTGTGTTTCAGCCGCGGCCGCATGGGTCGCGTTCGTTTCGGCGGCTTCCGCCAGTGAAGCCGATATCAAGATCCCGAGGCTCGATGCCGTGTCCTTCTTCGAAGGCAGCCTGAGCGGCCACCAGATCCTCATGATAGGCCTGGCCGTCTGCGTGGTCGGAATCATCTTCGGATGGATGCAGTACCTGAAGACCAAGGCGCTTCCGGTGCATGAGTCGATGTCAGGCGTTTCCAATATCATCTGGGAAACCTGCAAGACCTACCTGGCGCAGCAGGGCAAGTTTCTCATCGCGCTGTGGGTGCTCATCGCCCTCTGCATGGCCTACTACTTTGGCGGACTGGTGCAGGAGTCTTTCGGTCACATCCTCATCATCCTCGCCTCCTCCGTGCTGGG
The DNA here is from genome assembly GCA_017994935.1 of Opitutaceae bacterium. GTDB lineage: Bacteria > Verrucomicrobiota > Verrucomicrobiia > Opitutales > Opitutaceae > UBA6669. Next base: position 63,102 of record JAGOJU010000005.1, read on the forward strand.
CATCCTCGGCAGCTACGGTGTCGCCTGGTTCGGAATCCGCATCAACACCGTCGCCAACTCGCGCACCGCATTCTCCTCCCTGAGGGGGAATCCCCTTGCCACGCTCGGCATTCCGCTGCGCTCAGGCATGAGCGTGGGCATGCTCCTGGTGTCGATCGAACTGCTCTTCATGATCGGGATCCTGGCCTTCCTTCCCTCCAACCTAGCCGGTCCCTGCTTCGTCGGTTTCGCAATAGGCGAGTCGCTCGGCGCCTCCGCCCTGCGCATCTGCGGCGGCATCTTCACCAAGATCGCCGACATCGGCGCCGACCTGATGAAGATCGTCTTCAACCTGCCCGAGGACGACCCCCGGAATCCCGGAGTGATCGCCGACTGCACCGGTGACAATGCCGGCGACTCTGTCGGCCCCACCGCCGACGGTTTTGAAACCTACGGTGTCACGGGCGTCGCGCTGATCGCCTTTCTCGCGCTTGCACTCGTCACCAATCCGATCCTCTGCGGCACGCTGATCGTCTGGCTGTTCGCCATGCGCATCCTGATGGTGATCACCTCGCTCGTCAGCTATCTCCTCAACGAATGGGTGAGCCGCCTCCTCTATGGCGGGAGCAAGGATTTCAACCTCGAGCAGCCGCTCACCAATCTCGTCTGGATCACTTCGTTTGTTTCCATCGTCGTCACCTACTTCGCCAGCTACCTTCTCCTCGCACCCCTCACCGGCCACCCCGGACTCTGGTGGGTGCTTTCAACCATCATTTCGCTGGGCACCGCGGCCGGCGCCATCATCCCCGAATTCACCAAGGTCTTCACGTCGACGGAAAGCCGGCACGTGAAGGAGATCGTGACCTCCTCGCGGCAGGGAGGGGCATCGCTCAACATCCTGAGCGGCCTCGTGGCGGGCAATTTCTCAGCATTCTGGAAGGGACTTACCATTCTCCTCCTGATGGCCGGCGCCTACCATTTCTCGCAGCACGCGAGCGTGATCGGGATGATGCCCGAAAACATCCAGTTTGCCGCGCCGATCTTCGCCTTCGGACTGGTGGCGTTTGGATTCCTCGGCATGGGACCCGTCACCATCGCGGTCGACAGCTTCGGCCCGGTGACGGACAACGCCCAGTCGGTATACGAACTCTCCCAGATAGAGGCCCACGCGAATGTTTCCGCTGACATCAAATCGAAGTTCGGCTTTTCCCCTGATTTCGGAAATGCCAAGTACCAGCTGGAAAAGGGCGATGGAGCGGGCAACACCTTCAAGGCCACCGCCAAACCGGTCCTGATCGGCACGGCGGTCGTCGGCGCGACGACCATGGTGTTCGGCATCATCCTCATGCTGGAACAGGCCTTCGGCGGAGTCATCGAGAAGCTCTCGCTTGTGCACCCGGAGGCCATTCTCGGCCTCCTGATGGGCGGCAGCGTGATCTACTGGTTCACAGGGGCCTCCATCCAGGCAGTCGTCACGGGAGCCTATCGTGCGGTCGTGTACATCAAGGAGAACATGAAGCTCGACGCCGCGGCCGCCTCGGTCGACGCGTCGAAGGAGGTGGTGAGGATCTGCACGCAATATGCGCAGCGCGGCATGGTGAACATCTTTGTCGTGATCTTCTGCTTCGCCCTGGCTCTTCCGTTCTTCAATCCGTATTTCTTCATTGGATACCTCATCGGAATGGCGTTCTTCGGGCTCTTCCAGGCCATCTTCATGGCGAACGCCGGCGGCGCATGGGACAACGCCAAGAAGATCGTGGAGGTGGAGCTGAAACAGAAGCACACGCCGCTCCATGCCGCGACCGTCGTCGGCGACACCGTCGGCGACCCCTTCAAGGACACCTCCTCCGTCTCGCTGAACCCCGTGATCAAGTTCACGACGCTGTTCGGTCTCCTCGCCGTGGAAATCGCAGTGACCATGACGAATGCGACGATGAAATACACGATCGGCGGCGTGATCCTCGCCATCGGACTGGTTTTCGTTTACAGGAGCTTTTACGGCATGCGGATTCCGGACAATCCTGGAGACACCGCTGCCTCCGCAGCGACTCTCAAGGAGAGCTGAGCGCGTCCTCGGCGACGGCATGGCGGCATTCTGGCGGCCCGTTCCGGCGGGGCCGCAGCCGTCGCTTTCCGCGTTTGCGCTGCGCGGCATTTGGCCCAAGTGTCCGCCTCATGCCCGCGCTTTGTCCGCTTCGCAGCCTCATCCCCATGCGGGTGGCCCTGGCCGCCTGCGCTGCCTTTGCAGCGACAGGCGTGCCCCTGCGCGCCCAGCGCCATCCGGTGGAGTCCAGTCACGGCATGGTTGCCTCAGCCTCAACGCTGGCTTCCGAGGCCGGCATCGAGATCCTCAAGAAGGGTGGGAACGCAATCGATGCCACGATCGCAACCGGCCTGGCGCTGGCCGTCACCTACCCCCGTGCAGGCAACATCGGCGGCGGAGGCTTCACGGTGCTACGCATGGCGGACGGCCGCAGCGTCGCCATCGACTTTCGCGAGCGTGCCCCCGCGGCGGCAACGCCCAACATGTACCTCGATGACAAGGGAGATGTCGCCCCGGGCCGCTCGACCGTGGGCCACCTTGCAGCAGGCGTGCCGGGAACCATCGCCGGCTTCGCCGAACTTCACCGCAGTCACGGTTCCGGCAAGGTGAGCTGGGCCGAGGTGGTCGAGCCGGCACGCCGGCTGGCCCACGACGGCATCATCGTCACTCCGGCCCTCGCGCGCGATCTCGCAGCCAGCAGAAAATTCCTCTCCCAATTCCCCGAATCAAACCGGATCTACCTCAGGGACGGCCATCTCCTTCAGGCCGGCAAAAGGTGGATCCAGGAGGACCTTGCCCGCACGTTGGGACGCCTGCAACGGGAGGGACCCCGTGAGTTCTACGAAGGTGAAACCGCACGTCTGCTGGCGGATGACATGTCGCGACACGGCGGACTCATCACGTTGGAAGACCTTCGCAGCTATCGTGTGGCCACGCGGGATGTGCTTCGGGGATCCTACCGCGGATTCGAAATCCTCACCATGCCTCCCCCGAGTTCCGGCGGTATCGCGCTGCTCCAAATGCTAGGCATGCTCGAACCCCATGACATCGCTGGGCTCGGTCACAATTCCGCCGCCAAGATCCATCTATTTGCCGAGGTCATGCGACGCGCCTTCCGCGATCGTGCAGAATATCTCGGCGACCCCGATTTCGTCCCGGTGCCGGTGGCGGGCCTGCTGGATCGCGACTACCTGAGACGCCGCATGGCGGATTTCGACCCGGCCCACGCGACCCGCAACGAGGACCTTCCCATCGGGAGGCCTCAGGGGGCGTCTGCGGAAAAGAAGGGCATCACCGCCCGGCGCGAATCCAATGAAACGACCCACTTCTCCGTCATCGATGCCCAGGGCAACGCCGCCGCCACGACCTACACGCTCAACGGTCTCTTCGGCAATGGGGTCACGGTCCCCGGTGCCGGGTTTCTCCTCAACAATGAAATGGACGACTTTACCTCCAAGGTCGGGGTGAAGAACCTCTATGGATTGATCCAGGGCGAATCCAACGCGATCGCCGGCGGCAAACGTCCGCTCTCCTCAATGACACCCACGCTGGTGCTCAAGGACGGCGCCCCCTTCCTCGTCACCGGAAGTCCGGGCGGCCCCACCATCATCACCACGACCCTTCTGGTGATCACCAACATCATCGACCATTCGATGAAAGTGACACAGGCCGTGGACGCGCCCCGTTTTCATCACCAGTGGATGCCGGACACGCTCAACTACGAGCCGTTTCTGACGTCTCTCGATTCGATGCGAATGCTCGAGGCGATGGGGTACACGCTTTCAGCCCGAAAACTCTACCCCAACGATCCCGAAGCGTCCGCACGTTACTGGGGAGATGCAGAATCCATCCTCATCGATTCCAAGTCGGGGACACGGCTCGGCGCATCCGATACTCGCAGCGCAGACTCCGGAGCAATCGGTTTCTGATGCATCCGGTCCACCATGTCCGGAACCACGACTACCTTGCATTCCAATCCGCTCGACTGAACGCCGCATCACACTTTCTGCCCGCCATACAGTTGTCACCGCCTTCCTCCCGTGCTCTTCGATATCCGACGCCCCAGCCCAAATTACTCTCCCGTTCCGACGAATGAACAGCTCGGCGTGTGTTTTCATCACACCGTGTTGTCATACAATGAGACACTGACCCGCATGATGGATCCCGCGAGCAGGGTCAGCTATCATGTGATCATCGCGCCCGACGGCACCCGGTGTACCCTCGTGGCAGACCATGAAATTGCCTGGCACACCGGCCCCTCGGTCTTCATGGGACGCTCGGGCTGCAACAACTTTCTCCTGGGTTGCGCGTTCGTCGGTGACACCTACTTCGAGCCCCTGACTGATCTTCAGCTGGATAGTGCGATGGAATGGCTTGCCCCCCGCTGGCACAAACGGGGGTGGACCGCCTCCACCATGACGGACCACCGGCAAATCTCGCCCGCCAGGAAGAACGACCTTAACCCGGTGGAATGGAGGCGCCTGATAGCCCGGATCAAGGAACGGTTTCCCGCCGCCTAGCTACGTCTGGAACCGGCGCGTTTCGGCCTTGGCCACAGGGTCGGCAAAGGACCGTCCGAAGAACTCCTGCGCCTCGGCAATGAACTCGGCGTAACACCCGTAATCGCCGGCCCAGGAATTGGGCACGCGAATACGCTTGATGATGCCGCGACCGACCTTGTTCGGAGCTTCCCGATCCGGTGCCAATTCCATGAAGAATTTGGGGTCATGGGTATGAATCACCGTATGGGCCGAAAGCCCCCCCTTCATTTGCCGCTCTATCCGGAGAAAATGAGCGATACTCATGGGACTGCCCCGGACCCTAATGAAGATCGGCACAATTTGAACTCCAATCTTTTCCCCGGACGGAAAGATTGTTTTGCTGCCTGCAGGACGGACCCTCCCCGGCGCCCGTCCGGTGCAGCCTCCAACCACCGACCTCGCGTTTGACATGACCCTTCCCCCAGAAGTCCCCCGCCTGTCCAAACTCCCGTTCATCGCAATCGATGTCCTGTGCCTCGCCACCGCTGCCTACCTCGCGCTCACCGCACCGGCTCCCCTCGGCGGGGGTTCGCTCATCGCAGTGCTCATCCTCGTCGCACTGGGAGCGATCGCCCTTGCCGTTCCGTTCGTCGCCGAATACGGACGCAAGACCGATGCCGCGCTCGCCGAACGCCAGCAGCAGATAGCCGCCCTCGCACAATCCACCGCCGCCTCGGCAGAGCAGATCAGCATTGCCGCGGCCAGCCTCCATGACATCGGTGAGGGTGTTGCGCGAAGTGCAAAGTCCATCGAGAGCCTGCCCCAGAAGCTCCATGACAAGGTGGCTGAATTCAATACCCGCCTGAGCGAGGCATCCGCCGCCAACACGGAGGAACTCGAACAGGAGCTGCAGACGTTGCGCTCGGCGGAATCAGACCGGCTCGTGGGCGCGATCGACCAGCTCGCGACGACAGCCAGGGAGCTCAGTCGGATTGAAACCCAAATCCAGGCCCACACCTCCCGCACCGCAGACGCCATTGCCGGCCTCCCAAGACTTGTGGACCAGACATCCGCAAGATCCGCGGAGGCACTTGCGCAGTCCCTCGCCTCAGCACGCAAGGATTTCGAATCCTTTTTCGCGCAGCAGCGCACCCTTCTCGGTGCCACGGCTCTTGAACCGGCCGTCGCGCGCGCGACCGCCAGTCTCACGTCGGCCTGCAACACCCTGCTCGGCGATATGACGGCTAGGTTTGCCTCCCTCAAACGGAGCATCGAGGAAACACCTGCAGCACCAGCCAGCCCCTCGGACGCAAAGGAAAGGCCCCCGCTCGTCCCGCCTGAGCCTGCCGCTCGTCCCGCCATTCACATTGCGGCTCCACCGGCCCCGGCTTCGGTGACCGCCGCAAGCTTCAGGGAGGCCCCCCCTGCCGCCCAAACCGCCGCGGACAAGATTCACGTGCGCGCGCCGTTGACGATCCTGGAGGCGGAAGAAGCCTATCCGCAGACCGTGCATGGGTCCGACCATCCCGACGAAGAAACCGACCTGACCCGCCTGCCCGGCGCGCCGGCTCCCCTGGAAACACGCAGCACCTTCCCGGCATTGGTAACGCCAAAAGCGGAATCCTCCGTTCCGGATTCCTACGATGACGAACTTGAGGATGAGGAGTCGAACTCGGCGCTGACCGAGGACGGATCCACCCGGCTCCTCGTCACCGCTTACATTGGCATCGGCAACAAACTCTTCATCCGCGGCAACGGCGCGGGCCTCAGCTGGGACAAGGGCGTCCCTCTCCAGTTTGTCTCCATCGGGAAGTGGCGTTGGGAGACCGACGACGCCCATCGCCCCATCACGGCCCGCCTCTACAAGAATGACCAGGCCGAATGCGCATCAATCGGCATGTTCACGCTCGAACCCGGACACCAGCGGGAGATTGTCGCATCGTTTTGAAACGGATCTTGATTGAGACCGGACGTTCGCCATCGAGATTTTCAGTATACTCTCCCTTTCACCTCAACAACCTGCCGCGTGGTCCTGGAAGCGCGCGGATGTGAGCGTTCCAGGACGGATTCAAATGTCCTTGAAGAACCGCTCCCCATCCTTGACTGCAACGGGGACTGGCACGCTGGCCCTCTGGCTGGCGCGGTAGGCTGAGCCTCCCGATCTTGTCGATCCGGAGGCGCGAGGCACCGTTGCAGCCGGCACCAGCCTGCGGGTCGCCGGCCTGAACGAATCGTCCCCACCTGGCTCACCCGCAGCCACGCGCGACGGCCCGTCGACCATCGCAGGGTGAGGTGAGCCGCCCACCATTGCTGTCAGTTCCTCTATCACTCCCTGCAACCCCGCGGTCTGGGAATCCAGTTCCGCCGCTGCCGCAGAGGTCTGCTGCGCTGTTGCTGCATTTGCCTGGGTGATGCCGTCCATGTCGGAGACTGCCCGCGTGATATGACCGATTCCCTGGCTCTGCTCCTGGGAGGCGAGCGCGATCTCCGCGACCAGGGAATCCACCCGCCGCGCCTTGTCAGTTATTTCATCCAGGTTCCGGGCCACCTTCTCGCAGATAGCGACACCCTGACCGCTTCTGGCAGTGGCCTCGGAAATCTTCTCCGCAGTCTCGCGCGCCGCCTGCACGGAGCGCTGTGCGAGCGAACGCACCTCGTCCGCCACGACCGCGAAGCCGAGGCCGGCATCGCCTGCGCGAGCCGCTTCGACCGCGGCATTCAACGCCAGCAGATTGGTCTGAAAGGCAATCTCATCGATTGTCTTGATGATCTTCGAAATTTCCCCGCTGGAGGCCTGGATCGCGTTCATGGCAGCCTTCATTTCCTTCATGCCCTCCCCACCCGCATCGGCGACCTGGCGCGCCTGGTTGGCGAGCAGCTTGGCGGCCTGGGCGTTCTCCGCGTTGCGACGTGTCATTCCCGCCATCTCCTCCAGCGAGGCGGAACTTTCTTCCAGCGCCCCCGCCTGCCTCGATGACCCTTCAGCCATCGTCTGGCTCGCGGACGTCACCTGCGCGGCAGCCGAGGCCGTGTGCGCGGCTCCCGATCCGAGACGCTGGGTGATGCGGTGGATGGCTCCATTGACGCTGCGGATGATCAGGAAGGCACCGAGCATGCCGCCGAGTATTCCCGCGGTCGAAAAACCGAAGACGACAAACTCATGTCGCACCTGCTGGCTGCGCGCCTTCTGATCAAGCGTCGCCTGCAGCCTGCGCAGCCCAGCGCGAATATTGACCACCTTCTGCGTGAACAACGGTGCAAGCCGTTCGAGTTCGCCAACCACGAGGGCGTTGCGCTGGTTCGAGAGCTTGACCGTGTGTTCAAACGCAGCGAGGTAAGCCGTCGTCTGCTCGTGGAGCTCCGCCAGCAGCTTCTGCTTGGCGGGCTCCGCGAGGCTTGAGTCGAGCTCCTCGGCCTCCTTGAGGTCATTTGCAAGGGACCGCAGCTGATTGTCCATCGCAGTGAACGCCTGACGGACCATGACGGCATCAGCCTCATCGCGAACCGCGAAGTAGGAATTGGCAGATGCGATTCCTTCAAAGTAGTTTTGCAGCGAGAGCGATGCCTTGAATTGCGCATTCTGGTCGCCGCTTAGCCGCGAAGCCTCGAGCAGGCTCTTCAATGTGGCATTGATTTCCGCCGCACGCGGACGGACGGACTCGGTCATGACGCGATCTCTCGTGGCAAAGACCTCGACGATCTTGAGCACCGCCTGGTCGTACTGATCGAGATAGGTTCTGGCCTCTTCAATCTCCTTTGCGCGCGAAGGCTCGATGATTTCCCTGGCGGCCTCCGAAATCGCAATCCTCAATCCCGATTGCGCCGTCTTGTAATGCTCGACGTCGGCCACACGGCCGGAGGCGATAAACCGGTTGGCACCGAGACAAACGGCATACATCGCCGTCTCCAGATTGGTCGCCGCGTTGGCCTCGGCAGTGCCGGCTGAAACCGCCTCCATTCCCCTGCCCGCAACACCCAGTGCGTAATAGGAGGTAGCCGTGACCGCACCAAACAGCGCAAACACGAGGACGAATCCAGCCGTCATTTTCCGGCCGACGGTGAAGGTGGAAAGGTTCACGGATCGTGGTGTTCCCTAAAGGTTGGAGGTCACCCCTGCACCCGGAAGTGCATCGGGACGGTAACGCGGACCTTGACCGCTTCCCCACCCACACGCGCGGGTTTGAACTTCCATGCGTGAAGCGCCTCGAGCGATGGCTCATTGAAACCGACGTTTGACGACTTTGAAACCGTCGCGTCAATGACCGCGCCGCGCTCGTCGATGACAATCGCAACCGCCACAACGCCGGACACGCCCGCACGCTTGAGCGAGTCCGGGTATACCGGAGGGGGAGTCCTGAGCGGCACGGGCGGTTCATCGACCTTCTGAAAGATGCCGTCACCCTTCTGCGCGACCGACGCGACTGAAGGTGAAATGGGAAAGCCCATCGTCAACGCGACGATCAGCGACGCAGAGTGGAATCGGAGCTTCATTTAGGTGGTGCGGTAAGCCGGAAAATAATGCTTCCTTTACATCGACTCTTTCACGTGCCCATGGGATGTTAAAATTCCTTGAAATGAGCCCGAATTGGCGCGCTTTCCAGGAAACGCATATATCCGTCAAAGTTCCATATTACGCTTTCTAAAAGCAGTTTATGTGTCAATTTCCAGGAAAGTCGGAGCGCCTCATGAGCGATAAATGCTCCACAAGTGCACCTGCATCCAAGTGGTCATTTCAAAGGAGGCCCATGCCCTTCGAACAAATGCGCACCTGGTTGAACAGTCCGAAAGTCGGCCTTCTCCACACACGCGATGGTTGCGCTTTCCTTCGTCAATCCACCCGCTGACGAACGTCCCAACGCCAGTCCCACCCGCGACATGCTGCCGTCACTTCCTTCATCATGGCGGGAGGTTCTCTCCCCAGCCATCCACGATCCCGGCTACCGGGCATTGGAGAACTTTCTCGATCTTGAGGCACGTGCGGGTGCGCAGGTCCTGCCGCCCCGTGAGCAGATCTTTGCGGCATTCGAGTTCTGCGCGCCGGAGGCAGTGCGTGTCGTGCTGCTTGGGCAGGACCCGTATCCAACACCTGGAGACGCCCACGGACTTTGTTTCTCGGTGCAAAAGGGCAGACCCATGCCGCGCTCGCTTCGCAATGTCTGGAAGGAATTGAAGGAGGACCTGGGTCTGGACATGCCCGCGCACGGCAATCTCGAACACTGGGCCCGCCAGGGCATCCTGCTCTTGAACACCGTGCTCACCGTTCGCGCGGGCGAAGCGAATTCCCACCGGGGAAGGGGATGGGAAGGCTTCACCGATTCTGTCATCACCCATCTCTCCGGCCGGGAGCGACCGATCGTTTTTCTTCTCTGGGGCAACGCGGCACAGACCAAACGCGACCTCATCAACCAGGCCCGCCACCCCGTCGTTGCATGTGCCCATCCGTCTCCGCTTTCAGCCAGAAAATTTTTCGGATCACGCTGCTTTTCCCGGGTAAATCATCACTTGGTCGCATTGGGCGGTACCGCAATCAACTGGTGAGCCCGCAACCCTCCTCTGCTGCTCCAGACACGAATCGCGCACTCAGTCTTTGCAATCCGGTGCAACCAGGATTCCAACTTGGGTCCACAGCATGAAAGTCTCCATTTTCGACACAAAGCCCTACGATCGGTCCTATTTCGAGAAATGCGCCGCGGACCCGCTCAAACTCCGTTTTCATGACTTCCGGCTGAATCGGGAAACGGCGATGGCTGCGACCGGCGACGATGCAGTCTGCGTTTTTGTCAACGACCGGCTCGACCGTCCCTGCCTGGAACTGCTGCACGCTTCGGGTGTGCGCATGGTGGCCCTCCGCTGTGCCGGATTCAATCAGGTTGACCTCGACGCCGCGCGTTCGCTCGGGCTGGCGGTGACCCGTGTGCCCGCCTACTCGCCACATGCCGTCGCGGAACATACGGTAGCGCTTTTGCTGGCGCTCAACCGGAAGATTCATCGCGCCTACAACCGCGTCCGTGAACACAATTTCTCCCTCAGCGGCCTGGTGGGTTTCGACCTCCATGGAAAAACCGTCGGAATCGTGGGCACCGGAAAGATCGGCCGCATCACCGCACAGATACTGCGCGGATTCGGGATGGAGGTGCTGGCCTACGATCCATTTCCCTCCAATGACTGGGCCCGGGCACACGCGACAAGCTATGTCACCTTCGATGAGCTGCTCGAAAGAAGCGCGATCATCTCCCTCCATCTTCCCCTGATGCCCTCGACCAGCCACCTGTTGAACGCGGCGGCATTCGCCCGGATGAAGCCAGGAGTCTTTATCCTCAACACCAGCCGGGGAAAACTCGTCGATACCGCGGCGTTGATCGCATCATTGAAAAGCGGAGTGATCGGCGGGGTCGCGATGGACGTCTACGAAGAGGAGGAGGGAGTCTTCTTCGAGGACCTCTCGGGGCAGATCCTTCAGGACGATGTGCTGTCCCGCCTCCTGACCTTTCCCAATGTCCTGATCACCGCCCATCAGGCCTTCCTCACCCAGGAGGCCCTGGGGGAAATCGCCCGCGTCACTGTCGAGAATCTCGTCAACCGTGCCAAGGGCCTGCCATTCCTTGACGGAACCGTGCTTGCGTAGGAGTACGCAGGGATGTCGCGGAATGGACCGGATGAATCATGCACGCTCTTAAAACTGGATATCTACCTCCAATTTAGGTTAGGAACAGCAGCATTCTCCCCGAACCCGCCTCCATGCCGATCATCCGTCAAGCCCTGTGCACGCTTCTCCTGGGCACGGGCGCGCCCCTTGCGCTCCTCGCGCAGCGCACCCCTGACTATGAGCAGCCGCCGATAAGCTACAGCGCGAGCGCTGCCGCGGATGCAGCAGCAAGGCTCCAGGATATGATCGATTCAGGCGCCCTGCGGCTGGAGGGTGGCGAACAGCAGGTGCTCAGGGGCCTGCTCGAATTCCTGCACGTGCCGGTCGACAGCCAGCTTCTGGTGTTCTCGAAGACGAGCCTGCAGCGGGGATTGATCCGGCCTGAGCGCCCAAGGGCGATCTACTACTCCGATTCCGTCTACGTCGGCTGGGTTCCGGGCGGTCTCGTTGAGGTGGCGGCCATCGATCCGCTCCTCGGCCCCGTCTTCTACGCCGTCGACCTACGCGCCGGAGGGGACAGGCATCGCGCCGTTCAACGCGACCCCGATTGCCTTCGCTGCCACGGTGGGGCTTTTGTGCGCGACATACCTGGTGTGTTCGCACGATCGGTTTTCCCGGACTCCACGGGGGAGCCCATGCTGCAGCTCGGCACCCTGGTCGTGGAGGACGACACCCCTTTCAGCGATCGCTGGGGCGGCTGGTATGTCACCGGTTACAGCGGCAGGACCCCTCATCGCGGAAATTCCCTCTTCACAGACGAGAAGGGCCAGCCGGCAACCCAGGGCTCCGGCGCCCGTCCGGACAGGCTCGACGCCTATTTCGATGTTGAACGCTACCTGCTGCCGCGAAGCGATGTCGTTTCCCTCCTGGTCTTCGAGCATCAGACCACGATGCAGAATGTCCTGACGCGCGCGAATCAATCGGCCCGCAAGATGCTGGCTTACCAGCGCTCGCTCCAGGAGTCCTTCAAGGAGCCCTACACCGACGTACCCACCTATGACAGCGTGAAACGTGTCTTCGCCAGCGCCACCCAGGAGATCGTCGACCACCTGCTGTTCCGCAACGCCGCAACGCTGCCCGAGGGCGTCGAAGGCAGCACCGCCTTCCAATCCGCCTTCGCCGCCGCTGCGAAACGCGGCAGCAACGGCGATTCCCTGCGCGACTTCGAATTGAAGGACCGGATCTTCAAGCTGCGATGCAGCTACCTGATCTACTCTCAAAGCTTCACGGAACTCCCCGCTCCGCTCAAGTCGCAGGTCTTCAGGCGCCTCAACGAAATCCTCACCGGGAACAACGCCGACGACCGCTACGCGTACCTCCCGCACGAAGAGAAGTCGCGAATCCTGAAGGTGCTGGTGGATACCCTTCCAGAATTCTCGACCCACGTCGCGGCAGCGGACCATAAGTCCCCCGACGGCACGCGATCATAAAACTCGACAACCTCGCCGAAGGCTGCGCCGGAGTCCGGGTGTTCCCAGCAGCATCAAGACCTGCCTTCGTTTCCGGCCAGTACCGGTTGCAGGCCGCCAGGCTCAACGGCTTCACCCGGATTCACGATGAACTTGAGCAGAACCCGAACGGCGCAGCCATCAAGCTGGTTGCCGTCAAGTCCTGACTGACCTCCATTGCCTTTCGGCAACTCGAGGGTAGCACCTGCCTTGATCAACGCCCGGCAGTGGATCCTCATGATGTCTGATACCCGACGAGGTCCTCTTCAATAGATGCGGACCGGCAGCGCGTGAAAAATGTCTCGTTGAAGGACGCCAATCAGCCAAGAGTCGATCCCTTGCGGTTTCCTTGACCATGGATTCAACCTACAAGTCAGTCTGGCAGTCGCTCGCCCTCAGTCCCGAAGGTGCAGCCGCCTACGTGAGCGGCTACTCCGATGAGGAAAAGATGTATGCAGCCGCGGACGATACGCTCCAGATCCTGCGCGAGACCGTTGGCATTCATGAAAGCGACGTCGTTCTTGAGATCGGATGCGGACTGGCTCGAGTTGGCAGGAGCCTCGCACCGTTCGTAAGGGAATGGATCGGCTGCGATGTTTCCCCCGAAATGCTTCGGATCGCCGCACGCAAACTGACGGGGATCGAAAATGTCCGCCTGGTCGAAGTCTCCGGCTACGATCTTTCACCCATTCCCGACGCCTCCGTGGACGTCGTCTACTGCACGGTCGTTTTCATGCACCTCAACGAGTGGGACCGCTACGCCTACTGCCTCGAGGCCAGACGCGTGCTTCGTCCGGGCGGCCGCTTCTATTGCGACAATGCCAATATCGCCTCCGATGAGGGTTGGGCGATGTTCGAAGAGGTGCGCAAGAAGTTTCCCGCGAACAACCGTCCGCCCCAGTCCTCCCGTTGCTCAAGTGTGCCTGAACTGGAAACCTTTCTGTCCCGCGCCGGCTTCATCGACTACCAGGTGAAGACCCGGCCGATGTGGGTGTACGGTTGGGGGACGAAGCCAGGGAATGCCTGAATCGGAAAAACGCTGTGCGACCCGCGACACGCATCCGTCTCCTCATTGCCCTGGCGCTTTTTGGGACTGTCTTTTCCGCCCGTCTGTGGATGATTTCATCCTGGGCCAGCGATGTTCCCTTCTATGACCAGTGGCAGGCGGAAGGATTGCAGACCCTTGTCCCCTGGAAGCTGCATACCTTGAGTCCCGGCGACATCCTTGCATCTCACAACGAACATCGCGTCGCCCTCACCCGCCTGACGGCGATGGGTCTCACTTCACTGGGAGAGGCCTGGGATCCGCGTGTTCAGATGGTGTTCAACGCTTTCTTCTTTGCGGCCACGGTCATGATTGTCTGGTGGTGGTTGCAGGAACGTTTCACGACCGCCGGGAGGTCTCTCCTTGTGACGCTCGCACTCACCGTCGTCACAGCGGTGCCGTTCTCGTGGCAGAACACGATCAACGGATTTCATTCCCAGCAGTTCTACCTCATCGCGCTCTCGCTCTTCGGCATCAATCTCACCCTGAGGCGCCCCGAGTTTTCACGGGGCTGGTGGCTCGGTGTTGCATGCCTTGCCCTCGATCTTTTCAGCATGGGGTCCGGCTTCGCTGCAGCTGCCGCAGTCTTCGTTGCAGTTCTCCTCTTTGAAAAGCCCTTCAGCCGCGTCTTCCGGAGTCATGGGGCCACCCTCGCGGCCTGCACGATCATCGTTGTCGCCGGTTTGTTCCTTCGCGTCGACTTCCCGCCCCATCGGCCGCTCAAGGCATCTTCGTTTCCGGAATTCCTGCACGCGCTTCTCAAGCTCATGGAGTGGCCTCAGAAGGGCTTCCCGCCCTTCATGATCCTGAGTTACCTCCCGCTCGCGTGTCTTGCCTGGAATCGTTGGCGGGCACAAACTAGGGATTCGTTGCACTCCTGGGATTGTGTGGTGATCTGCGTCGGCATCTGGTCCGCCGCTCAGCTCGTCGCCACCGCCTATGCCCGCGGCGCGGGAGCACCGGACGCTGCGCCACGCTATCTGGATGGTCTTAACGTGGGTGTTCTCGTCAACTTCTTCGCAGGGTTGGCTCTGCTGAACCGCAGCCAGGCATCACGGCAGACCCACAGTCTGGTGCGGCTGCTGGTCGTCGCCTGGTGCCTCTGCGTCGGAACAGGCTTTGCCAGACAGTCGGATGAACTCTTCCGCTCCACGGCGGAGACCATCCGGACCTGGTTCCATGACATGACACTCAATCTTGCGCGCTATGTCTCCACGAAGGACGGGTTCTGGCTGCACGATCGCTCCATACCCTTTCCCGATGAGCAACTGCTGGCCGAATATGTGGCTATCCCTCAATTGAGAAGCCTGCTGCCCGTCTCCGTCCGCGATGCAATTCCGGTTGCCGCGGAGATTCACGAGGGATTCGACGAGCAGCCCGTTTCCGATCACTCACCGGCGTTCTCCTACGGAACGTTTTGGATTTCCCACACAAACGCGCCCGCACGCTGGATCAGCGGTCCACTCCAGCCGCCTGCGATGGACTACTTGAGATTCGAGGTCGCCGGAAAACCTTCCGTCGCGGGCGAGGCCCGGCTCGAACTCTGGTCCAGCGATCTCCGCACACGCCTGCGATCGATCGCGCTGCCCCGGTTGGATCCCACAAGTCCGGCGGACGTCTACGTACGGGTTCCGGACCAGCCGTTTCGCATCGTCGCCACACACACCGGAGCGGCGGACGGCTGGTTCGCCTTCAGCCAGCCTGCAAACATGCCGGCTCTCTCCTACTTCTGCCTGCGCCTGGCTGACTCCGGCCGCTCCCTCCTCGCAGCCGCTCTTGGCCTGCTTGCAATCACCTGCGCGATCAGGCTGCTGGGCGAAATTCGTAACGCTACGCGTAGTTCCGATCCGATTGGGGCGTCTGGCAAAAACACCGGTGCAGCCCGCACGCCGCTGTCTGTCAGCTGAACTTCAAGGGATTCCCGATTCGGGGAGGAAACGGGTACGCCCATTGCGAATGAACCGCTCATTTCGTGACTGCACGCCGGGCGCAGCGCTCCCTCAGCCGACGCGTGCTTTTCATGCAAGCGGCAGGACGCCTCCCTTCGATGCCCGAAGAGAAATCTTCCCTGCGTGTCTTCCGTTGCCGCCAGCAAACGCACAGTACATGCTCAGGAAAACATGATCCACAAACTGGAACGCTGGGCCTGGTGGGGCGGCGCGTCGCTGGCAGTCATCGCCGGGGTCGTCAATGTGGTGGGACTCCAGAGCTACACGCATCAGGCGATCACACACGTCACAGGCACCACAACGCTTTTCTCACAGGCGCTCGCGCGGGGAGACGGCATAGGAATCGCCGAACTGGCCTTGATCCTGGTGTCATTCACGATCGGTTCGGCGCTGGGAGGATTCATCATTCAGGACGCCGTGCTTCGGCTTGGTCGTCGGTACGGAGTGGCCCTATTTATCGAAAGCCTCCTGCTCTTTGCCGCATCGGCACTCATGGACTCCAACCGAGTCACCGGAGGCTGCATCGCATCTGTCGCCTGCGGACTGCAGAATTCAATGGCAAGCACCTACAGTGGCACCATTTTGCGAACGACCCATCTTTCGGGGATGTACACCGATATCGGTGCAGCCATGGGACACTTCATCCGCGGGGTGCCCGTCCTGTGGATTCGCATCCGTCTCTATGCGCTGATCATTGGCTCCTTCGGCCTGGGTGGAGTGATCGGCAGTCTTCTCTTCCCGGTGTTCGGTCCGCAGACCCTGTATTTCCCGGCGGCTCTCACCGGTGGAGTCGCGCTCGTCTACACTGCCTATGCGCACGCCCGCCGCAAACGCGCGTGAAGGATGACACATCGAGACTGCCGCACGTTGCGGGCTCACGACAGGGGTGTCCGTCCCCCGGCAACAAATCATGCGCAGCCAAACGCAACGGTTGCGAAGCGGATCGGATGCATCAGGGTTATCCTCTTCCATGACTGCGTTTGCCGCACCCTCCACGACTGAGCTCGATCTTCGGCTGATACAGAAGTACTCGGTGCCCGGTCCGCGTTATACCTCCTATCCGCCGGCCACCAAGTTCCTGAACTCGTGGAAAGACCAGGACCTGGAGGGAGCGATCCGGGACGACAATGCGACACGGGGTCCCCTCTCCCTCTACTTTCACCTGCCCTTTTGCGAAACGTTATGCTGGTTCTGCGGGTGCAATACGATCATCACCCGCCAGCGGGGGGCTGCGGACACCTATGTCGATGACCTTGCCCGGGAGGTTGAACTCACAGCCGCCCGAATCGACGCCACGCGCCAGGTCAGCCAGATTCATTTTGGCGGAGGCACCCCGACATTCCTTCCGCCCGACACGCTCCGGCGGCTCGGCGCACTGATTCATTCCCATTTCCGTTTCCAGCCCGACTGCGAATTCAGCGTCGAAGTCGATCCTCGTCGATTGACACGCGACCATGTCATTGCTCTTCAGGCGATCGGTGCAAACCGGGCGTCGCTCGGCGTCCAGGACATCAACCCCGAGGTCCAGGCGGCGGTGCATCGCATCCAGCCCCATCAGATGAACATCGATGCCGTCGGGTGGCTGCGGGAGCATGGGTTCAATTCCATCAACCTGGACTTGATCTATGGCCTGCCGCTGCAAACGCACGACTCCTTCGCGGAAACCATCGATCGCATCCTCGAAATCGAACCAGACCGTCTCTCGCTTTTCAGCTACGCGCATGTGCCGTGGATGAAACCAGCCCAGAAGATCTTCGACGACCGGCAGCAGCTCCCCAATTCGGAAGCCAAGTGGGCCATGTTTGCAGTCGCCCACAGGAAACTGATTGCAGCCGGGTATGTGGACATCGGCCTGGATCATTTTGCCCGGCCGGATGATTCCCTCGCCGTCGCGCTGCGAAATGGCACACTGCAGCGGAACTTCCAGGGCTACAGCACGCAGGCCGGCGCATCCCTCTATGGATTCGGAATCTCGGCCATCTCATCGACCGAGGAAACCTACCGACAGAATCACAAGACGCTTTCCGGATGGCGCGCCGCGCTGGATCGCAGGGAACTCCCCATTGACCGCGGCTTGAGGCTGACAACCGACGACCGCAGGCGGCGGCTGGTCATCATGAGGCTCATGTGCGACCGCCGGCTCGATTGCGTCGCGCTCTCGCGGATCCTCGGCGAGGATTTCAGAACGCTCTTCGCGTCCGAACTGGAAGGGCTCGCCGACCTTGAGAGGGATGGTCTGATTCAAATGCACGACAGCGAAATCGATGTGTTGCCGCGCGGCGTGCCGCTCCTCCGCGTCATTGCCATGCGTTTCGACGCCACCTTGAGCCGCTCGCCCCGCCAGCACGCCAACACGATCTGAGCCACCGCCTACACCCACGCTTTTTTTCTGGGATTCGTGCAATTCCCACCCATAGCAGCCCACCGTCCCGCCTAGGTCATCTCCCGACATCCTGCTCCCTCATGCCCAGCGTCTCCGAAAGCAAGCCCCCCGACTTCGACGCCGCACTCATCGCGCATTTTGATGCCATCGCCAACCGCGACCTCGCGGCATTCAAGTCACACCTGACCTCCGGCGACACGCTCTACACGGTCGTCCAGAATGGTTACGCCTTCAAGACACCCGCCGAGACCATTGCGATCCACGAAGAATGGTTCAAGGACCCGAAGTGGATCTGGAAGGCCTCGGTGATTCACAAGGTCGTCGGTGCGGACATGGCAATGGCGCTGATCCGATATTCGTACAAGCCCGACAGGGATGCGGCCGGATTTGAGACATGGCTGGTCTACGTTTTCCAGCTCGAGGACGGTGCCTGGAAAATCGTGCATGACCAGAATACGGCCCTCGATTTTCATGCCTTCGCGCGAGCGGCGGGCATCGAGAAATAGTCGGCGGCACTTTGTGATTTGCGCCCCCTGTGGCAACCGGAGCGAAACTCATGCCGATCGTCTTCCTCCGGGTCCGGGCATACTGGTAACCCGTCCGGGCCCATCGACGTCACTACCGACAACGACACCCTTCGCCTGTCGATCGTAGGATGAGGCGTCGTCGATCGTTTTGGTTTCAAGGCAATGGCCGCCGCGGCCGATGCCATTTCAGATCATCTTCTCCTTCCTCCATGCATCTCCCTGGATTTCGCCGGTGTGGCCTGCTTGCAAAAATCGAGATACTCCTTCTGCTCCCGGCCGTATCGCTGGCACCGGCATTCTCCTCCGCCAAGGCCCAGTCAAGGGAAACAAGTCCCGGATCTTCAATCCATGCCGTTTCTTCCGGAGAGTTTCCGGATGCTGCCCAATTGAAACCCCAGGGCAGGATATTCACTCCGGAATCATTCGGCGCAATCGGAGATGGCAAGCTCCATCCTCTCTCTGAACGGTTCAGTACCCTCGGAGAAGCCAGGAAGGAATTCCCCAATGTTCGCGACCTTAAAATCACCATTGACGGCGCCGCATTTCAGCAGGCGGTCGACAAGGCTTCCGAAGCCCGGGGGGAGGTTCTCGCCGAAAAGAGTTATGTCATCACCTCACCGATTGTCATGAAAGACAACGTGATCGTTGATGGAAACAACAAGGGGCTTGTCCGAAATGACAGATCCAGGGGTGGAGCGCTGAATTTCGCATTCCTGTTTGGCGATCATGCACCCTATGGATTCAACAAGGAGGGAAACCACGGCGCCGGATATGACTACTACGACGTGAAGGAACCGATGAGGATCGGTCAGAGTTCGCTCACTCTGAAAAACCCCGGTGACGCCTCCGTGTTCAAACCCGGGCAGCTCGTATTTGTCACGTCGGCCTTCAGGAGAAACATGAACCTCTCCAAGGTCATGCTTCCCTATCACGTCACGATGGCGAGGATTGAGAAAATCGAGGCCGCACGGCTGTTCTTCGAATACCCCTTCGACGAGAACGTGGAGGCCGTGCAGATCTGTGCGAACGGGAATTTCGACAGTCACCTCGGAATCAATTTCGGAGGCGTCCAAAATGTGGTGCTCCGCAACATGACAATAGATGCGTCACAGATCACCGGCAGCCAATACGCCTACAAATGCCACATCGACAACATCAGGCTCATCGATGGGGTTCGCCTCGTGGGCATGAATGCCATGGCCCATTCCACGTTCACGAACATCACGGGAAACTTCTCGTGGCGCTGCATGGAAATCAAGACAGGGTCCCACGACCTGCTCGTCCGGAACATCCGCGGAACCTACAAGCCAATCGATGGGTTTCCCCACGTGGTGGACGCCATTTCCGTCGGTCAATACAACCGGAACGTGACGGTCGACGGCTTTGAGATCGATTTTGGCACGGGAGTTCCAAGGATCGCGACCATCAACTTTCATTCCCGCAAGGCCACGATTGCCAACGGTACGATCCTCTGCAGGAACCTGACGGAGCCGTTCGTGCGATTCTACAACGAACGTTATGTGGACGATCCAAACTTCGGCTGTTACGAGAATTCGCTGAAGAACGTCAAGTTCCTCGGAGGCCCTGGGATGAAAACCGTGTTCGAGCTGGGAAGCGGGTCCAGTCCCAATGAAGGGAAGAGGAAGGACAATTGGGTTACGCAGAAGAAGCTGGCAAAGGGAAAACACAAATCCCAGGCCTCTGAAGAAGAGATGGAAGACCTCTACGATGCGCCAAAAACGGCCGACGTCCCGCCCTCGGCAAACACCATCGAAAACTGCCTGTTCGACGGTGGTGCGAGGAGCGCCTCCGCGAAATTCCAGTCCGGCCATGGCAACGTGATCACGAACTGCGAGTTCACCGGTGCCAGGATGAAGGCGTCACGGACCTTTCTTTCCAACAATACGGTGCGCGCCAACAAATTCAGATAGCCGCACGCGCGGAGTGGATCCCGCAGGCGACGCGCGTTGACAATCCGACGCGAAAGACCGGCGGATCAGCGCGGTGTGCGCGATCAGTGTCTCGCCGGCGGAGGCAGGGGCGCGTTCCAGGTGAGCCACGCATCATGGAGCTCGCGCACGAGCTGTGGGTGCTTACCGGCAACGTCGTGCAACTCGCTGATGTCCTTTCCGAGATGATAGAGCTGCGGTTTCCATTCCGGCGACAGCATCATCAATTTCCAGTCGCCCCGGCGCAAGGCGGCTGATGATTTGACTTTCCAATAGAGGGTCGCATGCGGTTCCCCCTCCTTCTGCGCCCGGAGGTAGGGGAGGAGATCGACCCCATCGACGACGGTCCCGGAGGGTACATCGACTCCGCCGGCAGCACAAAGCGTCGGCAGCACATCGTTCGCGATCACCGGGCGACGGTACTCACGCCCTCCCGCAAGTCGTGCAGGCCAGCGCATGAGGAAGGGTTCGCGGATTCCTCCCTCGAGGAGTTCCGTCTTCGCGCCACGAAGCGCTCCCGTCGATCCCACGACAATCTGCTGCGGCCAGTCCGGTTTCCATCCTTCAATCCGCGGCCCGCCGATCGCCGGGCCATTGTCACCGAGGAATAACACCAACGTGTTCTCCTCGAGTCCGCGCTTCCGCAATCCCTCCATGATGTGCCCCACACCCTCATCGAGGCCGGCAATCATCGAGGCATAAAGCCTCAGCACCTCATTCGGCAGGTGTGCAAAACGTTCCCGATCCTGCGTGCGCCCTTGCCAGGGGCTGTGCACCGCATTGAATCCCACAAAGAGGAAGAACGACTCATCCGCATGGCGATCGATGAACTCGACCGCTTTCCTTGCAAGACGATCGCTGAGGTACTCGTCACCCTGCCGCACTGGCCCCCAGTACTGCGTCTTGCTGGAACGGAATCCCGGATTCTTCGTTGCATTGCTTCCGATGTAACGTCCATCCGCCTGGGGCCAGTAGTCCGATTCCCACTCGATGAAATCGTGGATCTCGTCGAACACGGTTTCCGCGGGACGAATGATATTCCATTTTCCTATAAGACCCGTGACATAGCCGCCGTCGCGCAACAGTTCAGGCAGGAGGCGCTGCGTATCGGGCAGCTTGTGGGCGCTCCGGTCGTCGTTCCACGTCATCCCGAAACGCTGCGGATAGGCCCCGCTCATGAGGCTGAGCCGGCTCGGCGCGCACGCGGGACAAGTGACATATGCATCGGTGAAGCGCGTGCCTTCGCGCGCCAGGCGGTCAAGGTTTGGGGTGGGAACATCCCGATTGCCATAGACGCCAAGGTCCCCGTACCCGAGATCATCGGCGAGCAGCAGGACGATGTTCGGTCTGGAACCGGCGGATGCCGCCACACCCGCAGCCGACAAAAGGCTGCAAGGCAACAGCAGCCAAAGTGCAGCCCTCCAGCGGGGAAAGCACAGCCGGCCTCGGAAAAAGTTTTGGGGATTCACGCTCGCGGATTTGCAGCGAGGTTCCGCGGTGACGCAAATTTCAAATACAGCCCCCTCCCCCCTGGCAGCAAGGCACGGCAACGCCCGGTCCAATTGCACAACCCCCTGTCAATCGATACGATCCACAGCCTGGGCGATAGTCAAAGCGACCGGCAGAAGTGTGTCTCGCTCCTGCGCCCGGCACACATGTGCCCGCGTCTGCATCCGCGCCCAACCGTGAAATCTCACCGGACCTGCCAAAATTCTGGCACTGGGATGCTTGACGTCTTTGATAGGCTGCCTGTTTGCGGCCTGCGCCGTCCGGCAATGGTGCACCTGTTGCAAGGCTGCCAGCTCCCTCACTTCCGACTCCATGAAACCTCCCTCCCTCCTGACCGCTCTCATCCTTGCCCTGACGACGGCTTTGGCCGGTTGCTCCAGGCAGCATTCCGACCATGACCATGCCGGTCACAATCATGACCACGGTGACGGGCATGGGCACGTGCACGCCGCTCCGCACGGCGGCAGTCTCTGCGCGATCGGCGATCATCAGTTCAACGTGGAATTTGTCCTCGATCCCGCAGCGGGAAAACTGACCGCCTATGCACTCGATGCGCATGCTGAAAACTTCGTGCGCATCGCCGCCGCCACGCTGGAAATCCAGATCACCACACCCTCGCCTTCCCGCACCCTGACCCTCACCGCCGTTGCGAACAGCGCCACAGGAGAAACGGTGGGAAACACCTCCCAGTTCGAGGCCGGCGCCGACTGGCTGAAGGGTGCGACAAGCCTCTCGGGAATACTCACCCGGTTTGATGCACAGGGATCGGCCTTCCAGAATGTTCCCATCGCCATTGTGCCGCCCACTGCGGCGGGCCACTAGAGCCAGCCACCCCACCGGATGCGTCCAAGGTGGTCCTGTTTTTCGAGCTGTGCGCTGCTGCTCGCTTTCACCGCGAGTGGAGCATGCCAGCCCCTGCGCGTGGTCACGCTTCACAGCGTCCTGACCGAGGTCGCAGGCGAGATCGGCGGTGATTCCGTTGAGGTCAAGGCGCTGGTCCGACCCGGAGTCGATCCGCATGTCTACGAGCCCACACCCGCGGACATCCGTGTTCTTCAGTCGGCTGAGATTGTCCTGGCAAGCGGCCTGGGACTCGAAACCTACCTCCCCCGCATCGCACACGAACTCCCGGAAGACATTGTTGTGCGCACCGGCGACCTCCTGCCCGACAATCTCAAGCTGAGTTGCACCGATCACGCGCATGCGGAACACTCCCCGGTCGACGGGCACCGTCATGGAGAAATTGATCCCCACTGGTGGCAGAGCATCGAACCCATGATCGCGATTACGCGGATCGTTGAGGCGGAGTTCATTCTTCGCCGCCCGGAACATGCAGCTTCCTTTTCCCGGAACTCCGAGACCTACCGCAGCCGCCTGCGTTTCCTGCAGGAATGGGCACGGCAGGAGGTTTCGAAATTGCCTGCTGATCGCCGCATGCTGGTGACCTCGCACGATGCGTTCGGGTACCTCGCGCGGGAGCAGGGTTTCATCCTCCATCCAATCCTTGGGACCAACACCGCCACTGACACCAGCGCACGCCAGCTCGCATTCATCATCGCGATCGTTCGAAGGAATCACATCAAGGCGGTATTTGCCGAGCGTTCTGGAAGTTCACGCCTCATCCAGACCGTGGTCCGGGAAACAGGTGCGGCCCTTGCACCGCCTTTGTGCGCAGACGGGCTGGCGCCTGAGCCCGCATTCGCAACCTATGATTCGATGATGCGGACCAATCTCCGCACAATCGTCGACGCCTTGCGCTGACCCCTGCCGTCACCTCCATGACCCACCACGACATTTTCCGCCTGAAAGATGTGACGGTCCGCTACGGGCGCAGGCTCGCGCTGGATCATGTCACCACGCAGATTCCCTGCGGGGGGCTCGTCGCGCTGGTCGGTCCCAACGGCGCGGGTAAAAGCACCCTCCTGAAGAGCCTTCTCGGATGGCTGGCGCTGAGCGAGGGGGAGATCCGTCTCGGTGACCACCACCCCCGCCACCTCCATCCCAGGCTCGCCTACCTGCCGCAACGCCCCGAAGTCGAATGGGATTTTCCCATCACTGTTCGGGAGGTTGTGGCCCAGGGACGCTGGCCCTCCCTCGGTTACTTCCGGCGTTTCACGGCCGAGGAAAACAGAAAGGTCGACGATGCGCTGCAGGAACTCGACCTCGTCGCACTCCAGCACGAACAGATCCGGCGACTGTCCGGCGGGCAGCAGCAGCGCATGTTTCTGGCTCGTTCGGTCGCGCAGGGCGCGGACATCTTTCTGCTCGATGAGCCCTTCAACAGCCTGGATCTTGCCGCCCGCGCGGACCTGCTCCACCTGCTGCAGCGCTGGCTTGGGCAGGGACGCACGGTCATCGCGGCGGTGCACGACCTGGCGATCGCCCGCTCGCACTTCTCCCATGCGGTGCTGCTCGACACGCGTCTGATAGCCGCGGGCCCGACCGCCGAGGCGCTCAGCGATGCCAACATCGACATCGCCTTCAGGTCCCACATGCCCGTGCTGGGCGCCCGGCCATGACCTTTTCCCAATCCTTTGCCTTCATCGATGCATGCATGGAACCCTTCCGCCATGGGTTCATGCTGCGAGGTCTCGCATCCGCGCTGCTTCTGAGCGTGAGCGGCGCCCTGCTCGGCAGCATCCTGATTCTGCGAAGACTCGCGTTGCTGGGCGACGCATTGTCGCACTCGCTGCTTCCGGGTGTTGCAGTTGCCTGGCTGCTTTTCGGACGGGGTGTTTTCGCGATGCTTATCGGGGCGCTGGCCACCGGACTCCTCATCGCGCTCGCCAGTGCCCTGCTGAGCCGTCTCACGCGTCTGAAGGAAGACGCGGCTTTCGGAGCATTTTTTCTCGTGGCGTACGCCGCAGGCATCGCCCTGGTCAGCCGGACGGGAACGGGCGTCGATCTCCTCCATTTTCTCTTCGGCAACATCCTCGGCGTCGGCCCCGCGGACATTGCGCTGACTGCGACTGCAACAGGAATCACCTCAATTCTGTTCCTCCTGTTCCGCCGCGGAATTGTGCTCGAGGTCTTCGACCCCGTGTTTTCCCGCGCATCAGGAATGCACGTCCGCTGGTTTCACATCGGATTTCTCTGTCTGGCCGTCCTCAATCTTGTCGCCGCGCTGCAAACCATGGGAGTGATCCTCGCGCTGGGGCTTTTCCTCCTGCCCGCGGCAACCGCCTACCTCTGGTGCGATCGCTTCCGCACCTTGCTCCTGGCGGCGATGCTGACCGGCATGCTCGGCTCGGCCGCAGGTCTCATCCTAAGCTACCATACCGGCATTTCGAGCGGACCGTCGATTGTGCTGTGCCTGGGTGCGGGTTTCCTGCTCTCCGCGCTTCTCAGCCCCCGCTACGGCGTGCTGCACGCCTTGCGCACCGCCTGGCGCGAACGGCGCGCCGTGCGCCATACGACCGATTAGGCACACGGGACGCAGCCTCAGCGTCCGCGGGCGCGTGGAAGCACGATGGGCACGCCGTTTCCAGGGTGTCGGATGACTTCGAGATCCTCGCCGTAAACGGGACCCAGGACTTCGGGGCTGAGAATTTCCGCTGGTGTGCCATGACCGCAGATCCTGCCGTCGGCCAGCAACACCACACGGTCCGCACAGAGTGCGGCCAGGGCGAGGTCGTGCAGGGTCAGGACCACGGCCATGCCCTCCTCCCTCGACAACGTCCTGACCAGCGTGAGAATCTCCGCCTGGTAGTGGAGATCCAGATACGTCAGGGGCTCGTCCAGAAGGAGCACCGCTGGAGCCTGCGCCAGAGCCCTGGCCAGCAGGACCCGCCGCACCTCGCCGCCAGAGAGCGTCGCCATGGATCGCCCGGCAAGTCCAACAAGTCCAAATCGCGCCATCGCCTGCATCACGGCTTCCTTGTCGCCGGAGGTATACGAAGCCAGCCAGCCGCGGTGCGGGGCCCGCGCCAGTTGAATCGTCTCACGCACCGTCAGCGGCCAGATGGCTGTCGCCGCCCGCTGCGGCGCCAGCGCAACACGAGCCGCCACCTCGCGGGGACTGCGATTCCAGATCGACACGCCGTCAAGCCGCACCTCCCCACTGACCGGCCGCACCAGTCGGTCCAGGGCATGCAGGAGGGTCGTCTTTCCCGATCCGTTCGGGCCGATCAGCGCGCAGACCTCCCCGGATTCCACTGAAAAGTCCACTCCTGTGAACACGGAAGTCCCGTCGTATCCGCACGACAGATTCACCGCCTCGAGACGCATGCTCATGTCAGCCGACCTCCCCGCGCCTTGAGCAGATACAGGAAAAACGGCCCCCCGAGGAACGCGGTCACTATGCCGATCGGCACCTCCACGGGAGCCAGCAGGGTGCGGGCCGCGAGATCGGCCCATACCAGCAGGATGGCGCCGAGCAGCGCGCTCGTCGGCAGGAGCATCCTGTGGGAGGCGCCAAACAGCAGGCGCGCGATATGCGGCGCGATCAGCCCGACAAACCCGATGATGCCGCTGAAGGCAACCGCGACGGAAGCCGCCATGGTTGCAGCGCCGATGATGATGAGCCGCGCCAAACGGACCGACAGTCCCAGGCTCCGAGCCACGTCGTCGCCGGCGGTCAGGGCATCCAGTGGCCGGGACATGAGTTGGAGGATGACATAACAAACGGCCAGGTAGGGACCCGCCATCCGGACATACGACCAGTCGCGACCGGAAAAGCTGCCCAGCAGCCAGTTGAAGGCCTGGAACCACGGCTGATTTGCCCAGAGGAGCAGAAAGGAAACGATTGCAGAGAGCATGGTGCTGAGCGCGGTGCCCGCCAGCAGCAGTGAGGCCATGGAGGAATTGGAGCCCGTTTCCGCAAGGGCCAGCGCGCACAGCACCGCCCCAATTGCCCCACAAAATGCAGCCAGCGGCAAAGGCCCCAGGCCGGCCCAGCCTGCGCTGAAGCCCAGTGTCAGTGCAAGGGTTGCCCCCAGTGCCGCGCCGCTGGAGGCGCCGACAACAAAGGGATCGGCGAGTGCATTGCGGAACAACGCCTGAAAGGCTACTCCAGCACTGGCCAGCGCGGCGCCGACCAGCGCCGCAAGGACTGCCCGCGGAAGTCGAAGGTCCCAGAGCACGGCAACATGGACGGCGCTCGCGTTTTCGCTGAAGGTGAGCGCGCGAAACAGTGAACCGGGTGGGATTGATACACTGCCGAGCGCAACACTGGCAGCCAGGCTCGCCAGCAGTGCGATGGCAAGCAGCACGACCCAGCCCGGTTTCGGGAAGCAGGTCCGACTCCCTGCCGCGTGTTCCTGCAGTCCTTTCCCAGCCTCGATGCCGCTCTGTCTCATGGTGAAGGCGCAGGTGAGAACACCCCCGGATAGAGCGTCCTTGCGACCAGCTCTAGTCCGTCGACCAACCGTGGTCCCGGCCGCGAAGTCAGATCACCCGACACCGCAAATACCCGTGAATGTCGGACCGCATCGACCCCCGCCCATCCCTTGCGAGCGCGCAGCTTTTCAAGTGTCATCGTGTCGACGCCTGGCACCTCCGGTCCCAGAATGACCTGTGGATCACGCGCAATCACCGATTCCGTGTTCACCTGTGGAAATTCCGTGTCGATGTCCGCAAAAACATTCACGCCGCCCGCCATTTCGAGCAATTGACCAATGAAGCTGTTGCGCCCGCTGGTGATGAGTGGCGCATCGAAGACCTCCCAGTAGACACGGAGACGGTCGACCGGACGTATCCTCGCCACCTGCTTCGCAACGGCATCCACCCGCGCCTGCATCGATTTCACCAGATTGTCGGCCTGCGATTGCCGCCCCGTCGCCTGGCCGATCAGAACAATGGACGCATACACACCTGCGAAGTCGGATGCCTTGATGCTGAGCGCGGGTATACCCCGCTTCGAAAGCAACTCAATGACCGCGAGGTGATGCTCATCTCCCGCCAGCACGAGATCTGGATGAAGCGACACCACCGATTCAAGATTGACCGTGCTCCCGGCGAAGCCTCCCACCTTCGGCCGGTTCGCAGCCTCGGCCGGAAAATCGCAGAATGTCGTCACCCCCACGACCCTGTCACCCGCACCAATTGCAAAAAGGATCTCGGTGTTTGCGGGCGAAAGGGAAATGATGCGTTTTGGCTCCGATTGAAGGGTAACAGATCGCCCAAATGCGTCCCTCACCGTCACCGGCCACGACCCCTCCGCCGTCAACTGCGGCGGGCACAACCCCAGCAGAAGCAGCAGGCAAATGACCTGAAACTGCGACGTCCAATACCGGCGGTGGTGTGACAAGAAATGGAGTGATCTCGACATGAACAAACCGGGAAACCCTGTCAGTGCTTTGTCATGCTGTCGCGAGAAATCATGCGAGCACAAGGGCAGCTCCGTGGAATTCGTCTTTGCAAACCTCCGCGGCAAACGGTTCCCTGATCAACCTCCGCACTTAATTCCGCCCATGATTCGCGCCCTGGTTTTCGACTTTGACGGTCTCATACTTGATACGGAAACCCCGCTGATCGATGCCTACTCGGATGTGCATTCAGCCTACGGGAAACCCTTTGATCGAAATCTCTTCATCCACGGGGTGGGCCACGTCGACTTCGCATTCGATCCCTGGAAGGAGTTTGGCGGCGGGCACGATCGGACCGAACTCGATCGCGAAATGCGCTTCTACAAGCAGATCCGCGTGCTGGCCCAGCCTATCCTTCCGGGAGTGGTGACCATGATGAACCATGCGCGGGAGAATGGTTTGTCGGTGGCACTGGCCTCGAATTCTCCTCATCCGCACTGCGATGGCCATCTCGAGCGCATCGGTCTGATCGAGCGGTTTCATGTCATCGCGTGCCGCGAGGACGTGACATCGCCAAAACCCGAACCCGACCTCTATCAGCTGGCCGTCACCAGGCTCGGACTGAATCCCCACGAAGCCATTGCCTTCGAGGACTCGCACGCCGGTTCGCTGGCAGCCAAACGGGCCGGATTGTGGTGCGTCGCCATTCCGAATCCTTCGAGCGCACATCACGATTTCACGCACGCGGACCACCGCGCCAATTCGATGGCGGACCTGACGCTTGAGGCGCTGATCTCGCGATTCTCGCGGTAGCAGCCAACCACCCGCCCCCAGCACACGCGTCAGAAGAGTTCCCCCTGTCGCAGGGAATCGCGCTTTTCTCCATCCAGAGCACTCAAGGCCAGAAGCTGGGTGGTCGACAGCGCCGCAAGCTGGGGATCCCGGGCAAGCGCGCACAGGAGCACGGCGCCCGCCAGTGCGTCGTAGAGCGCGGCATGGTAGCGCCGCCGCGCCTGTGGACAGTTTGCCGCGGCCAGCGTGTCGAGTTCATGCTGGCGGCCCGTGGCCGCCACAAGGCCCTCCAGCTTTCCGGTGCAGATCTTCGGATAGAGTTGCTGGTAGAGCGCGGCCGTGTCCACCCAGGGCCCCCAGTCGATGATCCTTTCGCCCGGGCGCGCAAAGTTGGTAGAGGCCCGCGGGTACGGCCATACCGACTTCAACAATGCGTTTTCCACACCGGCATAGTGCGCGGCAAGCGGCCCGCGTTCACGGAGGTCGGCAAAGTAATCCCAGTCGTCGGAAAAGGGCGGTGAACCTTCAACCACGCTTTCCGTCAACCCATGCAACGCCGCGTCCTCCGCCGATATCCTCCCCTTGGCGCGACAAAGCCGGGTCCGTACCTCAGTCACCTGCCCACCAACCACCGTCGCGACGCCATACTCCAGGATTCCGGCGGCGCGGCTGCCTTCAAAGTCGACAAAAAAAATCGGCTGGTCAGTCCATGACATGCGCAAGACGGGACGACATGGCCGCATATTAGCCAAAAAACGAGTTCGATTCCACGCGAAAGCGATGAATTCTTGCGATCATGCTGACGG
This sequence comes from Opitutaceae bacterium, assembly GCA_017994935.1. GTDB lineage: Bacteria > Verrucomicrobiota > Verrucomicrobiia > Opitutales > Opitutaceae > UBA6669. Next base: position 92,904 of record JAGOJU010000005.1, read on the forward strand.
ACTCCCTCAGGCACTTTGCGCTGGACCTCGCTGAAGCCAGCGGCGACTTCATTCGCCCCTATTTCGCCAATCCTTCCCTTGAGGTCGAGGTCAAGGGGGATCGTTCTCCCGTGACAGTGGCGGATCGCGGTGCGGAAGAGCTCATGCGAACGCGCATCGCGAAAAAATTTCCGGACCACGGCATCATCGGCGAGGAATTCGGCGATGACCGCGCCGACGCCGAGTGGGTCTGGGTTCTGGATCCCATCGACGGCACGAAATCCTTCATGACCGCCTGTCCGCTTTTCGGCACCCTGATCGCGCTTCTGCACGAAGGTCAGCCCGTGCTCGGGATCATTCACCAGCCGGTGCTCCGTCAATTGCTCTTCGGCGACGGTGCAACCGCCACGCTGAACGGCAGGCGTGTGAAGGTCCGGCCATGCACCTCATTTGACGATGCCACCTTGCTCACCAGCGATCCCTTGAATCCCGCCAAGTACCAAAACGGCCCCGCATTTGAGGCTCTGGCGCGGCGGGCACGGATCTATCGTACCTGGGGTGACTGCTATGGGTACCTTCTTGTCGCGTGCGGCTGGGCCGATATTGTCGTCGATCCGATCATGAATCCCTGGGATATCGCCGCGCTCGTGCCCATCCTGCGCGGGGCCGGCGGGGAGATCACGGATTGGCAGGGGCGCGCGCCCTACCCCGCACACTCAACCGTGGCCGCCAATCCTGCCTTGCACCGGCAGATCATCGCAGCATTGAACCCGAAAATCCAATGACATCACGCCTCGCGCTACTTGCGTTTTCGGTTCTCCCGCTGATCGGCATGACCGGACGCACCCGCGCCGCGGAAAGTGCGCGTCCCAATGTCCTCTTCATTTGTGTCGACGATCTGAAACCGGTCCTCGGCTGCTATGGCGACAAGCTTGCCAGGTCGCCGAACATCGATCGGCTCGCGAAACGAGGCATCGTTTTCGAAATGGCCTATTGCAACCAGGCGCTTTGTTCACCTTCGCGAAACTCGCTCATGACCGGTCTTCGGCCCACATCGATGGGGATCTATGATCTGACGACGAACTTTCGCGAAGCGATGCCGGATGCGGTGACAGTTGCCCAATACTTTCAGAGACACGGATACCGCACGGAGGCTGTTGGAAAGATCATGCACCCGTCCAATGGAAACCATGAGGATGCCGCGTCGTGGAGCGTGCCGCTTTTTTGGGCGGACAGCGGCACCTACCTCAGCAGGAAGAACCGGTCCAGTACGCGAGCCAATCAGGCCTCGAAACCTCTGGTGTTCGAGGAGGACGACGTGCCCGACAGTTTTTATTTCGACGGCAGGGTCGCCGATGAAGCCATCAAGCGGCTTGGCAATGCAAAATCGAAACCGGACGAACCTCAATTCCTCGCCGTCGGCTTCCTGAAGCCGCACCTGCCATTCCGGGTACCCAAAAAGTATTGGGACCTCCATGACCGGTCGAAATTCAAATTGGCGGAGAATCCATCCGCTCCACTGGGCGCGCCTGCTTTCGCGGGTACAAACTCAGAGGAGCTCCGCTCCTACCGGGAGATCCCCGCCACCGCGCTTCCAGACGAACTGCAGCGCAAGCTGATCCATGGCTATTACGCCGCCGTGAGCTACATGGATGCGCAGGTTGGCCGCCTGCTCGACGAGCTTGACCGGTTGGGCCTTGCGGAGAAGACCGTCATTGTGCTGTGGGGCGATCACGGATGGCATCTGGGTGATCACTCCCTGTGGGGAAAGAAGACCAACTATGAGGCGGCCGCACGGATTCCCCTTATCGTCGCAGGGCCCGGGATCGCCCGCTCAGCCACCAGCTCCGCCCTCGTGGAAACCGTCGACCTGTATCCCACCCTTGCCGAACTCGCAGGTCTGCCGGCGCCAATAGTGACGCAGAAACTGGAAGGCCGAAGTTTCGCCACCACCGCCCGTGATCCGCGTGTACCGACAAAGGATGCCGTCTTCCACGCTTATCCCCGCAACCGAAAGCCGGACGGCCAGGTGATCGGGCGCGCAGTGCGGACAGAGCGCTACCGGCTCGTCGAATGGAAAAAGCCAGGCGCCGCTCCTGGCACCGCCACCCTGGAACTCTACGACTACGCCACCGATCCGCTTGAGACAAAAAACCTCGCAGACGAGAAGCCTCGCATTGTTGAGGAATTGCGACGCGTGCTGGCCACGCAGCCGGAAGCCCTGCCGCAGTTTCACGCCCCGCGATAGGCGCACTATTTCCGGGCCACTCGTCGGCCCGGCTGGCGTCGCCTGGACCGGGCCTGAGGTTTCCACTTTGCTTTCACTACCGAGGTAAAACCTCCCCGTGCCTTCCATCGAGAAATGATCTTGAGCTTCCGCGGCTTCAGCAGCCTGCCGAGGTCATCACATATCTTGTTGGTCACGGCCTCGAAGAAAATCCCCTCGTTGCGATAGGCGTGGAAATAGAGCTTGAGAGACTTGAGCTCCACACACTTCCGATCCGCAACATAGCGCACGGTGATTTCTGCGAAGTCCGGATGTCCCGTCATCGGACACACCGAGGTAAACTCGTGGTGGGTGTGCTTGATCACGTACTTGCGCCTGGGCGCGGGATTGGGAAACGTTTCGAGAAGCGTCGGGTCTGCCATGTCCCCAGCTAGCCTCAAAACCCTGCCGGCTGAAAGACGGAAACGCAGGTGCATTCACGGACTCCGATCGCGAGCCGGGCACGACGACGCGCGCCCCGCCAGTGGATTGGGTCCTCCAACGATCCATCACTTTCCACCAAGTAAGTTCCAAGGGCTGCCCAAGTCGGGAGCCGGCATGCTGGAGCGCCTCATGCGCCAATGCCTTGGCTTCACTTTGCCCGAGTCACGCTGACTTCAGACTTCCGCCCGCCCGCCTCAGGTTGCCGTCTCGATGAATCGCGATTCCCTGATCACCGTAATCTTGATCGTGCTGGGGTACTGGAGTTCGTCCTCGATGCGATTGCGAAGGGTCTTGGCGAGTTCGCGGGCGCGTTCGTCCGTGACATTCTGCGGCGCCACCACCACGCGGATCTCGCGACCGGCCTGAATGGCAAAGGCCTGCTGCACACCCTCGAGGGATAGCGCCAGCTTTTCCAATCGATCGAGGCGCTGCAGGTAATTCGTCATCGACTCGGCCCGCGCACCCGGACGCACCGATGACACCGTGTCGGCCAGGATTACGAGCCCGGCATACACGGTTTCCGGAGGAATCTCCTCGTGGTGGGCGGCGATGGCATTGACCACAACGGGAGTCTCCCCGTGGCGCTTCACAAACTCCGCTCCGATATGGGCGTGGCTGCCTTCGTATTCCGCATCGATGGCCTTTCCAATGTCGTGCAGAAGTCCCGCGCGCTTGGCGAGATTCGGGTCGAGCCCCACCTCGCTGGCGATGAGAGAGCAGAGAAAACCGACCTCAACCGAATGATCGAGCACGTTCTGGGTGTAGCTGAAACGGTACTTGAGCTTGCCCAACAGTCTCACGACCTCGGGACTGAGTCCATTGATACCCAGGCGCTGGATGGCCTCCTCGCCCGCCTCCTGCGATTGCAGGCCGACCTCCTCCTGCGCACGCTTCACGAATTCCTCGATGCTCGCCGGATGAATGCGCCCGTCCTTTACCAGAGCCTCAAGCGCAACGCGGGCTATTTCGCGCCGCACCGGGTCAAACGAGGAGATGAGCACCATTTGGGGTGATTCGTCGATGAGAAGGGTCACGCCTGTGGCTGCTTCGAACACCTTGATGTTTCGCCCTTCGCGACCAATGATACGGCCCTTCATATCCTCGTTTGGAAGCTGGACGATCGTGGCGGTGATGTCGTTGTTGGGACGCGATGCCAGCCGCTGCATGGAGGAAATCAGGATTCGTTTCGCCTGATTCTCCACATCCTGTTCGGAGCGCTCGAGCACTTCGCGACGCAAGGCACGGAGTTCGTCCTGGCACTCGAGCTGGACCTCCTCGCGAAGCTGTTTCCTGATCTCCTCCGCATCCATGGTGGCAACACCCTCGAGCCGCTTGCGCAAAGACCTTGAAAGCTGCCGCATGGCGTCGCGGGCCTGCTTCACCGCGGCGCTTTCGCGCCCGAGGCGGTCCTGCTTCTGCTCGAGCTGGCGATCCAGCAGCACCAGGGATTCCTCGTGCGCACGGATTTCACGCAATTTGATTTCGCTTTCAATCTCCCGGCGATCGAATTCGCGGTTGGATTCCGCCCTGCGGGACTGGATTTCGACCTCAGCCCTTTGTTTGGTTTCCTGCGCCGCCACCAACGCTTCGCGCTTCGCAACTTCCACCACCTGGGTTGCCTGACAGGAGGCGAGCCGACGCGCCTGACGGGTGACCAGCCAGCCCAGCAGCACACCGATCGCAAGGCCCAAGACAATTGACGCCCCGAGCAGCCCATACGGCAGTCCGCTCTCGGGAGGAAGGATTGCGGCGAAGTCGGCGACGCGCAAAATCACGAGGATCAACACCGTGGCGCATGGCTCCGAAAGCACAAGCTTTCTCCCGAAACGCCAGCAGGCGGAGTGACAAACATGACTTTTTGCGCATCGCGGGATTGCGGAGCCGGGGATACGCGGTTTCTTGAGGAAGTCCGTGAATCTGCCGACACCCTCAGCCCTGATGGGCCTGTTCAAAGTCACCACCCGCGAACGGTGGGACTTGCTCACGCCTTTTGCCATGGCGGGGCTTAGTGCCATAGGAGTCGCGTTCATTTACAGCGCACAGTTGTCGACGCCCCAGAACAACTGGACCACCCAGATCGTCTGGCTGGCCGCCGGCACGCTTGTCTACCTGGCGGTGTCCATGCTCGATTACCGCCTCTGGCTAAGCATTGGCCATTGGTTCTACCTCGGCTGCCTGGTCCCATTGATCCTGGTTTTGTTTGTGGGACAGGAGCGCTATGGGGCGCAACGCTGGCTGGATTTTGGCTCGATCGCTTTCCAGCCATCGGAGCCGGCCAAGGCCGCGGTTCTCGTCTTTACCGCAAGCCTGCTGATACGTTCGGAAGTCGGAACAGTGAAACAATCCCTTGGCGTGTTGGGCAAATTGGCCCTTGCGGTGGGATTGCCCATGTTCCTTATCATGCTGCAGCCCGACCTGAAATCAGTGATCGTGCTCCCCCCGATGGTGTTCTCCATGCTCTATGTCTCCAAACTCTCCACCCGGTTCTTCCTGGGCGCGATGGGGGCATTTTTACTGTTGGTGGGCGTCGTGGCCTGGGATAGCTACAGTTACGTAACCTATATGAAAACCAACAACCTGGATTTTCATAAACAAAAAGGTGCGTACGAAAAAACTACCTGGATTCCGCTCAAGGACTACCAGCGCAACCGCATCCTGACTTTTGTGCGGCCGGACGTGATCGACCCAACCGGGACCAAGGATGCGTGGAACCTGAATCAGTCGCTGATATCCGTCGGCAGCGGTGGTCTGACAGGCAAAGGCTGGACACAGGGAACGCAGGCCCAACTGGGCTACCTGCCCCCCGCGGTTGCGCACAATGATTTCATCTTCTCGGTCATTGCCGAGGAAAAAGGATTTTTGGGAAGCCTCACGGTTCTCAGTTTGTTTGGGATAATGATGTTCAATGGCATTCGCATCGCCGCTCTCGCCAGGGATCGGTTCGGCACCCTCCTCGCCCTCGGCGTGACGGTGCTGTTTTCGGTGCATGTGTTCGTGAACATCGCGATGACCATCGGACTCGTGCCCATAACGGGCATACCGCTTCCCTTTATCAGCTACGGCGGCTCGTTCGTGCTCAGTTGCTGCTTGCTGCAAGGACTGGTCCAGAGTGTCTATCGCTTCCGAAAGGATTTCACATGAGTGTGACTTCCCTCCGCGATATCGACCGCTCTGCCGGAATTTCCTGCGTCGCAACCCAGGCCCGGATGCGCCCCGTCTTCCCGACAGGACAACATCCACCATGCCCGCTTCCACACCCTCCGACGACGCCCGCAATGCGGACGATCCCGCCCAGTTTGACTCGGAACTTGCCCACCCGCCACCCATCACCGATGCACCTGAGGTGGACTCCCGCGAATTGCGCGCCAATGCGCAGGAACGTTCCAAACAACGCCCGTTTCTCCAGAAAATCCTGAGCGTTTTCCAGAAGCAGAAAACCTCCTATCGCGAGCTGATCATCAATTCCGAGCCCCTCGAAAAGCGGGTCGCCCTGCTGGTCGATGGCCGGCTTGAGAAATTCGAGATCGAACGCCATTCCGACGACCGCATGGTCGGCGGCATTTTCAAGGGGCGCATCAAGAACCTCGATCCGGGACTGAAGGCCGCGTTTGTCGATATCGGCTATTCGAAGAACGCCTTTCTCCACTATTGGGACATGCTGCCGGCGGCCGCAGATTCGTCGGTCGAGGTCGTCCGCGTCAACAAACGGAAAAACGCCCCTCCCCGCCCGGCAGAACCCACCGTCAAGGACATCCCCCAGATGTACCCGCCAGGCAGCGAGATTGTCATCCAGGTCACCAAGGGCCCGATCGGCTCAAAAGGTCCCCGGACCACGACGAACCTCTCCATTCCCGGGCGTTACCTGATCCTCACGCCCTACTCCGACGGATGCGGCATTTCGCGCAAGATCGAGGACATCCACGAGCGCAAGCGCCTCAAGCAGCTCATCAACGAACTCACGATTCCCGAAGGCATGGGCGTGATCGTGCGCACCGCAGGTGAAGGGAAGAAGTCCCGGTATTTCGTCCGCGACCTCCATATTCTCCTCAAGAAGTGGGAGGAAATCACCGCGAAGATGCAGAGCGAACGCTCGCCCGCCGGCCTCTATCAGGAGCCGGATCTTGTGGAGCGAACGGTCCGAGATTTCCTGACCGAGGAGGTCGATCGCGTGCTCATCGACAACCGGGCCGACTACGAGCGCACTGCCGACCTGGTCGGACTCATTTCCAAGCGTTCCCGGTCCAAGATCGCGCTCTACAAGGACACCATCCCCATCTTCGAGCGCTTCAATATCGAGCGACAGATCGAACAGACCTTCCATCGCAAGGTCACGCTCCCGAGCGGCGGCGAGATCATCATCGACGAGACCGAGGCCCTCATCGCCATCGACGTCAATACGGGCTCCCACAAGAACCGTTCCGGCGACGAGAAAAACACGATCTATTCCGTCAATCTCGAGGCCGCGGTCGAAATCTCGCGCCAGATCCGGCTTCGCAACCTGGGCGGACTCATCATCTGCGACTTCATCGACATGAAGGAGCGGCGCCACCGCAATGGGGTCTACGAAAAGATGGTCGAGTGCATGTCGGAGGACAAGGCGAAGAACCATATCCTCCCGATCTCCCAGCTGGGTATCCTCCAGATGACCCGGCAGCGGCAGCAAGAATCCCTGTCGAGCAATCTCTACACCGACTGCCCCTACTGCCGCGGACGCGGCATCGTGAAGAGCGCAACGACCATGTCGGTCGAGCTCCAACGGCGCCTGGGATCGGTCGCGCGTCGCATCCAGATGCGCAACGACGGCAAGGACTACAGCCTGCGGGTTCTCGTGCATCCCAGCATTCTCGAACGCCTGCGCAGCGAAGACGCCGATCTCCTCGTGCGCATGGAAAAACTCTATGGCGTGAAACTCGCCTTCCGGGCGGACCCGAACTACCACGTCGAAAACTTCAAGATCGTAAACGCGGCCTCCGGCGAGGAGTACCGCTGAGAGAAGCGTAACCCACCGGTTTTCCTGCATCAGCAATTCCCATTGCCAGCTCTGCAACGGAGGGAAGGCGATTCTCGCCTGTCATTTCCGGGAGTCCCCGCAAGCCCACCTGCATGCGCTGACTGAACGGCAAGCTCAAGAATCCTTGCATCAGCACCCGCTGAAACCGGCCATCCCCAATCGAAATGAAAACCCTCCTCGCTTGCCTGAGTATCGCGTGCTGCACCCTGGCCGCAATTGCCCAGGATATCAAAGGCCCTGCACCCGTCTCGGTATCCTCCGCCAATTATCAGAAGACCGAGCGGGCCGAATTGATCAGGCGCGTCTCGCAGAAGAATGCGGTGAATCCCGCAGCGATCTCGGCCACACCGGAAATGGCACCCACCCATTTCATCTTCCTTCCCGGTGAAATCTACGAATCGGATCTCACGTATGAAGAGCTCTGCAGGCTGCTCACTCCGGTCCTGCTCAAACGAAACCTGATCAATGCGGCCGACGAGCAGGGACTGATGCGCGAACCGGAGAAGGTGTCGCTCGTGCTACGCATCCACTATGGCATCCGCCCCTGGCGGCAGCCGATCGTGCGCACCGAACAACTGACCTGGAGGGATGGTCTTGTTCCCAGGCCCAAAGGGCGCGGGCTACACACGCTCGGCGGCGATACGCTCTGGGAGAGCCGCGCAGGAGGAAACGATGAGGCCCTGGCAGCCGCAAAGGAGAATCAATCCGGAAGCAGCGCCTGGGGCAAGGGGGCCGGGCGATCCGGTGGAAGCTCGGGCAGCAGCAGTAGCATGACCACGGGCATCATGAACAGCACCGCCACGGGCGTCGCTGGCCTCACGGAATACGAAGGCACGCGCGACTTTCATATCATCGTGATCGATGCCTTCGACTACGCTGAGCTCAAGAAGGAGGGGAAGTCAGCCAAACGGATCTGGACAACTTTCGCAGCGGCACCGAAGGAGCCAAAGCAGTTGTTCTCCGCCATGGCAAAAACCCTGATTCGCAACGCGGCTCCTTATCTCGGAGAAACCACGAGCGGCCTTCAGGTGTACACCGATTCGCGCGCCAATGTCGAAATCGGCGAGGCGATTGTCGTACCGTAACCGAGCAGGCTGCCTCAGGTGACAGCGTCCCCAAGCGCATCAGGTTCCAGCACAGGAAAGCCGATGCGCCCGCGCGAGGGACAGCAATCACCTGGCCTCCGCTCGAGGCACGTGTTTCTTGAGAAACGCGTCTACCTGCGTGTAGAACGCAATGGAGTTCTCCTCTTTCCGGAAGCCGTGCCCTTCGCCTGACTCGATGATGAATTCGAAGTCCTTCTTTGCCCGCGCCAGGGCGACTTTCATGTCATCGCCGTGCTCACGGGTCACCCTCGGATCGGACTGGCCGTAGGCCATGATGACCGGGGCGCGGATGGACGACGCAAAATTGACAGGTGAGCGGGCCTCCAGTTCGTTCGCATCGTCATAGAGATCACCCACTCTTGTCCGCGTCCATGCGCGCCGGTCCTCGGTCGATCGGCGCTGCGAAGCGATTCTCTTCAGGTCGGTCACTCCCACATAGTTCACGCCTGCGCAGTAAAGCTCGGGCGTGAAGGCAAGGCCAGCCATGACGGCATAACCACCATAGCTGGCGCCAGCGATCACCACCCGCTTCGGATCCGCCAAGCCTGTGTCCACCGCCCATTTCACGGCATCGGTCAAATCATCCTGCATGATGCGCCCCCACTGCCGATAACCAAGGCGCTCAAACCACTCGCCGTATCCCCCGGAGCCTCGATAGTTCGGCTGCAGGACGGCGTAGCCGCGGTTGGCATAGAGTTGCACTTCCGGGCTGAAACCGATCTCGTCACGGATTCCAAAGGGACCTCCGTGGGGGTGAATCACCAGCGGGAGACCGCGAGGCTCCCGCCCCACAGGGAGTGTGAGCATGGCTTCAATCTCGAGTCCATCCCGCGCCTTGTAGCGAATGGCCTTCATGGGTGCCATGGTTACCGGATCGATGTGCGGCCGAGTGACCGCAAGCTCGTCGATCTTTTTTCGTTCCTCGTCGAAAAGGTAATAGACACCCGGTTCCCGCTCTGACCGCGCAACCACGACGATCAGTTTCCGTTCTCCGCTCACCGACATTTGTCGGTTGATGGTATCAGGCATGGCCTCATCGAGAATCCGCTGCCGCCTGTTCATCGTTTCATCAAAGTAGTGGATGCTGTCGCGATCGGAGGTATACGTCACGCCGACGATCGGGCTCCGACCCAGATCATCCTCGAAGGAAACCACGCCGCGCATGTCATAGTGATCCTCGGGATCCGCATACACCAGATCACCCCGCTTGTGGGTGACCGTGTCATAGCGATAGATGGCGAAGGTCTTTCGACCTTCGTTCGACCGGATGTACACGGTCCGGTTGTCGCTGTCGAACGCCAGCGGAGTCCAGCGTGGCTCGCCATCCTGAAAAGTCGCCAGCGGCTTCCAGTCATCACCCGCCTTTTCCCGATAGAGTATCGTCTCTTCGAGCGTGCGACTCTCGATCGCAAAGCGCGGGACGTTTTCCCCATCGAGCACCCAGGTCCTGACCTGGCCCGGGTTCCTTGCAATCACGGTGACCTTGCCGGTCTTGACATCGAGCCAGCACGGGTCGGTACGATTGGCGTGAGTCTGATTCGACAGGACCAGGACACGTCGGGGATTGTTCGGATCCCTTCGAAGTATCGAAGAGAACGCCTTTGTGTCGTCGAACTTCGTGAAGTTCTTGCCGTCCCGATCGATGGCAAAAGGAAGCAGGTCCTCATCTCCGTCGTCATCCAACAGCATCACGAGCCTGTCATCATTGGCCCAGCGATAGGACGAAATGCTGAAGTCCTTGAAGCCGGTGATCAGGTTTTTCGTCCGCTTCTCGGTATCCATGATCACGAGATTCAGCCGATGTTCATAGGGGACCAGTGCGGCGATATACTTTCCGTTGGGTGAAAACCGCAGCTGGGCGATCGCGGGATTCCGGAAGAGATGGGCAACTGGAAATTCCGGCGGAACTTTTTTCTCTGCGGCCTGCGGGAATCCTGTAACCGAGATTCCGAGGGCTGCCAGAAGGAGGAGCGAGGAAGGACGTTTCATAAAATGAAACAGCCTCGCTGCGATGAAGTAGCGAGGCTGTCGTTTCTAAACAAACCGGCAACGAGGATCAGAATTCCTTCTCAAGCCGGAGGAAGACAAAGCGACCAAGGCCGATGCGGCCATAGGTGCCCTGGTCATAGCTCGAGGACTCGAATCCGTTGAAGGGCGGTTCCTTGTCGAACACGTTGTTGACGCCGATGGTGGCCTTGGTGTCCCAGAATCCCTTGTAGGAGAATTGGGCATTGACCGTCGTCACGGCATTCTCTCCCCAGCCGGCCACCGTGTAGGCGTCGTTGAAGTAGGCGCCAATGTAGTTCACGCGCACTGCAGCACCGTAGTCCTTGTACGCCCAGGAGGCCGAACCCGCGCCGTTCCACTTTGGATTGTTGTACAGGCCAACATTCTCAAAGTCGTCGGGCAGGTTGCCGCTTGCATCACGAATCCCGGAATTCGACTTGATGCTGATGGTGCGGGTCGTGTTGAGCGTGAAGAGGAAGTTGCCCCAGCGCGTGTCGCGCAAGTCATACTTGGCTTCAAAATCAACACCGGAGTACCACTGCTTCGCGACGTTGAAGGGAACGCGGCGGAGATAAAGGATCGGGCCGGGGTTGCCCTGCGTATTGTCGCGCACAACGGCACCAGGGAACTGGTCTTCACGCGCCAGGAGCGTGGTGTCAGAGGGCGAGGAAATCACGTCGTCGATCTCGAAATTGAAGTAGTCGACCGAGAAGGACAGCCCCTTGACCGCCTTCACATCCAACACGGCGCCACCATACCAGATGTTGGCTTCCTCGGGTTTGAGGTCGGCATTGCCCGACGTGATGATGCGAAGCTGGGTTGCAGGATCCTGGGGTCGCTTCGGATCCGTGCGGGTCGTGGAGGTAAAGGCGATTGTGGCGGCCGTGAACAGGCGTCCCATGTCGGGCGCCTTGAAGGACTGCGAGAACGATGCACGAAGGAGCACATCCACGATCTTCGTGGGGGGCAGCTTGAACTTCGCACCGATCTTCGGCTTGGTCGTGGTTCCAAAATCGCTGTAGTCCTCGAATCGACCTGCCGCCTGAACTTCAATCTGCCGTGTGATGGGAAACGTCGCTTCCACATAGGCGGAGAAGATGGTCCTGTCACCGCGATAGGGCGTGCCACCGCCTGATCCGACATAGGCAGAGGTATCGGGATCCTGCTTGATCATGTCCTTCCGGTATTCACTACCAATAGCGACGCCGATCTCACCCCCGGGCAATTCGAAGAGGTTGCCCGTCACGGTAGCATCAAGCATTTCGGCTTTGGCCGCATAAATGGAATTGGAAATCGTAAACAAGTTGTCGACGAGACTCTGGTTGTCGGAGGGGCCGAACGGATTCAATGCCGTCTGGCGTGTGGTGCCGTCCAACGCCTTCTGGAGATCCACAGCGCGAATTTGATTGCGGGCGGTTGTCGAGACATCGCCCCGGCCGAGAGAGGCTCCGACTTCCCAGCTCCAGTTGTCGTCAATATTGCCGCCGACACCCATCAGATAGGTGACAGCTGAACTCTTCGTGTCGAACTTGCGCGCGGGACCAAAATTGGTCCGATAGAGGAAGTTGGTGATATTGATCCCCAACGGATTGTAGGGGTTGGTGGGAGGAATGTTCAGCAGGCCGGTCGGTCCTGTTCCTGCGTTCTGGGAGCTCTGGATCACCGACGGCGTAAACGAGAAATTAGTCTGGTTGTTGCTGTAGATGATCTCTCCAAAGAAGTAGAGGCTGTCGCTGATCTCATGCTTGATATTCGTGTAGACGCCATAGTAGTCGAAGGGCGGGAAGAGCTGATACGTCTGGGCGAAATCGTACCGATTGGCATTCGTCAGAGGATTCGCCAAGGCGAACTGCGACTTGGTGGGGTTCGCGGTTGGCTGGCCTCCGGTGAGGGCGTAAGTGCCGCCTCCCGTGGTGAAACCCGCGGCCGCAGCTTGCGCAGCGCTAAGAGTAAGGTTTGCAGGCCAGTTCGCCGAACTGTTCTGGTTGGTTCCCTTGGGAGCGTGGCTGGAATAATCGGTCGTCTTGGAGCGATCAAAATCCCGGATGAAGTTGTCATTGGCGCCAACATAACTGGCCACCATGACAATAGAGGTCTTGCCGGTCTGGGCACCTACCAGGACAGAGGCCTCCTTGGTGAACGTATCATGACCCAGCGTATTGCCTCCCAGCAAGTCTACACGAAGTCCGCTGAAATTCCGCTTGAGCTTGATGTCCATCACCCCTGTCACGGCATCAGAGCCGTAAATCGCGGACGCGCCGTCCTTGAGATAGGTGATCTCGTCGATCGCCGCCAGCGGGATCGAATTGAAGTCGAACACCGACTGGTTGTTCGAATTCGTCAGCGCATAGCCGACGGAACGACGACCATTCACAAGCACGAGGAAGCGGTTGCTGCCCAAGCCACGCGGATTGACGGTTGCCGCGCCGCGCGTGAAGGATGCGGTCTGCACGATTGAATTCGTGGAGCCCGTGTTGAACGGGAGGCTCTGGACAAAATCGCCCAAACTTGTAAAGCCACCCATCTTGATCTCTTCAGAGCTGAAGGTGACAACGGGTTGCGGCGTTTCCGTATCGAGCCGCTTGATGCGTGAACCCGTCACCTCAAATTTCTCCATCTTGACGTGTTCGGTCTTCGAAGGGTCGTTGGTGGCGGTGGTGCTGGTGGTGGCTGGCTTAACTTGGGCTTGGACAAGGGTCCCTGTGGCCAAGGCCATGGCGATGATCGCCGATGCTATTTTCTTGCTATTACGGTTGGCGGAGATCGTGTGCCCGGAATAGGGGCGACCGTCCACCATTTCCGACATGCGGAGGTAGTTCATGTGGTATTTGTTGTTTTTTTAGTCAAACAAGCCGGGCAATCCGAGGGATTGTCCGGGCCTTATTTTGGCTGAAGTGTGAACAAATCGTGATGAACTGTGCAATAAATAAGTCGAATGACAGGATTTCAGCGACAAAAGCCTGCTTATGAGCCGTGCAAACGCGCAGGTCTAATCCTGCCAGCGGACTGGCCGCCCGAAAGGCGGACGCGGTCAAACCAACTGCATCGGCGCGATCGACCCGCTACCTGGTCCAATTCACATTTCCAATTTCCGAGACCGGAATGCAGGCATCAAAGCCACCCGGCACCGGGTTGTAGTGAAGGACATTCTTCCCGACCTCTTCGGAGGTGAAATACCCTAGAATCGTCAATTCGCGCAGCTGTCGAAAAAACCGGCTCGGTTTGCCCTGGGGTTCCCGGGCGATGGCCTGCAACAATGTATCCTGTTCCGCAGCGCCGAGCTTGGAAAACGACCGGCCATGTGAACTCACCGAGCGCTTTTCAAGGTCGTCCACGCCATTCAGTATCAGATTGTGTTCATCCGCCGTGAGATAGCCCACACACATCAGGTTGATGAACGCAGGTACCCCCACGTCGATAGCTCCGGGAGTATCTGTGCGGGGAATGATTCGTTCCGCCACAGCAGAAACCGTTTCCAACGCCTGCGGCGATAGGCCCTGCGATTTCTCCGGGCCCGGGAAGCCCTCCTCCTGCGCACGCAAGACGCGAGCCACCAGCGAAGGCGAAAAGGCAACACCGAGCAGGAATGCGGCTCGCCGAAGGGCGGCGCGACGGGTCAGCTCAGTGACAACGACAGCACTGGCATTGGGATCGGTTTTCATCGGCGGATCTTCTCAAAGGTTCTGCTTCTTGAGTTCGTTCACGGCGTGATCACAGGCACGGGCGGTGAGCGCCATGTAGGTCAATGACGGATTGACACAGGCCGAAGACGTCATGCATGCGCCATCCGTCACAAACACGTTGGGTACCGCATGCACCTGATTCCATTTGTTGAGGACCGAAGTCTTTGGATCGCGTCCCATGCGTGCCGTCCCCATTTCATGAATGCAGAGTCCCGGTGCCAGAGGATCGTCAAAAGTAGTGATGTTTTTCAAACCTGCTGCCTCAAGCATCTCAACCGCCGAGGCCTTCATGTCCTTCCGCATTGCGTACTCATTCTCCTTCCACTCACAGTCAAAAGTCACCGTCGGTTGTCCCCATTTGTCGCGAAGCTTGTCATTGAGGTACAGGCGGTTGGAGTGATATGGCAGGCATTCGCCCCACGATCCGATACCGAAACGCCAGGGCCCGGGCGCGATCAGGTCGACTTTCATCTGAGACCCAAAATAACTGAGTTCCCGGATTCCTCGGGACCAGTCGCTTCGACTCCCGCGGCCTTGGTAACCGAAACCGCGCACATAGTCCTTCCGCTGGGATTTCCGGTCCAGATTGCGGAAACGCGGGATGTAGACCCCATTCGGACGCTGGCCTCTATAGAACATGTCGGCAAATTCGTCCGATTCCCCATTGGCTCCCGCCTTGAAATGGTGATCCATGAGGTTGTGACCGAGTTCGCCGCTGTCATTGCCCAGGCCATTCGGGAAACGATCTGATTTCGAATTCAGCAGAATGAAGGTCGATGCGACCGCCGATGCGCAGGAGAATATCACCTTCGCATGGAATTCCATCACCTCGTTTGTCTGGGCATCTATCACCCGCACGCCCGTCGCCCGCTTCCTATCCTTGTCGTAGATGATCTCATTGACGATCGAAAACGGGCGGAGGGTGAGATTCCCTGTTGCGTAGGCCGCCGGAAGAGTCGCCGCGTTGCTGCTGAAATAGGCGCCGTAAGGGCAACCCCGGATGCAGCGGTCACGGAATTGGCAATTGGCGCGGCCGTTGTGCGGAACCGTCAGGTTCGCGCAACGCCCGATGATCATGGCGCGACCGTTGAACGCCTTGGCGACGCGCTGCTTGACCTGCTTCTCCAAGCAATTGAGCTCCATCGGAGGAAGGAACTGCCCATCCGGCAATTGAGGTAAGCCTTCTTTGCTGCCGCTAATGCCCGCGAACCGTTCGGCATAGTCGTACCACGGAGCAATGTCGGCATATCGAATGGGCCAGTCAATCGACATGCCATCCACAGCATTGGCCTCGAAATCAAGATCACTCCATCGATAGGATTGGCGCCCCCAGGTCAGCGAACGTCCTCCCACCTGATACCCTCGCATCCAATCGAATCGTTTGTCCTCGGAATAGGGGTTCTCCAGGTCATTGACGAACCAATGGGCCGATCCCGGGTGGGTGGTGTATCCCGTGCGATTCTGCTTCAACTGCTTGGAAAGATCGGCATTGGAAATTTTCGTGCGGCCAGGAAACTCCCAGGACTCCATCATGGCAGTCGGATAGTCACCGTGCTTGACGTCCTGACCACGTTCGAGGACGAGCGTCCTCAGTCCCTTTTCACTCAGCTCCTTGGCAGCCCAGCCGCCGCTGATTCCAGAGCCGATCACGATGGCGTCATATGTATTTTGTTGGGTTCCAGATCCTTGGATATTCATATGGTCGAAGGCGCAGAGGGGGGGACTAGGGAACGCGCACCGTTTGGAGTCGATTGGTCGACGTTGCGTTCCCGCCAAGTGAGTAGCGTTCGAAGCGAAGCTTCAAGCAATCACGCAGATATAAAAAGTCAATTTACGGCTCGTTGCTCACCGTCTCCGCTCCAGCGATCGAGCCTGACCAAATGCGAATAACCAAACCTTCGCCCAGAGACTTGACTAAGGATTTTCCCCTAAGGCTCGACAACCTCGGCAATTTCATGCATAGCTGGGGGCGAATCACCCCAAAAGCTCCCAAATTCGGCGAGATTTCAATGTTTTCGACTCTATTCCGATAGGCTCTCCGTTCAAAATTCGCAGTGTTCCTGATGGATTCCCTCACTCCCCATTCGGGCAAAATGTAGCGATTTCATGGCGGAAATGGCCATTTTCCGGCACGTTTTCGACTAATCTCAGGCATTTGGCACCAAAATCAGGGGTTGCACATTTGTCCGATACTCTTTTTGAACGCCACCCCTTACAAGGACACTAACTTCAGTCCCTTCAACTCAACCCAGGATCTATCTTGGACCTAAAACAAATTAAGCAAGTCATCGACCTGATGAAGCGCTCGGATCTCACGGCCTTCGAAGTCGAGGAGGAAGGATTTAAGATCAAGATCAAGCGGGGAGCTGATTCCCCGCCCGTCTCGGGTTCAAGGCCAGTGCCCCCAACCTACCTTGAGTTGTCTCCCGTGGACGTCACTCGAAATGTGACGCCACCCCAGAGTGCGGCTCGCCCCATCGCCCCCATTGTTCCCGCAGCCGATGAAACGGGCACCGTTTATGTGAAGTCGCCCATGGTAGGTACATTTTACCGCGCGTCCTCACCCGAAAGCAAATCCTTCATCGATGTGGGGGCCAAGGCCACAGAAACAACAGTCGTCTGCATCATTGAGGCAATGAAGATCATGAACGAAATCCAAGCGGAGGTCCGTGGCACGATTGTCGAAATTCTCGTCGAAAACGGCCAACCGGTCGAATACGGCCAACGCCTCTTCAAGCTCAAACAGGACTGACCTCCTTGAAAAACCGCTAGCTCCGCCGCTCGATGCGGCGTCAAACAACGCCCGTAACAGCAACGGCGAGCGGTTCATCCTACGCATGTCATGATTCAGAAGGTCCTCATTGCCAATCGTGGCGAAATTGCACTGCGCATCGTGCGCGCCTGCCGCGAACTGGGCATCAAGACACTCGCGGTTTACTCCGAAGCCGATGTCCAGTCCCTTCACGTCCAGCTCGCGGATGAAGCGATCTGCATCGGGGGACCCAAGAGTGCGGACAGCTACCTTCGCGCTGATCGAATCATCAGCGCCGCAGAAATCGCCGACGTTGACGCCATCCATCCGGGATACGGGTTTCTTTCGGAGAACGCAAAATTCGCGGAGCAATGCGAATCCTGCAATATCAAGTTCATCGGACCCAAATCCAAGAGCATTAAAATGATGGGCGACAAGGCGATCGCCAAGGACACCGTCCGGAAGGCAGGTGTCCCGACCGTGCCCGGTTCGGATGGGCCTGTGGAGAGCGAAGGCGAGGCAGTGAAGGTCGCACGCAAGATTGGCTATCCAGTCATCATCAAAGCAGTCGCCGGGGGCGGTGGCCGCGGTATGCGTATTGCTCATAACGACGTTTCCTTCGCCAAGGAATATCATGTTGCCCGAAACGAAGCCGAAAAGGCCTTCGGAAACGGAGCCGTCTATGTCGAGAAGTACATCGAAAAGCCCCGGCATATAGAGTTCCAGATCCTCGCGGACGGGCATGGCAAGATCCTGCATCTCGGCGAACGCGATTGCTCGGTCCAGCGCAGGCACCAGAAGCTCATCGAGGAATCCCCGTCGCCATTCCTGACGCCCGGCCTCCGAAAGGCCATGGGGAAGGCCGCGGTCAAGGCAGCGTCCGCAGCAGATTACGAAAACGCCGGAACCATCGAATTCCTGGTCGATGCGAAGGGGAATTTCTATTTTATCGAGATGAACACCCGCATCCAGGTGGAACATCCGGTTACCGAGGAATGTACCGGAATCGACCTGATCAAGCAGCAGCTCCGGATTGCCGACGGCTTGAAACTGGATTTTGACCAGGGTGACATCAAATTTGACCGGCATGCCATTGAGTGTCGTATCAATGCCGAGGATCCAGCACGCAACTTCACACCCTCTCCCGGGACCATAGGCCTGTACTATTCACCCGGAGGCAACGGTGTCCGGGTCGACAGCCACGCCTATAGCGGATATACGATTCCGCCCTATTACGACTCGATGATCGGCAAACTGATCACCTACGGACCCAACCGCAAAACCGCGCTGGAGCGCATGTACCGCTCCCTCAGCGAATACCTGATCCGCGGCATCAAGACGACCATTCCGCTGCACAAGGCCATCATGAGCGATCCTGTTTTCATCGAGGGGAAGGCGACGACCGCCTACATGGAGGAATTCATGGCCCGCACCCCGACGGATCTGTTCACGTAAAGAACCCTGAAAAGCCGCTGAAGTGGGAATAAACCGGCACTTTTTCAAGCGGTTTGTTGCAACCCTGCCCGATTCACCCACTCTCATTGATAATGCAAGCGAACGAATTCGTTCCACCGACTCGCATCGACGATCAGCCCGAATTGGGTGACATCAAGATCAACCATGCCGTGGTCGCCAGCATCGTCCGCCTCGCAGCCCTTCAGATCAAAGGCGTTGCGGCGGTCGGCGGAGGCTTGGTGGACGGCATCAGTGAGCTTTTCTCGAAACGCGAAGCCGACGCACGCGGTGTACGCGTCACAGAAACCAGTGATGACACTTATTCCATCGAGCTGCGCATCGCCATCATCTACGGGACCGAGATCGGGAAGACGGCATACGATGTTCAGCTCGCGGTCCGCAAGCAGGTGATGGCCATGACCGGCAAGGATGTGGCAAAGGTGGATGTCATCATTGAGGGTGTTCGCCTCCCATCCGATGCCCCGGGCAAGGATCGCGGCGAAGACGCCTGGCCTGAAGCGCCGGCAACGGACTGATCGTTTGGAACAATCCGCTTCCCCCCTCGATGCGCTGGGGAAAGGCAGGGATTGCGCACGACTCCAGTATCCGTCAAAAACAGGGTGTGTCCTTGATTGAAGCCTCCTCCACCACACTCGTGTTCGCAGTGCTCATCTGGATACTGCTGACACTCCTGGTGATCGTGATTGTCCTGCAGGGTTCACAGACGCTCGTTCTCTCGAAAGACAAGAACGGACGGCTCGAAATTTCGCGGCACGCGCTGCATCGTGTGATTGAAACCTGCTGTGAGCAGGTTCGGGGCATCGCTTCAGCCCGCGCAACCGTTTCGAGAAAGGGTAAGCTGCTTCATACGGTGCTGCGACTGAAAATCCGCCCTGACGCCAAGCTCGATGCGATCCAAGGGTACCTTACCCAGGAAATCGCCGATATCTACGGCCAGAATCTCGGGCTAAAGGACATCGGCCCCATTGAAATCAAGGTCGTGGGCGTCGAACCGATCGACAGCACTGTCTGAAGGGCCGGCAGCAAGGACCACACCTTCCTCCGTCCCCGGGCAAGCAAGAATGCCTCAGGAATTTGACCCGTACATTTCGCAGGACAGGCGCAATCGGATGCCACTGTGAAATCCCCTTCCAGAACTCTGGTGACCGGAGGCACGGGTTTCCTGGGGCGGCACTTGGTCGAACGCCTGATCTCGCAGGGGCGCTCAATCGCGATCTTTGCCCGCACACCAGCGCCCGATCTTGAGCGGAAAGGGGTCACCTTTATCCAAGGGTCACTCACCGACCCTAATGCCGTCCAGGCGGCATGTGCAGGTGTGGGGACGGTTTTCCATATCGCTGCACGTGTCGGGGTCTGGGGGCGCTACAATGAGTTTCATGCTGTCAATGTGTTGGGAACCCGTGCCCTCCTCGACGGCTGTCGCCGGCACGGCGTCAGCCGTCTCATACACACCAGTTCTCCCAGTGTGGTGTACAACGGGCTCCCGCTTGCAGCCGCAGACGAGTCCCTTCCCCTGACCAAGCACTGCCCCAGTCCCTATCCACTGACGAAGGCAATCGCGGAGCGCGAGGTGCTTGAAGCGAGCGCAGGGAGTCTTCGAACAGTTGCCCTGAGGCCCCACCTGATCTGGGGAGTCGGCGACCCCCATCTCATCCCCCGGCTTCTTGCCCGGGCCCGGAGCGGCAGGCTCCGCGTAGTGGGCCGCGGAGACAACCGCGTGGACATGGTCCATGTCGAAAATGCGGTTGACGCACACCTCGCGGCAGAGGCCGCTCTCGATTTCAATCCGGCTGCAGTCAGCGGTCGCGCCTACTTCATCACCAACGACGAGCCCGTCGCACTTTGGCAATGGATCAATGCGCTGCTCGGAGCATTGGGTATCCCGCGTGTCGAACGCCGTGTCAGCCTTCCGGCTGCCAGAGCCTTCGGTCTGGGATGTGAAATCGCCTGGCATCTCCTGCCGCTTCGCGGCGAGCCGCCAATGACGCGTTTCATAGCCGATGAACTGGCCCGGGATCATTGGTTCTCAATCGCCGCCGCAAAGCGCGACCTCGGCTACTCGCCCCGTGTCTCCATGGAATCGGGCACACGGGAGCTTATCGCCTCCCTGAGGGGGAGGTGGCAGTCTCCATAGTTCATGGTGTCGGTTGCCCCGGAGTTCCAAACCCCTCTCTCCTGGGAGACAATTGCAGCATTGCGTTCATTGGCTCCATCCGATTTTCACCGGAGATGGCTCCAGCACTCCTCGTCCTCGCTGCCGGTCTGGGTTCCCGCTACGGCGGACTCAAACAAATCGAGGCGGTCGGCCCTTCCGGAGAAACCCTTCTCGACTACGCGGTTTTCGATGCCTGGCGTGCAGGTTTCCAGCGTGTGGTCTTCGTCATACGACGCGACTTCGAGGCCGCCTTCCGCGAAAAGATCGGAGGACGCTACGCCGGCAGAATGACCGTCGACACCGTCTATCAGGCCATTGATGACCTCCCGGCAGGACTCACGCCTCCGGCCACGAGGCAAAAGCCCTGGGGAACCGGTCATGCAGTCTGGTGCGCACGTCATGCCCTTCGCGAGAACTTCGCCGTGATCAATGCGGACGATTTCTATGGAGCGGACGCCTTCAGCGCGCTCGCACGATTTCTGGCGTCACGATCCGCAGCCGGGAGCGAATCGTATTCAATGGTTGGATACCGCCTCGATGCCACGTTGTCGGAGGCGGGGACGGTGTCACGTGGACTCTGCGAGGTGGGCCCCGACGGGTTTCTCACCCGCATCACGGAACACACAGGCATTGCCCGCGTAGACGTCGGAACCGGGCGCGCGTTCAGGGGCGACGAGCAGGTTTCGATGAACTGCTGGGGATTCACGCCAGCGCTTTTTAGCCCTCTTGATCGCGCATTCCGCGCGTTTCTCCAAGGCAGCGGAGGCGATGCCAAGGCCGAATTCTATCTCCCCACCGCAGTCTCCGGCATGATCGTCGAACGCACGGCGACCGTGCAACTCCTCCCCACCAAGGCGGAATGGTTTGGAGTGACGCATCGAGAGGACAAGGCTCGCGTTCAGGCAGCGCTCGCGGCGCTGGTGGCCTCGGGCGCCTATCCACCAAGGCTCTTCTAGGCGTCAAGGCTCAAGCCCGCCTTGCCGTGATCCGTGCCAGCCCTGTCGACGATTCACGCCGATAGCCACACGGCAATGGGGTTGATCCGCAGTCCCTTCACCGCTTAAACCGTAAGCTGCCGCTCCGGCACCCACCGCCTTGCCGTTCGAACTTATCGTCATCATCCTGCTCGTCGCCGCCAACGGAGTACTGTCCATGACGGAGACGGCGGTTGTATCATCGAAGCGGGCGCGATTGCAGGAAAAGGCCGCCAAAGGCGACCGCCGCGCGACCCGCGCCCTGGTGCTGCTCGAAAATCCCGGGCGATTCCTCTCCCTCGTTCAGTTCTGGCTGACACTGAGTGGAATGATCGCGGGAGTCCTGGGTGGGGTGAGACTGGCGGGGCGCATGAATGCGTGGCTTCTGTACATCTGGAGTGATCTGCCGGCGCTTGCCCGCCATTCACAGGCCATCGCTCTGGTAGTCGTCATGGTTACTCTCACCTCCTTCATGCTCGTTTTCGGTGAGCTTGTGCCCAAAAGAATCGGCCTCGCCTATCCCGAACGGGTCGCCGGGCTCTTTGCCGGAGTCATGCGTACTCTTGCTTGGCTGGCGGCGCCCTTTCTCCGCATCCTCGAACTGGCTGGAGACGGCATCCTGTCGCTCGTCCGGTTTCGCGCTCCGCAAAACACTCCGGGGGTCAGCAATGCCGAGGTGCGGGCACTCATCGAACAGGGCCTGCATGCAGGATCCTTCAACCAGGCCGAGCAGGAAATGGTCACCGGTGTGCTGGAACTCGATGAACTTCCAGTGACAGAGTTGATGACCCCGCGCCCCAAGATTGTATTTCTCAATCTCGATGACACCGATGAGTTCAACTGGAGAAAGATTGTCACCAGCGGTCACTCGCAGTTTCCCGTGTACCAAAGCACCCGTGACCACGTCATAGGCATAGTGTCCGTCAAGGCCATCTGGGCCAACTCAGCATTTGGACTGCCTTCGAGCCTGCGAAATGTCGTGGAGCCCGCGCTGACCGTCCCCAACACACTCAAGGCCATCCATCTTCTCGAACGCTTCAAGTCCAGCGGCAAACACGTCGCGATCGTTCTCGATGAATTCGGAGTGGTGGAGGGATTGATCACCCTCCTCGATGTCCTGACCGCGATCGTCGGAGACCTTCCGGAACCCGGACACAGGAGCCAGCCTCAGGTTCGGCGGCGCGACGACGGCTCGTGGCTGATCGACGGCACGCTTCCCCATTCCGAATTCAAGTCGCTGCTCGCACTTTCGAGCCTGCCCGGCGAAGCGGGTGCCGGCTTCCAGACAGTCGCCGGATTCTTCATGAAGCATTTCGGGCGCGTTCCCTCGGAAGGAGACCATTTTCTATTTGATTCGTGGCGCATTGAAGTGGTCGACATGGACCGGCACCGCATTGACAAGGTGCTCGTCTCACGCGCGCCCTCACGAAAGACCGGTGGGGACACCGCAAACGAGTGATCATCGCGGCGACTCAACCTTCTACAAGCCATTCCCGGGATTCATTGAGCAACTTCTGTTTGCCATGCCCGGCCGGGGCGCAATTCTCGTGTGCGAAATGAGCGACGCATGCAAGAAGACCCCTTCACCGGTCACCCCTCCCGGATCCTTGGGTCCCACGTCCTCGATCCGGTCGAACACGCCGCTCTTCAAGACAATCACGAGCGACGACTGGAAGCGCTCACTTGCCTCAGCACGGCAGCGGCGCGCGCTGGCTTCGGAACGGATCCGGACGACGATCTCGTCCTCTTCCCCTCCGACGAATTGAGCCTTCTCGCAGCCGCGGGCGGCGTGTGGAAGGATTTGCACGAGGCCGTTGGCACCTTCCGCAGCCTCCTGCCCCTTTGTCCGCTCGACCTGTTTGGATTTCCGCCCGGCTCGGAGGACCCTTTCGACGAAGGCAACCCTCGACTTCGCCGTATCGGCAGCGGGGTTGAAGCGACCGCTTTCCAGTCGGAAGACGGTTCCATTTACAAGTTCTACCTTCCGCGTGAAGACGGACGCATAGGCGGGAGTTTCATATTCAGTCCCGGATCCGACGAGGTAGCCTGGCTCGCAGAAGCCTGTCTGGGAAGCTATCGGTCCTTGTTCGAAAAGCTTCTGCTCATCATGGCCCTCCAGGGTATGCCGACCGAAGTCATCGCGGCAACCCCCGAGGGAATCATCGTTGCCAAACAGGCCTGCGGTGCCCGGGTGCCCGATGGCACCGACACTTCCCTGCTGCAGCCGCCCGCACTGATACCTATCCCGTCACGATTCCTGCGGGCACATCGCGATCATCCCAGGCTCTTTTTTCTTGGCGGCACGACATGGCTCATCGCAGACCTTCACTGCAGAAATCTGGTGAGCGCGGCGGATGGAACCTTGCGCGCAATCGACCTGCTCGCGGCCCCGCTCCCCGGAAATCTGATCCATTCCAATCCTCTCATTGCAGGATGGCTCAGCAGAGTGAGGCACGATCCGCACGCTCCGCTGCTGCGCGAGGTTGATGACTCCGAGCTTTGAGAAGCGACATCTGCCGCGCCAGACGCCCCTATCGTCGTGGCGCGACAGCGCAACTCTTCTCAAGCCTTGTCGGTCGCGATGAACGCAAGAATATCCGCAGCCTGCTTCGCGGTGGAGCCCGTGTGATCCGCGTAGACAATCTTTCCGTCACGCACAAGATACGCCTGACGCTTGGCGGCCTTGATTCCTTGCTGACCAAATGCACGGATGACAGCAAAGTCCGTGTCCGCAATCAGCGTGAATGGCAGATGGTACTTTTCCCTGAACGCCTTCTGCGCCTCGATCGTGTCATTGCTGACACCAATCACCACGACGCCCTTTTCCGTCAGTTCCGTATAGGCGTCGCGCAGTGAGCATCCCTGCGCCGTGCAGCCCGGTGTATCTGCGCGCGGATAAAAGTAGACGAGCGTATATCGCGTTTTCGCGTATAGATCACCGAGATTCAGTGACTTGCCGCCGTCGGTTGTTGCGGAGATCCGAGGGGCGTTGTCCCCAACATTGAGAGGTGCAGCAGTGCCGGTAGTAATCATGACAATCGCGCCAAGGGCAATGAAAAGGAATCGTAGGGTTGTGCTCATGCAAGCGATAATGAAAAATACAAGTCGGTGCGCTGCAAGCCGTCCGATACGATTTTTGAGGTCTCACCGACACGCTAGACTACCACCGGGCAAAGCGTTACGAAAGTGCACCTCAAAACGGTGCTTGCATTCCTCCCCGGATTTCGACTTGTCTCGAAGCCTGTCGTTAGAGAACAGCGTTAGATGACAGTATCTGGTGAGTCGTTAGCCGAGCGTACGCTTGGAGGATGATTTCGAAACCCGAAGGTCGGGAACGGACTGGCAGCGGACGGGGTGATCTACGAAACATCAAGATGAG